>NZ_MDAG01000013.1:107180-512721 GCF_002876705.1 Enterovibrio norvegicus | reverse complement strand
GTTCTTCGAACCAATCACGAAAAGTGGCTCCCCCTGTGAGACTTAACGGGGCCGCCTAGGCTTGCGACATATCGCGAAGCGATACACTCAAACCCGTGATTCGTTCTTCGAACAAACCACGAAAAGTGGCTCCCCCTGCAAGACTTGAACTTGCGACATACGGATTAACAGTCCGCCGTTCTACCAACTGAACTAAGGGGGAATTTCTCAAAGCGGGGCGAATCTTAGCTATCACCCTGATGGCTGTCAACACTAGAAACAGCACAATTTGCTGTTTTTAAATCATCTGATTATTCGGCGATCAGAGTTGGCTGTTTTTTTGTTCTGTTGACGCAATATGAGGCGTATTTTCTTTTGGATCACTCGACATTAAAAGATTTCTTGGCGTATTGATGATGCTCCATTTTTTTTGAAGAGACAGAAATAACGATACTGGGCTTGGCGACATCTTTGTGGTTTCGGTGACGTCACATCAGCGATATTGATGTTGGGGAAATACTAAAAGACTTAGATTGGTCAAAAAACGAACGCATGTGTTGGTGGTGGTTTGTGAGAGTGACGCTTTTGGGGGGATTTGACTGACAATTGGCGAAAGAAAACTTTGTGATGCACCTCTCATTGCCTGTTTTGATGTGTGATCGCTCTATTTCAGCGACTTTGAATTAAAAATGGATTGACTTTGATGAGTGCTTTTAGTTTCTGGCTTGGCAAAGGTTACCCACAAATTCTGTGGATAACTATGTTAATCACGGGTTTTATCCCCTAATTCGTCAAGTTTGGTTTTGCGCCTTTCAGTCGGCTTTCTCTCCATTATTAAGAAAAGCGCCGATCACACAGCAGTTTGCAACACCCATGTAACCAATGGATCCTTTTCATTACAAAATGGAGTTGTACACATGGAAGCTCTCTTTTAAAGTGATGAAAGGATCAACAAAGAGGCGAAGGGCTTCTTTCTCTTCTCCGTATTTTCTTCATGATTACTCAACACTGTTCCATTTTCTTACGTGTTGATTTGCAGCACTTAACCAAGTGAGAGAAGCTAAGAGGGGTAAGCAAGGTGAAAGACGCCAAGCAACTGTGCGTAAATGACAAACGAATACGCGTAAACAACAAGCAAATACACGCAAACAAAAGGACATGATTGTGGAAGCCCTACCTAAATTAGCCCTCAAAGGGAAAGTCAGTGATGTTGAATGGCAGCAGCGTGTCGATTTGGCTGCGTGTTACCGCCTTGTCGCAGACATGGGGTGGGGAGATCTTATCTATACACACCTCTCTCTCCGCATTCCTGATACCGACACTTACCTCGTCAATGCGTTTGGCGTTGCTTTTGATGAAGTGACGGCATCGAACCTTGTTAAAGTCGATCTAGACGGCAACATTCTTGATGACACGCCTTTTGATATTAATCCTGCGGGTTTCACGATTCACAGTGCGATCCACGAAGCACGTCCTGATGCCCATTGTGTGATTCACTTACACACCAACGAAACCATTGCAGTCGCTACGCAGAAAGACGGGTTAAAACCGCTTAGCCAATATTCTATGTTTTCTCTGCCTTCACTGTCCTATCACTCCTATGAAGGCCTGGCGGTTAACGATGCCGAAAGAAAACGACTTCAACGTGATTTAGGTGACACCAACCATATGCTGTTAGTTAACCACGGTGGACTCACGCTAGGGCCTTCAGTGGGTGATGCCTTCATGCGTTTTTATGACATGCAGCGAGCGTGTGAAGTGCAATTGATGCTTCAAGCCGCCGGCCAAGACGTGGTCGCTGTGCCGCAATCCATTCAAGATAATATCTTTGCGCAGGCGAAGGTCGTGCATTCCGGGGCGACAGGGGGGCAAAAAGCATGGCCTTCCTTACTGCGCAAAGCGTGGCGTCTCGACCCAAGTTTTATGGAATAAGAATCTATACCCATCGTATTGTGTGGGTGTAGAAATTGATGAATTCAAGGAGAGAATAAATGAAAGTCACGTCAGTAGAAGTGTTTGATATTCATTGCCCAGAACGCCCACCGTGGAACCCGGTGTTTGTGCGTATACATACCGACGAAGGGATCAGTGGTGTGGGTGAAGCTGGCCTTGCTTACGATCTAGGCCACAGTGCTGCTGCACATATGATAAAAGAAATGGCGGAAGCCTTCTTGATTGGCCATGATCCTTTCCAAACCGAACAGCTTTGGGCGCGTATGTTGCGTGAAAGCTTTTGGGGATTAGGCGGTGGCCCAGTGGTTTATGCCGCAATGAGTGCCATTGATACCGCACTTTGGGACATCAAAGGTAAAGCACTGAATCTACCTGTCTACCAACTGTTGGGTGGTAAGGTAAATGACAAACTTCGTACCTATGCTTCCCAACTTCAGTTTGATTGGGATAAAGACTTCAAAGCACTTTCAAAGCCAGAAGAATACGCAGAAGCGGCATTAAAGGCCGTGGCAGAAGGCTATGACGCGGTGAAAGTCGATCCGATCATGTACGACAAAGATGGAAACACGTATTACGAACGTACAAAAATCATCTCGCGCGCTGAAATGAAGCTTTATCGTTCTCGAATGAAAGCCATTCGTGATGCGGTTGGCGATGAAGTAGACATCATCTTTGAATGTCATAGCTTACCGGGTGCGACAACGGCGATTCAGTTGGGAGCGATTGCGGAAGAGTTCGACTGTATGTACTACGAAGAGCCAGTGAATTACCTCAATCACTCATTGCATGCGAAAGTCGCTGACAAAGTAAATGTGCCTATTGCGGGTGGCGAACGTCTTTATAACCGCTGGCAAGTAAGACCGTACCTAGAAGACCAAAGTGTTGATGTGTTACAGCCTGACATTGGTTTGTGTGGCGGTTTCACGGAAACCAAAAAAGTGTGTGATTACGCTGATATCTTTGATGTTCGCATTCAAGCGCACGTATGTGGTGGCCCGGTGGCTACGGCGGCGTCATTGCACCTTGAAACCGCGATTCCTAACTTTTTAATCCACGAGCACCACACCTATGCGATCAAATCGTGGAACCGTGAATTGTGCCTTCAAGATCCGCAGCCGAAAAATGGCTTCTTTGAAGTCTCTGAAGCGCCGGGTATTGGCATTGAGTTGAACGACGAGATTGTAATGCGATCGCCAAGATTGACGATTAAATAAATCATATAGCACCAACCACTGAGTGCGACATATTAAAAGCCCCTGCCAAACTGGCGGGGGCTTTTTGTTTTATTTCCCGAAGACGGATAACGCAGAGAAGACGGGATCTGAACTAAAAACGATAGAACTGTTGAGCGTTAGAAAAGCAAAGCTTCGCCATGACTTCTTTCGTGAACGGTAAAGATGCATATTCCTGCCATACCTCTTTGTATGTCATACGCAGCTCGCTCAGTGGGAAATTACTTGCAAGCATGACTTTATCTTCACCAAACCAATTCATCAGTTCTGTGATGCGATTCGCCACAGCTTCTACGCCATAGGTGCGGTTCGTCATCTCCCAGCCAGACGCTTTGATATACACGTTAGGTTGAATGGCAAGACTTTGAAGATTCTTAGCCCATTGTTCATGATCGTTTTCAGGTGGGAAACCAGCATGGTTAAAGGCAGTACGTAGTTTGGGCGTTTCATTGCAAAGAGACAGGAAAGCATCCATGGCATTGCCATCTGCACCGTCAAACTGGGCTTCAAATATCAAGCCTGAATCCGCGATAACACGAAGGTTGCTTATCACCTGAGGGTCTCGGAGTAACTGTGCGGCATCTTCATCAAGGATATGGCGAACACCTGCCGCTGATTTGTGGCGCCTTAGCTTTGCGAGGTGCTGAGTGAATGTGTCTGAATCTAACGTCAGGTCAACACAACCGATGCTTCGAAAAGGCATGCGTACAGTGTCTTCCAGCCATGCGATCTCTCGCCACGGCTCTTCATTGTCAAAGCCAGCTTCCACGTGGAGAAAACCTTCGATCTTGTGATCGTTGTTCAAGACCAAATCAGTTTCCGCCCAATCACGGCAAATCGTGACTTTGTCATCCCAGTTGGGTGGATTTCCTTCCCTAAGCCAACCGTATTTACCGCGCTGTAAATCAATAAGATGGAGATGAGCGTCAATTATTCGCATTATTATTGTGCCGTATAGCCGCCATCTGCGGCATGTAAACTGCCCGTAATAAAGCTGGCTTTATCACTGGCCAAGAACACAACCAAGTGGGCAATCTCTTCTGGTTGAGCAATTCGCCCTAATGGTTGAAGCTTGCCTTCTTCTTTATGTATTTCTTCTTTATCTGCACCAGACCGTGCGCAGTAAGCATTTATTGCATTGTGGTAGAGCGGCGTTTCCGTTGTGCCAGCGCATACAGCGTTGGCGCGAATATTATATTTCGCATAGTCAATCGCGGTTGTTTTCGCCATTGATGCAATTGCGTGCTTACTTAAGTTGTAGGCAAAAGAGTTAGGTTTCGCCACAGTGCATTGATCTGACCCAAGTAAAACAATGCTCCCTTTTTCAGCCACTTTCATGGCTGGGAGGCAGGCGCGGATAGCGTGATATGCGCCTTTCACATTGATATCTAGCACACGGTCCAAATCCGCTTCTTCGGTGTTTTCAATGGTTGAGCTGAAGTGAATGCCAGCATTGCATACGAGCGCATCCAGTTGCCCTTCGTTTTCCATCAGTGTCTCCACTGCGTGTTGCAACGCTGTCGCGTCCGTTACATCGCACGCCAGCCAGTGTCCCTTCGGGCCTTCTTGACGGTCAGCGTTGTAAACGGCGTAACCTTCTTCAATGAACCCCTCGACGATGGCAAGACCAATGCCTGCGGAACCGCCGGTCACGAGTGCGACTTTTTTCATTTTTATTTTCCTCAACACTGATGCGCTACGTGAGCGCGAGATGTTTGGATCATCCTTGGTAATAAAAATATGTCAATAAAGGAGAGAGAGCAGAGAAAATCGAAGCCACTGATGCACTTGCTGGCTTTGTCAGTTGACTTACCTCGACGAGGGCGCAAAATGGGAGGTTTGGTAAGCATTGTCACGGACGCGTCATGGGCAAGAATTTCAAACTCCATTCCCCCTTTAAACCCTCAGGTGATCAGCCGACGGCGATTAACCAACTGCTTGAAGGCTTGGATTCCGGTCTCGCGCATCAAACGCTATTGGGCGTAACGGGTTCAGGTAAGACCTATACGATTGCGAATGTGATTGCGACGGCTGATAGGCCGACTATGATCATGGCGCCCAATAAAACCTTGGCCGCTCAGTTATACGGTGAAATGCGTGAGTTTTTCCCAGATAACGCGGTTGAGTATTTCGTGTCTTACTACGATTACTATCAACCTGAGGCGTATGTTGCGTCGACCGATACATTCATCGAGAAAGATGCGTCGATCAATGAATATGTCGAGCAAATGCGTCTGTCGGCGACGAAAGCACTGTTGGAAAGACGCGATGTGATCATTGTTGCATCGGTGTCTGCGATTTATGGTTTGGGTGATCCTGATTCTTACTTGAAGATGATGCTGCACTTGCGCCGAGGTGATGTGATTGACCAGCGCAGCATACTGCGACGTTTGGCTGAGATTCAGTACACCCGAAATGACCAAGCCTTCACGCGAGGTACGTTTCGTGTTCGTGGCGAAGTGATTGATGTCTTCCCTGCCGAATCTGATCGTGATGCCGTGCGCATCGAGCTGTTTGATGATGAAGTGGAAAACATCAGCATTTTTGATCCACTGACGGGATCCATTTCTGAGCGAAACTTACCGCGCTGTACGATTTATCCGAAAACACACTATGTGACGCCGAGAGAGCGTATTTTGGAGGCGATCGAGCACATCAAAGAAGAGCTGGTTGATCGCAAGAAGGTACTGTTAGAAAACAACAAACTCATCGAAGAACAGCGCATCTCCCAACGTACCCAGTTTGATATCGAAATGATGACTGAGCTAGGTTATTGCTCTGGCATCGAAAACTACTCGCGCTATTTGAGTGGTCGTGCGAATGGCGAGCCGCCTCCGACCTTGTTTGACTACCTGCCCTCTGATGGTTTGCTGATCATCGACGAATCGCACGTCACCGTGCCTCAGATTGGCGCAATGTATAAAGGTGACCGATCTCGAAAGGAAACGTTGGTGGAGTATGGTTTCCGTCTTCCTTCTGCGCTCGACAATCGCCCAATGAAGTTCGATGAGTTTGAAGCGCTCGCACCGCAGAGCATTTATGTTTCCGCTACGCCTGGTAAGTATGAAATAGAAAAATCAGACGGCGAGATTGCGGATCAGGTTGTGCGTCCAACAGGCTTGCTTGATCCTTTGATTGAAGTACGCCCAGTGGCAACACAAGTGGACGATTTGCTGTCAGAGATCCGAATTCGAGAGAAGATCAATGAACGCGTATTGGTCACGACACTGACTAAACGTATGGCGGAAGACCTGACCGAATACCTTGAAGAGCATGGTGTACGCGTCCGTTATCTTCACTCTGACATTGATACCGTTGAACGTGTCGAAATTATTCGCGATTTACGTCTTGGTGAGTTTGATGTGTTGGTCGGCATCAACTTGCTTCGTGAAGGTTTGGACATGCCAGAAGTGTCGCTGGTGGCGATTCTGGATGCTGACAAAGAAGGTTTCTTGCGTTCTGAGCGTTCACTGATTCAGACGATTGGTCGTGCCGCAAGGAACTTAAATGGCCGCGCCATACTCTATGGTGACAAGATCACAGGCTCAATGGCCAGAGCCATTGACGAAACAGAGCGTCGTCGTGTCAAACAGGAAGCGTACAATGAAGCGCATGGTATTACGCCACAACGCTTGAACAAGAAAATCATGGATGTGATGGAAATGGGCGGCAAGCGTAAGTCGCATAAGCCAAAAGTCAGCACAAACTTGAAAGCCGTTGCAGAAGCGGATGCGGAATACAGTACCAAGTCGCCACAGCAGATTGACGCACAGATACAATTACTAGAAAGCAAAATGTACGAAGCTGCACAAAATTTAGAGTTCGAAACGGCGGCATCACTGCGTGATGAGATTGCGGCGTTGAGGAATCTGTTTATTCAAAACAGCTAAAAAAAAAGCCAACCGGAAAGCATTCGGTTGGCTATCTTGTTTCAGTGAACGAAGTGCTCACAAACAACGTCAGTTGGCTAGGTGACCCCGAAGGGTCGATGTATATAAAGCACATACCGTGCCAGCTTTAATTATCAAAGAATCAGTCAATATATTGCGGATTTTGTTCATTTATTTGCAAAACCTTTTGCAATTTGCAATGCAAAACGCACCCAAAACAACGTTGTGAGAGAAAATCAGCGTTATACTTGGGCAGTATTTTAAATATTAGAAACAGTTTTTAGGGATCTAAGCCGAGGATCGAATGCAAGAATCTGGCGCTAAAAAGCGAATTTTGATGGTAGAAGATACTGCCTCTGTCGCCGCACTGTATAAGTCCTATTTGAATCCACTCGACGTCGATGTCGAGATAGCAAGCACAGGCCAACAAGCGATAGAGCATTTTGCAGCAGGGCATCAGTTCGCCTTGATACTGCTTGACCTTCGCCTGCCTGATATTTCTGGTTTTGAGGTATTGGCGGAAATCCGTAAACACCAACCAGACATTCCTGTGGTGATCATGACAGCCCATGGCTCTATTGATGCTGCGGTGGAAGCGCTACGCTATGGTGCGAGCGACTTTTTGATCAAACCTTGCGAAGCAGACTTGTTGCGTGTCACGGTCAACAAGGCGCTTAAACCGAAGAGCATTGTCGACGGTAATAAACCGGAGGGTGCTTACTACGGATTCATAGGCCGAAGTGTGCCTATGCAGGCCGTGTATCGCGTTATCGATTCTGCAGCGCCGAGTAAGGCGACCGTCTTTATTACGGGCGAGAGCGGTACAGGTAAGGAAGTGTGTGCCGAAGCGATTCATGCGGCCAGCACACGCGCGAAGCATCCGTTTGTCGCGATTAACTGTGCTGCCATTCCAAAAGACCTCATTGAGAGTGAGTTGTTTGGTCACGTGAAAGGTGCCTTTACCGGTGCGGCGGCAGAACGCGAAGGTGCGGCTGAAATGGCCGACGGCGGTACCTTGTTCCTTGATGAGATCTGTGAAATGGACTTGGATCTTCAATCCAAGTTATTACGCTTCATTCAGACGGGCACGTTCCAAAAAGTGGGTTCTTCCAAGGTCAAACAGGTCGACGTTCGCTTTATTTGTGCAACGAACCGAGACCCTTGGAAAGAAGTGGTAGCAGGAAACTTCCGCGAAGATCTTTACTACCGCCTCCACGTTATTCCTCTGTCTTTGCCGCCACTGCGTGAGCGTGGGGCCGATGTTGTTGAGATTGCTCAATCCTTATTAGTCATGTTCGCGATGGAAGAGGGGAAGGACTTCCGCGAATTCAACGACGAAGTCACACAACGCCTGTTGACCTATGATTGGCCCGGCAATGTGCGCCAGCTTCAGAACGTGATCCGTAATACTGTTGTGCTTCATAATGCACGTGAAGTCACAGAAGAAATGCTTCCTCCACCGCTTTCTAACGTTTCTGGTGTCAAAATTGCATCTCCTTTCGTGAGAAGTAACGCCACATCGACGATTGCACCTGCTCACGATGACAATGTCGCATTTAATTCGACCCTGCCAAAGCAAGGTTCAGTGACTAAAGCAGACATTGAGCCTCTATGGCTTACTGAGAAACGTGCAATCCAGATTGCGATAGATGCCTGTGATGGCAACATCCCACAAGCCGCTGGTTTGTTGGAAGTCAGTCCATCCACCATTTACCGTAAACTGCAGAGTTGGCAAGAATCACAAGAAAAAAGGAACTAGGTATGGCGACGACAGTGAATCATGAAACATTACGGCGATTGGCTGTTGAAGTTGGCGAAGAAACGGTATCAAGCCTTCTCGTTGTCTTTAGCGATGAGCTTAGCCGTTATTATGATCAACTCGCAGAAACGCCAAGTACGAACCAAGTTCGTGAAATCAGCCATGCAATTAAAAGCAGTGCTGCCAGCTTTGGCGCTGATGAATTGGCAGAGCTAGCCCGTGAATGTGAATCACGCGTAAAGCTCGGGCAGGAATCGTGGGTGCATGAACAGCTTCCTCGACTAACGTCAATGCTTCAAGGGACAGCCTCTGAATACAAAGCGTTAGCCGATCGGGAAAATTTGTTCAACTAACCATGATGTCTTTAATGGCCTGCGACAACCTGTCGCGGTCATGACGCCACTGGTGGTTTGCAGACGCTAATTCTGCATCCACCTGTTGGTAAACCTCGTCTAATGTGTCATCGGTGTTCGGACCGAGAACAACATCAATCTTTCTCCCACCCATCGAACGTTCGCACCACGTTAACATTGTGTCTAACGACATTTTCCCTGCAGGTCCTGCTTCTTTCCCCAAATTTCTAACGAACACTATCTTTGCAGTTGTGGTTTTGAGTGCGCGATTTATTTCGGGTAAAAGAAGGGGTGGCATGATGCTCGTTAAAAAGCTACCTGGCCCTAAAATTACAATGTCTGCTTCTTGAATCGCGCAGACCGCTTCGCGCGTTGCTGGAACAACAGGCTCAAGCATCAAACGCGCTGGTGGCTCGTCCAAATCATCAACATCCGTTTCACCAGATATCATCAAGCCTGAATGGGTTTGTGCGGCGAGATCGGCCGGGTGTTCTGACATGGGAACGATTTGTGTGGAAACCTTGAGCATGTCTCGAATCAAGTTGATTGCTTCAAGAGGGCGAATCGACAAGTTGTCTAAGGCGGTCAGCATAAGGTTGCCGAGGTTATGGCCATTGAGTTCGCCATTTCCTCTAAATCGGTATTCGAAAATCATAGAGCCGATAGACGGTTCGGTGATGAGCTGATTAATGCAATTACGTGTGTCGCCCCAAGCAATACCACCTTGGCAGGCACGAATGCGACCTGTTGAGCCACCATTATCTGTGGTGGTGACAATGCCAGTCACATTATCGCCAAATTCACTAAGTGCAGAAAGAATGCGGCCAAGCCCGTGTCCGCCGCCGATGGCGACGATTTTTTGTTGTTGGTTGTTATTGTTCATTGAGTGCCATTAACCGTAGAACCTATTAAAAATAATAAGGTATAACTCGAAGAAACATGACAATCTTCTTCCTTTAGACTGTGTTTTTTGAACGGGTGGTCACGCGGAGAATAAAAAAAGACCAGCGAAAGGCTGATCTTTTTGGGTTTTTTAGCTGTGAGATTAACGTGTTGATGTAAGCAAATTAATGCGGGTCTTTCATAAGGCTCAACAAGTATTCACAGGTATCGCTGCACGAATTTGCCGCCATGAGCACTTGTTTTTCGCTGGCCGGAATGGGAAGCAATTCTAACCAGCGTTGGCACAACCAAGTAAGGCTCTCAAAGTGCGGACGCTTGTGCAATGAACTCAGTTCAGGGTAACGATCGAACATGATTTGTAAACGCTCTGCCAGTGGTGCAGCATCGTTGCTCACTTCACGCTCTGGCCATGTTGGTAAGGTCTGACAGACTGCAACAACAACGCCTTCTTCATTTTCTTTGATACTGTCGATAACAAAACTTTCGTGTCCACAAACGGTGATGGTTAGTACGCCATCTTCGCCTGAGGTATTAAAGTCTTCAACAGTGACACGCGTACCGATTCCTGCACCAATCGGACTCGTTTCATCCATGCATACTCCAATATCCAATCCATGCTGCATTGCATATTTCACGGTATTGAGTTGCTCTCCCGGCACCACACGCAGTGGAAGTCGGCCAGAAGGGAGGATATGACGATTATTGAAAAGTATAGGTAGAGTAATGGTCATAGTGAGCTCCCAGTCAATTTTTGTCTGAGCGTGTGACTGCCGTGGCAATGGTCTTTGTGATTGCCCCTACACGCTTCCTTCGTTATTCATTTTTCATTCGGAACTGCTTGTGTACCCATCACTGCAAATTCGATGCCTATTTTTTTTAACGCAAGACGGCTGGTTTAACAGACGACGTTTGCATTTTGCATTTCGAAATTGCGATACCTTTGTCATTTGACACGCAAAGGCCATCTACCTTGTCTATCAATCATAGAGGTTTAAACCCGTGCGTGTATGAGTACAATCCGTTTTATTGTTTTGGTATGTCCTTAACGGCAATAAGAAACTGCCGCAATTCGATTGTGCTTTAAGGTTAATGGTCAGATCTGTATGTGTTTTGAGACGGTAACAAAATAGTTATTGTTCGATAATATAATGAGAAAAGCGTCACCAATTCTTGTTTGCTCACCCCAAGGTTTGCTAAATTGGTGGAGATTGCTGACGCTTTTTGATTTTTTCAGCAGTCGTAACTCCGAAGCCTCTGTCCCTAAGTTCACCAGAATACGGGGCATTGGCCGTGACATAAGGTCACCAGGGCGGTCATAGAAATGTGCCCGTCTCCCGATATTGGAAAGGTGTTTCGTGACAGTACAATTTGAAGATTCCTACAGCCGTAAGTTTTATTACTTACGTTTGTCTATTACTGATGTTTGTAACTTCAGGTGCACCTATTGTTTGCCTGATGGTTATAAGCCTGCCCATAAGAATTCTGGCTTTCTGTCCATTGACGAACTGAAACGTGTTGTTTCAGCGTTCGCGCATTGTGGTACGTCAAAGGTACGTATTACTGGCGGTGAGCCATCACTTCGCAAAGATTTCACAGATATCCTTTCGATGATTTCTTCTCAAGAAGGCATTGAAAAGGTCGCCATGACCACCAATGGATATCGACTTGCAAAACATGCGCAATCTTGGCGTGACGCGGGACTGACGAACCTTAATGTCAGTGTCGATAGTCTAGACGCTCGCATGTTCCACCAAATCACCGGTGAGAATAAATTCCGCGAGGTGATGGCGGGCATTGATGCAGCATTCGATGCAGGTTTTGAACAAGTCAAAGTGAATGCGGTTCTGCTGAAAGATCTCAATAGCAGTGAATTGCCTGCTTTTCTCCGTTGGATCAAAGACAAACCTATCCAGCTTCGTTTCATCGAACTGATGCAAACGGGCGACATGACTTCGCTTTTTGGAAAACATCACCAATCGGGTGTTTCTATCCGGAACCATCTCATTGCGAATGGTTGGCTAATGAAAGTCCGAGAGCGCAGTGATGGGCCTGCGGAAGTATTTTGCCACCCAGACTATGTGGGAGAGATCGGCCTGATCATGCCGTACAAAAAAGATTTCTGTGATTCTTGTAACCGTCTGCGAGTGTCGGCGCTTGGCAAACTGCACATGTGTTTGTTTGGTGATTATGGTGTTGAACTGCGCGATTTGTTGCAAGAAGACAAGCAAGAAGCGGAATTGATCGCGCGTATTCAAGGTCAACTTGCAGATAAGAAACAAAGTCATTTTCTCGACCAGGGACATACCGGCATGACGCCGCACCTGGCATCCATCGGCGGTTAATACCGTTAATAGACATTACTCGTTGAGGTTCACATTTTATGGGTCACGCTGTCACTGAATTTTCGCCAGCTAACATTGCCGTATTAACCGTTTCAGATACGCGCACAGAAGAGAATGACACGTCGGGTCAGTTCTTGGTGGATGCATTAAAAGAAGCCGGGCACACACTGGCAGACAAGAAAATTGTTATCGATGATATCTATCAACTCCGTGCGATTGTGTCGCAATGGATTGCAGATCAAAACGTGCAAGCTATCTTGATCACCGGCGGTACAGGCTTTACGTCTCGTGATAGCACGCCAGAAGCGATCAAACCACTTTTCGACAAAGAAGTGGAAGGCTTTGGTGAATTGTTCCGTGCTATCTCATTCCAAGAAATTGGCACATCTACCATTCAATCTCGCGCGATTGCGGGCTTTGCTAACCACACAGTTATCTTCGGTATGCCTGGTTCTACGGGTGCGTGCCGTACGGGTTGGAACGGCATCATCAAGCAACAGCTTGATGCGAGCCATCGCCCATGCAACTTCATGCCGCACTTAGGTCAATAACCCATGAGTCAGTTCACGCACATTAATGCTTCTGGTGAAGCCAACATGGTGGATGTGTCTGCAAAAGCAGAAACCGTTAGAGAAGCGCGCGCTGAAGCTTACATCGATATGGCACCAGAAACCCTTGAACTGATTGTTTCGGGTTCGCACCACAAAGGCGATGTGTTCGCGACTGCCCGTATTGCGGGTATTCAAGCAGCAAAACGCACGTGGGATTTGATCCCGCTTTGTCATCCACTGATGCTGACGAAAGTGGAAGTGCAGCTTGAAGCCTTACCCGAAACGTCACAGGTGCGTATTGAATCTGTGTGTAAGTTAAGCGGTAAAACCGGTGTTGAAATGGAAGCACTGACGGCTGCATCTGTCGCGGCATTAACCATTTATGACATGTGTAAAGCCGTGCAAAAAGACATGGTCATTGGCCAAGTACGTCTGCTTGAGAAAACAGGCGGTAAATCAGGACACTTTAAGGTAGAACAATGATACGAGTGCTTTTTTTTGCGCAAGTAAAAGAACTGGTCGGCATGGGTTCTCTGGAACTTGAAGGCACATTTTCTACCGCAGAAGAGATTCGCTCGCATCTTGCGACTCAAGGCGACAAATGGTCACTTGCGCTAGAATCGGGCAAATTGCTGGTGGCCATTAACCAGACGATTTCTCCGCTAACAACCGCGGTTTCTGATGGTGATGAAGTGGCATTCTTCCCGCCAGTCACCGGAGGTTAATATGATTTCAGTGCAGTGTGACGACTTCTCTGTTGCAGAGGAATACCAATGGTTGAACGACAATGCCAGTGATGGTGCTGTTGTCACTTTTGTCGGCAAAGTGCGAGACATGAACCTGGGTGACAATGTGACAGGCTTGACCCTAGAGCATTACCCGGGCATGACCGAAAAGTCACTTGAAGAAATCTGCAACGACGCCAAAGCGCGCTGGCCGTTAGGTAAGGTGCGTGTGATTCACCGTGTAGGTGCGTTGAATCTGGGTGACCAGATTGTGTTTGTTGGTGTGAGCAGTGCTCACCGCAAAGCCGCGTTTGATGCGTGTGAGTTCATCATGGATTTTCTAAAAACCCGAGCACCGTTCTGGAAGAAAGAAAAATTGGTTGATGACGAGCGTTGGATCGAAGCGCGCGACAGCGACGATGAAGCCGCGAACCGTTGGTGATTCAACGATCCTGAACTGAGTTACGACGGAATAAACAATAAAAAGGGATGCAGTTGCATCCCTTTTGCTTTGTGGTTCTCTAGAGAAAGTTACCTGAGCAAGACGACGCTCTCTAGGTAACAGCCTTCAGTTCTAAGTACCATTACTGACAGTTAGCAGCACCTAACTCTTTCCAAACACCCCATTGACCGGTTGTGCCTGGCTCTTCGTTTTGCGTCCACCATTTCGCCGAGTATTCTTTGCCGTTGTGAGTCACGACATCACCAGAGTTATATACAACACCTTCTTTCCAAGCATTTGCACACACAGGATCATTCGTGTTTTTCGCGACAGTGACTGTCACTGAAGCACCATCGTCCAATTTTCCATCAGACACGGTAACAGCAAAGGTGAAGTTCTTCGTTGTTGCATAGCTGTCGGCAACAAAAGTAAGAGACGCACCGTTAACCGTCGCGTTTACGCCTTCTGGGATGTACCAGTTATACGTTAGGGTATCGTTTTCAGCATCGGTTGAAGCACTTGCATCAACAAGGACAACATCGCCCGCTTTTACTACGCCAGGGGCCGAAACCACAGCAACAGGTGCAGTGTTAACTGGATCAGTGCCACCTTGTTTCTTCGCGGTGACTGTCACAACGTCTGATGCTTTCGCACCTTCGTTGTCAGTCACGGTCAGCGTGAAAATAAACTGCGTATCAACGGTGACAGCAGGAATCTCCGCAGAAGCGACTGATGCGCTCGCATTGGTCAACGAAACACTTGGACCGGACGTTTGTGCCCAGCTGTATGAAACAACCTGACCGTCTGCATCCGAAGAGTTTGAACCATCCAGAGCAACAGCGCTTGCTGCATCGACGGCAACGTCAGCGCCAGCATTTGCTACAGGTTTCTTGTTCAATACTGGTGGTGTGCCAGTCAAAGACTCTTGCATCGCGTTAAGAATATCGCCGTTATCCGCATCGATTTCCCATGCGAACAGACCAGCAAGACCCAATGAGCGCACGTAAGCACCTTTTGCCATGACAGAACGCTTATTGTCATAGGTGACTAGGTCGCCGTTCGACGGATCCCATGCCCATGGTGCTTCAGCGATTTCGTCATAACCGACAACAACACCTGCTTTGTTCTCATAGTCTGAAACAATGTCTTTGTAATCGATGACACCCGCTTCCCACGAACCTGCAATTTTGCCATTACCTACGCCCGTCATTGGGTTTGAAGGATCAGTCATGCTTGCTTCAGTTACACCCGTCCAGCCTCGGCCATACATCGCTGCACCAACAACAAGCTTGTCTGCAGGCACACCTTTTTCCATGAGTAAGTTGATGCCGTTAACGGTTGAGTAAGCAGGGCCTTTACGTGGTTTGCCTTCGTCGTCAAGACCGATGCCAGCACATTCGTCAGCACTGATGTGGCTACCACAGTTAAGGGCAGTCTGGTGACCTACCACGTTGTTCCAACCACCGTAGTAGTCGTAAGTCATTGCGAAGATGTAATCCATGTACGGTACAGCTTCCGCATAGTTGACGTCTTCAATCTTGTCGTAACCCACACCCACGGCAGAGGTTAGTTCGTACGTACGACCTGTATCGGCGGAAAGCTCATCCAACATGGCACGCAGTTCGCGCATCAGAATGGCATAGGCATCACCGTCTGACGGATCGCCAAGATTAGGGTTAGCGCCTTGGCCACCTGGATATTCCCAGTCAATGTCTACACCGTCATAGAATTTCCACGTTTGAAGGAAGTTCTTCACAGAGGCTACGAAAACATCACGGTTCGCTTTTACGCCAAAATCATAGAACGGGTCTGAAAGTGTCCAACCACCAATAGAAGGGAGGATTTTCAGGTCGGGATAGCGCTGCTTTAGCGCCATGATCTGACCGTAAGTACCTTTGTAAGACGAAGAGTGGCTTTGACCTGATTGTGGGTGAGGCATTTGAACCGCCGCCCATGGGTCATGGATAACCACTTCATAGTCAGGCATACCTGCACATGCACGGTTCAATGCGGCAAGTGGGCCATCTTCTAAAGAGGGGTTGTTCCCACAGATTGGCACGAAGCCATAAATGATGTGAGTCAGATTCTGAGCGGGTATTTTGTCGACAGGGAATTTCCGGCCGTACACGCCCCATTCCACAAAGTAAGCACCAACGACAGTATCAGCGGGTGTTACATAACTGCCGTTGTTCGGATCGACATTCATGGCGAGTGGTTCGAGGTGGCTACCATCAGTGTCAGCAACAAGAATTTGTTTTGGCGCACTTGGCGTACAGGCCTGTGCTGCGCCAGTGCCGCTACAAAGTTCGACAACCATGTCGTATTTGCCGCCTTTTGCGACTTGCAGAACAGTTGATTCTTTTTGGCTGGCGGATGGTGTCACGCTGGCTTCATGCGCAACGACGCCGTTCAATAATACACGCCACGTATCGCCAGGTTCGCCTGACCAACGATCCCAAGTGACAGGCACTTCTGCGAAAGGTTTTACAGTAACAAGATCTTTGTATGCAGAGGCAGCGTCGTTCACTTCGATGATGGAGAAGTTCGATTCCATCCAAGAAATCTGAGGAGCACCAGGCGCAGCGATTGCGGGCAATGCTAAGGCGCTCGCAATTGATGCAGAGGCTAGTCCTCTAAGAAATACACGTTTGTTCATCCTTTTTATCCCTCAAAAATTTATATCGCGAAATATCTATTCACCGCGTAAATATGAGCCGTGTTTAATAAGCTCATCACAGATACTTGTTCTGAATGGGAAATATGGCAAAAAATCTCGACGAGGATTTAGAAGCAACAGAGATAAAGGATTAACAATCTCGTTACATTGCGGTTATTTTTCGGACAGGATGTCACAAAAAAACAGGACTTATTCACCGAGTGAAATTAAGAGGCAACACTTCAATGGCCGCTTTTTCAGTGAGGCGTTGGCATGTCAGACGTACTTTTTTTAGCGGGTTTTATTGAGTTTAAGATGAAAAAATAGCCTCTCAAAGAGAGGCTATCAGTCGATGTCTGGCTGTGTTTCAACGGCTACCTAGTTGCTTTTCTTCTTTTACCTGCTTCTTGGGAGCAGTGGGAATAAAGCCGTGTCGGACGCGAGAGCACAGGGGTCTTGAGTTGGCACCAGCGGGTCTCATTTTATCGTTTCTCTTTCTCTGATCGTTAATATAGTTAGTTGTTTTTTGCGAACAATGCACCTCTGTGACGAAAAAGCGAGGCTTCATTACATCGATACAGGCGCTATATTGCTCAAAAAATAAGACTTTAACAATTGAAACAGAGTCACTTTTGTGTTGATCGTGAATATATTCTAACCAGCAAAATTTTTATTCCGTTTAGTTATTAAAAACTTACCGATTGGGGGGAGTATGGCGTTGTTGTGGTCGACCTCTCAATGTGTCAAATGTGGATCAATCATGATCCTAGGCTTTGCTACGCTTAGTAAGCACTAGCAGTATTTGTGCCTGAGAGGACATTACAATCAGGAGGATCGCTATGGGACACAAACGCATTAGTAATAAACGTATGAAGCAAATGATGGATGACATCTTGCCGGAAGAGATGAAGCATCAAAAAGATGACTCGCTCGTAGAAGGGAAGAGTCAGAGCAAATCGGACGACAATGCGCTCGAACTTCAGGACCAGCAGAAATAGTTCTGTCGTCACATTCCAGAATGACATTCATAAAGAGCCAGTTAATCACTGGCTTTTCTTTTTATACGCAGAATGAAATGTTACGAGTTGTGTGTGTTTGTTGTTAATGCGCGCGGCGTTAATTAATTGAGTAAAAAATCAATATCCCTCCTTTAAATGCGTGTTCTACGCTAAATCCCCCTAATAACTATGCGTAAAAAATGATTTATTAGACATTTTTATTATCTTCCTGATATCGAGTTGTTAACGATTTTTGTTGTAAATAATTCATTCAATTGCAGTTTTTAATGCTTAATTAATGCGCTGATTAGGTTTTTTGTACGATTTTTCTCTTTGAATATGTGTTCGGTTGAAGTTTATGTTCACTTGTTGAAGATGAATTGGAGTTATGTGCTGGTATTTCGTCTAATGTTGGGTTTATGTGACTTTTATTGTGTATTTTGTGGCAAATTAATTTGATGCTTGGTAATGTTTCAAACAATTCTCCGTACAGTGTGCGAATTAGAATCGGCTCATTTGCTTCATTAAGACGATTTTTTTCATGCTGACAGAGAGTGCCATGGATGCAACTTAAGGATAGATTGGAGTATCTGCATGTATAAGAACAAAATCACTCAGGCGCTGTTATTGGGCGCAGGTATGGCAGTCACCGCCACGTCATTCACCGCAGTAGCAGATGTGCCTGCTGATGTGAAATTGGCTCCTCAACAAGAGCTAGTTCGTGGTAACGGTACCGAAGTCGCTTCACTTGACCCTCATAAAGTGGAAGGTGTGCCGGAGTCTCACGTTCTTCGTGACCTGATGGAAGGTCTTGTGATTCAAGATGCTTTGGGGAATACCATTCCGGGTACCGCTGAATCTTGGTCAACAGAAGATAACCAAACCTTTACCTTTAAAATTCGCAAAGACGCGAAATGGTCAAATGGTGATCCTGTCACTGCGCAAGATTTCGAATACAGTTTCAAACGTGCAGCTGATCCGGCAACGGCATCGCCATATGCTTGGTACATTGAATACACCAAGATGAAGAATGCGAAAGACGTGACTTCTGGCAAAAAGCCTTCGAGTGAGCTGGGTGTGAAAGCGATTGATGACCACACACTGGTTCTTGAAACAGATGTCCCATTGCCCTATTTCGTTAAGATGATGGCGCATACCACTATGTACCCAGTACACAAAGCGACCCTTGATAAGTTTGGCGATAGCTGGACGAAACCGGGTAACTTCGTCGGTAACGGCGCGTTTGTGATGAGCGATTGGGTGGTGAACGAAAAAATCGTTCTAGAACGTAATGAAAACTATTGGGATAACGCAGATACCGTTATCGACAAAGTGACCTTCCTGCCGATCGAAAACCAGAATGCGGAAATGAATCGTTTTCTTTCTGGTGAAATCGACATTACCTATGAAGTACCAAACGAACAATACCGTCGTCTTGCAAAGCAATATCCAGACAACATCGTCGTGTCGCCAAACCTGTGTACCTATTACTACGGTTTCAATACACAACGTGCACCGTTTGACGACGTTCGTGTTCGTAAAGCCCTGTCTTACACCATTGATCGTGACATCGTTGCGAATGCCATCCTAGGACAAGGCCAAAAGCCTGCATATGCACTGACGCATAGCGGTATCACAGGGTTTAACCCTGAGAAACCTGAATACGCGACAATGACGCAAAAAGAGCGTATCGCGAAAGCCAAAGAGTTGTTGGCAGAAGCCGGCTTCGGTGCAGATAATCCACTTGATTTCACACTGCTCTACAACACCAGTGAGAACCACAAAAAGATTGCTGTAGCAGCACAATCTATGTGGAAAAAATCGCTGGGCAACTTCGTTAGCGTGAATCTCGAAAACCAAGAGTGGAAAACCTACCTAGACAGCAGCAAGCAAGGCGACTTTGATGTTCGTCGTGCAGGTTGGTGTGCGGATTACAACGAAGCATCTACTTTCCTTGCCATTGCAATGACAGGAAATGGCTCGAACGATCAGAAGTATTCGAGCGCTGTCTTTGACAAAGCGATGAATGACGCGGTGAAAGTAGCGAAAACTGAAGAAGAACGTAACAAGTTCTATGCGATTGCCGAAGCGCAATTGGCGCAGGATATGCCGATTGCCCCTATCTACCAGTATGTTCAACCACGCTTGGTGAGCACGGCAGTAGGTGGCTACCCAGATCAAAACCCTCAGGACAATATCTACTCGAAAGATATGTACATTATCGCAGAATAATAGAGGGCTGTTCTCCATGCGCCTGTAGCCCAACTGCGGGCGCATGTTTTTTTGAGCATAGTGAGATGCTTTATGTTTAGATTGATTTTTACGCGAACTTTGGAAGCAATACCGACCTTGCTGGTATTGATCACCATCTCTTTTTTCCTCATGCGTTTTGCACCCGGCAACCCATTCTCTTCAGAAAAAACACTGCCGCCGGAAGTCATGCAAAACATCAATGCAAAATATGGTCTAGACAAGCCTTTGCATGAGCAATACACCACGTATTTAGGAAACATTCTTCAAGGCGATTTTGGGCCTTCCTTTAAATACAAAGATTACACCGTTAATGAGCTCGTCGCCTCTGCGCTGCCTGTGTCTGCCAAAGTGGGTTTCTATGCTTTTTTGCTTACAGTGGTGGCAGGCGTTGCCATCGGAACGTTTGCAGCGTTGCGGCAAAACAGTTGGGTGGACTATGTGGTGATGTCGACCTCCATGCTCGGGGTCGTGCTGCCTTCCTTTGTGTTGGCTCCCGTTCTTATCTATATCTTCTCGATTGGTCTGGGTTGGTTACCTGCCGGTGGATGGAACGGCGGCGCTATTGAATACATCATCTTGCCCGTATTAGGCATGTCATTTCTGTACATCGCGACGTTTGCGCGTATTACCCGCGGAAGCATGATTGAAACCTTGAACAGTAACTTTATCCGCACCGCGAAAGCGAAAGGGTTAAGCATGCCTTACATCATCATGAAGCATGCGCTACGCCCTGCAATGTTACCGGTTGTTTCTTATATGGGGCCTGCATTTGTCGGCATCATCACGGGCTCAGTGGTTATCGAAACCATCTTTGGTCTGCCAGGCATCGGTAAATTGTTTGTGAATGCCGCTTTCAACCGCGACTACTCGTTGGTGATGGGCATTACCATCCTGATTGGTGCGTTGTTCATCATCTTCAATGCCATCGTCGACATCTTGTTAGCGTGGCTAGATCCGAAGATTCGTTATTGAGGTTTTGAAATATGCTATTGAACAAAGAACAAAATAACGAAGCTATCGATAACTTCTCTGCTCAGCTGGAAGTCGAGGGCCGAAGCCTTTGGCAAGATGCTCGCCTTCGCTTTATGCGAAACAAAGCGGCAATGACGAGCTTGTTTATTCTTGCGGTTATTACCCTTTGGGTGATTGTTGGTCCGTTCTTTGCGACTTACGCCTTTGATGATACAGATTGGTATGCCATGCATGCAGCGCCTTCACTGGGTGCTGAAGGACACGTTTTTGGTACCGATGCCCTTGGCCGTGACATATATGTCCGTACCCTTGTGGGTGGCCAGATATCACTGATGGTGGGTTTGATGGGGGCTTTCGTGGCCGTCATTATTGGTACCGTGTATGGTGCGACGTCGGGCTATATCGGTGGCCGCACTGACCGTGTGATGATGCGTATTCTGGAAATTCTGAACGCCATTCCTTTCATGTTCTTGGTGATCGTATTAGTCACCTTCTTTGGCCGAAACATTGTTCTGATTTTCGTTGCCATCGGTGCCATTGCTTGGCTAGACATGGCGCGGATTGTGCGTGGTCAAACCTTGAGTTTACGTAATAAGGAATTTATCGAAGCGGCACACGTCAGTGGCGTGAGCACGCGAAATATTATTCTCCGACATATCGTGCCAAACGTTTTGGGTATTGTTGCGGTGTATTCAACGCTGCTTATTCCAAGCATGATCTTGATTGAGTCTTTCTTGAGCTTCCTTGGCTTAGGTGTGCAAGAGCCGATGACGAGCTGGGGTGCGTTGTTGCAAGAAGGGTCGCAAACCATGGAGTTGGCCATTTGGCAGCTCATTTTCCCAACATTGTTCATGGTCACCACCTTGTTGTGCTTCAACTACGTGGGTGATGGTTTGCGTGACGCGCTGGATCCGAAGGATCGATAAGGAGGAAGTATGAGCCTATTAGATGTAAAAGATCTGCGCGTGGAATTTAAAACTCAAGATGGGTTTGTCACCGCAGTGAATGACTTGAACTTCTCCCTCGATCGCGGCGAAACGCTGGGTATCGTTGGTGAGTCTGGTTCAGGTAAGAGCCAAACCGTGTTTTCTATCATGGGTCTATTGGCGAAAAACGGCATTGTTAAAGGCAGTGCCAAGTTCGAAGGCAATGAGATTCTGAATTTGCCTGAGAAGGAACTGAATAAGATCCGCGCTGAGCAGATCGCGATGATTTTCCAAGACCCAATGACGTCATTGAACCCTTACATGAAAGTCAGTGACCAGTTAACCGAAGTGCTTATGTTGCACAAGGGAATGGGGAAAACGGAGGCATTTGAAGAATCCATTCGTATGCTTGAAGCGGTGAAAATCCCGGAAGCGCGAAAACGCATTCATATGTATCCTCATGAGTTCTCAGGCGGTATGCGCCAGCGAGTCATGATTGCGATGGCACTGCTGTGTCGACCAAAACTGTTGATCGCGGATGAACCCACCACCGCATTAGATGTCACGATACAAGCACAAATCATGCAGCTATTGAACGAGCTGAAATCTGAGTTCAATACCGCCATTATCATGATTACTCATGATTTGGGCGTCGTTGCCGGCTCGTGTGACAAAGTGTTGGTGATGTATGCTGGCCGAACGATGGAGTACGGCAGTGTTAACGAAATTTTCTACACGCCAAGCCACCCTTACACAGAGGGACTGTTGAAGGCGATTCCACGTTTGGACACGGAAGGTGAGGTGTTGCCAACCATTCCAGGGAATCCACCGAACTTGCTGAAACTACCACCGGGCTGTCCGTATCAAGATCGTTGTCACCGTGTGAGTGATCACTGTAAGCAAGAATCTCCGATTCTGACGCCGTTTGGCGAGGGCCGTCTTCGTGCGTGTTTTTCTGATCAGGAGGCGTGGTAATGGGTGTGATGGATAAAAAACTCTTATTGGATATTGAAGACCTAAAAGTGCATTTCAATATCGCTTCCAAATCAATGTGGCCTTGGGCGAAACCTGCGGTATTGAAAGCGGTTGATGGCGTCAATATTCGCCTTTATGAAGGTGAGACGCTGGGCGTTGTGGGCGAGTCGGGTTGTGGTAAATCCACTTTTGCGCGCGCAGTCATTGGTCTTGTAGAAGCCACTGACGGGCAAGTGGTTTGGCTAGGCAAAGACTTAACCAAGCTGCATGGCAACGAAATGCGTGAGAAGCGCAAAGAGATCCAAATGATATTTCAGGATCCTCTCGCGTCGTTGAACCCACGAATGACCGTTGGGGACATCATTGCTGAGCCGTTGAAAACCTTCTACCCAGAGTTGTCGAAAGACGAGGTAAAAGCGCAAGTTCAAACCATGATGACGCGCGTGGGTTTATTGCCTAATGTGATCAACCGCTACCCGCATGAATTCTCCGGTGGTCAGTGTCAGCGTATTGGTATTGCGCGTGCTTTGATCTTAAAGCCAAAGCTGGTGATTTGTGACGAACCGGTGTCGGCATTGGATGTGTCTATCCAAGCACAGGTGGTGAACCTTCTGAAAGAACTGCAAAAAGAGATGGGCTTGAGCCTTATCTTTATTGCGCACGACCTGTCAGTGGTGAAGCACATTTCCGACCGCGTACTTGTTATGTACTTGGGGAATTCGGTCGAGCTTGCTGAGAGCAAAGCACTGTTTGATAACCCTCAACACCCTTATACCAAAGCTTTGATGTCTGCGGTGCCGATTCCCGATCCAGACAAAGAACGAAACAAAGAGATTCAATTGCTAGAAGGTGAATTGCCTTCTCCGATGAATCCGCCGTCGGGTTGTGTATTTCGAACACGTTGTCCGCAAGCAAATGAAGCGTGTGCGCAAAGAAAGCCTGCATTGGAAGGGACAGATCACCATTCGGTGTCATGCCTTCAAGTGTCGTTGTAAACGTCGTTTTTCCAAGCAAGGAAAACAAAAAAGCCTTCCATCTGGAAGGCTTTTTACTGGCTATGCCGTATGAGTATTTAACGCAATACAGGGTCGATTAAGCCTGCGGGTACCAATAACCTTGGTTGCAAAGGTCGAGCAACAACGCGAGCAATGCAGGGTTGTTGGCAATCGGGCCTAAATCTTCACCCGTAAAAGCTTCTTGGTCACACAACACACGCGCCGCAGCTTCACAACCTTCAGGCAGTTCGATTGATTCGCCGTTCAGGAAAATCACTGACAGGTCGTCCTCGTGGTAAAGCGCTTTTAGGCCTGAAACTTTCTCAAGCACCAAGTTCTCTTCCATGAATTGGAAAAGCTCATCCGCCGCCCATGGTGGCTCTGCTGGCATGATGTCTAGCTCATGGCGTGACTGGCTGAGTTGCTCGCCCATCCAGCGTGATTTCGCTTTCGGATCGTTCAACAATTTCATCAGCATGTTGTTCAACGCGTCAAACTCAGCGGTTGGGATCATGCCGTGTTCTTCACGGGTTTGCAGGTTGGGATCGTAGTAGTGAATGTCACCCAACTCATTCGTCAGCACGTAGTCTGCAAAGCCGCTCAGTAGCTCTAGCTTCTTCGGAGAACGGTAACCAATGGAGTAGCTCATCGACACATCGATGGTGTTCCCTTCATGCGGGAAACCTGGCGGGATATACAGAATATCGCCCGGCTCGAGTACTTCATCAATGATCGGATCAAAGCCTTCAATTTGACGCAATCCCGTGTGGTGGTTAGCGTCTTTGTAATCGCCTTTGTCACCCACGCGCCAACGACGTTTACCCATCCCTTGAATGATAAACACATCGTATTGGTCGATATGTGGGCCTACGCCGCCATTTGGCATAGATAGGCAGATCATCACATCATCAAACAACCAATTTGGTAGAACACGGAAGGGTTCTGCCAATTCGCGTAACCCTGGGTGCCAGTGGTTTGCCGCTTGAATAATCAGTTGAGAGTGGGTGTCAGGGAAGTCGTCGAAATTTTCGAAAGGGCCATGCTGGGCTTGCCAGTTGCCATCCAGGTTCGTGACGAAGCGCGAATCAATGTCTTCTTCCATCGCCAATCCCGCCAATTCATCTGGCGTGATTGGATCATCAAATTCAACGAAGCCGTTGCGAATGATGGTTGGCTTTTTGTGCCAATGCGTAGAAAGGAAGCTGTTTAGGTCGAAATTTAACTGATACATAAGGGTGTGCAGTTTTCTAAGAATGGGCTCAAGTATATACCCAAGCATGGTGAATATGCAGAGACGCGAGAGAAATAAAAAGCCCGGCAGAACCGGGCTTCAATCATTCTGCACGCTGTGGCAGAAAGAACAATCGCTTACAGCTGATCGGTCAGCTTAATCGCATCGCCGATGTAGTTCGCTGGGGTCATTTGCTTCAGACGTACTTTCTCGTCTTCAGGCAGATCCAGGCCATCGATGAATGCACGCATGCCTTCGCCGTCTACACGCTTACCGCGCGTTAGCTCTTTCAGCTTTTCGTATGGCTTCTCGATACCGTAACGACGCATCACGGTTTGTACTGGCTCTGCCAATACTTCCCAGTTTCTGTCGAGTTCAGCTTCAAGCGCAGCTTGGTTAACTTCCAGCTTGCTAATGCCTTTTAGGGTCGAGGTGTATGCAATGATTGCGTAACCCACGCCAACGCCAAGGTTACGAAGAACCGTTGAGTCAGTCAGATCGCGCTGCCAGCGAGAGATTGGCAGTTTTTGCGCCAAGTGGCCAAATACTGCGTTCGCTAGACCCAGGTTACCTTCTGAGTTTTCAAAGTCGATTGGGTTCACTTTGTGCGGCATGGTTGAAGAACCAATTTCGCCAGCAATGGTTTTTTGCTTGAAGTGACCCAGTGCAATGTAGCCCCACACATCGCGATCGAAGTCGATCAAGATAGTGTTGAAACGCGCAATCGCATCGAACAATTCTGCGATGTAGTCGTGAGGTTCGATTTGCGTTGTGTAAGGGTTCCACGTTACGCCAAGCGATTCAGTGATGAACTCTTCACTGAAACCATGCCAATCCACTTCAGGGTAAGCAGAGATGTGTGCGTTGTAGTTACCAACCGCACCGTTGATTTTCGCGAGGATTTCAACGTTTTCGATTTGCTTGTACTGACGTTCCATGCGGTATGCAACGTTAGCCATCTCTTTACCCATGGTAGAAGGAGACGCTGGTTGACCGTGTGTACGAGACAGAAGAGGCACTTCACGATATTCAAGAGCCAGTGCTTTAATCGCATCAATAACGTTGCGAATTTCTGGCAGAATCACTTCATCACGTGCTTCTTTAAGCATCAATGCGTGAGACGTGTTGTTGATGTCTTCTGAAGTACATGCAAAGTGGATGAACTCGTTAACAGCGTTCAGCTCGGCATTGCCAGCGACTTTTTCTTTCAGGAAATACTCAACCGCTTTAACGTCGTGGTTGGTGGTGCGCTCGATGTCTTTGATGCGTTGTGCATCAGCTTCGCTGAACTCGGCAGCGATTTGGTCTAAAAGCGCGTTTGCTTCTGCGCTGAACGCAGGTACTTCCTTGATAGCATCTGTTGCTGCCAGTTTTTGCAACCAACGAACTTCAACGATCGTGCGGTACTTCAATAAGCCAAACTCACTGAAGATTGAACGCAACGCAATCGTTTTCGTTCCGTAACGGCCATCCACCGGTGAAACAGCTGTCAGTGCTGACAGTTCCATGGTCTCTCTCCTGAATTAAAATTACGAATTTCGGGCTAAGATGATTTTGGCCTGCTCGATCATTTGTTTACGACCAAAGATAAGATGACGGCGTTTGCCGCCAACCTGACGCCAAAGCACGGCGCTTCGGATACCCGAAAGCAATAACGCACGTACTTTATGTTGTACGCCAGTGATTTGAAGCTGTGCTGGTGTGCCAGTCACTTGGATCCTTGGCCCTAGCGGGCTAATAGTATCCAAGTAAACACTGGCAAGGTTGCTTACCATTTGTTCATCAAGCAGGTCAAAGTGTTGAACCTGACGTTGGATGGTATCTAAGCGATCACCAAGCTGTGCGAGACTGTCGCGACGGCCGGATAGCTTACGTTCCAATGCCAGTATATTGATCAGATAACGAGTGAGCTCACTGCCACCAGGGCTGTTGTCTAACTCGTTAATGAGGGTCGTTAAACCAAGATTGAGGTTTTCTTCTTTACCGTAAACCTCAATGGTTGAAGCAGGGTTGGTGACGATAATACTGTTTAAGCTTGCGCCGAGCGTATCGCGATCACAGGTGCCTGTGCGAGCGACCTCTTGAACAAGTTTGACAGATTGACAGATACTCGCGAATGCGATGGTACGATCAAACAAAGTATTAGCCACTGACGATTGCTCCTTAAATACGCGCTTCGATGATGCCGCCGCCTAGACACACATCACCGGAATAAAATACGGCTGATTGACCAGGGGTAACCGCAGCTTGCGGTTCATCAAAGATGACTTTGATCTGGTCTCCATCAATTGGCTCGATGGTACATGATATGTCTGTTTGGCGGTATCGCGTTTTTACGGTGCACTTCAATGGTTCTGTCATTGTTGCGCGATCAACCCAATGAAGTTGAGCGGCGATCAAACCCTTTGAGAATAGACGTGGGTGATCATGGCCTTGAGCAACAATCAACACATTGCGTTCTACATCTTTATCAACCACATACCAAGCAGCTTCTAGGCCGCCACCGCCTTTTTGACCACCGATGTGTAGGCCTTTACGTTGACCCAGCGTGTGGTACATCAAGCCTTGGTGTTCGCCAATGGCATCCCCTTCGGTGGTTTCAATCACACCAGGTTGTGCTGGCAGGTATTTTGATAAGAAATCAGTGAATTTACGTTCACCGATGAAGCAAATACCGGTCGAATCTTTCTTCTTCGCGGTGATCAGGTCTTGTTCTTCTGCGATACGGCGAACTTCTGGTTTTTCTAACTCACCCACAGGGAACAGGCTGCGTGCAACTTGCTCGTGGCTTAGGGTGTACAAGAAGTAGCTTTGGTCTTTGTTGTTATCCACGCCGCGCAGCATTTGTGCGTTTTCGCCTTCCTGAGTTGGGAAGGTGCGACGTACATAGTGACCCATGGCAATGTAGTCAGCTTCAAGCACTTCATCAGCAAACTCTAAGAAGGCTTTAAACTTGATTTCTTTGTTACAAAGAATGTCTGGGTTAGGTGTGCGACCTGCTTTGTACTCTTTAAGAAAGTGTTCAAAGACGTTGTCCCAGTATTCAGCTGCAAAGTTAATGGTGTGCATCTCAATACCAAGCTTGTCGCAGACTGCTTGTGCATCGGCCAGATCTTCCGCTGCCGAACAGTACTCGTCGCTATCGTCTTCTTCCCAGTTTTTCATGAAAAGGCCCTCTACCTGATAGCCTTGCTGCTTCAGTAGATAAGCTGATACTGAGGAATCGACGCCGCCGGACATACCGACGATAACTTTTTTGCTGCTGTTATCTGACATGACGAAATTTCAAGCTCCAATTAAATCGGTGGCAGAGTTTACCAGAAACCTTCGCGCTGTTACAGATGAGAACTCAATCACATTTTCATTGTTTTTGAGGAAGAGAAACCTCTTTCCATTCACCCGGTTGCAGATCGTCGACCGTCCATTCTCCCATTCGATGACGAATCAAGCGCAGAGTAGGGTGGCCAACGGCTGCCGTCATTCTGCGTACTTGGCGGTTACGGCCTTCTTCCAAGGTGATCGCGATCCAACTTGTGGGGATGGAAGGGCGGTGGCGGATCGGCGGATTGCGATCCCAAATGGTCGGTTCTTGCATGAGCTCGATGCCTGCTGGCAATGTCCACCCATCGTTTAATTCGACACCGTCGCGCAGGCGGTTGAGAGAATCCTCACTTGGGATACCTTCAACTTGCACCCAGTAGGTTTTTGGTGATTTAGATTTTGGCTGCGTTAATCGTGCTTGAAGAATGCCGTCATTGGTCAGCACTAAAAGTCCTTCACTGTCTTTGTCGAGGCGGCCAGCGGCATAGACATCCTTCACAGGAATAAAGTCGGCTAACGTCGAATCTCTCGGTTCACCTGTGAACTGCGTCAAGGTGTTAAATGGCTTGTTGAAAAGGATGATTTTCGTCTGGCCTTTCGAGCGCGCAGGTTTATTGGAACGCAAGCGTGAAGTGCGTCGAGAATTTGGCTTAGAAGCGGATGTTTTTGCGCTTCTTTTTGTGGTGGTTTTAAACGTCATTAAATACTGTCAATCAGGTCAGGTAACAAATGAGACCTCCGTATTATACATGGAATAATGTGATTGGCGTGTTGCATGATTTACAGTATTCTTTTGCCCGCATGTTATACCAAACAGAACAATTACCTGTTGCACCAATTTGGAACAAATGGACGTTTCCGGTGTGCCAGAAAATTGCTCTGTTTGGTGAGCAAAAGATAACAAATGGACGCTAGGAGAATTAAATGGAAAGTAAAGTAGTCGTGCCAGCTGATGGTCAGAAAATTGCAGTAGAAAACGGCAAGCTGGTCGTTCCTAATAACCCTGTCATTCCTTACATTGAAGGTGACGGTATTGGCGTTGATGTTAGCCCTGCGATGATCAAAGTTGTCGATGCTGCGGTTGAAAAGGCTTACGGCGGTGACCGTAAGATCTCCTGGATGGAAATCTATACCGGTGAGAAATCAACCCAGATCTACGGCGAAGATGAGTGGTTACCTACTGAAACCCTCGATTTTATCCGTGATTACAAAGTAGCAATTAAAGGTCCTCTAACGACGCCAGTAGGCGGCGGTATCCGTTCTTTGAACGTAGCCCTTCGTCAAGAGCTTGACCTGTATATCTGTGCTCGCCCTGTTCGTTATTTTGAAGGCGTTCCAAGCCCGCTAAAACAACCTGAACTGACTGACATGGTTATCTACCGTGAAAACTCAGAAGATATCTACGCAGGTGTTGAATTCAAAGCAGGCACTGCTGAAGCAGACAAAATCATTAAATTCCTAAAAGAAGAAATGGGCGCAACCAAAATCCGTTTCGACGAGGAATGTGGTATCGGTATCAAGCCTGTTTCTGAGGAAGGTACTAAGCGTCTTGTTCGTGCAGCAATCCAGTACACTATCGACAACGATCGTGACTCAATGACGCTGGTTCACAAAGGCAACATCATGAAGTTCACCGAAGGTGCCTTCAAAGATTGGGGCTATGAAGTAGCAAAAGAAGAGTTCGGTGCTGAGTTGTTGGACGGTGGTCCATGGATGACGTTGAAAAACCCGAACACGGGCAAAGAAATCATCATCAAAGATGTCATTGCTGATGCATTCCTTCAGCAAATCCTTCTTCGTCCTGCTGAGTACGATGTGATTGCCACCATGAACCTTAATGGTGACTACGTGTCTGATGCACTTGCTGCACAGGTTGGTGGTATCGGTATCGCACCGGGTGCAAACATCGGTGATGGCATTGCACTGTTTGAAGCAACGCACGGTACTGCACCTAAGTATGCAGGTCAGGACAAGGTTAACCCTGGTTCACTGATCCTTTCTGCAGAAATGATGCTTCGTCACCTAGGTTGGATTGAAGCAGCAGACCTGATCATTTCTTCTATGGAAAAAGCGATCGCTAACAAGACTGTAACGTACGATTTCGAACGTCTCATGGACGGCGCAACGCTACGTAAGTGTTCTGAGTTTGCAGAAGACATGATTCAACAAATGTAATCCATAGGATTCACTTGTTTCTAAGCCCGGCAATCGCCGGGCTTTTTTATATTTAGGGTCTCGCTGTCTTAGCCTCGATTCCCATCTTGTTTCACTTCTTTGGCTCAATGCATCTCTTCGACTGGCGCATTTACTCAGTCTGATACAAAACCCTCGTCTTACTTCAATCACCCTTTCGATGTACACCTCATGTTGGATGTGCACAGAGGTGTTTGATGTACACAGAAGTGTTGGGTTTAGAGTGGTTGCAAGCTGATGTCGATTGCTTCAATGCGCAGGCCATCAGGGTCGATGTCATTATCGACGAGCCATGGCAACACACATTGGCGATCTTTCACGCAAGGGTCGGTCAAGGCGCGAAGAAAAGCGGCCAAGTCTTGAATATCTTCCTCATTGTAAGCGTGATTGTTGAGTTTACTGACACCAACAATTTGCTGAACAAACAAGATGTTTATTGCTTCTTGCGAATTGTTTTGCATATCACTTTGCTGAACAGAAGGCTGTGTACCGTCATATTGATAACGTGCTATGGCTACCGCAGGGTTCATATGATGGCGTATGGTGTCCTCTAAGGTGCTATATGCACCTGCGTGACCATAGGGGCCAGTGACCTCTACATTGAGCAGTGACGGCGTCCTGAAGGCGAATAAATCGTTAAAACGGTTGGTCTCTCGGTAACGTCCAAAATCATTTGTACGTGTATAGCTATCACCTTTACCTCGTCCTAGCTGTGGCATGGCGAGGTTATGAAAGCCTTCATCCGTCATCAAATTGCCGCTGTGGCAGTTTTGACAATTAAACCCGCCGACACTTTTACGAGAAAGAAATTTAAAAGCACCGCGTTTTTCCTGTGGCGTGAGTGCATCGGTATTGCCTTGAACATAGCCAAACCAAGGATTGTCCACAAAGACTTGAGATCGCATGTATTCAGCAAGTACTTCTCGAATTGACGCAGGGGTAATCACGTCGCCTAGTGGTGCATTAGGAAGGTTGAATGCTTGTCGAAAAAGCGTTGGCCAAAGGTTTAATGCTAACGGCTCACCTTCTCCTCGCATCCTCGCTGCCACGAGTTCTCGTGTGTCTTGATTTGATAATCCCTCTGCAAAGGTGAACCCTCGCATTTCTTCAAGCGTGATTTGTGGGAAGGCTGCTTGCGCGGTGCTGAGGTTGTTGCCGGCATCGGGATCTGGCAAGTCTTTGCCTGAATCCGGCGTACTCATGCCGCCAATCGCACCATGTTGGAAGGGGAGAGGCAGCAAGGCTTCAACACGTCCATCGTGGAATATGTGTTTGTCCCAAAAGCCAAGATTGAAACTTGTTGGGACATTTCGGGGCATCGTAGGGCCACCATCGTAGAAAGGCGCAGTTGCTCTGTGCTCACGCCCAGGGCCGAGCAGATTAGGATTTACTGTATCGACGCCTATTGCGATCGAGAGTGCATCAGCGCCGCCTAACATGGGGTGATGGCAAGAGACGCATGCAGTGTCGAAATTACCGCTTTGGATTTTACTGAAAAACAGCAGTTTCCCGAGTTGTGCTTTGGGTGTGGTAATGGAAGGCAGTGAGCGCGGAGAGCGCGGATCCCCCGTGAGGCTTAGTTGAGAAATTCGTTGTCCGAGTGCTGCGTCCAGCTCGGATTCAGAAGCGAAATTGAGGTTACCAGCGTTGGTAGGGATGGAAAAAAGGAATAGGAATCCCGCCAACCATAAGTCGGATATTTTCATCGAATAGCCCTTTGTCTAACAGATATGTAGCCCCAAGCATTATAAAAATGCTCGAGTATGTACCCAAACAATGAGATGGCCTTGTTTCGGTAGCGCTTACGAACGATGAGAGAGGTGTGCTTTTTGCGAATAGTGCTGAGTGATGAGAGCACTGTCTGAAAGAGAGCCTTTGCGTATCGTTGTAAATCTCACGGAATCCTGCATCTTCAAACTGCTTGAGCGTTTGTCTGAGCGATGTGTATAGAAAATTGGCCTCGCCCTAAGGTGAAATTAGACTTTTGCGTGAGGGAGTACTTTCTCAGTATTGATAATCTAGGATGTTTTTTGTGGGGTTGAGGAGGCTAGACGCCTTTTAGAATCTGGGCTGGAGCGTATAAAACAAAAGAGCGAACAAAATGTTCGCTCTTTCAAACTTCGACCTTACGGCAGCAAAAAGATTTGTAGCAACACTAATTATTTTAAGGCTTCGCTTTCTATTGGAACAATCTGGCTAGCGTGGTAACCCTTAGGACCTTCCAGCACTTCATAGTTCACGGTCTGTCCGGCTTTCAATGTCCGGTAACCATCCATTTGAATCGTAGAGTAATGAGCAAAAATATCACCATCACCTTCATCAGGGCATATGAAGCCAAACCCTTTAGCGTTGTTAAACCATTTAACTGTACCACTTGCCATGCGAAACATCCCTCTTGCATTCAAATTGCATAACTATGAGTAAAACTAACATCTGCAATCACGTTACTCATTGGTAATTGATGCTGTATGTTTTTACTTCAATTCACACTCTAGTAGAAAGATTTAGGCAGTCAAGCCCCTTAGAAGCCATATAACAACATTTTAATAAAAATAACTGAAGATGTTCGCGAAGGATGATGTGTGTACCATTATGTGTCATTTTGTTTCATGAATAAGTCAATCGAATCAATGTCAAAGGTCGGATGTGTTAAGTTGATTTTAAGGGTTCTTAAAAAATAGCTTCAAAGCTGTTAATCCCTGTCATCAAGGCTCCAATTGTAACATCATGATAATTAAGGCTTGAGAAACCGTTTTTTTTTTACTTTTGTCAGTGTATTAATACACGCATTGCAAAGTATCTGATTGGTGAATAGTTAATGAATGAATATTAACGAAGAGAATTAAGTTTTTGTGCTGTTCAACAAAGTGAAAGTAAGATGATGGTTGTGGTAATCCAAACAAGTGTATGGATATTCTTACATTGTGGGTTCTGTCTGTAATACGCAGGGTGTTTTGACGGTCTGATTGATTGACAAAGTGATTTGAGATTGAAACGGCGAGGAGGGATTGGTGAACTATGGCACTATTTCTGCATCGCAAAGATTGCTCAACATAGCATTGTCACGGTTGCTGGAATACAATCTGTGAATTACGTTTTAAGTATCGGTAGCGTTTCTTGTGTATGATATCCCAATATACAAAACACCTAGATAAATAATTGTTTTGTAAGGAACACTTGAGCTACCTTAAAGATTGTAAGCAGTTATGAGCAAAATGTACGAATGGATAGTTCCGGATTCTGACGTTAAAGAAGCGGAAGAAACCAAAGTAAAACCGCCATCATTATACAAAGTGCTATTGAATAATGATGATTACACCCCCATGGAGTTTGTAGTGGAGGTGTTACAGCGATTCTTTTCCATGGATTTGGAAAAAGCGACACAGTTGATGCTAGCTGTTCACTATGAAGGAAAGGCTGTCTGTGGCATTTATTCCTCGGAAGTTGCCGAGATGAAAGTCGCACAGGTAATGATGTATGCAAAAGAACATCAGCACCCACTACTGTGCACAATGGAGAAAGCCTAAGCGATAGAAAAAGGATTTCTCCGGCACACCAGAATGTGGTTATTGAGGGAGGTGCCTTATGCTAAACAAAGAACTTGAAGCGAGCCTGAACGGGGCGTTCGCAAGAGCACGTGAGAAACGTCATGAGTTTATGACTGTGGAACACCTGTTACTCGCGTTGTTAGAAAACGTTGCCGCTCGAGAAGCGCTACTCGCTTGCCGCGCCGATCTTGATGCCTTGCGCAAAGAATTGGAAGCATTCATCGAACAAACAACGCCGTTGATTCCTGTTGATGATGACAATCGAGAAACCCAACCAACGCTGAGTTTTCAGCGAGTACTTCAACGTGCCGTCTTCCACGTCCAATCATCGGGTCGTAGTGAAGTAAGTGGCGCTAACGTGCTGGTGGCCATTTTTAGTGAGCAAGAATCCCACGCGGCTTATCTGCTTAAGAAAAATGATATTAGCCGTCTTGATGTCGTTAACTACATTTCACACGGTACAACCAAATCTGCAAGCAGCGATGAAGAACTGCCGGGTGCGGACCTTTCTTCTGAAGAAGCGGCCGTTGAAGGTGGTGAAGAGCGCTTAGAGAACTTCGCAACCAACCTTAACCAACTTGCTCGTGTTGGCGGTATTGACCCACTTATCGGCCGTGACAAAGAGCTTGAGCGTACTATCCAAGTCCTTTGCCGTCGTCGTAAGAACAACCCACTTTTGGTTGGCGAAGCTGGGGTCGGTAAAACAGCGATTGCAGAAGGCCTCGCTTGGCGCATCGTTGAAGGCCAAGTGCCAGAAATCATTGAAAACTGTGTTATTTACTCTCTCGATATTGGTTCGCTTCTTGCGGGAACCAAATACCGTGGTGATTTTGAGAAGCGCTTCAAGACCATTCTGAAGCAGCTTGAGAAAGAAGAGCATGCGGTTCTGTTCATTGATGAAATTCATACCATCATTGGTGCAGGTGCGGCATCAGGCGGTCAAGTAGACGCCGCTAACTTGATCAAACCGTTACTTTCGAGCGGTAAACTCCGCTGTATCGGTTCGACCACCTATCAGGAATACAGCAGCATCTTTGAAAAAGAGCGCGCGCTGGCTCGTCGTTTCCAAAAAATCGATGTTGTGGAGCCATCTATTGATGACACCACGAAGATCCTGATGGGGTTGAAACCGAAGTACGAAGCTCACCATGAAGTTCGCTATACCAATAAGGCCATCCGAGCTGCGGTTGAGCTTTCAGCCAAATACATTAATGACCGTCATCTACCAGATAAAGCCATTGATGTGATTGATGAAGCCGGTGCGCGCTGTCGCCTTGCACCAGCAAACAAGCGTAAGAAAACCGTTGGCGTTGGTGATATTGAAGCCATGATTGCGAAGATGGCGCGTATCCCTGAGAAGTCCGTGTCGTCAACTGACCGCGAAGTGCTTCAGTCGCTTGAGCAGAAACTCAAGATGCTGGTCTTCGGACAAGATGATGCCATTGGTGCATTGTGTGAAGCGATTAAACTTAGCCGCGCAGGCTTGGGCGCAGAGAATAAACCAGTGGGTTCGTTCTTGTTTGCAGGTCCAACGGGCGTGGGTAAAACCGAGGTCACCGTTCAACTTGCCCGTGCTATGGGTATCGAGCTGCAACGCTTCGATATGTCAGAGTACATGGAGCGCCATACCGTCAGCCGTTTGATTGGTGCGCCTCCTGGCTATGTGGGTTATGACCAAGGTGGTTTGCTGACTGATGCAGTCATTAAACATCCACACAGTGTGGTGCTGCTTGATGAAATCGAAAAAGCACACCCTGATGTCTTCAACCTGCTTCTTCAGGTAATGGATAACGGGACACTGACGGACAACAACGGTCGTAAGGCTGATTTCAGAAACGTGATCCTCGTGATGACAACCAACGCGGGCGTAACGGAAACCATTCGTAAATCGATCGGCTTGATCCAACAAGATCACAGCCACGATGCGATGGCTGAGATTAAGAAGGTATTTGCACCTGAGTTCCGAAACCGTCTTGATAACATCATTTGGTTTAACAACTTGGATAAAGAAATCATTCTTCAAGTTGTCGACAAGTTTGTTGTCGAGCTTCAAGCTCAATTGGATGCGCGTGGCGTTTCTCTTGAAGTGACAGATAAAGCGAAACTGTGGCTGGCAGAGAAAGGGTATGACAAGTCTATGGGTGCACGTCCAATGGCGCGTGTCATGCAAGAGCATGTGAAGAAGAACTTGGCGAACGAACTGCTGTTCGGTTGTTTGGTGAATGGCGGCACAGTGAAAGTAGGTGTGAAGAACGACACGCTTACCTTCAGCTTTAGTGATGAGATGGAACCTGCTTGATTCGTTAAAAAGCAGGAACCAAAAAACCCGGCGCATGCGCCGGGTTTTTTTTGTGTTCGCGAGACGTGAGGATTAACGCGCGCGGAAGATAATGCGACCTTTCGACAAATCGTAAGGTGTCATTTCAACAGTAACTTTGTCACCCGTTAGGATGCGGATGTAGTTTTTACGCATCTTACCAGAGATGTGAGCAGTAACTACGTGGCCGTTCTCAAGTTCTACGCGAAACATAGTGTTTGGCAGGGTGTCCAATACGGTACCTTGCAGTTCAATTACGTCTTCTTTTGCCATTTAATCCTCTTAGGCTATCTCTCAGCCATTTTTTGACTGGCAGATAATGCCTTGATTGTTTGAGTCTGTAAAGTTCAGGGCCGAAATTTTACCCCTTTGTATTCACAGTGACCAGCAAAAATCCGCCAGAGGTCTAAGTTTGACGTGATTCAGGCCAGAATTTATGGGGTATTGGCGAAATCTATGATGATAAATCAGGCGTATACAGTGCCAGATACACAAAGGGTGGCGGATCATTTTTCGAAAGAAACCCATTCACCGGCAATGTAACGCTGATTAGGTTTGAATTTTTCTTTGTAGCGCATTGCGCTGCAAGCATCGATTTGGAAGCCAAGATAGAGCCAAGGCTTCTGATTTTTGTTTGCCAGCGTTAGCTGGGCGAGCACACACAGCGAACCCAGCGACCATGAATGGTCAGGGGCGAAGAAGCTGTAAATGGCACTGTATCCTGCATCAACATCGTCTGTCACCGCGATGGCAATCAATCGACCTTGGTCATAAACATGGAGGTAGCGCACCGTTAGCCAGTCACTTTGCACGAATGACAGGAAGTCGTCCTTTCGTGCGGGATACATGGAGCCGTCGCGATGGCGCGCGGAAATGTATCGGTCATAGAGTTCAAACCAATTGTCATCGAGCGTGTCTTTTAATTGAAGGTCGAGCCGCTTTAATTGGTTGAGTTGTCGCTTCTGACTCTTGGACGGTTGGAAATGTTCCACCGACACCCGCAATGAGTGGCAGGCAGTGCACGCGCCACAATGTGGACGATAAATATTGTTGCCGCTGCGTCGAAAACCCGCTTGGACGAGATAGTTGTAGCCTTCGCTTGATAACAAATCATCATCCATCACAATGGCGATGGACTCTTTTTCTGAGGGTAAGTAGTTGCAAGGGGATGCCGCCATGACACCGAGTTTGATGGCATGTTTAATCATCCTGCACTCCTAGGCGCTGTGGCTTATATACTGACGCGTCGAGCGTGATGTGCTTAAGCTGGTCTAATTCAGTCAAGAATGTGTCTCTCGATACGGCGTGTGCGCCCATAGAAGCCAAGTGCTCTGTCATCATCTGACAATCTATCCATTGACCACCATGTCGGCGAAAGTGCTCACAGAAGAACCACAGCGCCGTTTTAGAGGCATTGGGTTTAAGTGAAAACATGGATTCGCCACAAAACATTGCACCGACGCTCACACCATACAGTCCGCCAACGAGTTCATCGCCTTGCCACACCTCTACGCTGTGCGCGCCACCTTGACGGTGAAGCGCTTTGTAAGCGTTACGCATTTCAGGCGTGATCCATACCATGTCTTCGCCTCGAATCAAGGCGCAGTGTTGGATGACGTCGTCAAAACATTGATTAATCGACACGCGATACCCGTTTTTACGCACAAACTTTCGCAGACTTTTTTGAGGTGTAAACGTGGCAGGGTTGATCACTGCTCGCTCAGAAGGGGACCACCACAAAATAGGTTCATCGACACCAAACCATGGAAAGATCCCTTGTCGGTAGGCTGATGCCAATCGACGAGGAGAAAGGTCGCCGCCTATCGCGAGCAATCCGTCAGGATCATCGAGTGCTGATGAGATAGGAGGGAAATGCTCAGGCTTATTGTCATCCAGTGGCGGTAAATAGATGGTCATTCAATGATCCGATATTCCAAGGTGAACGGTTGGGTTGAGAAGCAGCAAGGCCATTAACAAAAAGGGAGCCGAAGCTCCCTTAAGTATACAATCTGAAACGCATTACTGAATACGTTGCAACAAACTTGTGTAGCGCCCACCTGCAGCTTTTAAGTCGCTGTGAGAGCCTTGCTCGATGATGCCACCTTCGTCCATTAGACAAATGGTATCCATATCTTTCAAGCCAACCAATCTGTGCGTAATGAACAACACGGTTTTGCCTTGGCTGTGCTCAAGCAGCAAAGACAAGATCTGTTGTTCCGTTTTCACGTCGAGCCCTTCGGTAGGTTCATCCAGCAACAAGATAGGCGCATCACGCAACAAGGCGCGTGCAATGCCAACACGACGGCGTTCACCGCCAGAAAGCTGGCGACCACCATCTCCTAGCCACGTATCCAATCCTGGCCCATCGAGTAGGGCGGAGAGCCCCACTTTATGGATAACATCGAGCAGCTCCTCATCAGTCGCTGCTGGTTTTGCCATCGCAAGGTTGTTACGCAGGGCACCATTGAAAATATCCACGCGCTGACTGACGACGGCCACGGACGAACGCAATGCGGATTCTCGCCACGTTGAAAGCGGCACGTTGTCGATGCGTATTTCACCTTCTGTTGGATCCCAAGCACGGGTAATCAGTTGTAACAAGGTAGATTTACCACAGCCTGTTCTGCCTAGCAGTGCCACTTTTTCTCCAGCTTTGATGTGAAGAGACACATTGTCGACAGCAGCCTGATCTGCACCATGATAGCGATATGTCACGGCATCAAAGGTGATATCGCCTTTTGCGGTGTTGTTATAACCCAAGGGATCAAACGGTGTTTCTGGCGTCGCCTCAATGATTTCGTTCAGGCGCTTTGCCGACGTCACTGTTTGGCTTAGATACTGGAACGCGCCTGCGACAGGCATCATCAGTTCGAAGCTTGCCATGGTGGCAAAGGCAACCATAGCAACCATTGGATTGGGATAGTCCCCACCCACGCCATCCGCGGCAAGCCAAAGCATAAGTACCAGAGTTAAGCCGTTTGCCGCTAGGAGTACGCCATTTGCGAGGCCCGTTATCCCTGCCATTTGACGTTGTGCGTGAAGCAGGCTTTTTTCATCGTTATTCGCTTGTTCGCGGTAACGCTCTGCGGCACCGAAAATCTGCAGCTCAGCATGACCTTGAAGCCAATCAAGGAGAGAAGTGCGCAAACGCGACTTTGCATGGGTGATTTCCGCGCCATGTGGACGACCAAGAACGAAGAACACCACAGGCAAGATAAACATGAGTGCGAAAAGTATGCTGCCGAGTGTTAAACCGATAGCAGGGTCGAACCAATACAGAAAACCACTGATGCTGAGAATGCCTAACACGCCCACAATCATCGGGCTGACGAGACGCAAATAGACGTGGTCCATTGCATCAACATCGGCCACTAATCGGTTGAGGATATCGGCATCACGTAGGTTGCCGACTTTTCCTGGGATCAGTGGGGTCAGTTTCTCAAAGAAGAAAATACGGAGATCAGCAAGCAACTTGAATGTTGCGTTGTGACTCACCACGCGCTCACCCCAACGCCCAGCAGTTCGCGCAATGGAGAAACCACGAACACCTGCGGCAGGAAGCATGTAATTGAAGTTTTGTGTTGCAGCAAGGCCTGCAACAGCCGATGCAGCAATGAACCAGCCTGACAGGGTCAGCAAGCCAATTGCGGCAGCGAGGGTAGCGAATGACAACAACATGCCCAAAGACAGGCCGAACCAATGCTTTTTGTAGAGTTTCAGGAAAGGAATGAGATCACGCATCTAAGTCACTCCTGTCTACGGCATGGATCATTTCTGCAAATACGCCCACGTCTTTGAGCGTATCGAAGGTGCCCTGTTGAACCAGCTTACCCTTGTCCATCACGAGGATTTGATCGCTCTCTCCCAGTTGGTCAATGCGATGAGTGATCAACAAGGTTGTTGCGTCTTTTGTTGCTTGGCTCAAGCTCGCCATCACCAATTTTTCGCTAGCAGCGTCAAGGCTCGCTGTCGGTTCATCAAGTACCCAGAATTTGCCGTTTTGCAGCAATGCGCGAGCAACGGCGATGCGCTGTGCCTGACCAACAGAAAGACCTGCGGCGCGATCGCCTACATGGTGGTCGTAGCCGTTTTCTAGCTTAGAAATAAATTCATCAGCATAGGCGGCTTTCGCCATTGTGTGCATATCAGCGTCTGAGGTGAGCGTTGATGCTAAGCAGATATTGTCTCGAATGGTGCCGTGGAACAGTTGTGGGTTTTGCCCAACCCAACTGACCTGCTTGCGCCAATGTGAAAGATCGGCAGAGTTTAGCTCAATATCATTCATTTTAAGACTGCCTCGGTAAGGCAGGAAGCCGAGTAGAGCATTGATTAAACTGGTTTTGCCTGCGCCGCTTTGTCCAACGAGAGCCACTTTTTGTCCGGCTCGAATTGAGAAGCTAAGAGGGCCGGCTAGCACAGCACCATCGGGGCTCAGTACTTCGAGGTCTGTTGCTTCAAGCGTGATGACGTCAGACGCAATCTTTGCATCTCCCGAAGACTGATGTTCAGGCGTTGAGTCTAAGAAGTTCACGATGGATTCTGCTGCACCAATGGCTTGGGCTTTTGCGTGGTAATAGGTGCCCAGATCTCGCAGTGGTTGATAGAACTCAGGGGCAAGCACCAAGACAAACACACCAATAAAGAGCGTGATGCCGATACCATAATGGCCGAAATTCAGTTCACCAATGTAACTAAAACCGAAGTAGACGGCGGTGACCGCAATCGACAACGCTGTGAAGAATTCAAGCACCGCGGACGACAAGAATGCAAGGCGCAACACTTCCATGGTGCGTTTGCGAAAATCTTCAGAGGCCAAGCGAAGGTGTTTGCTTTCTGCTTCCGCTTGGTCAAATAAACGGATGGTTGATAAGCCGCGAAGGCGATCGTAGAAATGCCCAGACAGGCGTTGTAACGCTTTAAAGTTACGGCGGTTTGCATCTGCTGCACCCATGCCGACCAGTGCCATAAAAAAGGGCACCAGCGGGGCAGTAACAAGGAAGATCAACCCTGCCGCCCAGTTAAGTGGAAAAACGACGATAAGAATCACAAACGGAATAAGAACGGCAATGGCCATTTGAGGCAGATAGCGAGCAAAGAAATCCTGCATCTCCTCAACTTGTTCAAGCACAAGACTTGCCCACGTACCGGCGGGTTTTCCTTGGATAGTCGCAGGACCTAGGGTTTCTAACTTATCCATAATGAGATGACGGATGTGCAAGCGAACTGCTTCCCCCGCACGGTAGCCGGCTTGTTCTTTGCCCCAGCTACAAACGGCACGAAGGCAAACGATAACGGCGAGACCGACGAAAGAGAGCCAAAGATCGGCTTTGTCGGTATGTTCAATAATAAGTTCATGCAGAATGTTGGCTAGCAGAGCCGCTTGTGCGACTAAAAACAAACCTGACAAAAATGCCAAGCCGATAGCTGTCATGAGCCACGTTTTGCCTAGCTTGCTCTGCCCCTTAAGCCATTGGGCGAGAGAGCGCTGTTTCTTTTTATCCATAAAACTTCATTGGTATAGGTATGGGAAGGCGGGTATGGCAAAGCAAAGGCCTGCAAGTGAGCAGGCCTAGAAGTCGTGTTTTACTTGGTTTTTTCTTTTGCATCCAGGAAGCGTTCAGCATCAAGTGCTGCCATACAACCTGTGCCCGCAGACGTGATAGCCTGACGGTAGATGTGATCCATGACGTCACCCGCCGCGAAAACACCTTCAATGCTGGTTTGTGTCGCGTTACCTTCAAGGCCCGACTGCACTTTAATGTAGCCATTGTGCATGTCGAGTTGGCCTTCAAAAATGCCAGTGTTAGGTTTGTGACCAATCGCCACGAACAGACCCATTACGTCGACTTCTTCTGTTTCATCAGATTGCGTGTCTTTAATGCGAACGCCTGTCACGCCCATGTCGTCACCCAGCACTTCATCAAGCACACGATCTGTGTGCAGAACGATGTTGCCGTTCTCTACTTTGTCCATCAGACGGCTGATCAAAATTTTCTCAGCGCGGAATGTGTCACGACGGTGGATAAGGTGAACTTCAGAGGCAATGTTTGCAAGGTACAATGCTTCTTCTACTGCGGTGTTACCACCACCGATAACCGCCACTTTTTGGTTGCGGTAGAAGAAACCATCACATGTCGCACACGCTGATACGCCGCGACCTTTGAAGTTTTCTTCTGATTCCATACCTAAGTATTGTGCAGACGCGCCAGTTGCAATGATCAATGCATCACATGTGTATTCGCCGTTGTCACCTTTCAAGCGAAAAGGACGTTGCGTCAGGTCGGTTTCGTTGATGTGGTCGAACAGGATTTCTGTGTCGAACTTCTCTGCATGTTCTTTCATGCGTTCCATCAATGCAGGGCCTGTTAGTCCTTCTGCATCACCCGGCCAATTCTCAACCTCAGTCGTGGTCGTTAGCTGACCGCCCTGTTGAATACCCGTTACCATTACCGGGTTAAGGTTTGCGCGCGCAGCATAAACTGCGGCGGTGTAACCAGCAGGACCAGAACCTAAGATAAGAAGGCTTGCATGCTTTACGTTGCTCATTATTTCTCCGGGTGGATTTTGTATTTATATTGAAGCTGATTGTAGGGAAAATAAGAAGCTAAAGAAAGGGCACCGTGCGGTGCCCTTAATCTAAAAATGTTATCACTTATTACTTATCGATTACGCAAGCGCCGCTCGCGGATCAACAAATTCTAAGTCGAAAGATTCTGCGACCTCTTTAATGGTCACTTTCCCATCGATGACGTTCAAGCCATTTAGCAGGTTATCGTCAGTTAATAATGCCTCGCGGTAGCCTTGGTTTGCCAGTTTAACGATATAAGGAAGTGTCGCGTTATTGAGGGCAAAAGTAGACGTTCGTGCTACAGCGCCAGGCATGTTTGCGACACAGTAGTGAACAACATCATCAACGATGTAGGTTGGATCGGCATGGGTGGTGGCGTGAGACGTTTCGAAACAACCGCCTTGGTCAATGGCGACATCCACCACGGCCGCGCCCGGTTTCATACGCTTGATATGACCAGCGTTTACCAATTTTGGTGCTGCTGCACCAGGGATGAGTACTGCTCCGATGACCAAATCTGCGGCGAGAACGTGCTTTTCGAGAATTTCTTCCGTTGAGTAGAGCACTTTAGCGCGTCCTTGGAACTCTTCATCGAGGGCGCGTAGTGTATCAATGTTGCGATCTAAGATGGTTACGTCAGCGCGCATGCCAACGGCCATTCTTGCTGCATTTGAACCAACAACACCACCACCCAACACGACGATTTTCGCGGGTTCAACGCCAGGAACGCCGCCTAGCAACATTCCTGCACCGCCACGGGATTTTTCAAGCGCCTGCGCACCTGCTTGGATCGACATTCGACCAGCAACTTCGGACATAGGGGCAAGGAGTGGCAATCTACCCTTAGAATCTGTTACGGTTTCATAGGCTATACAGACAGCTTTGCTCTTGATAAGGTCTTGTGTCTGTGGAAAATCTGGTGCAAGGTGCAAATAAGTAAACAAAATTTGCCCTTCGCGAAGCATGGCACGTTCAACAGCCTGCGGCTCTTTAACTTTTACAATCATTTCGGCGATCGCGAAGACGTCTTCAGCAGTGGGCAATATTGTTGCGCCTGCTTGAACATAGTCATCGTCGCTGAAGCCGATTCCCATGCCTGCCTGTGACTGGACGTTAACAGAGTGGCCACGGGAAGTGAGTTCTCGAACGCTAGCAGGGACCATGCCTACACGGTACTCGTGGTTTTTGATTTCTTTAGGTACACCAATGATCATCCTGATTCCTCGATTCTTTGTAGAGTTATTAGCTAGTGTTTTGTGTTATTGTTGTATTTAGAGCTAGTATAGTTCGCAAAAAGCCAGATTTGATGCTAAATATTAAAGTTATGTTAGGAAAAATGGCATTTAACATTGCAAGGACGTAAGAAGGTGGAATAAAAAATGGTTGACGCCAAAAAGAAACCCTCCAAGGAATTGGACCGTATAGATAGAAATATTCTTAATGAGCTACAAAAGGATGGGCGTGTATCTAACGTCGAGTTGTCGAAGCGTGTAGGCCTGTCGCCAACACCGTGTCTAGAGCGTGTTAGACGTCTAGAGAGACAAGGTTACATCAGCGGGTATACCGCGTTACTTAACCCTCAGTTCCTTGACGCTTCTCTGCTCGTTTTCGTTGAAATCACGCTTAACCGTGGTGCGCCGGATGTTTTCGAGCAATTCAACAAAGCTGTTCAGCAGTTAGAAGACATTCAGGAGTGTCACCTTGTATCCGGTGACTTCGATTACCTTTTGAAAACCCGCGTTTCTGATATGTCCGCATACCGTAAGTTGTTAGGCGAAACATTGCTTCGTCTTCCAGGTGTGAATGACACCCGCACCTACGTGGTGATGGAAGAGGTTAAGCAGACCAATCATTTGGTCATTAAAACGCGTTAGCAACCTCACACCGCTCGGACACATTGGGCTTAGAAGAGTGTTATATTCGACAAACCGAGTAGCTTGCTGCTCGGTTTGTTTTTTTGTTTGGTGTACACTTTTGCAAAAGGCTGATGTGTTGAGTGATTTATGCTTTGTAACTCAACAATTCACCAACATAAACAATCGTAACCCTTCACCGATGGTATGGGATGGCAAAAACGTAGAATAACGAAGCCAACATACGCAGATCGGAATAAGATTAAATAGATAGGTGATAATGGAGTTTTCCTTGCGTCAGGAGCACAAACAGACAGAGACCCCGCGTCGATTAAACGGTAGGCAGCGCTTGAAAGAAACCGCGCTCATTCTCGCTTTGCTGTCAGCCGTGTTTATCCTAGTTTCTCTCCTTAGTTATGATTCAGCAGATCCATCATGGTCTCAAACCGCGTGGGATGGCCCTGTTCAAAACGCCGCAGGCACATTTGGTGCTTGGGTAGCAGATACCTTCTTTTTCTCTCTAGGCACATTAGCGTACCCACTTCCACTATTGCTGGTGCTGGGTGGTTGGGTGTTTTTCCGCCGTCGTGGAGAGTCTGAACCTTTAAACTACACCATCCTCGCCACACGCATCCTCGGTGTGGTGCTGTTGTTCTTGACCAGTTGTGGCCTTGCCGATCTGAATTTCGATGATTTCTGGTATTTCTCATCCGGTGGGGTAGTGGGGGATGTGCTGTCAGGCATAGCGCTTCCTCTGTTTAATATTCTGGGAACAACGCTCGTGTTTCTGTTCTTATGGGCAGCAGGTTTTACGCTATTCACGGGCATTTCATGGTTGACCATTGTGGATACCTTGGGCGAAAAGACGTTATTTGCGGCGACTTGGGTTGTTAACCGAGCGCGTGGCGATAAACCGCAGATGCTTGGCTCAACGGTTGATACCTCAGAAAACGTTGAATTGTCGGATGCCGATAAAGACGATCCATTGTTCGTGCAACAAACCAAAACGGATGGCCGTGAACTCGCCGATCTGACGGCACTGAACAAGGTGCAACGCGTTGAATCGCAAGAGGGCGCGCCTGCGCCTATTATCCATGCTACTCCGACAACGTCACTTAGCCCCGTGAGCCCGATACCTGTAACAGCAGCCATTGCCGCCACTGTCTCTGGTGCAGCATTGGCGGGTGAATCCGCTGAGCGAAAAGAACCGACCATCAGCTTTGACGATGCCCAGCTTGAGGATGATATCTTGCTATCACCGTCTTCGTCGGTGGTTGAACAAAGACCAGTCTCAGACGACAGTGTGTTGGGTGATAGCGCCGCATCATTTGAAATGAATGATCGCGATGAACCGCCGTTCGATATTGATGAAAACGAAGGCTTCACACCGAATTTAGCACCAAGTGTTGATGCCGTGCCGCAAAGCGTTTCTCAGAACGCAGCGTTGAACGATGCACTTGAGCAAGACGACGATGGTGTTCGTGCGACAAAAGAGAGTGCAAACGGCGAGTCGGTCGACGCGCAAGCAGAATGGGAAGTCGTTGAAGAGTCACAAAGTGAAGCTGAAGCGCGCGAGATTGCGATTGGTAATACCGATGGCTTATCCGAGCTTGACCGTGCCCAAGCACAATCCGTGATCCCTGATGAGGAAGATCCTTTCCTTGAAACCATTCGCGAAGCACAAAAAAATGCCGCAGGCGCAACGCACCCATTTTTGATCAAAGACGAGCCAAACCTGCCAAAACCGGCAGAGCCTTTACCTACGTTGGATTTGCTCGATCCGGCGCGTAAAACAGCGACACGTGCTTCTGACGAAGAGTTGCAATACCAAGCGAGGCTGATTGAAACGCGCCTTGAAGATTACAAAATCAAGGTCACTGTAAAAGGTATCTTCCCTGGTCCCGTTATTACACGCTTCGAGCTTGAGCTTGCGCCGGGTGTGAAAGTAAGCCGCATCATGGGCTTGTCAAAAGACATCGCACGTTCGCTGTCTACCAGTGCGGTGCGCGTTGTAGACGTTATCCCTGGTAAGCCTTACATCGGTCTTGAGCTTCCAAACACGAGCCGTGAAACCGTCTTTATGTCAGAAGTCGTCGCGAGTGAACGCTTCCAAACCTCTAAGTCGCCGCTTTCTGTGGTGCTGGGCAAAGACATCGCCGGTGAAGCGGTTGTGACAGACCTAGCGAAAGCCCCGCACATGCTGGTGGCGGGTACGACAGGTTCTGGTAAATCCGTGGGCGTAAACGTCATGATTGTCAGCATGCTGTACAAAGCGGGCCCAGAAGATGTTCGCTTCATCATGATTGACCCGAAAATGTTGGAACTTTCGGTTTATGAAGGTATTCCACACCTTCTCACCGAAGTGGTGACCGACATGAAAGATGCCGGTAACGCGCTACGTTGGTGTGTGGCCGAAATGGAACGTCGTTATAAACTGATGTCAGCCCTTGGTGTACGTAACATCGGCGGCTTTAACGATAAGGTTAAAGAAGCCAATGACGCGAACCATCCTATTCCTGATCCGCTCTGGAAACCGGGCGACAGCATGGATGAAACAGCCCCTGTTTTAGAAAAACTTCCCTACATTGTTGTCATTGTCGATGAATTTGCTGACTTAATGATGGTCGTAGGTAAGAAGGTAGAAGAATTGATTGCTCGCTTGGCGCAAAAAGCGCGTGCGGCAGGTATTCACCTTGTACTGGCAACACAACGCCCATCGGTTGATGTAATTACTGGTTTGATTAAAGCCAATATTCCAACTCGAATGGCGTTTACGGTTTCCACCAAAACCGACTCCCGCACCATTCTTGACCAAGGTGGCGCAGAGTCGCTGCTGGGTATGGGTGATATGTTGTTCATGCCGAATGGCTCTAACCATCCTGCACGTGTGCATGGTGCGTTTGTAAACGATGACGAAGTTCACCGCGTAGTCAGTAACTGGAAAGCGCGTGGTAAGCCGCAGTACATCACCGACATTACGAATGGCGACCAAGGCTCTGAAGGTCTGTTACCGGGCGAAGCTGCCGAAGGTGCAGATGGTGATGAGCTGGATCAACTGTTTGATCAGGTCGTCGAGTTTGTGACTGAATCGCGCAGAGCGTCAGTCTCCGGCGTACAGCGCCGATTTAAAATTGGTTATAACCGCGCTGCACGAATTGTTGAACAACTCGAAGTGCAGGGCATAGTGAGTCCACCCGGACATAACTCAAATCGCGAAGTGTTGGCACCGCCACCCCCTTCGAGAGATTGATTGGAATGATACGAATGAAGAAGATGTTGTTGTCTCTACTGCTGATTGCACCTGCCGTGTTTGCGTCTCCTCAGCAAGAGTTGAATACGCGTCTTGATAAGCTAAACAGTTTCACTGCTGCGTTTAATCAAACCGTTACCAGCCCAGAAGGTGACGTGATCAGCGAAGGTGAAGGCACCTTAGCCATGAAGCGTCCGAACCTGTTTAACTGGGAAACGGTAACGCCTGATGAGAACCTACTGATCTCAGACGGTAAAACCTTGTGGTATTACAGCCCGTTTATTGAGCAAGTCACCGCGATGTGGTTAGACGATGCAACGTCTCAGACCCCATTTGTCTTGCTCACGCGTAATGACCCTGCGGATTGGCAGAACTACAATGTGAGCCAAGACGGTGACAAGTTTGTGTTGTCGCCAAAGCAAGCGTCTAACTTGGGTGAGTTCGTTGTGACTGTTCGTCCTGATGGCCGCATTTCTGAATTTGCAGTGGTTGAACAAGATGGCCAAATGAGCCGTTTTGCCCTCGACAATGTCAAAAATGCGTCGCCAAGCGCATCACTTTTCAGCTTTACTGTTCCTGAAGGCGTAGAGCTGGACGACCAACGACAGTAAAACGAGTATTTCCTCTTGAGCAATTTAAGTCTCGATTTCGCCGATGACTTTCGTCCATTGGCCGCGCGTATGCGGCCAACAAACTTGGCCGAATACATCGGACAAAAACACCTGTTGAGTGAAGGCAAACCGCTTCGACGCGCGTTAGAGAGTGGCCAACTGCATTCCATGATTTTATGGGGCCCACCGGGAACAGGGAAAACCACGTTAGCGGAAGTCGCTGCAGGTTATTCGAACGCGGAAATTGAACGCGTGTCTGCGGTTACCTCAGGGGTGAAAGACATTCGTCTTGCCATTGAAAAAGCACGAGAGAACCAGCTGGTAGGACGCCGCACCATCCTGTTTGTGGATGAGGTGCATCGCTTCAACAAAAGCCAGCAAGACGCGTTCTTGCCGCATATCGAAGATGGCACCATCACGTTTATCGGTGCGACGACAGAAAACCCTTCCTTCGAATTAAACAACGCACTGTTGTCTCGAGCGCGTGTTTACAAGCTGAAATCGCTAGACAAAGACGACATCCTTGACGTTATCGAGCAAGCGCTGACGGATGACACTCGAGGTCTTGGCGCGGAGAAGCTCCATTTCCTAGAGGATGTCAAAGAACAACTGGCGAACTTCACGTCTGGTGATGCACGCATGACGTTGAACTATCTTGAGCTGCTGTCAGACATGGCAGAACCAGATAGCAAAGGCCAGAAGAACATTTCACTTGAATTGTTGGCGGAAGTCGCGGGTGAAAAAATCGCGCGCTTCGATAACAAGGGCGATCTTTGGTACGACTTGATTTCTGCCTTCCATAAATCAGTGCGTGGTTCAGACCCAGATGCTGCCCTTTATTGGTATGCACGCATTATCACCGCAGGTGGTGATCCACTTTATGTGGCAAGACGATTATTAGCCATTGCCTCCGAAGACATTGGTAATGCCGATCCTCGTGCAATGGAAATCGCGATCAATGCGTGGGATTGCTTTACACGTGTTGGCCCTTCTGAAGGCGAACGCGCTATCGCACAGGCAACGGTTTACCTCGCGTGTGCTCCCAAAAGCAACGCTGTTTATACCGCATGGAAACAAGCCTTACGTGATGCGCAGATGCACCCTGATTTTGAAGTGCCGAACCATCTTCGTAACGCCCCGACCACATTGATGAAAGAAATGGGGTACGGCGATGGGTATCGCTATGCCCATGACGAACCAAACGCTTATGCGGCAGGAGAAAGCTATTTCCCAGCTGAAATGAAAGGAACGCGGTATTACGAACCCGTAAATCGTGGACTGGAAATTAAAATCGCTGAGAAGTTGGCATTTCTTGAACAATTGGACGCAAATAGCCCTCAAAAACGCTAGGAAAAAAGGGGTATTTTGGGTATTGTTTAAACCCATAAATACCCACTGTCTGCGATACAAATATCTCTCGATTTAGCGGGTACAGATCCTTTCATATTGGCGCTGTCATATTAGTGCGTGGCAGCGTTAAGTCTTTTTCAGGCACTGTTAGATAACGATTCACAGGATTAACATGCTGGATTCTAAACTACTTCGTACCGAGCTGGACGCAACAGCTGAAAAACTGGCGCGTCGTGGCTTTAAGCTTGACGTCGATACACTTCGCGACCTTGAAGAAAAACGCAAATCGCTACAAGTTCGCACAGAAGAGCTGCAAGCAGAGCGTAACTCTCGTTCCAAGTCCATCGGTCAAGCGAAAGCGAAAGGCGAAGACATCCAGCCACTGCTGGCAGAAGTTGAAAACCTTGGCGACGAGCTGAACAAAGCAAAAGCAGAATTGGCTGATCTTCAAAACGAATTGAACGCCATTGTTCAATCTGTGCCAAACGTCGCTGATGATGCAGTGCCGGTTGGTAAAGACGAATCTGAAAACGTTGAAATCTCTGTTTGGGGTGAACCTAAATCTTACGATTTCGACGTGAAAGACCACGTTGATCTTGGCGAGCTTTCTGGCGGCCTAGATTTCGCAAGCGCCGTTAAATTGTCTGGTTCACGTTTCATCGTGATGAAAGGCCAAATGGCGCGTCTGCACCGTGCAATTGCACAGTTCATGCTAGATCTTCACACCACTGAGCACGGCTACACTGAAATGTATGTGCCTTACTTGGTGAACGCTGACAGCTTGTTTGGTACAGGTCAATTGCCGAAGTTCGGTGAAGATTTGTTCCACACGCAACCAGCGACAGAAGAAGGCGTTGGCATGTCGTTGATCCCAACGGCTGAAGTACCGTTGACCAATATGGTTCGCGATACCATTGTCGATGAAGCTGATTTGCCAATTCGCATGACTGCTCATACACCATGTTTCCGCTCAGAAGCGGGTTCTTACGGTCGTGATACACGCGGTCTTATCCGTATGCACCAGTTCGATAAAGTGGAATTGGTTCAAATCGTGAAGCCAGAAGATTCAATGGCAGCACTGGAAGAATTGACGGGCCATGCTGAAAAAGTTCTGCAACTGCTGAATCTTCCATACCGTAAAGTGATCCTGTGTACCGGTGACATGGGCTTCGGCGCAGCGAAAACGTACGACCTAGAAGTATGGGTTCCAGCGCAGGCAACGTATCGCGAGATTTCTTCATGTTCAAACATGACCGACTTCCAAGCGCGTCGTATGCAAGCTCGCTTCCGTCGTAAGTCAGAGAAGAAGCCTGAGCTTCTTCATACGTTGAATGGCTCTGGTTTGGCTGTTGGCCGTACTATGGTAGCAATCCTAGAAAACTACCAGCTTGAAGATGGCCGCATTGAGGTGCCTGAAGTACTTCGTCCGTACATGGGTGGCCTTGCTCACATCGGCTAAGCATATAAGACACGATATTGAAAACCGGCCCTCATTGGCCGGTTTTTTATGTCTTTTTATCTGTAAAACGTCAAATCCACATCACACGCTAAACCTCAGAGATTGCTGAGAATCTGATGCTTTGCCGCCGTCCTCTTAGCAAGCTGTATCGTTGCAGTAATGCACTACTGGCAAAGTTATCAACAGTTATTCTATTGAATAAAAAGGAAAATCTTATTTTTAACACGTAAGTGATTAATTAATCAGAACCTTGCCCTTACAGATGGAATATTTCGTCTAGTATTAATTACTAGAAAGATGTCTCATTAAACAAAGGGTAGTGCCGTATGCGAGTCAATAATCCTGTAACGGACAAGGAAATCCGATTTCCGGTCGATTACAACTTACTATCCACGACGGATACACGCGGGATCATCAAATACGTGAGTGATGAATTCTGCGAAGTAGCAGGTTACACGCGCGACGAATTGATTGGTCAGCCACATAACATGGTCCGTCACCCGTCTATGCCACCAGCAGCATTCCAGAATATGTGGGACTTTATAAAGTCCGGCAAGTCGTGGATGGGCATGGTAAAAAACCGTTCCCAAAATGGTGATCACTACTGGGTAAATGCGTTTGCATCACCGATTAAATCGAACGGACAGATTGTTGAGTATCAATCAGTGCGTATGGTTCCTGATAGGAAAGCGGTAGACCGCGCAGAAAAATTGTATCCGCAGCTTTTAGCCGGCAAGACACCATCAGCTTTGAAAATGCCAAGAAGTCGACTGTGGCAGCGTGCGTCAATGTGGTTTGGTCTTTCTGCTGTACTTGCTGGCGGTGCAGGGTTCTTCGGTGGTTTTATCGCCTCTGTCGCCGTACAGCTTGTCGTTTCAATTGTTGCGATATACATGCTGACGCGTCGTCTTGAGCGAGTGACGTCGAGAGCAAGAAGTGCTTATGACAACCCGTTAATGGAATTCGTCTACAACGGCGCAATTGATGATGTGTCTGAAATCGAGTTGGCGCTGAAAATGCGTGAAGCTGAATTGAATGCTGTTGTTGGTCGTATCATGGATGGCAGTGATCAGGTGCTTGCAGCTGCAAACCTTGCGAAAGAGAACGGTCAACGTACATCGTCGAACCTAGACCGACAAAATGCAGAAACCGATCAAATTGCAGCAGCGATTAATGAAATGTCTGCAACTGCCAATGATATGTCAGGGAACACACAGAGTGCCTCTGATGCGGCGATGGAAGCCCAAGAAGCGACCCTTGCAGGGATGGAAACCGTCGGTAAAACGGTTGATGCCATTCAACACCTTGCTAAACAATTGGATACGGCATCGAGTGTTATTTCTGAACTAGAAGAACACGGTAAGCGCATTGGTGCTGTGTCTGATGTCATCCAAGGTATTGCTGAGCAAACTAACTTGCTGGCGTTGAACGCCGCGATTGAGGCTGCACGAGCCGGTGAACAAGGGCGTGGTTTTGCGGTGGTTGCTGATGAAGTTCGGGCTCTGGCTCAACGAACTCAAGAATCAACCTCTGAAATCCAAGACGTTATCTCGCAGATTCAGAACGGCACTAAGCAAGCGGTTGAATCCATGGAACGTGGCACGGCATTGTCTGTTGATTGTGTATCAAGCGCTGAGCAAGCAGGCGAGGTGTTGAGACGTTCTCAAGAGTTGGTGACTGACATCAATGATAGAAATCACCAAATCGCGACAGCTGTTCAAGAGCAAGCCGCGGTGTCCAATGAAATGAATGGCAATATCCAGTCTGTTTCTGAGGTATCTCAAGAAACGATCAACATTGCCCGTGAATCAGTAGATGAAGCGGAAACACTCTATCAAGCCCTTCAAGAGCAAAAACGCTTGGTTAAGCAGTTCCGTCGAACTGGCTAACGCCTTTGTGTTTGGAATACATTGTTTGAGACAAAAAAACCGCCATCACTGGCGGTTTTTCTTTTTCTATTGGGTGTTTAACGTGATGCATTCTCTTGATACATGTTGCGGCTCAGGCCATCCTATTGAGAAGCCAAGGCAACCGTGGAGACTTTGTATTCGTTGGTTTCGGCGGTGCGTATTGATAGCTCTTGGTCGAAGAGGTGAAGCAATACTACGCTCAAATCTGTGCTGATCTTTGTCAGAGACTCCGCGGGAATTTGCCCATCTTCTGCGTTAATGATCGAATCAAAGCGATTATCAATACGCTCGAATGCCATCGATGCTTCGGAAGATGTCATCAAAGAAAGTTGGTGCATGCGTTTTTGCAGTATGCGGCTTTGAAGGTTCACCGATTGCCATGCTGCCGTTTTACCTTCTGAAAAACGCATGGTGGCTTGTTCAAAGCGGAGCTGCGCTTCTTTGGTATCAATCCAAATTTGCCAGAACGCTTGATACTCTTCGTACGACGTGTCTGCCATGTTTTCGCTGAAATACGCACGGGTTACTTCATCAATAATATAAACAAGATGATCTGATGCACGGGCGTGAATCGCATACCATGCGGCTTTCGATTGGTTAGGCAGGGCAGAGAGCGCATTTTCCATGCGGCTGTTGAGTACGCGAAAGAGAGGCCGTTGAGGGGCTGCACATTCGCGCTGTATTTTCAGACAATGTTTATAAATGTCTGAACGTGCCTCTGATGCTTTTGGTGACTGAGGGGTGAGCACAAAACGCGCGTTGTGTTCATGCAGCATCCACAGCAACGCCCGCAGTGACGAGATTTGAGTGCGATAGTGTTCCTGCTTTAAATCACGTGAACGCGTAAAACTTTTAGCGAACTGACGAAACCAGTTTGGCGTGATGGACGTTAGCATTGTCATAGCATTTTCCTCGATAGAGAACCTGTCTGACAATTGCAGGGGTTGTGCCAATTTTTATGGGCGATATTTCAATGGCTTACAATATTCATATGCAACCAGTGATACGTGTTGATGCAAGCATGACCTAACGTGGTGCAAGTTAGGAGGCTGTTAAGCAGAAAAGACGAGGAATAGGCGAGAGAAAAACAAGCAATAAAAAAGAGAGCCGGAGCTCTCTTTTCAATGGTGTTAGCGCGATAAGGCTATGCGTTGGCGAGTGCCAAATTACATGACGCGCATACCCGCTTGTGCACCTTCGTGTGGCTCAAGCAACCATAGGTCTTTACCACCAGGGCCAGCCGCTAGGATCATGCCTTCAGACATGCCAAACTTCATTTTGCGAGGCTTCAGGTTGGCAACTACTACGGTGTACTTACCGACAAGGTCTTCTGCTTTGTACGCAGACTTAATGCCAGAGAACACTTGGCGCGTTTCGCCGCCGATGTCCAACTGGAACTTAAGTAGCTTGTCAGCTTTTGGCACTTCTTCACATGAAATGATTTTCGCGATACGAAGATCAACTTTTGCGAAGTCGTCGAATTCGATTTCTGCAGCAATGGGTTCTGCAGCCAATGGACTCGTGTTTGCGTTCGCTTTATCCGCCAGCGCTTTTTCAGCGGCTGCATCTTCTTTCGATGATTCAACCATTGCTTCAACGTGTTTAGGATCAATACGGCTGAACAAGGCTTTGAACGGGCTAACTGTGTGATCGGTCAGCGGCTGCGCGATGCCTTCCCACGTTAGGGTTTCATTCAAGAACGCTTCTGTGCGTTTTGCAAGTTCTGGCATTACTGGTTTTAGGTAAGCCATTAATACGCGGAACAGGTTGATACCCATTGAGCAGATCGCTTGAAGTTCAGCATCTTTGCCTTCTTCTTTCGCAACAACCCATGGGGCTTTTTCGTCAACGTATTGGTTGGCTTTGTCTGCCAGCGCCATGATTTCACGAATCGCACGGCTAAACTCGCGCTTCTCGAACATGTCACCAATGCGATCTGCTGCGTTAGCAAATTCTGCATACAGTGCAGGCTCTGCACATTCAGCAGACAGTTTGCCTTCGAAACGCTTCGCAATGAAACCTGCGTTACGTGATGCAAGGTTAACCACCTTGTTCACGATGTCAGAGTTTACACGCTGAACGAAATCTTCAAGATTCAAATCCAGATCGTCGATGCGGTTGTTGAGTTTCGCCGCGTAGTAATAACGCAGGCATTCCGGGTCTAAGTGCTTCAGGTAAGTGCTTGCTTTAACGAAAGTGCCTTTTGATTTCGACATTTTCGCACCGTTAACGGTCACGTAACCATGAACGAACACATTGGTAGGTTTGCGGAAACCAGACCCTTCAAGCATTGCAGGCCAGAACAGGCTGTGGAAATACACGATGTCTTTACCGATGAAGTGGTAAAGCTCGGTCGTTGAATCTTTTTTCCAGTATTCGTCAAAATCAACGTGGCTGTTTTTGTCACAAAAGTTCTTGAATGAACCCATGTAGCCAATCGGTGCATCTAGCCATACGTAGAAGTATTTGCCTGGCTCACCTGGGATTTCGAAACCGAAGTAAGGGGCATCGCGAGAAATATCCCACTGTTGCAGACCTGTTTCGAACCACTCTGCCATTTTGTTTGCGGTTTCTTCTTGAAGCGCACCAGAGGTGGTCCAGTCTTTCAACATGCCCGCGAATTGTGGCAAGTCAAAGAAGAAGTGTACGGAGTCTTTCATGACTGGCGTCGCACCGCTTACCGCTGATTTAGGGTTGATCAGTTCGGTAGGGCTGTAGGTTGCGCCACAGTTATCACAGTTGTCGCCGTATTGGTCTTCAGACTTACAGCTCGGGCAAGTGCCTTTCACGAAACGGTCTGGCAAGAACATTTCTTTTTCTGGGTCAAACAGTTGAGAAATGCTGCGGCTGTTGATGAAACCATTGTTTTTCAGTTGCGTGTAGATGTGCGACGCAAGTTCACGGTTCTCATCACTGTGGGTGCTGTGGTAGTTGTCAAAACTGATATCGAAGCCTGCGAAATCTGTTTCATGCTCTTTTTGCATTTCCGCAATCATGGCTTCCGGTTCAATACCCAACTGCTGAGCTTTCAGCATGATCGGCGTACCGTGCGCATCGTCTGCACAGATGAAGTTAACCGTGTTGCCACGCAGGCGCTGATAACGCACCCACACGTCTGCCTGAATATGCTCGAGCATATGACCCAAATGAATAGAACCATTTGCGTAAGGCAGGGCACAGGTAACCAGAATTTTTCGTTGGTTTGCAGCCATAATCTAGATCGTTCGCTTTTGACAGAATGAATCGGAAGAATGCCGCAAATCTTACCTGATAGACGCTGGATTGCCTAGCGTGTGGTGTGAATCACTCACTTTCACGGATTCTCGTTACTTGGTTATTCAAAGCGTGTAAAAACCGTGTGAATTGGTGTGATTTTCATTAGGCTAAGGAAAACCGCAATGGTATTCGAACGAGGAGACGGTGCTCACCATGATATTTGGTCGTAGTAAAAATAAGGATGCGGATTTATCTGCCGCGATAGCCTTCTTGAATCAATTTGAACATCCGGCACTTATTGGTGACTGGGCGAGCCAACATGGCATGGTGGCGCAATCTGACGATAAGGCGTTTACCGTGACGTTTCCGTTTGCGGCCAGTGAACTGGCGTCTGAGCTTGATGCGTGGATAGAAGCGCAGATTGAACGGGACATTTCGCTCCCTCGTTTCAAAGTAACGCAAAGCGTTGTGCCGTTAAAAGCGGGCGACAAAGCGTTATTGAAAGGCGTGAAGAATCTGATTGTCGTCAGTTCTGCAAAAGGGGGCGTGGGCAAATCGACCACGTCGGTAAACCTTGCGCTGGCATTGCGAGCACAAGGCGCGAAAGTGGGCGTGCTTGATGCCGATATCTACGGGCCCTCGTTACCGCTTATGTTAGGAACCAAAGGCAAACAGCCGCATTCACTCGATGGCAAAACCATGGAACCGATTGAAGCCCATGGGCTGTTCAGCAATTCCATTGGTTATCTCGTGCCGGATGAAAACGCGATGGTATGGCGCGGGCCAATGGCATCGAAAGCGTTCGCACAGTTGGTGAATGAAACGCGATGGCCTGATTTGGACTATTTGGTGGTGGACATGCCGCCGGGCACGGGTGACATTCAGCTGAGCTTGGCGCAGCAATTTCCCGTGACAGCGGCGATCGTCGTGACAACCCCGCAAGATCTTGCGTTGGCAGATGCCATAAAGGGTGTCGCGATGTTTGAGAAAGTCGCGGTTCCTGTACTCGGTGTGGTGGAAAACATGAGCTACCATATTTGTAGTCAGTGTGGGCACCACGAAGCCATTTTTGGTGAGGGTGGCGCACAAAAAATGGCCGCGCAATATGGATTGTCTTTGCTTGGGCAAGTGCCGCTTCATATTCGTATTCGTGAAGACATTGATGCCGGCGCGCCGACAGTGGCGAGTCAACCAGATAGCGAACATTCGGCGATTTATCGTCAGATGGCCTTGGGTGTGGCGAGTAAGTTGTACTGGAATGGTGAGGCTGCACCTGCTCAAATTTCCATTACAACAGTAGAGTGATCTACGTCACAAGCCTGAAGTGCAGAGAAAAAGCGGATAAAGTAACGTCACATTGATGAAGCTTTGTCCGCTTTACGTTTCAAATGGGCGCTTTTCCTAATTTTAGTTGGCACCTGAGAGCTCAACTCCCTATAATCAGGCGGTTTATTTCTCGCCAAATTTCCGGGTATTCATTTATGAGTGACAACAACCAATGTGTCATTATCGGTATCGCAGGCGCATCTGCATCCGGTAAAAGTCTGATCGCCAGTACGATTTATCAGGAACTAAAAGAGAAAGTTGGCGACCACCAGATCGGTGTTATCACGGAAGACCGCTACTATCGCGACCAAGGTCACCTCAGCATGGATGAGCGTGTCAAAACGAACTATGACCACCCACAGGCGCTAGACCACGATTTACTTTGCCAACATCTTCAAGCGCTGACTGAAGGTAAAGCTGTAGATGTACCTCAGTACAGCTACTCAGAGCATACTCGCATGACGGAAACCACCAAGCTGACACCGAAGAAGGTGATCATCCTTGAAGGTATTTTGTTGCTTACCGATCCGCGTCTACGTGACTTGATGCACGCGAGTATCTTTATGGATACTCCACTAGATATCTGTTTGCTTCGTCGTGTTAAACGCGATGTAGCAGAACGTGGCCGTACCATGGAATCTGTGCTTCAACAGTACCAAAACACGGTTCGCCCAATGTTCATGCAGTTCATTGAACCATCCAAACAGTATGCAGACATCATTGTTCCTCGCGGCGGTAAAAACCGCATCGCGATTGATGTTCTCAAGGCGCATATCGCCAAACTACTGAAAGATTAATAAAAAGCCGGCTGAGTCCGGCTTTTTTTCTATCTGTCCTTCGATAAAATACCCAGCACCTGAGGTTTCACTCGGGCGAGTGCGTGTGTAAGTCCAACGGCTTCAATATGAGGGTTTGAAACCTCGAAGAAGGGTGTTTGGGCGAAGAATGACAAAGACAGAGAACACGTCACACCATTGAATAGCCTGCGAAAGGGAATGCGCGATGAGATTGAGCGATAAACACATCATCGATTATTTGGATGAAGGCAAGATAGTGATCGACCCGCGTCCAAGCGATGAAGATATTTCCGGGGTGACAGCAGATGTGACCTTGGGGAACAAATTTAGAGTCTTCAGTGATCACGGTGCACCGTATATTGATTTGTCAGGGCCAAAAGACGAAGTCTCGTCTCAAGTCGATAAAATCATGAGTGAAGAAATCCACATTGCAGATGGTGAAGCGTTTTATCTTCACCCTGGGCAATTGGCGCTAGCTGTTACGCAGGAAATCGTGACACTGCCAGATGATATCGTAGGTTGGCTCGATGGCCGTTCATCTTTGGCGAGATTGGGGCTGATGGTGCATGTCACCGCGCACCGTATCGACCCTGGCTGGAAAGGCCGTATCGTATTGGAGTTTTTCAACAGCGGGCGTTTACCCCTTGCGTTAAGGCCGGGTATGCCTATTGGTGCGCTTAGCTTTGAAACAATGAGCGGGCCTGCTGATCGCCCTTATAACAAGCGCGAAAATGCCAAATACAAAAACCAACAAGGTGCAGTGGCATCACGCATCGAAGATGACGGTGTGTAGCCACACAACGATAACGACAAAGATACAACGGTAACGACACAATATTGACCATGGATGGCGCTAGCGGACGAAAGTGATTTTCCGTCAACGTTCAGCAGGAAGGTTGGAATTATGCTGAATCTGCATTGTCTACTACAGCAATTGCAGAGAGATTTCGCTAGGCTTCCACACATCTCGTTATACCGCCTCATATGCGCTATGCCTTTGAGAAGTTCATGTCATTGAGAACATGGCACTCATCGAAGGTGAAGAGGCAAGCTCTAAAAAAGGGACGACACATTATTATGAAAAAAATCCTCTACATACTTCTTGGCTTGGTACTGCTCGTTGTGGTTGCCATCGGTGTGCTTGTCACCGTCATCAACCCGAACGACTTTAAGCCCCTGATCACAGAAGAAGTGAAGAAAACGACGGGTCGTGAATTGATCATCGACGGTGATATCAGTTGGCGATTCTGGCCAAGTCTTGGCTTGTCTGTTGAAAAGCTTCAATTTAAAAACCCTGAAGGTTTTGCGGAACCGAATCTGGTGAGTTTGGATAAGGCGGAAATGTCTGTTTCCGTGATGCCATTGCTGTCAGACACTCTGGATATCGGTCTTGTTAGCCTTTATGGCGCGCACGTCTTTATCCAAACACTGCCAAACGGCACCACAAACCTTGATGGTCTAACGGGTGGCGAAGAAGCTGCCGCGCCAGCAGATACCGCAGAAACAACAGCACCAGCATCAGAAACACCGCAAGAAGGCACAACGCCTGCTGATCCAGCAACAGCATGGACTATCGCGATTGGCGGGTTGGATCTCGTGGATGCAAGCGCAACGGTTCGTGATGACAAAGCTGGCACAGTGAGCGAAATTAGCACATTGAACCTGAATGTAGGTAAATTGGAAACGGGCCTTTGGGTGCCGATTGAATTCAATGTGCAAGGTAAGCAAAACGCGATGGCATTTACTGCCCGTGGCACAACGGAAGCGATGCTGGCAAAAGACGCCATCAAATCTCAGCTTCGTAAACTGTCAGTGTCTGCCACTTTGAACGATCCGCAACTGACGCTTGAAAGTGTCAGTGTTACCGCTGACCAAGCGGGTATTGCGATTCCTGCGAACATTGGCTTTTCGGTTAAAGGCAAAGCGAATGACTTGGCGTTTGATACGTCGGGTACTGCAGAGTTGTTGGTTGATGAAACCATGCAGCAAATTGCGGTAAAAGGCATTGATGTGGCAACCGCATTGGTGGGATCAGCACTTCCTCGTCCGAAAATGAACGTCGGTTTTAAAGGCGATGTTGACTATAACGGCGCAGTGCAGAAAGTGTCGTTAGCGAATCTTGTTGCAAACGTGGATGAGCTTGTTGTTGATGGCAATGCATCTGTTGTATTGGCGGATATTCCTGCGGTGCGTTTTGACCTTCACAGCAAGAAGATTAACGTTGATGCGTTCCTTGGCGGAAAAGAAGGGTCAGCCCCTGCCTCTGATGACAATGCATCAAAAGGCGAAGCACCTAAACCGTCCGCACCTGCGAAGAAAGCCCCATTGAGCGATGTTGAACCTGATCTGTCGGCCCTGAAAGGGTTAGACATTGCAGGTAAGATCCTCATTGAAGAGTTCATCGCGAATAACGTTGAAGTGACTGACGTGACAACGGCGTTTGCGGTAAACCGAGGCAAAGCAACGCTTAAACAGTTTGACGCTAAGCTGTATGACGGCACCATTGCTGCGACAGGTTCATTGAACGCGACGACATCACCTGCCCGTTACCAAGTGAAGAAAGTGATTAAGAACGTCAATGTTCAGCCTTTGCTTAAAGCGGCGGCGAACGAAGACATGCTTTCTGGTAAAGGTAACATTGACGCTAACCTAAGCGGTGTTGGTCTGTCTGAGAAGCGCTTGCGCGCTGGCATCACGGGTACTATCGCGATTAACTTTGCAGACGGCTCTGTGGATGGCATTAACATTCCAGAAATGATCCGCGAAGCCAAAGCCACGCTCAAAGGTAAGCGTGCAGAGTATGTTGAAGAGACCAAGAAAACGGACTTTAGCGCGCTTACGGCGACTTTTAACTTGGGCGGTGGCAATGCATCAACGCGAAACCTGAAGCTCGAAGCGCCTGCGATTCGCGTTCGTGGGGAAGGTTCAACAAACCTGATTGCTGAAACGATCGACTTTGATATCGTCACATCGGTTGTGGGCACCAGTAAAGGACAGGGCGGTAAAGACATTGACGAGCTGAACGACGTGTCGATTCCTGTCGCATTGGGCGGAACATGGCAAGCACCGACGTACGAGTTGGATGTCAAAGCGCTGCTTTCAAACAATAAAGTATTGGAAGAGAAAGCACGTAAAGAAGCGGAGCGTGGTTTGAAGAAACTGCTTGGTGATAAAGCCGATGACGACAACGTAAAACAAGTGGCAGACAAATTGCTCAAAGGCTTGTTTAACTAACTGCGAACATCAGCTTGCACCAAACTAAAAAAAAGCCGCTAAATGCGGCTTTTTTTCATCGTGTGTTTTCATCGCACACTTGTCTCCGCCTGACTAGGCGCGTTGTTTCTTCTGATTCTTTTCTTTGTTTAACAAATCTTGTAGCGCGCCTAATAAATCCACAGCAGACAAAATGCCCACGAGGGTATCTGTTTTATCAAGCACAGGCATTGCGCCAACATTGGCGTTTAAAAGGGCCTTGTTTGCTTTGGAAAGGGTTTCATAGGTTCGGCAAGTAACGACGTTTCGTTCCATCACATCACCCACGGTGAGATCGTCGGACAGTAAATAAGGGTGTTCGATGTCAGGGGATTCGTCAGCCCAATTGGGTCTGCGGAGTTGGCGGTCGCTGATAATGCCGACGAGTTCATCGCCATCCATCACCGGTAAGTGGCGAATTTCCTCATCACGCATGGTGAAGTAGGCCTCTCTGACACCCATTTGTGGGGCAACAGTAATGAGTTTTTGCGTCATGTAATCTGAAACTTTTCCTGGCATCTTTACGATCCCTCCTCTTCGTCATCATGTCTATCTATAAACCTACAGAAAATAGGGACTAATACTGAGAGGTATGCCTAGGAATTTTGTGGCGCTTTCAGAAAAATTCTGTAATAAAACGGGGAATTACTTTCACAATTGATGTTGTTCGATAGAATCGAGTCTTTTGTCAGCGAGTGTCTTTCTATAGGCTGACACGGCAAAGATACAATAGAGATGCAATAAGGAACGCGTTAATGGATTCAATTTCTCAAGCTGCTTTAGGTGCAGCGGTAGCAGGTGCTGTCGCAGGCAGACGCTGTACACCAAAAGTATTGCTTGCTGGAGCGGCACTCGGCACCTTGCCTGACCTCGATGTTCTGTTGGACTACGGTGACCCGATTTCAAACATGGTCAAGCATCGCGGTTTTAGTCACTCTTTGTTTGTATTGCTGCCATTTGCAGCAGTGCTTGCCGTGCTTTGGAAACGTGTTGTCGCGAAAGACTGGCCACTTTGGCAGTTAATGGCATTGATTGGACTGTCGCTGATCACGCACCCATTGTTGGATTCGTTTACTAGCTATGGTACCCAGCTTTTCTGGCCTTTTGCGGTGCCACCTGTCGCCATTTCCAGTATGTTCATTATTGATCCGGCTTACACCATACCGCTTTTAGTGCCTGTTCTTGCTGCGTTTATCTGGAAAAGCCGTGCCGCAAAACTTTGCGCGGCGGGTTTAACGATGTCGAGCTTGTATCTGGTTTGGTCTTTGGTCGCCCTTGGCATGATGCAAGATCGAGTAGAAGAGAACGTGGCAGGAACACATTTAGAAGGCCAGCCTGTGTTTATGGCACCGTCGCCACTTAACACCGTACTATGGCGCATTGTTATCTTAGACGGTAACACATACTGGGAAGGGCTCGCTTCCTTGATGGATGAAGACCCAGCGATCGATTGGCTGCCAATGGTAAGAGGGGAATGGCCGTTTCCAGCACCGCCGCCATTGCTGATCGATTTAGAACGGTTTACGAATGGTTTTGTCAGTTTCGAGCAGAAAGACGAGGACTTAATTGTGACTGACTTACGTTTAGGCATGGCGACATACCACCCGTTTAGTTTCGTCATGGCGACGCAATCAGAAAATGGTGTTTGGGCACTTACCGAGCCAACCCAGCTTGACCCTGGTCCTGTTCTTCCTCGCACCATTCCCGCGCTTTGGTTGAGATTGCTTGGTTCTCAGCACATTGATGCCATGTTATGTAATGAAAATGATTGTTTCCGTGACGAACCCTAAATCGGCAAAGACGGAGAGATAAAAAACGCCCCGCAAAAAAGCGGGGCGTTTTCGAATCGGCTCTATTTGCGAGTAATGATTACCAGTCGACGCCTTTACGCACCTTCACACCTGATTCAAAGGCATGTTTTACATTGCGCACTTCCGATACGGTATCGGCCATATCCGTCAGCGAGCGGTGTGCTGCACGTCCTGTGATGACCACAGACTGCTCACTCGGGCGATTCTCAAGCGCAGTGACAACCTCTTCCAGCTCAATGTAGCCATAGGTGACCATGTAGGTCATTTCGTCCAGCAATACAACGTCATAGCTTGGGTCTGCCAGCATGCGTTTACATTCTTGCCATACCTCTTGTGCGGCTTGTGTATCCCCCGTTTTGTCTTGCGTGTCCCACGTGAAACCCGTCGCCATCACATGAAATTCAACACCGCACTTTTCGAGCAGATTACGTTCACCACATGCCCATGTACCTTTAATGAATTGAGCAACGCCACACTTTTGGCCATGGCCCGTCGCACGAGTGACAACGCCGAACCCTGCGGTGGATTTGCCTTTTCCATTGCCTGTAATGACGAGCAACAACCCTTTTTCGATTTGGGCGGCAGCGACGCGTTCATCTACTTGTTCTTTTACTTTTTGTTGTCGTGCTTTATAGCGCTCGTCGCTCATATCAGATCCTTTTGTGTACTCATGCGTATATTTCAGTCGGGAGGGTATGTTGAGCCTCGAAGATTGGATCACAACATACCAAAACTCTCTCTATTTGGAAGCTTTCATCGCACGTCGTCGTGTTTGTAAAGCGAGGTAAAGCGCTGGAGTGATGAAGCCATTTTTACTATTGAGCAGCTACACTTTTAGGCTTACACGAGCGGAATTGAACACGATGAACATCGACAAGCAAACGAGGGAAAGAACATGAAACGATTAGGATTAGCGCTTCTAGGGTTGTCATTCAATGCATTTGCCGGGCAAGTCGTGGATTACAGTGCAGATGGTATGGACTTAGAAGGCTACTACGCGAAAGCACAAGGCACGCCGAAAGGGTCAGTGATCTTGATTCATGATTGGGATGGCCTGACAGGGTATGAACAAAAGCGTGTGAGCATGCTTTCGACAATGGGATACAACACGTTTGCAGTCGATTTGTACGGTAAAGGCAATCGCCCAACAGACACCAACGCCAAAAAAGCGGAAGTGGGTAAACTGTATAAAGACCGAGAAAAAATGCGTAGCTTGATCCTCGCAGGTTTAGACAAAGCCAGAGCGATGGGGATCGATGACGTGGTTGTTGCCGGTTACTGCTTTGGCGGTGCAGCCACACTGGAACTTGCCCGCTCTGGAGAAGGGGAAGGTGTGTTGGGCTATGCAACGTTTCATGGTGGTTTGAAAACGCCAAACGCCCAGTCTTACCCAGAAAATACCCCACCGATCTTTATTGCCCATGGCGGCGCAGATTCCAGCATTCCTATGGCTGATGTCGCCATGCTGTCAGAGCAACTTGAAGGGGCCAAAGTGCCTTACCTGATTGAAGTTTACTCCGGTGCACCTCATGCGTTCACCGTGTTTGAATCGCCACGCTACCGTGAGATCGCAGACACGCGTTCTTGGGAAACCTTCGGCACGTTCTTGAATGATAAGTTCAGCAAGTAGCGGTTGAGAGTGAGTACATAGCCGACTTCGCATGGCACTGAGTGTTGTGTTAAGTCGGCAATTTAAAGGATGTTTTTTGCGCAAAAGTGCGTGTTTCGTTAGAGTGTGGACTCACAGTATCGCTTTATGGAAAGCCAATGTCCTTTCAATCCCAATCTGCTGCACACAACACGCCTCGCATCCTCGTTGTTTGTATGGGCAACATTTGTCGTTCACCCACAGGCGAAGCGATTTTGCGTGCAAAAGCCGCTGAAAGAGGCGTCAACGTTGAGATTGATTCGGCGGGAACCATTGGCTATCACACGGGAAGCAAGCCTGATCCTCGCAGTCAGCAAGCCGGTGAGGCCAGAGGGTATAGTTTCGCGGGTATTCGCTCCCGACAAGTGGCTATCGATGACTTTGAGACGTTTGATCTCGTGCTTGCGGCTGATAAAGCTAACCTTGCCGATTTGATTGATATTTGTCCCCCTGAGTACCGACACAAAGTGTCTCTGTTCCTCAGCCATGGCGATGTTGCCCTTGATGAGATCCCTGATCCTTACTTTGGCGGCAGCCGTGGATTTGAGCGTGTGTTGGATTTGATTGAAGAAGCCAGCGACAGCATTCTCGATGTGTTCGACAAAGCCTGAACGCCTATTCTTAAGCAAAGCAAAGCAAAGCAAAGCAAAAGACACGGTAAAGCAAAGACACGGCCAACCACATTCGCTATTGCTCGTTTATTCAATAATTGCATCCTTTCAGTCATTTTCACGCACTTATACTTGTCTAAAGCGGAATGCTCTTATAAATTCAGGATCTATAGCTGTATTCTATGTGTGAGGTAAGGGATTGAAACTTCAACAGCTCAAATACCTAAAAGCGATAAAGGACAACAATCTTAATGTGTCCGCGGCTTCGCAATCGCTTTTTACAACGCAACCGGGCGTCAGCAAACAAGTGGGTTTGCTGGAAAAAGAATTAGGCGTTCGGATTTTTGAGCGACGCGGTAAGAACCTCAGTGGTGTTACGCCCATTGGAGAACGTATCCTTGAGCAGGTAGAGCGCATGTTGGCGCTTGAACAAAAAATCAAAGCGCTGGCCAACGAGCATTTAGACCCAAGTGTAGGGACGCTCAATATTTACACCACCCACACGATCGCGCGCTATTTGCTGCCAAACAGTGTGTCTTATTTCACGCAGAAATATCCCAATATCAATTTCCATCTTCAGCCGACGTTACCACTCCAAACCAAAGGGGTGATCAGCAAAGGGCATTCAGATTTCTCTATTGTTGCGCATGACATTGGTGCAGATAACGACTTGATCGTATTGCCTGCCTACCTTTGGACATTGGGTCTTGTTGTGCCTGATTCTCATCCATTGGCCGACGTGAAAATGCCGACACTCAAGCAATTGGCAGAATACCCAATCCTGAGTTACGAGCCGGGTTCTACGGGCCGACAAACGCAAGATGAAGCGTTCGCGCGTGTTGGTATTTCGCCGAACTACTTCATGACCGTGATGGATGCTGATGTGATTAAGCGTTACGTTCAATTGGGCTTCGGCATTGGCATTATTTCGACGCTTGCGGCGCGAGATATTGAAAATAGCGGCCTGACGTACATCAATCTTGATCATCTGTTTGCACCATCCAACGCCTGGATTTGTTTCTCAAAAGACATCTTGCTGCAGAATTATATGTATGACTTCCTCACATCGTTCTCGCCGCATTTGACGAAAACCTTGATGGAAAATGTGTTGATGCAAAACAGCAGTGACAAAGTCGACAAGCTGTTTGATGGCTTAGAACTGCCTGTCTACTGACACACAAACCTGTTGTGACCAAACACAAACGCCAGCTTTCATGCTGGCGTTTTTTATGCGGACATCCCAGCTTCAAGGGGTTGAGTCGCTCTCTACCTTGGTATCGTTCACACTGATTGGGGGTCTGACTTTACGGCCCTGATTGTTATTAAGTTCAGGATGATCCACCAGCAAATGCTTTCTTATTTCAGGTTCGACGGGCTTGTTCTCTGGGTGATGATGGTGAAATATTGGCGTGCGAGGCCGATAAACATGGGGAGGACGATCGCCTTGTATCACCGTTGCAGGGATCCGCTTACCAATAATGATTTCTATGGCAGTCATTGGATTTGACTCGCTGATGGTATCAACCTCGACGACCTCCGTGATGTTCACCTCTTCCGACGTAAATGCAGGCGCACTAATGACAAGCATCAATACGGCGGAAAAGACAGTGGCAGAACGAAAGGCCAACCTATCAAGTGCTGCATGGTTGCACATTTTGTCCTCCTAGGCGGCTGCGCCATTGTTGTTGTCTCGTGCGGCGACAAAACCATAGAATATGTAGCCAATGAAGGTCACGATTGCGCCGTAGAAAACAGCAGACTGTCCGCAGGCGTAAACGCCATAAATACTGTAAGCCACCGCGAATGTGCCGATCACCGCACTGGTTTCATACTCTTTCCGACTGACATTTTTCTTGCGTAGAATCACTTCAAGCCCCGTCAACGACAGGATGTAAGGCACCATGTTGATAAATACCGCCAGGTTAAGCAGCACGTTGAATTGCTTGACCAGGTTTGGCGAAATGGTCATCAGTGCCAATCCAAGCTCAAGGGCAAGCATGATCATCATGCCTTTTATGGGGGCATTGGATTTATTTATATCACCAAAGACTTTTGGAAACAGGCGGATATCTGCTGCGGCTTTAGAGACTTGTGCATTGGTGAACTGCCAGCCAAGGAGTGAGCCAATGCAGGCGATAACTGCCAGTGCCGTAATCACTTGTCCGACGGTTTCATTAAACATGTATGAATACACTAACCCAAACGGTGCATCGGACTTGGCCAATTCCGCATTGGGAATGATGCCCTGAATGACGGATGTTGACGTGATGTACACAACCGCGGTGAAGCTGGTGGCGAGCATACAGGCTAAGGGGACGTTCTTTTCTGGGTTTTCCACGGCCCCCGAGTTTGCCCCTGCGGATTCAATACCGAGAAAAGCCCAAAGCGTTAAGGCAATCCCTGAAGAAATGGCCGTGACTGTGGTGTCTTGGTGGGGATTCCACGCCTCTGAAAATAGCTCCGGTTGAAACCAAAACCAGCCACCAACCGACAGACCGACTACCGGAATAATGATCCCCCAAACAGTAATGGCAGAAATTTGTCCTGTGATTTTTGGTCCCCAAAAGTTGGCGACCATGGTGACGACGAGAATGCCGACCACCGCGATAAAGGTATGTATCGGCGTGGTTTTTATCCATGGGAAGAAGGGCACCAAATAGCCCGCGGCAGATACAGCAATGGCCACCGCGCTGATCACCAAACAGACATAGTAGGTGTAAGAGGCGATGAAAAAGGACGACTTACCGTGGGCTTCTGCCGCGTAAGCTGACATGCCTCCCTCTCTGTTGCAGTACATCCCACATTTTGCGAAGGCATAGGCAATACACATCGCACCAATGGCCGTCACAATCCATGACAACAGAGAAATTGCCCCTGTTTGCGCCAAACTGGCCGGCAGCATAATGATACCTGATCCCATCATGTTGACCGTCACTATGGTCGTGAGGCCAACCAATCCCATTTTGTTTTGTTCTGAAGCCATGCTAATTCTCCACCTCATTTATCCTAGTGTCATGTCAGTAGGTTTCGCTTCGCTTGGCCTTTTCCTGCTTAAACGGCAACGCATCGTTTTGCATGCTTTTTAGTACATGCACCATGCCGAAATAAAAACGCCAAAACCTACGTGAAAACAGACTTATCCGCCAAGGCACAAGCTCTACAAGTGGAGAGCGCGCAAGGGCTGATAATCGAAAAATTATCGTGTCGTCGAATTGAACTTAGATGTTGCGCTTAAGGGGAAATGGTTCTTTTCCAAGACATGCACACTTTAAAGTGAGTGTGATGAAAGGATGTGGAAATGAAATTGAGTGCTATGAAAGGTTATGCATTTTTGAAGGCTGATTTTTGAGACTTTTCCTATCTATTTTTTTCGCGGTGTTTTTCTTCGTTTATGTCTTTTTTGCGACTTTCTCTGTCTGAGTGCTCTTCTATGGTGAATATACCCAGCAGCCTGAAAATGCAGGATTCAGAGCGCTTTTTCTTGTTCACAATAACCGTGCCGGAGCAGGGCTATGAAAAAATATGGAAAGAAATACAACGTCTTAATTTTAGAGGAAGCCCATCGACAGGGCATTGTCGGTAACGCGATAGAACGGCTCATTTCAGAGCTTGAGGCGAGCGGCGCGAACGTGACAGTAGCGAACAGTTTTGATGATTGCTATTCGATCATTTTTACGAACACTGCCATCGATTGTTTGATGCTGACATCCGCCATGAGTGGATCGCAATCGGAAGAAAATGATCGTTTCTATGTGCTGATAGATAAGCTGAATCGACGCCAAGAAAATGTGCCTGTTTTCTTGCTGGCAGAGCGCAAGAAAATCACGCTTCACGTCACCCGCGAGATGATGGAGAAGGTCGATGAGTTCGCGTGGATAATGGAAGACACCCCTGACTTTATCGCAGGGCGCGCCGTTGCTGCGATGACACGTTATCGTTCTAAATTGCTTCCACCATTGATGGCAGCATTGATGCGATATGATGATATCCATGAATATTCATGGGCGGCACCTGGGCACCAAGGTGGGGTAGGTTTTACCAAAACCCCCGCTGGGCAGCGTTTCTACAATTACTATGGTGAAGGTATTTTTCGTACCGACATGGGGATTGAGCGCGGCTCATTAGGTTCGTTGCTTGATCATACCGGGGCATTTGGTGAAAGTGAGAAATACGCCGCCAAAGTGTTTGGTGCGCATCAATCCTATTCGTTGGTGACAGGCACATCAGGTTCTAACCGCACCATCATGTCTGCCTGTATGAACGAAGACGATATCGTGATTTGTGACCGCAACTGCCATAAATCCATCGAGCAAGGGCTCATGTTGTCTGGCGCACGACCTGTCTACCTGCTGCCAACACGTAATCGCTACGGTATTATTGGCCCGATTTATCCTGATCAACTTGCGAAACCTGTTCTGCAAAAACGCGCAGAAGACACAGCATTGACCAAAGATCATGCCCACAAGCGTGCGGTTTACTCGGTACTGACGAACTGTACCTATGACGGCTTGTGCTACAACGCCAAACAGGCACAAGACATTTTGGCAGAGAGCAGTGACCGCATTCACTTTGATGAAGCGTGGTACGGCTACGCGCGTTTTAACCCCATTTATGAAAATCACTTCGCAATGCGCGGTGAACCTGTAGAAGACCCTGATGGCCCAACAGTGTTCGCTACCCATTCCACACACAAGCTATTAAACGCATTGTCACAAGCGTCATTCCTTCATGTGAGAAACGGGAAAGGAGCGATCAGTTTTGAGCGCTTCAATCAAGCGTACATGATGCACGCTACAACGTCACCTTTGTATGCTATTTGTGCATCTAACGACATTGCTGCGTCGATGATGGATGGCAACCGAGGTCACTCGCTAACGCTTGAAGTGATCCGCGAAGCGGTGGATTTCCGTCAAGCGATGGGACGGCTAAACCGAGAGTTCAATGATGCAGGAGATTGGTTCTTCAAACCGTGGAACGCAGAATCAGTCAAAGACCCAGAAACAGGTCAGTCTTACGCGTTTGAAGATGCGCCTGCAGATCTGCTTTGTGAAAGCCAAGATGCGTGGGTGATGCACCCTAACGATGATTGGCATGGCTTCAAAGACATGCCTGCTGACTGGTGTATGTTAGATCCCATCAAAGTCAGTATTCTTGCACCGGGTATGGGGGATGATGGCAACCTATTAGACACAGGTGTGCCAGCAGCACTCGTGACTTTGTACCTTGGACGCTTCGGTATTGTGCCAACACGTACCACGGATTTCCAAGTCATGTTCCTCTTCTCGATGGGTGTAACGAAAGGGAAGTGGGCAACTTTGGTGAACACCTTAATGGGTTTCAAGCGTCATTATGATGCCAATACGCCATTGTCTGAGTCACTCCCTGATTTGGTGGCGGATTTCCCTGAGGTTTATGGCGACCTAGGTATGAAAGACTTGGGTGATAAGATCTTCAAATACCTGCAAAAACACAACCCGGGCGAGTTGCTTAATGCAGCGTATGAAAACCTGCCTGAAGCCATCATCACGCCGAGAGCGGCGTTCCAAGCTATTGTTGCTGACAATGTTGAAATGGTGCCCTCGCATCAACTTGAAGGGCGTGTGGCAGCGAATGCCGTTATCCCTTACCCACCGGGTATTCCAATGCTGATGTCAGGCGAAAGCTTTGGTGACGAAACCAGTGCACAGATTAAATACCTGAAAGGGCTCGAAGTGTGGGATGAGGAATTCCCAGGCTTTGAGAAAGAAACAGAAGGCACTGAGCTGCATGATGGCGTTTATCACGTCATGTGTGTGAAGTCGGTTTAAAGAAAAAGAAAGGGGAGCGAATCGCCCCCCTTTCTTGTCTTGCTCAATCGAGGTTATTTGACGGTAAATTGCCCCATCATTCCCATGTCTTCATGCTCCAGAATATGGCAGTGGTACATGTATGGCCATTGTTCGGGAGCCTCATATTCGAACTTCAGCAGAATTTCCGCGCTACCATTTGGATAAATGGTGTCTTTCCAGCCTTGGTCTTCGGGGGCTGGTGGGTTTCCATTCATCGACAGAATCAGAAAAGACGTGCCATGCATGTGGAAGGGGTGTCTGCCTGAATCAATGGTCCATTTTTCCAGTTGCCCTAGTTTGGATTCATGATTAATGACCTTCATGTTCATTTGTTGACCATTAATCGACATGTCACCCAGCTCAAAAACGCGTTCAACCTCAACATCCTTTTCAAGATAAGGTGTGATGGTATTGAGTTGTGTAGGCAGCTCGGACGCAAGTGCTTCAAGAGAGCCATCAGCCCTTAGCTCAAGAACAGGTTGGCTTTCAGAGAATGGAATGAGAGCAGCGTTGAACCCGTTGTAGCTCTTCGGCAGAAACCTTGCTAACAGCTTTTGGTTTTCGATGACTGACATGTCAACGACGATGTCATTACGTTCTCCTGGCGCCATTTTCAGCGTTGTTATCTCCACTGGCGACGGGAGTAATCCGCCTTCCGTCGCTATTTTATAGAAAGGTTGTTCGCCTTCGAGATAGAACTCATAAGAGCGGGCATTGGAGCCGTTGAGTAGACGTAATCTGACAAAAGATTTGGGTACCAAAGTATAGGGGTTGATGGTGCCATTGACCACGAGCGTATCTTCTCTTAAGTCTTCCGGCATGTTACCAGCGGGGTATGGTGTCATTTTTCCATCAACAAAGTTTCTGTCCTGAATCACCAATGGAATATCATCAATGCCATAGGTGTTTGGCAAACCTAAAGACAATGAATGACCATCTTCAATCAGATAAAAACCCGCCAGTCCGGAATGAACCTGCTTGGCAGTGGAGCCTTTAAGGTGAGGGTGGTACCAGTTGGTCGATGCCTGTTGCGAGACCGGAATGGTCACGTTCCATGTTTCTCCGGGTAGGATTTTGTTTTGAGGCCCGCCATCAATCTTTCCTACAACGTGTAAGCCATGACCGTGAATGTTCGTTGGTTCATCAAGATGGTTGGTGAATGAAATATCTGTGCTTTCGCCTTTGTACAATTTTATTGTTGGGCCGAGATATCCACCATTGTAGCCACTGGTTTTACTCTTAACCCCAGGGTAAAACGCGTGCTCGCCTTCTTTAATATCGATGACTATCGGGCCATTTTGCGTTTTGCTGTCAATGAGTGTCGGCACATTCAAGGGTGTCACTGCTGCTGAAGTGGGTGGAGAAGCGCGCAGCGCAGTGCTAGCGACAATGGCGGTAATAAGAAGTGAGGAGACCAAAAGCATGACGAAGGTCACACGTCGGCGGGCAAAACCCTTCTGGCGCTTAAATACACCTTTCTTATGTCTGAAGCAGGTCATCCTTTTTCCCTAATTTACTTAAATATGTTTTGGTGGCGGATTATTTAATATCAGACTGTGTTCGTCCATTTAGAGCCTAGCTCAAAAGTGATACAAACAAGAAAAGACGATGGATTGTCCAGATTCCCATGTCTTCAGGTATAAGAAATTGTTGAGAATAGAAAAAGGCCAGAGCGAAAAGCGTCTGGCCTTTGGTGTTTATACCCAAACTCGCTGAATCCAGCCTCTTCAAGTTGTTTGGGTTTTTAGGGAAACAATCTTCAGTGGCAAGCGATACGAATGAAGATCTGTGCGCCGATCAGCAGGAAGTCGTCATCCACGTAGTAAGGACTTGAGTGCAGGTAGTTACAAATGCCCGCCTCTTTGTTGCCACTACCAAGGAAGAACATCGCGCCTTTTTTGTTTTGTGCGGCGTTCACCATCAAGCTGAAATCCTCAGAACCCGTCATTGGGTTGCCGTTTGGATCGAGGCGATCGGCTGGCACGGTTTCACGTGCGGCATTCACCACGCGTTGGTACGCGTCTGGGTGGTTGATGACCGCAGGGTAGCCTTCGCATTCCATGGTGGTCTTGAAGCCACGGATTTCACTTTCCTTCACGAACATGCTGAAGCTGTCTTTCAGGATCTGATCCGTTTCAGCGTCCATCGCACGAATGGTACCGCGCGCCTGAACATAATCAGGGATCGCGTTTGGAATGGTGCCGCCATTGAACATGCCACAGCCAAACACTGCAGGGCTGAATGGGTTGGTGCGTTTAGCAACAACGTAATCCATGTCCATGATGATACGGGTTGCTTCGCGAATCGCGTCTAGGCCTTTCTGTGGCGTAGAGCCGTGCGCTGATACACCGTGCACGTCAAGCGTCCACGCTGAGCCGTAAGAAGACATGATGCCGTTGTTGATCTTCACCATGCCGTATTCCAGCGCCGCGTCGTTATGCAGTGCATACACTTCCGCCACGCCTTCCATGCAACCCAGCTCAACCATTTTATTGGCACCAGGTACGCGCATGTCTTCTTCGGCCATTTGGAATGCGAAACGCACGTTGTGTTTCAGCTCGCCTTGGTTTTCCGCCAGGTATTTTGCCGTGGTCAGCATGATTGCCATGTGGGTGTCATGACCGCAGTTGTGTGAACACCCCGCGTGTTGAGAGCGGTAGTCGTTCTCTGTCATGTCTTCCATTTCCAGTGCGTCCATGTCCGCACGGAACGCCACGCGATCCCAATTGTCATTGATGGTGAGGTCTGCAATGAAACCGGTGTAGCCTTCATAGGTCGTCAGGGTGTAACCCATCTCGGTCATCAATGCCTGACAGTAGGCCGTGGTTTTCAGTTCTACGCCCGATGCTTCTGGGATCTGGTGTAAATCACGGCGAGTGTTCACGCTGAAAGCGTGTAGCTCCAGCAGTTTGCCGTCTAGATTAAAGCGGCTGTATTTGTCAGACATTTAGATAATCCCTTTCATTTGGAAACCGATTTGCGCAATCATCGATGCGCCGAAGAAGCAGCTTGTTGCCACAATTAGGAAGATGACGATCACTTTCCATGACATCTTCTTCAGTTCTTCCATTTGGCCACCCACAGACAAACCTGCGAATGCGAGCAATGGTACACACACGGATAAGAACTGGATTTTACCCACAGAGTCTAGGAAGTAGGTGCGAACCGCTGTTTCAGGCAGACAAATCAAAATACCGATGATGGTCGCGTACGCAAAGGTTGGCAGAGAAGATGGAAGGAACTTCTTCGCGACCAGTGACAAGAAAACGATCACGGACATCGCGATAAAGCTGTCGACCATTTCCAACGGCGCAGTGCCATTGGTCAAAAATTGGGTGAAACCTGCCAGTACAATCGCAAGCGAGACCAGCTTCATATCAGTCAGAATGGCTTTCATGGCTTATTTACCCTTGTTGCAAAGTTTGTAAGTGAGTTCAGCAAGTGGCAGACCTAGGAAGGTCAGTGACAATGCACCAAGTACAGAAGAAAGCAGGTTTGATGCCGCTGCAATACTCAGTACTTGTTTTGCCATTTCTGGCTCAAGACCGGAGACCAGTGCGCCTGAAGCAGCACTTAGCATCGAACCACTGCCAACACCAGAACCGGCAGCCAGTGCCAATGGGTGAAGGCCAGTCAACGGCGCGATACTGCCCAGTACGCTGAACCACAAGGTACCGATAACAGAACCACACAGGTAAATCGCCAGCACGCCAACATACTCTGGGCTGCCTGTACCGAATTTACCTTGGATAACCGCGATGGAAGGTTCACGGCTGATAGAAGAACATGCGCCGATGGCTTTACGACCAAATTGGAATTTCACTGCCAGTGGAACGGCAATCAAAATTGGGAGTAGGTTACCCAATTCTTGGAAAAGCAGAGGGATACCCGCGTCGATGATCATTTCTAAGTTAGGAATGATCATGCCCGCATATTGTGTGCCCAATACAAGTAGGCAGTAACCCACCATCTTGCCGCAGAAACCTTCTTCTTTCTCTGTGAAGGTTTTGCCCCACACTTTGATTTTTGACTTGGTCCAGTTGACAGAAAGTGCCATACCGAACATCACCGCGAATAACATTGGAAGGATAGAGATGGTCGCGAAGCCAAGATCAATTTTTTGGGTGCCGATCAGTGCCTGAGAAACAAAAATCAGTGCAGCAACGGCGAGTGCGCTCGTGATGACGACGCGCGCTTGGCCTGCTTTGTTTTCTTCTGTGTTCATACTTCTTCATCGAGTAAGGAGGGAATTCGTGGCGATTATAGGGCGTTGTGAAAAGCGAAACGTGAATGAGATCAACACTTGTATGCGGTGACTAGATGAAAACTAACTATCATATTCCCATATGGAATTAGTGGTTATTAGAGTGTAAATGGAGGGGGTTTTCCGTGCTTCATCTGTTGTGAGAAAGAGGCAAAACGTAACGATTTGCGGTGGAAGTTGTAGGGGAATATCACCGCGCACTTTTTGATGTGCGGTGTGCTTGATGGGTGTTGAATGTGTATCGATGCTTGGCAAAAAAGAAAGCCCGGCGTGAGAGCCGGGCCTTGATGCTATTCGCGTAACAACCGAACTGCGTTATTGCATCAATGGTGAGCAATTGCACAAGGCGCTGCTTGATGCTGATTTCTTGCTGTCTTTTTGAGGCTGGTACCAGCTTTCTAAACCACTTTGTAGCTGGTTCACGGCTTGTGTAGGTGTCATGGAACCGCCCATCACGGACGTGGTGGTATCCCACACTTCCATCTCAAGATCTGGCTTGCCGCGGGTTAGCACTTGTGCGGTATTGCGAATCGTGGAATCACACTTATCACGCCATGACATCATTTCTTGGGCGATAGGGTTTTTCACGTCAAAGAAATGGTTTGAGAGTGAGAAGAAACCCGAAATCTCGTTGGTCAACAACTCTGCAAATTCTGCGGTCGTCATCCATTTCAGAAAGGCTTCTGCGGCTGCTGGGTGCTTTGAATTGGCATTGATGCCCATGCCGAGATCGGTATGGTCACTGAAATAACAAGCGTCCCCCTTTTTCTCGACGGGTGGTGGGAAAACCCCCATGTTCACCTTGTCGTTGAAACTCATGATGTCCCATGACCCTGCGGGATAGACCGCAGCTTTACCATTCGCAAAAAGACTGATGGCATCGTTATAGCCGCGCTGGTCGAAATCGTCACCCATGTATTTGGCCCACTTTTCCAACTGGCGGAACGTGTCGCGGTAAGGTTTGCTGTCCATGCGTTCTTCGCCGTTAAGCAGAGCGCCACGGCCATCTTCGCCTTTCCAATAGGTTGGGCCAATGTTTTGAAAGCCCATGGTGGCCGCTTCCCATTTGTCTTTGGTGCCCATGGCGAGTGGCAGGTAGCCGCCGCGTTTTGCTTTTTCGAGCACCCAGTAGAAATCTGCGTTAGTCACTGGTTCATTTACACCCAGTTCTTTGAAGATATCTTTGTTGTAGAAAAAGCCATGGATCACGGATGCCATTGGTAAGCAGAAAGTCTGTGCGCCAGAGTCAGTCTGCCAAGGTGCTTGCGCAAAGCTTGGGAAGTTTTCCATGCCTTCCATTTCGGTGACTTCTTTAAAGATGCCACGTTTGAATAGCGCCAGTGAGCCATCAAATGGACGGCACGCAATCAAATCGCCAGCGGTTTGGCTCTTAAAGCGGGCTTCCATGTCGCCGTTCCATTTAGACGCATCTAAATCTGGCGGAGACCGGTATTCCACTTTGATGTTTGGGTAATGCTTGTTGAACGCGGGAATGATTTTTTCATTCCAAACCGCGTCGTCGCTACGCCATGAATCAATCACGAGCGTGGTTTGTGCGCTAGCGAAAGCAGAAGCGGCTAGCATTGCCGCCGCGAATGGCATAAGTATCGATTTTTTCATAGTCATGTCCTCACACGCGGAAGTTGGCAATCAGGTTTTGTTGGTCTTGCGCCAAGTCAGCCAAAGATTCGCTGCTTGCCGCTGAAGCACGCGCTTCTTTCTCCGCTTCATACGCAACGTGTGCAATGCCGTTGATGTGTTCAGCCACATCGATACTGACTTTGATTTGCTCTTCCGTCGCCTGTGCAACATGAACTGCCATCTCTTGAATGGCTTCCATGCGTGACACGATATCTTGCAAGGTTTCATCAGTCAGACGTGTTTGCGTTAAACACTCTTCCATCTGCTTTTGGCTCACGTTCATGGTTTCGGCCATGCGTGAAGCGTTGCCTTGCAGGTTGTTGATCATTTGCTGAATTTCTTCCGTGGAGCTTTGAGTCCGTGTCGCCAGTGCGCGTACTTCATCAGCAACCACGGCGAAACCACGACCATGAGAACCTGCACGCGCTGCTTCGATGGCAGCATTCAGAGCAAGCAAATTGGTTTGCTCAGCAATTTCTTGAATTACATGCAAAATAGAACCAATGTTGCTGGAATAGTGGTTCAACTGCTGGGTGTTCGATACGGCTTCACTGATATTGCCCGAGAGTTGCTCGGTGAGCGCTCGGTTGCGCGAAACCTGCGCACGACCACTGTTAGCGGCTTGGTTGGTGTTTTCCACTTCCACCACGGTGAGCTCTGTTGAACGGGAAATCTCTTTCGCACTGACTTCCATTTCAGAAATCGCAGCTGCAACCTGATCGGTGCGCGATTTTTGGTCTTCTACGCGAGACATCGCGCTGTCACTCACCGATGCGGCACGGCTCGCTTCGTCGAGCAGATGAGAAGCTCCATCACCAAACTTCGATAGGGTTTGTGACATGGTGTCAGCCAACATATCGATAGAGCGGCTGAGGTCGCCAAACTCATCATTAGCAACATAGTTAGCGCGTGTACGCATGTCACCGCTGGTCATTTTCTCAAGCACGTTAGTGATCACTGCCAACGGCTTTTGGATACTGCGTGTGATGCTAAAGCCAACCACGAGGCTGATCACTGCGGCGATCGAGGTCATCACAATGATGTAGAACAACGCTTCATTCACCGCATTCTCCGCATCAACACGACTTGTTGCAGCAAGTTGTTGTGCGTATTTTGCATGGTCTTCTAACAGCGACTGAATGTTCTCGGTCTGTTCTGTGGTTCTTTCGCGCTCGAAATACAGTTGGCTGTTCACGGATTGCTGTTGTGCAAGCACATCCAGTAAGCCATTGTTATCTAAAGTGAGCACCTCAACTTTCTTCAAGTTACGTGCATAGCGTGCTTTTACATCGTCTTCAACCGAGATGAGCTCTAGACGTTTAAATGCGATTTCGATGTCTTTAGAAAGGGCTTTACGGAGTGCAACCAGGTCAGTGCTTTGATCGGCACGGCGAACCAGTTTCAAGTCTCGTGCGATACCACTGGTGATCAATTCTGCTCGGTTGTGCAATGAGCGCTTCACGGAGGCTTTTTGCAACAAAAGGTTTGCTGCCCATTGGTAGGTGTCTTCGAGGCGCAGGAATTTAAGATCGAGCGCTTCGCGTTGATCAACTAAACGATCGGATTGCTGTTGCAAATCAATCAGGATGGAAGCTTGCTCGAAATAGCGCGTAGACGCTGCAGAAATCTGTCGAATCTGCTGACGTTCTTCTTCGAGGTTTGCATTGAGCTGTGCATTGTTCAGCGTGTCGAAGAAGCCTTGTTTCTGACGTTCGAATCGCTCGTCGATGTTTGCTGCAATGGCTGGGTTATCTTGGAACGTGCTCACGAGAAGGTTCGTGTGCATCAACTGGGTGATAAGGTTGCCAGAGGTAACAACCATTGGCGTGGTTTGATCGGTGATTTGCTCGACTTTGCTTTGAAGTGTATTGGCGTTGAACAAACTGACACTGCTTAGCAATGCAATCAACACGAACATCAAGGCGAAACCCGCTATCGTTCTTTGTACGACGGACAACTTCATTGTTCTCTCACTCTACAATAGCCTGCGATGGAAAGATGGATGCCACAGCTTGGCTAAAATTCGCGCTTCTAAAAAATGGAGTTAAAGCGTGAAAAATTGGTCGTGAATTGTGACATCAAACGTACTTGTCGGCACGTGAGTTGATTGTCTTTAGCTGTTTTTTGTTATCGAACGCACAAATAATTCGCGATGAAAAATAAATGGAATGAAGATCTAAATTACACGTGTGTACTTGGTGAAGGCATCTCAGAGAAAGCAGTGCCTAAAAGAGGGAAGGGGGAGCCCTAAGGTGAATGGTTGTTTACTTTAATCTAGCGTTGGTGTTTCTGAATACAGGGCGACACAAGAAAGCCCAGTTTGGCACTGGGCTTTAGCGGTATTGCCTTTGACCTTTATTGTGGGTTTACAAACTTAATGCTGAACATGTGTCAGTGTTGAGTCTTACACTGTCTTTTTGAGGCTGATACCAACTTTCTAAACCACTTTGTAACTGACTGATGGCTTGTGTCGGTGTCATTGAACCTGCCATCACTGATGTCGATGCGTTCCACATTTCGATTTCTAAATTGGGTTCGCCGCGAGAGAGCATCTGAGCGGTATTGCGGATGGTAGAGTCACACTTGTCGCGCCAAGACATCATTTCTTGCGCAATAGGGTTCCTCAAGTTAAAAAAGTGGTTTGATAGAGAAAAAAAACCAGAGAGCTCGTTGGTCATCGATTCTGCGAATTCTGAGGTCGTCATCCATTCTAAGAAAAGTTCTGCTGCTTTTTGGTTTTTAGAGTTAGCATTGATACCCATGCCAATGTCGGTGTGATCGCTAAAGAAGCAGGCATCGCCTTCCTTTTTAACTGGGGGAGGAAAAACGCCCATGTTTACCTTACCATTGAAATTCATGATGTCCCAAGATCCGGCTGGGTAGACAGCCGCATTGCCGCTAGCAAATAAGTCCACTGCATCACCGTAGCTTCGTTGGTCAAAGTTCTCGCCCATGAATTCTCCCCATTTAGCCAGTTGAAGGAACGTCTCTCTATAGGGCGCGCTGTCAAGGCGCTCTTCACCATTTAACAGAGCATCACGTCCATCTTCGCCTTTCCAGTAGGTGGGCCCTATGTTTTGGAACCCCATGGTTGCGGCTTCCCATCTATCTTTGGTGCCTAATGCGAGGGGCAAGTAACCTTCGCGTTTTACTTTCTCTAACGCCGCGTAAAAATCGGCATTAGTGATAATAGGCTCAGAGATACCTACCTTTTCGAATATGTCTTTGTTGTAGAAAAAGCCATGGATCACGGAGGCCATCGGCAAACAATAGTTCTGCGCACCAGAATCAGTTTGCCAAGGTGCTTGTGCGAAGCTTGGAAAATTTTCCATGCCGTCGAGATCGGTGATCTCCTTGTAAATACCACGATTGAACAATGCGAGAGAGCGATCAAATGGGCGGCAAGCGATAAGATCTCCTGCCGTTTGATTTTTGTAGCGACTCTCCATTTCTTGCTCCCATTGCGTGGTGCCTGTTGGAGAGCGATATTCAATGTGAATGTCTGGATAGTGCTTATTAAATGCGGGGATGATCTTTTCATTCCAGACCGCATCGTCGCTACGCCAAGAATCAATCACTAGCGTAGTATTTGCATTGGCGAATGGGGAGATAGCCAGCACGGCGAATGTCATTATTTTTAGTAACTTCTTCATATTCTTACCCTTAGACGCGGAAATTAGAAATTAGGTTTTGCTGTTCTTGTGCCATATTCGCCAGTGACTCGCTACTCAACTTGGACGCACGTGCATCTTCCTGTGCTTCATGTGCCACGTGGGCGATGCCATTTATATGCTCGGCAACATCAATGCTGACCTTGATTTGTTCTTCTGTTGCCTGAGCAATGTGCACGGTCATTTCCTGAATCGACTGCATGCGCGATGCAATGTCTTGCAAGGTATCGTCTGTCAGCCGTGTTTGCATTAAACACTCTTTCATTTGCTTCTGGCTCGCGTTCATGGTTTCTGCCATGCGCGAAGCGTTACCTTGTAAGTTGTTGATCATTTCTTGAATTTCTTCTGTTGAACTTTGGGTTCGTGTGGCAAGTGCGCGAACCTCATCTGCGACCACAGCAAAGCCCCGACCATGTGAACCCGCTCTTGCCGCTTCAATCGCCGCATTTAACGCTAATAGGTTGGTTTGCTCAGCAATGTCTTGAATCACATGTAGGATCGAGCCGATGTTATTTGAATATTTGTTCAACTGCTGTGTGTTCGAGACGGCTTCACCTATGTTATCCGAGAGCTGCTCCGTCAAAGAGCGGTTGAGGGAGACCTGACTCCGGCCATTGGCAGTCGCCGCATTGGTATTTTCTACTTCCGTGACGGTTAAGTCTGTTGAGCGTGATATCTCTTTTGCACTCACTTCCATTTGCGAGATTGCGGCAGCAACTTGATCTGTCCGCAACTTTTGGTCTTCAACTCTCTGCATGGCAGTCTCAGTGACAGCGGTTGAGTTATTCGTCTCGTTTAGTAGATGGGAAGCGCCATCATCGAATCGCCCAAGCGTATGTGACATCGTTTCAGCTAGCGTATCGATAGACCTGCTTAGCTCGCCAAATTCATCTTTTGCTACGTAGTTTGCTCGGGTTCTCATGTCACCATCGGTCATTTTCTCAAGTACATTTTTTATTAATATCAATGGCTTTTGAATACTACGAGTAATGCTGAAGCCAACAATGATGCTACTAACTGCCGCGATGGATGTCATGACTATGATGTATATCATCGCATCGTGTATCGATTGCTTCGCTTCTGCACTGCTCTTGTGCGCAAGTTGCTGAGCGTAGTGCTCTAGCTCTTCCAAAAGAGACTGAATGTCATCGGTCAGTTCAAGGTTAACTTCACGTTCGAAGAGGAGTTGTGCGTTGACGACATTTTGCTTTTCCACGACATCCAAAAGCCCATCAGGATCCAATATGAGAGCTTTGAAATTCTTTAAATTACGCGTGTAGCGTGCTTTTACATCCTCGGCGATGGGGATGAAATTTATGCGCTTAAGTGTGATTTCGCTGTCTTTCGTTAGGGCTAATCTCAGCAGTCCGATGGGCGTGTCTTCTTTTATTCGGCGAACAAGCTTAAGGTCTCTTCTTATTCCGCTTGTGATGAGTTCAGCACGATTACGCAATGAGCGGCCTGTTGATGCTTTTTGAAGGAAAAGAGAAGCGGCTCGTTGGTAAGAATCTTCCATCTGTAAAAACGAGAGATTGAGTTGCTGGCGTTGTTGTCTCAGCTTTTCAGCTTGATGTTGGAGCGCAATCAATTTTGACGCTTGGTCAAAATAGCGTACGGAGGCGTCGTTAATCGTTCGGAGTGTTGAGCGCTCTTGCTCTAGGCTCGTCTCTTGTTGAGCGTTATTTAGCGTATTGAAAAAATCCGAACGTTGTTGCTCGAATATTGAATTTACATTCGAATTTATTTGGGGATTAGTTTGAAACGAGCTAACGAGAAGGTTCGTATGCATAAGTTGGGTGATGAGATTACCCGATGTAATCACCATAGGAGTGGTTTGCTCTGTGATTTGTTCAACCTTGTTTTGAAGTGTTTTCGCGTTGAACAAACTGACACTGCTCAATAACGCGATAAGGATAAACATCAGAGAAAACCCTGCTATCGTTCTTTGTACGACGGACAACTTCATTAACTTCTCTCCCTCTTCAGCAATCTAAATTGGATAATGGACTCACAACTTGGCGAACGTTTGTGCATTCAAAAATGTGACATGTGATGCATGTGTATTACTTGGGACTGTGACAGTAAAGATGCTTATTTATGCAATCGCTGGTTTTGGAGAGCATTTTTTTGTCGTAGGCCGCACAAATGCTTTTTGACGGAAAATGGGGTGGAAAAAATAAATTTTTATGCATTTACGGTCATTCATGCGGAAAAAATGGTCGGCATGGAATGTGAAAATGAGTGCTACTGACTGTTTTTAACACAATTATTGATGTAGCTATCTTTCCAGTTAAACGTTCGCCGCTTTCTCTAATTTCGCTATTTCAACTGACCGTTACGCATTTTGTTCTGGCAGAGGGAGTTGCCTGTTTGGACACGCAAAAAAGCTGTTTTTGGTGTGTTGGTCGCGGTCGAAAAAAAACAAATCTGTGTTGGATTTTGATGAGTTAGGTAGCACCTATATACGTGTGCTACCTAAAGGATGATACAAGGGCTGGCGTTGTTAAAAGAGTTGAAGAGCATGGGGAAGGTGCTTAAGCGGGGAGTGTCAACGTGAGTCGCTAAAGGTGAGTTACTGATTCGATAAGCACAAAAAAAGCCCCTTGTGGGGCTTTTTTGGGAATCGACAAAGTAAGGGGATTACCACTTCTTTTTTGGGGCAAAAAGCTCATCGAGCTCGTCGTTGTCATTGTCTTTTGGTTTGGCAATTTCATGGGTTTTATTCAATGACTGCGTGATTTCTTCAAGCATGGCATTGAGCGATTCCTTTGCTGATTGGCAGTAAGGATCGTTTTTTGAACTGACCACGTCGATTGCTTTCTTCAAAAGCTGTTGAGCTGTGCCCATTTGGCCTTTGATTTTGGCATCGTTAACACGCTTGAGCACGTTCTCGATGTTAATTTTCATCTGCATCTGTTCGAGGCGTGTATTTTCAGCCACAAACTGTTGTGTTGGCATACGACCTTTGGTGTGCTCCGCTTTAATCACGGCACGCAGGCGCTTCACCAACTTCAACATAGAAATTGCTTCTCTGTCGCTGTCTGGAACGCGAAAAGAGGTTGAGTCTTTGTTTTGGTATGTCTGCTTGATTTGATTAATTTGCCCTTGAACATCGGCAATTCGATTCTGCAAGGAGCGATCGGACTTGTCGAATTCATGCATTGTCTTCAACGCATCGAGGATTTTGTTGTTTAAACAAACAAGCAAAGACCCACTGTAGGGTAAGTTATGTGCATTACCGATCAGCTCTTCAGTGGCATCAATAACTGCAATATATTTTGCCATTTCTTGGCGCTTTGTTGACTCAACGCGTTGTTTCTGCTGAGCAATGATGTTGTAACCAACAATCAGGCCGAGCAAGATGACACATAAGCCAGCAACGAGGGCGATATTCATAAGCGAGCGTCGATATTCCCGGTTAAAACTAAGACGGCATAAGATACACGATCTGCTACTATGGTCATAGTTTGTTAATGCTATTTTCGATCTTAGCTAAGATCTGGCGCTTCGTAATGTATTTCTGGTACTTAGTGCGTAATGACGCACGTTTATCGTCTGCATTTTCATTGCGTTATCTAGGTTTAAAAAATTTCATCATCACACTAAAGAAAAGAAAGCCTTAACAATTTCTGAGCGCTATGTGGCGGTTATCGGCACGAACGCTACTCTCTTTGAGCGGAAGGCGATATAAATTCACCTGTCCCTTTGTTTTCCTGCGTTTTCTATGAAATTACAACAACTAAAATACATCGTTGAAGTCGTGAATAACGATCTAAATGTGTCTTCGACCGCAGAAAGTCTTTTTACGTCTCAGCCTGGTATCAGTAAGCAGATTCGTGCGCTAGAGGATGAGCTGGGCGTTAAAATTTTCGGCCGCAGTGGCAAACACCTCACCAAGCTAACCCCTGCAGGCGAACAGATTGTCGAGATTTCACGCGATATCTTATCTCGTGTAAACAGTATTAAGTCGGTCGCGCTTGAATATACCAACCCAGAAATGGGGCAACTGAACATCGCGACCACGCATACACAAGCACGCTATGCGCTACCAACCGTGATTTCAGAATTTGTTCAGCGCTATCCGAAAGTGTCTTTGCACATGCACCAAGGCGCGCCAAGCCAAATTGCGGATTTCGTTTTAAAAGGGACGTCGGAATTTGCCATCGCCACCGAAGCCTCACACCTTTACGACGATCTGGTGATGCTGCCTTGTTATCATTGGACCCGCTCCCTGATTGTGCGTAAAGATCACCCTCTGGCAAACAGAACCACCATTTCTATTCATGATATTGCACGTTATTCGCTGGTGACGTATGTGTTTGGCTTTACGGGCAGATCCAGTCTCGATTCCGCCTTTGAACGCGCAAAACTCAAGCCAAAAATCGTGTTCACTGCCACCGATGCTGACGTGATCAAAACTTATGTCAGGTTAGGCGTCGGCATTGGTGTTATGGCAACCATGGCGTACGACAAAGAGCTTGATAATGATTTGGTGGCCATTGATGCCAGTCATATCTTTGATGCGAGCACGACGCGTATCGGCTTCCGTCGAGGCACAGCGCTGCGAAGCTATATGTATGACTTCATCGAGAGCTTTGCGCCGCATTTGACCCGTGAGAGGGTCGATCTCGCCATGACGCTCAAAGATGGTCATGAGATTGAAAAACTGTTCGCGAATATCGAACTCCCCGTAAGATAAAAAGTCCCGATAGTCAGCGTAGAATGCACGCTTAGGTATATACTGGTCGCCAACTGACGTGGTTCTTCCCGCATTTTTGTTGGCGATTGGAGTTAGCTTTGCCTCATCCCTGTTTTTCTCTTGCAGAACGTTTCCTCGCACTGGACGGTGCGTTGGAGCGACACCGTCCTTTTTGGCAAGGAATGCCGTTTGATTTTGCCGATTTGCCTTGGCGAAATACGCATCCTGAACTGTGTGATTGGTTGGATGACCAAACCTTAGCGTCTCTTTCGACACTTAAAGCGTCTCCAGAACAACTGACTGCCATGGTGAAGCAATGGCTACCAGAAGCCGAATCCTGGCTTACGTTATGTCACGTCAAAGAAAGTCACCATGCAGATCTGTATTGTGATCCTCATTGGTCTACAGGTATCCCAGGGCGCAAATGGTCTCAAATTGCGGCGTTCAATGCCGCTATGCCTAAAGCAAATGGACAACATTGGCTGGAATGGTGTGCAGGGAAAGGGTATCTGGGGCGGGTTTTGTCGGTTTCTCGTCAATCCAATGTCACTAGCTTGGAATGGCAAGAGGCGCTCTGTCGTGATGGTCAACAATACGCGGAAAAGCACAATTTAACCATGCACTTTGTTCAAGGTGATGCGTTTGCTCCTGAGAGTCAGCACTTGGTTGACGATTGTGACCATGCTGTCGCGTTGCACGCATGTGGTGATCTCCATGTGACCTTGCTGAAACACAGCGTGGCCGCAGAGAAGCAATCAGGTCCATCAACCGTCACGGTATCACCGTGTTGTTATCACCTGATTCAAGATAAGTGTTACCAGCCGCTTTCAACCTTGGCGAAAAAGTCGACATTATCTCTTAGCAAGCATGATTTAAAACTGCCGCTACAAGAAACAGTAACGGCGGGTCAAACGGTACAAAATAAACGCTATGTCGAAGTGACGTTTCGACTGGGTTTTGATTCCTTGCAGCGGGCGATTACCGGTGGCGCGGCCTATTTGCCCGTTCCGAATGTGCAAAAATCGCTGTTGAATGAGGGGTTTGAAGCGTTTTGTTACTGGGCGGCGGAACAAAAAGGGATCGTTATCCCTACTGATACCGATTTTGCTGAGTACCAAACATTGGGTGAAGCGCGTTTTCTATTGGTAGAAAAAATGGAAACGCTGCGTACCTTGTTCCGTCGTCCACTGGAAATGTGGTTGGTGTTAGATCGCGCACTGTATCTAACAGACAATGGCTTTGATGCGAATGTTTCAACGTTCTGTGAACGCGCACTAACACCAAGAAACTTACTCATACACGCGACGCGGATCCAGTGACATGGGTGGCGACGTGAAGGTTTCCTTTTTACTGAGATGATGACTGTGATGGAAAGAAACCACTGATGGAAATGACGTTCGAACAAACCCTTTTTGTCATGCTGGCATTGGGGGCGGGTGCATTTGTGCAAAGCTTGATTGGTTTTGGCTTGGCCATCGTAGCCGCGCCTATCGTGATGATGATTGAGCCGACGCTTGTGCCGAGTGCAGTCACTATGGTGACCTTGTGTCTTGCCAGTATTAATACGTGGCAATATCGCCGACAAATTTCATTGAAGGGATTGGGTTGGGCGTTTATTGGGCGTATTCCGGGTACGTTTGTCGCCGGCGTGATGCTGATTTACTTATCACTGAATGTGCTCGAAATAGCAATGGGTGTGGCAGTGTTATTCGCTGTCGTGGCAAGTGTGTTTAAGTTCTCTGTCGAACCCAATAACAAAAACATGTTTTGGGCAGGTTTTACTGCAGCGGTAATGGGTACCACTACCAGTATCGGAGGGCCGCCAATGGCATTGGTTCTGCAAAAAATGGACGTGGCGATGATGCGCGCAAACCTTGCAGGCTACTTCGTGTTTAGCTGTGTGATTTCGTTGGTGGTTCTCGCCATGACAGGGTATTTCAATCTTTGGCATGTGAAGGTCAGTTTGATGTCGTTGCCGATCGTGTTTGTCTCGTCTTGGGTCGCGTTTCGCATCGCTCCGCACATTCGTGCTGAATGGGTAAGATATGGACTTTTGGTGCTTTGTTCGTTCGCGGGTATCACGACGCTAATTCGTGGTATTTCAGCGTAAGCAGTTAAACCCCACTTATCTTCTCTTCCTATGAGATACAACAAGATCAAAAAAGCCGACATGATGTCGGCTTTTTCATTTCTTCGACACGCTGTTTTGGTAACGCGTCGAATTAAAACTTCAGGCTAACCTGCATACCGATGAACTGATGGTCATACGGTGCGCCAGCATCTAGAGCAAACTGAGCAGCGTCTTGGTTATCAAACCAAGGGTTGTAGTTCATGTTCACTTCCGTATCACCTTGCCACACGCCGGTGATCCAATGGTGAATGTGTCCTACTGGGTTCAGGAAGAACAAGCTCACACCGCCCAGCGTATCTGAACCAAGCACTTCGCCGCCATCTGCAACGATGTCTTGCTCAGTGAGGTACATCCATTCACCCACCGCCGCACCAAATAGAGGTGTCACAATAATGTCTTGGATAGACGGTACTTCTGCGAAGGACTCTACACCGTATTCCCAGAAAAACGTGGACATGGTGAAGGAGTAAACGAAGGATTCCCACTCGTTAAAGCCTGAGTGACGTGCTGCGGTGTAGTAAACACCACCAAAGTACGGATGCATCACATAGTTGAGGTAGTGATCATCTTTATCCCATACAGGGCCTTCAGAGACGTTGTCCCACCATTTGCTTGCCAAGTTACTGAAATCGCGGTCTTCCGCTGTCCAGTTAGTCACGCTTTCCGGCAGCAGAGTCATCATACCCACAGTGGCAACGCTCAAACCCAGGATTGTATAGGTTTGACCCATCAAGTAGTCCCAGTCTTTTTCAGGTGCTGTTGATAGGTATTTTGGCAAAGCGTGTCTTGGTTGATCGTGGAAGCCTAGTGTATTCGCAGACTCCAAAGGTTGTTCGCTCAGCGATGCGGGTGCAAAGCCATAGCTGTTAGCGTAAACGCTAGCTTGCTGTTCAAAATTGATGGTCGTTGAGTCAAAAGCAAAAGCAGATTGAGCACAAAGTAAAGCGGCCGCAGCCACGGTTGAGCAATAGCGCACGTAGGATCTCCCACACAACAAAATGCCAAACCTAATGGCCTCTCGAAGAGGGATAGGCTTGGCATCAAAAATTTAGGTCATGAAAGCGTTAACTAAGCGAGTGCTACGCGAAACATCCTTGCTCAAGACACCGCTAGGGGCGTTTTCTCTCAATTGATACTGATTACCAATTGTGATGCAACCACAGTAAAGCCGCCAATCATAGCAAGTGATAGGCCAATATTTCCACCAAAAACTTGATACTTGTCGCGGTTTAATTCTGCTTGGCGGACCTTACGTGCCATTAAAACGGGAAGTACGACAGCAAGCAGGACAAGCGCGATGGCAGCATACCCTAAAGCAGCAACGAACCCTTGCGGATAGAACAATGCAATGAGCATAGGTGGAACGAAGGTCATTAAACCTGTTTGTAAACGACCACTTACGGTGTTATTTCGCTTTAACGCATCAGACAGAAAATCAAACAAACCGAGACTGACACCTAAAAACGATGTGGCGAGTGCAAGATCTGCGAACAACGAAATGACTGAGGCAATGTAGGGAGAAGTCACCACTTGGCTCATTGCGTTAATAAATTCAGGCAGTTGGTCGTTGTTGAGTAACGAGTTTTGGCTTAGTACGCCAAAGCTTACGCCTTGCCACAACAAATAAATGATGAGCGGAAGCGAAGAACCAAACAGCATGACTTTTCGCAGGGTACGAATGTTTAACCCTGTGTAAGCCACCACTGAAGGAATGCTACCGTGAAAGCCAAACGACGTGAACATCACGGGAATGGCGGCGATGGCAAGGCCTTGGTCGATAGGAAGCTCTGTGAGATGCAGCATAGAGATGTGTGGCGTGAGAAGGCCGAGTGACACGCAGAGCAGTACAATTTTGAGCAGAAACAGGCATCGGTTAATCAGATCTACCTTGTGTGTGCCAAGCATCACCGCGCCTGCAATGATGAAGGTAAACAAGAAGGTACCCGTCGAATTTGGCAACACGCCGTTAGAGAAAGCAATAAGTTTGGCGTTCAATTGGCTGCCGCCGCCTGCAATGTAAGCTGCACAAAGTGCATACAAGAGAAACAAAGTTGCAAAGGTCGCGAGGATTTGGCCTTTACGACCCAGAAATTGACGCGCCAGACTGTTGAGGGTCGCACCTTCATGTGCGTGCTGGTGGATTTCTAACATAAGTAGTGCTGTGTAACTCATGAGTAGCCACATAGCGACCATAATGAAAGAGGATTGAACGAATCCTAACCCTGCTGATGCAAGGGGGAGAGCGAGCATGCCAGCACCTATGGTCGTGCCAGCGATAATGAGGGTACTTCCGACTAATTTACTGCGCATAATGTCGACTTTAATAAATGTAAATTAATATTTACATGATGGGTTTTGTTTGGGTGGGCATGAATGAGGCCAGCCAAAGACTATGCTTAATGAATCTGGCCTGTGACGCTGGGGCAGATTTTGAATGAGTGTAACAGATGTAAAACACAGGGTGTAACTATATATGTACAATTATGCAAGTTGCGGTGTGGGTCAGCTTCTGGGCATAATGAAATAAGTTGAACGCACACAAGGAGATAGCGGTGGGTCAGAGTAAACTTCGGGTTGCCATATTAAGTACGGGAGAAGAAGTACTGCATGGAGATATCACTGATACCAATGCTGCATGGCTTTCAAGACGTTGCTTTGAAGAAGGCTTTGCCATGCATCGACGCGTGACGGTGGGGGATTCCTTAGATGAACTTGCGATTGAATTGGTGCGTTGTAGCCAGGTTTCAGACATCGTGTTCGTGAACGGTGGGCTTGGTCCCACCACTGACGATCTCACCACAGAAGCCATGGCGATGGCGATGAATGTGGATGTTGAACTCAATGCGCATTGGCTTTCTGAAATGAAAGCACGCTTTGAGAAAAACGGGAAAACCATGCCCAAGAGCAACATCAAACAAGCGATGTTGCCCGAAGGTGCTGAGCTCATCGATAACCCCGTTGGCAGTGCATGTGGATTTGTGGCCACTTTAAATGATTGCTTATTCTTCTTTACGCCCGGTGTGCCGAGCGAATTCAAGCAAATGTTCGATAATGAAATTCTGCCGCAACTGCAAACGCAATTCCCTAATAACCTCAAACTAGAAATTCAGCGTCTTTACACGTTTGGACTTTCTGAGTCCTTGTTGAATGACAGGCTGGAGCCGCTAGAACTGCCTGATCTCTTCGAGATTGGCTATCGTTCCGCGTTGCCGTTCATTGAAGTGAAGTTGTTTTCTCCTCGCCAACACTCTGACATTTCCTTCGTCACGGATGCGATACGTAAGATTTTAGCGGATCACATGGTGGGCGATGGCATTCCCATGCTGGAGTCCGTTGGCGGTATGCTCGCGCAGAGCGGTCAAACCGTGGCGGTGGCAGAAAAATTCACAGGTGGGTATCTAGCAAACTGGTTCAATCAATCTGCCATGACGAAAGATGCCTTGGTGCAAGGTTGGGTGTTGAACGAAAATGCGTTGAATACTGATGGCGACTATAACCCGCTTGCAGCGGTGTTAGCGATGGCGACCGCGTCTCGAGAAAATGCGGGTGCCCACCTTGGCCTCGCTTGTGGGAATGCAGCTAACGGCGAAGTGGCGCTTGGATTGTCGACCGTCGAAGGGGACTGGGGGATGATCGTTAAAACCCGTCGTTCACTCACCCATGAAGATTTTCGTTGTTATGCCTCTACCATGCTGATGGATATGTTACGCCGTTACTTGCAAGGCAAAGAGGTGTTTGGCGACATTAGCTCTCTGATAACACTTGAATCGCTGTTTATTCCCGCAGAGGATGAGCCAGCTGACGCACAATAATGGTTCGACATAGAAACGAATACACATAAAAAAGTGAGGCTGTAAGCCTCACTTTTTCGTTTGTTAGCATGGCGATTCTCAATCTCTTCCCTGTAAAGAGAAATAATCAAGCCGCGTAAATATTGAGATCCAGTGCCTTCGCTACTTCTGCAATCATGCGTTGGGCGCGGACACTGTTCCCCGACTCATCGAGAGGTGGCGAAAAGGCCGCAATGCCAAGTTTGCCCGGACAGACGGCGAGTAAGCCGCCACCCACGCCACTTTTCCCCGGCAACCCGACTTCAAACGCCCAGTCTCCCGAATAGTCGTAAAGCCCTTCCATGGTCATCTCTGCCAGAATATGTGGAACATTTTCTGGGGTAAGTACCTGCTCGCCAGAAAGCGGGTTTTGGCCATGATTAGCCAGCGTTGCGCTCATTGCGGCGAGATCTTTGCAGGTCACCAATGTAGAGCATTGTCGGGTGTAGACCTCACACGCCTCCATCGGATCGCAGAAACAATTTCCTGCAGCATATAAAAGCCATGCGATGCCGCGATTATGAAAATTCGTGGTTTGTTCGGATTCATTAATGGCATCGGAAAGCACCACGTTGCCTGCTGTCATTCGCCGTTGGATATCAAGGATGCGTGCCCAACGTTCTTCACCCGATGACGCATTTAATAAGCTTACACTGGCCATTGCTCCGGCGTTAACGAGTGGGGAGAGAGGCTTGTCTTGGTGCTCGCACAACGCAAGTACTGAGTTGAAAGGTAAGCCTGTGGGCTCAGCGCCGATTTTCTCTCTGACCGTTTCTGGGCCTACGTCTTCCATCAACAAAGATAGGGTCGCGACTTTCGAAATGGATTCGATCGCAAAGCCATAGTCACTGTCTCCCGCTTTATAGATTTCACCCTTTGCCGTGACGATAACGAGAGCAGCAAGCCGAGATGGCACTGAGTCCAAATAGGGAATATAGCTCGCGTTCTCACCACCAGGTAAGGAGTGATAGAGAGAGAAGGTTTTATCCACGAGTGCTTGAAGCTCTGTGGCGGAAAGAGGCACGCTCATTATTGTGCTCCTTGGTTTTCTTTGTGGTTCGCAGTCACTGACTCTGTGTGTAAGTCTGAATGATTTTGCACTCCAGGATGCACCCCTTCAATTTGCCACGTGAAGGGCGCAAAGTCGGAATTTTCTTCACGCCAATGGGGTTTTCGAATGGCATAAATCACCAGAGGAATCGTGATGAACACGGCACTCAAGCCAACAAGAATCGAAATGAACACCGTCGGGCTACCAACTGCAATTTGGCTCGGCGGGATAAAGCTGAACGCGAAAGCCGTCAAAGATGCGGTGAAACCCACGCCGGCAATGATATAGAGACCAGTTTTACCGCCCGGCACATTGTAGGGACGTGGGCGATTTGGCTGGCTGAATCTGAGGTAAATCGCAGAGGAGAACATCAACATATACAGGATGAGGTAAATCACCGCGGCGAGCTGGCTTAAAATCTGGTAAGCCGCTTCTACTGAGGGCAACACCACAAAGGTGACCGCAAGGAAACTCACTATGATGCCTTGCACCAAAAGAATGTGTGTTGCCATGCCATTCTTGTTGGTGTGCTGCCAAAAGCGCGGCATGTACCCAGCCTTTGCTACTTCAAGTAACCCTGTTGAAGGCCCAGCAACCCACGTCACGATGCCCGCGAGAACACCAATGGCTAAGCAAATGGCCATCACGGGCGCGAGGAAGCCCAAGCCTGCCCAATGGAACATATCGAAGTACGCCACCAACAAACTCTGTGTGAGGTTGATTTCAGTGCTTGGGATAACAAACGCAATGGCGAGCGTACCCATGATGAATATCACCACTGTGCCCAATGCTGCCATGCCGATGGCGAGCGGGTATGAGCGAGTAGGGTTATCAAGGTCTTTCACGTGGATCGCGTTCATTTCCATGCCAGCGTAGAACAGGAAAATACTGGCGGCGAGCACCACATTGTTGAAGTTGGAGAAATCAGGGATCAGTTCTGACCACGAGAGATCGATTTGGATCTTCGCGCCACTAAAGTAAAACGCAAAACCCAAAATGATCAGAATAATGGCGGGAATAATTGTCCCAATGATGCCGCCCCATTTTGAAAGCAAGGTGAACGCCGACACACCTTTGAATGCAACGAAGGTCGCGAACCAATAGATGGCCAACACGATAGCGAGGACGAAGAACTTGTTCTGCGACAAGGCGGCATCAAAGGTTTGATCGGGCCCAATGAACGCGAGGGAGACTGCGCCAAACGTCAGGGCGGTGGGGAACCACACGCACACCTGCACAAAAAGTAAAAACATCGCCATAAATGCCAAACGAGGACCAAAGGCTTCGCCAACCCATCGGAAGATACCGCCTTTTTCGGGCCAGCCTGTGGCGAGTTCAGCCGCCACTAAAGAGACGGGCACCAAAAAAAATGCAGCCGCAAACACGTAGTAGAAAACTGAACTCAGGCCATACTCTGCTTCTGCTGGTAAACCACGAAGACTCACGACAGCCACGATGTTCATGATGGCGAAGGTGAAAACGCTAATTTTTCCTGCTTGTTTTAAATTCGCAGTGGAAGGGGCTTTCTTATTCATACGAGTCGTCCTTCAATCATTCTGACCATCTTGGTGATGGTCAGGCGTGATCAAATAAGAGTGTGTTGTTAACGGTTACCCGTTGTTGAACTTAGTTAGCTATGTAAGTCAGATTTGCGCGGTAAGTCAGGTCTGCGCGCTTTCACTAAGGCGTTCATCCATGATGGAATGTGGAGGTTGCGCCAGAGTGAACCTGCGGGTACTGCTCGAAGTATTCGACACAACGCTTGAGATCTTCGAGCATAAGCGATGCCATATCGAGGCTAACACCGTGTCGGATCATGATGCGTTGAATCACGGTATCCTGTCGGTTACCGGGGAGTGGATAGGAAGCAATCTGCCAACCCCGCATGCGCATGCGGTCTGAAAGGTCATAGAGCGTAAACCCCCAATCGCCTTCTTTTAGGCTGTAGCTAAGCGCGGGCAGTCCGCCCCGACCATCGTAGAAAAGATCGAAAGGTCCGATTTTGGCGATTTCATCGGCCAGCCATTGTGCGGTGCTGAGGCAGGCCTCTTGAATGCCTTTATAGCCATCAAAACCTAGGCGAAGGAAGTTATAGTATTGCGCGACGATTTGTCCGCCAGGGCGTGAGAAATTGAGGGCGAAAGTTGGCATATGGCCCCCTAAATAATCCACATCAAAGACGAGTTCATCAGGAAGGTGTGCGGCGTCACGCCATACCACCCAGCCCACACCTAGCGGGGCGAGACCATATTTGTGCCCTGAGCTATTGATAGAGACAACACGAGGGAGCCTAAAATCCCATTTCAATTCGGGGTTAACGAAAGGTGCGATGAATCCCCCGGATGCGCCATCAACATGAATGGGCACATCAATGCCTTTCTCGGCGTGCAGTTCATCGAGTTTTTGCGAGATCACTTCAACGGGTTCAAACACACAGGTGTAGGTCACGCCAAGCGTCGGTACAACGCCTATGGTGTTTTCATCGACATATTCTGCGAGCTTGTCGGGGTTCATGCAGACTTCGTCACCATCGAGCGGAATTTCACGCATTTCAACGTCAAAGTAGCGGGCAAATTTGTGCCAGCAAATCTGAACAGGGCCACATACAATGTTGGGTTTGTCGGTGGCGAGGCCTTGTGCTTCACGCTGTTTCCGCCAACGCCATTTCATGGCAAGGCCACCCAACATGGCCGCTTCAGAGGAACCTGTGGTTGAGCAACCCACCGTGGTTTCGCTTTCTTGGCTATTCCAAAGCTTGGCAAGAATGTGTACGCAACGTGATTCAATTTCGGCAGTTTGAGGATATTCGTCTTTATCGATCATGTTTTTATCGATACAAACATCCATGATTTCGTGAACACTGGGCTCCATCCATGTCGAGCAAAACGTCGCGAGATTTTGGCGTGCATTACCATCCATCAGAAGCTCATCTTTCAATAATTGTGCGACAAGATCAGCAGGCTGGCTTTCTTCGGGGAGTGAGAACTTAGGTAGCTGTTTGCGAGAGAGGACTTCTTCGTAGAGGTCTTCGCAGTTATCGCCTTTTTCTTTCCCGTAGTGCAGTCCCATCTTTGGTGCTCCTTAATGTGCTTATTATTAGGTGTTTCGGTAAACCCTTGGAGAGATGCTTTTGTATAAGGTAGATACAAGCGGTTTAAGCACAGATAGGTATAGTCAAAAAATACCGTGACGGATGTCCTTTGTTTTAGCGACAACCCTCATTGGGGGAGGAAAACGGCGGTGTGTGAATGTTTTAATCTTTGCTTTCAAACAGTTTGAACTGAGAAGCAAGGTAAGCCTTCCTTTTCGAAAATGAGGGCTTGATGCAAGAAAAAAGCGCGCCTATGGAAGGCGCGCTTTGCGGATTTCATCTGATTACTTAAAGAGATTCGGCAAGAACATCACCAAGCCTTCGAAGTAGGTCAAAATCATTAAGACAGTGAACAGTGCCGCGAGTAAAGGAGCGGCTTCACGGACAAAGTCGACCATCCTTACCTTCAATATCGAACAGACGGTAAACATCATGGAACCGAATGGCGGTGTCACCCCCCCAATCATGATGTTCACGATAATGATGATACCGAAGTGAACAGGATTCACCCCAAGGTTCAACACTGCTGGCAGCAAGAGAGGCGTCAAGATAATCATCGCCGCGCCGCCCTCAATAAACATACCCACCACAATCAGCAGTATGTTGATGATGAGCAGGAGCACGTTCTTGTCGTCGGTCAGGCTAATGAGCATGGACGCCACGTTCTGTGGAATCTGTTCCAGCGTCATGTAATAGCCAAACACCATTGCCCCGATGATGATAAACATCACACTGCTTGTGCCTTGAATGGTTTCACGCAATATCGCGGCAAAGTGGTGGATTTTTAATTCTCGATAAATCGCAAAGCCAATGATGGAACACAGTAAGACTGCAATTGCCCCAGCCTCAGTCGGCGTGAACAAACCAAATCGCATGCCCAAAATAATACCAAACGGAATGAGCAGCGCAGGCACGGCTTTGCCGAAATAGCTGAGCCTTTCCTTACCAGTTGCTGGATGAACACGAGACGGTTTGTATTTCCGTTTTTTCGAGATAAATGCAATCGTGATCATCAAAGACGCAGCCATCATAAACGCAGGGACATACCCAGCGATAAACATGGAGTGAACGGAAACATTGGCCAGTAATGCGAAGATGATGAGATTGATACCCGGCGGAATGACAGGGCTGATACTGGATGACGCAGCGGTGACGGCTGCGGTAAACGGCAGGTCATAACCACGTTTCGTCATCTCTGGTGCAAGGATCTTTGATTGCATTGCAGCATCTGCGTTCGCTGAGCCTGAAATGCCGCCCATTAAGGTGCTCAGCAACACATTGACGTGCGCTAAACCACCCACCCTATGTCCAATCAGTGAGTCGGCAAATGCCAACAGGTTTCGGCTTATTCCCGCATAGTTCATGATTGAACCAACCATGATGAAAAACGGGATAGCGAGAAGAGGGAATGAAGAAACGGTAGAAATAAACCGCTGCATCACCAAGCTGACAGGGATTGAGTCGTTGATAAACAGGAAGTAGTACATCGACGAAGCGATCAACGAAAAGGCAATCGGTATGTTAAGTAGGAACAGTATGAAGAGCAGAATAATAGGTATATAGATATCCACAGCGATCACCTATTGTGTTTCATTTAACGTGTTGTTGTCTGACGGCTTCAAATCATCAATGATGAATCTGATGGTATGAATTGCCATCAAAGAAAAGCAGATAACCAACACACTGTTGATTGGAAAATATGACATCCCCATGACGGGGGTGACTTTTGTCGAAAGCATGGTGTAGCTGACGCTGAGGTAGGCCATTGTGACGTTCAATGCCAAAAGGAAAAGCGAAATAAGCAGTCTGAAATATCGCTGTCCACTTTGAGGGATGAAACTCATGATGACATCGACGCCCATGTGTAACTTGTGCTTGTAGCAAGAGCTGATACCGAAGTAGACAGACCAGGTAAAACAGATGACCGAAAGTTCTTCGCTCCAAGGCACGACAAACCCAAGGCAGTAGCGAAGAAAGACATTAACGATGACGACCACGACCGTAACGGAAATGGCTATCGACGCTAAGATTTCTTCTAAGTTAGCTAAAAGCCGCATTGTAACTCCAGAACAGTGGGGCAGATGAAACTTGCCCCAGCATGGCGCCGGGGCAACGATGAGGTGTTTACTTGGCTGCGCGGATTTTTTCTAGTTCAGCGTTGATTGTGCCGTGGACACCCTTGCTCCAAGATGGGAACTGGTTGTAAACGTCAGCCGTGAGTGCATTGAACGCAGCGGTGTCGACGTCGTTGAACGTCACGCCTTGTTCTTTCAGCTTTTGCTCGTACTCAGCGTCAAGCTTCACCAGTGATTTGGTGTTCGATTTTGCACCTGCGTTGATTTCTTCCATGACGATTTTTTGTTGCTCGTCAGACAGTTTGTCCCAAACGCTTGGTGAAATGTACAAACCTACAGTGCCTAGGAAGTGACCTGTCTTAGACATGTTTTTTGCCACTTCGTAAATCTTGGTCGAATACATGGTCAGAATTGAACCTTCTAAACCATCAACAACGCCTTGCTGAACGCCTGCGTATGTTTCAGGGAAAGGAAGTGCCGCTGGTGATGCGCCCATCGAAGAAAGGGTGTTAATAAACAGCTGGCTGCCTGGAACACGAATGCGCATGCCATTCATGTCTTCTGGCGTTTTGATCTCTTTGTTTGTGATCATGTGGCGGAAGCCGAAGATGTAGTCGGCACTCAATACCTTGATGCCTTTCTTCTCAACTTGCTCAGTGAGGTTAGCGACGTAATCAGAATCCATCATGGCGAGGTATTCATCGTACGAGGTGTAAAGCATCGGGCCTGCTAGTGCTGCGAAATCTGGCACGTAATCGCCGAGGTAGCTTAAATCTTCAACTGCAATCCAGTTTGCACCATTCACAACCTGTTCAAGGTTATCTTTGTAAACGGGTAATTGCCCACCAGGGAATACCTTGATATTTACGCCGCCGTCTGTACGTTCTTTGATCTTGTCAGCCACTTTGATCAGCTCTTGTGTGAGCAGTTCATTTTGGGTGAAGACAAGACTCATGTTGATTTTTACAGGGTCGTTATCGCTTGCGATAGCGGCAGTTGATGCCATGCCAAATCCGAATAACGTTGAGGCAGAAAGCATGGTACCAAGTAGTAATTTTTTCATATTGTTCATTCCCTTCTTATTTTAGAAAGTCCGTTTCTATCTTCACTCAGCACGAAAAATGTGACATGCATCGAGAAGGTGTAACGATCTCTATCGCAAGATATAGCAATCGCAGGGAGTTTCAAATGAACATTTTAATGTTCATACGAATGCTGTGATCATGTTAACAAAGGCAAATTGTCAGTGCTCCTCGCGCTAAAATCCCTACTTTTAGAATGCTCTGGTCGCTATGATACTTACCATGGCAGTTTGGTTTTCATATGAACATAAATGGGAAGGAAGATGATCATTGGACATAGAGGCGTGGCGGCGTTAGCACCGGAAAATACGCTGTCTGGTATTCGCAAGGCGGCTGAGTGTGGGCTTGATTGGGTTGAAATTGACACACAACTCAGCGCTGATGGGATCCCTGTTATTTTCCATGACGATACTGTTGAACGCTGCACAGATGGAAATGGAAAGTTAGAAACCTTTAATGTCTCTGCGCTGAAAAACTTGGATGCAGGAAGTTGGTTCGATAAAGCACATAGCGACGAAAGAATTCCGACGTTAGAGGAAACCTTGGCTTTTTGTTTAGACGAGGGGGTGAGCATAAACCTAGAGATCAAAGTATACCGTGACGCTCAGGTAGCGCCGCTGGTTGAAGCGGTGTCGGCGGTGTTGGCGTCTTCGGCGTTTCCTGCTGAAAAGCTATTAATCAGCAGTTTCTCTAAAAACGCGCTGATGCGTTGTAAAACAGCGATACCGCAGTGTCGATTTGGGTTTATTGCCGACAAGCGCAACATCAGCGATCTTGATGCATTTGATGATGTTGGGTTGTATAGCGTACATGTTGATCATCGCATGCTGACGTCTGAGTTGGCGAAAGAGATCAAAAGCAAAGGGTATATTCTGAACATTTGGACGTTGAATGAATGCGAGAAAGCGGATGCGTTCATCGGGATGGGGGTGGATAATATCATTACTGATGACCCAACGCTGTTTAACCTAAAGTAGAGTAGATAATGGAAGTAACCGACCGCCAACGTCAGATCCTTGATTACATTCATCGCAATGGCAACGTTCAGGTTGAGGAGCTTGCAGAGATGTTTTCGATTACGACGCAAACGGTGCGTCGTGACGTTAATGCATTGTCTGAAAAGGGGCTTGCTCGACGGGTTCACGGTGGCGTGAGTTTGCCAGCGGTGCTGACCAATACAACATACCAATTTCGTTACGATCTTGAATCTGGTGTGAAAAAGGCGTTGGCACATCGTGTGGCTTCTGAGATACCAGATGGGGCGACGGTGTTCATTGGTATTGGTACTTCTGCGACCTACGTGGCGCAGTATTTGTCTGGTATGAAGCAGCTAAGGGTGGTGACAAACAACCTTCAGGTTTTGCGAATTTTAGAAAATGCGCCCGGTGTTGAAGTGCTCATTACAGGTGGCCTCGTGCGAAGCGATCACCAAGACGTTGTGGGTTCGAGTGTTTTGCAATTTTTCGATGCGTTTGAGGCGGACATTGGCATCGTCGGATGCGGCTCTATATCGTCAACGCAGGTTGCCATGGAACATGAGATCCAAGAGGCGGATGTTTCAAAGGCGATTATCGCGAATGCGCGTGAGTGTTGGCTGATGGCGGATGCGAGTAAGTGGGAGCGGTTTGCTTCAGTCAAAGTCGCGTCGCTTTCGTGCTTTTCTCGTATTTTTACCAACAAGGCTGGGCTGAGTGCTGAGTTGCCCGTAAGCATGGTGGAATCAGACGCGTAGTATCTACGTCAACAATCTCATGAAGCATAAAGCTGAATAAAGAGAGGCTGCAAAAAGAGCGCCGCGAGACCGAGTCAGAGGTTCGCGGCTTTTTTTGCTACAAAGGAAAGCTGGTAGTCGAATTCCAATTCAACGTTGCCAGAAGGCACGGACGCGCAGGTCAGAATTTCGCCTGCGGCGACGTAAGCCATCGTATCTTGTTTTGATACGGTGCCTTTGTCGAGTTTGCAGCGGCAAGCGCCGCACACGCCGTTACGGCATTGGAACTCAGGCTGAAGTCCTGATTGTTCAAGTTGTTCAAGCAGAGGCTGGTGGGTATTTCCCACCAGCATTTCGCCATTCACTTTGATAGTGATTTGACTCATAGTTCGAAGTCACCCAAATCATCGATGTTCATGTCGTTATCAATTTGGCCAACAAGGTATGAACTGATTTCTGCTTCTTGTGGCGCAACCTGAACGTTGTCAGAAGACAACCACGCGTTAATCCAAGGAATCGGGTTCTGAGAGGCGTTAGCGTACGCAGGTTTCAGGCCAACTGCAGACATGCGTAGGTTGGAAATGTATTCCACATACTGACAAAGAATGTCTTTGTTCAAGCCAATCATTGAGCCGTCTTTGAACAGGTATTCTGCCCATTCTTTCTCTTGCTCAGCCGCCGCTTTGAACAGTTCAAAACACTCCTGCTCACACTCTTTTGCGATGTCAGCCATTTCTGGATCGTCTTCGCCGCTTCGCAGAATGTTTAGCATGTGCTGTGTACTGGTTAGGTGCAGTGATTCATCACGTGCAATCAGTTTGATGATTTTCGCGTTACCTTCCATCAATTCACGTTCTGCGAACGCAAATGAACACGCAAAGCTGACATAAAAACGAATGGCTTCTAGCGCATTCACCGACATCAGACACACATACAGTTTCTTCTTCAATTCACGCAGAGAAACCACGACGGTTTCGCCGTTGATGGTGTGTTCACCTTCACCTAAACGGTGGTAGTCGCTGGTGGCTTGAATCAAGTCATCGTAGTACTTAGCGATATCGCCAGCACGCTTGATGATGTGCTCATTATCAACGATGTCATCGAATACCACGGCAGGGTTGTTAACGATGTTTCGGATAATGTGCGTGTAAGAACGTGAGTGGATCGTTTCAGAAAACGACCACGTTTCAATCCATGTTTCCAACTCTGGAATAGACACCAGTGGAAGCAGTGCCACGTTCGGGCTGCGACCTTGGATTGAATCCAATAGCGTTTGATACTTCAAGTTGCTGATGAAGATATGCTTCTCGTGCTCAGGCAGCTTGTTGTAATCGATACGGTCGCCAGACACATCCACTTCTTCTGGACGCCAAAAGAAACTCAGTTGCTTCTCAATCAAGCGTTCGAAGATTTCGTACTTTTGTTGATCGTAGCGAGCAACGTTAACTGGCTGGCCAAAAAACATCGGTTCTTTGAGCGCATTATTGTTTTCTTTAGAAAAAGTACTGTAAGCCATTACCGTAAATATACCGTTTCGAATTAAACCTTGAAGAGGGAGCTATCGCTCCCTCCCGAATGTAGCTTTAGATTTTACAAGCGCCGCCTGCACAATCATCATCTTGTGCTGCCAAATCTTGTTGTGCATCGTCTGCACCATCACGCGTGTTGTGATAATACAGGGTTTTCACACCCAGTTTGTACGCCGTCAGCAAATCTTTTAGCAGCAGCTTCATCGGTGTTTTACCGCCTGCTTGTTTGCTTGGGTCGTAGTTGGTGTTGGCAGAGATCGCTTGGTCGATAAATTTCTGCATGATGCCGACCAACTGCAAGTAGCCGTCGTTCGATTCGATGTTCCAAAGCAACTCGTAGTTTTCTTTGTACTTGTCATACTCAGGCACAACTTGCTTCAAGATACCGTCTTTCGATGCTTTGACAGAAACGAAACCACGAGGAGGCTCAATGCCGTTTGTCGCGTTCGAAATCTGTGACGATGTTTCTGATGGCATCAATGCAGATAGGGTTGAGTTACGCAGACCGTGTTCAACGATTTCGCCGCGCAATGTTTCCCAATCGTAGTGAAGAGGTTCTTCACACACGTTATCCAAATCGCGCTTGTAGCTGTCGATTGGAAGAGTGCCTTTCGAGTACGTTGTTTCGTTGAACAACGGACACGCACCTTTTTCTTTCGCCAAACCGACAGAGGCTTTCAATAGGTAGTATTGAATCGCTTCAAACGTACGGTGCGTTAGGCCATTCGCGCTGCCGTCTGAGTAGCGCACGCCGTTCTTCGCGAGGTAGTAGGCGTAGTTGATAACACCAACACCCAAGGTACGACGGTTCATGGTCGCTTTGTAAGCGGCTGGCAATGGGTAATCTTGGTAATCAAGCAGCGAATCCAACGCGCGGATTGTCAGGTCTGCCAGATCTTCTAATTCATCAAGGTTATTCAATGCGCCAAGGTTGAACGCTGACAGCGTACACAATGCGATTTCGCCTTGGTCATCCTCCACGTTGGTCAACGGCTTGGTTGGCAATGCGATTTCAAGACACAAGTTAGATTGGCGAATCGGTGCAACAGCAGGGTCAAACGGGCTGTGCGTATTACAGTGGTCAACGTTTTGAATGTAGATACGGCCGGTAGAAGCACGTTCTTGCATCATCAGAGAGAAAAGCTCAACCGCTTTCACGGTTTCACGTTGCACTGAGCTGTCTTGTTCATATTGCGTGTACAGACGTTCGAATTCTTCTTGGTTCGCGAAGAAGGCGTCGTACAGCCCTGGAACATCTGACGGTGAGAACAATGAAATGTTCTCGCCTTTGATAAGACGGGTGTACATCAGTTTGTTGATTTGAACGCCGTAGTCCATGTGACGAACACGGTTTTCTTCAACACCACGGTTATTCTTCAATACCAACAGGTTTTGTACTTCACGGTGCCACATTGGGTAGAACAGTGTCGCAGCACCACCACGTACGCCGCCTTGAGAGCAACACTTAACGGCTGTTTGGAAGTATTTGTAGAACGGGATACAACCGGTGTGGAATGCTTCGCCGCCGCGGATTGGGCTACCCAATGCGCGGATTCGACCTGCATTGATACCGATGCCTGCGCGCTGGCTTACGTAGCGTACAATCGCACTTGCGGTCGCGTTGATGGAATCAAGGCTGTCATCACATTCGATCAGTACACATGAGCTGAACTGACGGGTTGGTGTGCGAACACCGGACATGATTGGCGTTGGCAAAGAAATCTTGAATTGAGACACCGCATCGTAGAAGCGACGAATGTAATCTAAGCGGGTCTCTTTCGGGTAGTTTGCAAATAGACATGCTGCAACCATCATGTACAAAAACTGTGCGCTTTCGTAGATTTCGCCCGTAACACGGTTCTGTACTAAGTATTTACCTTCAAGCTGTTTCACTGCGGCATAGGAAAAGTTCATGTCACGCCAGTGATCAATGTAGCTATCGAGGATGTTCAGCTCTTCGGTCGAATAGTCTTCGGTGATGTGCTTGTCGTACTTGCCCATGTCGATCATTTTGTTGACATGGTCAGCCAGCGTTGGCGGCTCAAACTGGCCGTAAGCCTTTTTGCGTAGGTGGAAAATCGCAAGACGCGCGGCGAGATATTGGTAGTCTGGGGTTTGTTCAGAGATCAAATCAGCAGCAGCTTTGATGATGGTCTCATGAATGTCTTCTGTTTTGATACCGTCGTAAAATTGGATATGAGAACGAAGTTCGACTTGTGAAACAGAGACGTTGTCTAGGCCCTCAGCAGCCCAGTCGATAACGCGGTGGATTTTGTCTAGATCGATGTTTTCCTTCACGCCACTGCGCTTTTGAACGGTAATTTGTTGGTTCATTTATCTTGTTCCTGGTGTATCCATGCCTGAAGACGTGTTTTTCGCAATTCTCACTGTTCACGCAAATTTTTTGTGACCAATGTTAAACTAATGAAGTAGATGCTCAAACACTACATATAGGGCTGCTGCCTGACTTGAGTAACAAGATAGTGTTGAAGGGAGGATATTGCAAGTTGCCCGAAATGGGCGTTCTGTGGATATCTTGGGGATTAGAAATACATTGTTAGTGGTCACTCACCCCTTTATCCCAATAACGGCAACAGCATAGAGAAAATCAATCATTTTTCTGTCATCGATTCGAAATAAAAAAAGATTTTTATCTTGCCTCTACACACAAACAGTGAAACGAGATAACCCTCTGTTATTAGGTTAAATTGTGTTCAAAGCGGGTGTGATAGGGATCAGAATAATGACAGAATCTCTTCAGGTTTGTTAAAAACCAGATCTGCATCCCACTCGAGTGGTTTGTGCTCGCTGCCGATATAACCCCATGCTGCAACAGCGGAAATCATATTCGCGGCATTGGCCGCAATGATGTCTCCTTCAATGTCCCCTATATATAGACAAGCTTGATTGTCGATACCGAGTTCCATGGCTGCATGAAGAAGTGGCTCAGGATGAGGCTTGGCTTTGCTGAGGGTATCCGCGCACACCAAGGTGCCGGTTGAAAGAAGGCGAGGAAAGTAAGGAAGTAGCATTTCAGTGAGAAAGCCTGGCTTGTTTGTCACAATGCCCCACGGCACGTTCATGGCCTCTAAGCCATCAAGCAAGGTAACGACACCCGCGTAGAGTTGTGTCGTGGTACATATACTGTTGGCGTAATGGTGCAGGAATGACTGTCTCAACGCATCAAGGTCTTTGCCTTCGATTTGGTTTCCAAAGCCTGCACGTAACAACCCGCGCGCCCCATAACTGGTGTTGGCTTTAATTTGGCGTTCGTTAAGGGGAGAGAGTCCATAATCAGCCAGCACACAGTTGGCGGCATGTGCCATGTCGGGTGCGGTGTCTAAAAGAGTGCCATCCAAATCAAACAGTACCGCTTTTACGTTAACGTCCATGTGCTTTCTCTACTCAGCTGTGGGTTGGGTTTAGCTATTACAGTGTCATCAGTGATTATTATCAGGCAAAAAAATACCCGGGTTAAGCCGGGTATTGAGTATGTACGATGTAATTCACGTCTACATTCTTCGGAGACAACCAATACTGTTCTGTCAGCGGGTTGTAATGAAGACCTGTCATTGCGCGTTCTTGCAAAGGTGTGGCATCCACCATGCGCAGTAACTCAGACGGACGAATGAACTTGTTGTGATCGTGCGTGCCCTTTGGCACGACTTTCATGATGTGTTCAGCACCGACAATCGCAAACAGCCACGATTTGGTATTTCGGTTTAACGTCGAAAAGAAAACATGACCGCCTGGTTTTACCATGCGCGCGCACGATGCAATGACAGATGCAGGGTCGGGGACATGCTCAAGCATCTCCATACATGTCACGATGTCATACTGTGCTTCATTGCTCGCCGCGTGTTCTTCTGCCGTTGATTGGATGTACTTTACTTTGGTGTCCGTTTCGAGGGCATGCAGACGAGCAACGGTAAGCGGTTCTTTGCCCATATCTAGGCCCGTCACGTCTGCGCCTTCTCTCGCCATGCTCTCGGCTAAGATGCCGCCGCCACATCCTACATCAAGGATTTTTTTGCCGAAGACGCCATTACTACGTTCAATGACGTAATCCAAACGAAGAGGGTTGATCTGGTGAAGAGGTTTAAACTCGCCTTCAAGATCCCACCATCGAGACGCCATGTCTTCGAATTTCTTAATTTCTGCCGGATCGACATTGGCCTGATTTGTCATCGAATGTTTGTCCCTAACTCTTACTTATAGTGTCTGAGTACAAATATATGGGAAATGCAGATCATTGAGAAGCATGAAGATCTGATTCGGTGTTTGTGATTGTGTGGAGCAAGGTAATGTAAAAGTCGAAACTGGTGGCTGTCGCAGTTACCAAAGCCTCTTAATTTTTCGCCAACATGATAATCGTCTACTTTTTTAATCTCGCAGGAGGTCCATCTTCCAGCTCTGTGAACCACCCAAAAATCCTTCTCGCTTCATTAGATTTGTAATAAATATCTTAATTACTTATAAATTCCGCCACTAAAAGATGGTTAATTTGATTACAAATCAATGCTTTAAATGCTATTAGATTTTTATAATTAAATGTAACGCGCTGCTTTGAATTGAGCGCACTTAAACTTCGACACCTTGTCCACCATTAATAAAACCAAGAAAAAATTAAATGAAAAAATCAATCGTTGCTCTGACTATCCTATTTGCCTTGTCTTCTGCCGCGGCTGTAGCCGCTCCTACGGACGGACTTGAGATTGGTGTTAGTTATGGCTCTCAAACTCAAGAGATGTCTAGTGAAGGTTATGTGTATGCTCAAGAGTATATCGGCAGTATCTATGGAACTCCTTACTATGAGTGGGCTAGTGCCTCATATGCTACAGTCCCGTTTGATGCTGAGCTTTCTGCCGCTAGTGTATCTGTCGGTTACTCTTGGTTCACACAAGGTGGCACTATGTTTAACATGAATGTTGAGATGGGAGCTGCGGAACTTGGTGACGCTGGTCTAGAGATGGACGATCATCTGTCAGTCGGTTTCGACTGGGGTCATAAGATCTTTACTGACATGACTTTTGTCGGTTTGACTGTTGATTACGTACAGTCTTCTGCTGAAGATTCCGCGACTGGCTACGGTTACAACTCCTACCTGGGCCGTGTTCAGACTGCTGCTGAAGTCTCTTTCGAAACCAAGACTGTTAATGCAGGCCTGTTCCTTAAGCACTACTTCAACGATCACTTCTGGGTTATGGCAGAAGCTGGTGCTGCTATCGATGCAGGCTCGGAATACCGAATTGCTGCTGCTATGGCTAACAGTGATTACTCAGGCGCTCGTGTAGACGAAATCTCTACAGCAGAAGGCGCTGGCGTATTCTACGGGGTAAGTGCTGGCGTTAAGTTCTAAGATTTTGAGCAGGGCTTTCAAAGAGAGCCTTGCCATTCAAAATTAATAATAAAAACAAAGACATAAAATATTAAACGACTTGTGGGTGAGTACAAATATATGGGAAATGCAGATCATTGAGAAGCATGAAGATCTGATTCGGTGTTTGTATCTGAGAGATGCTTTGTGGCGACCGAAGTCATATAAGCGGTGATAAAGGTGGCTTTACCGGAGTAACAAGGTTCGGCAAAGCCGATGGTACGGTACGTGGTGAATGGTCAGTGAAACTTATGTTGCATTGGTGATGGTCACAGCCGCCAATAGCCCAAGTAAAATGTATTTACCGACAATAATCGCCACCCCAACAGCGTTGATTGCTTGAGAAATCATAGCGCCCCCTTATGAACACAACAGTGTGTCATGCGTCATTTGACCTTATTTAAGATATGGTTATTGAGGCCTGTTTCTCACTGTATTCGTCCTTCCTTTATTACATGTGGAACCGTGAACTGGGCAGGTTTCATACCCGGGAGGCAAAAATTGACTCAGTGCCTCTGTAAGCAATGATCATGAAAATATCAACCTACACCTTGAACTTGAGCATTTTTTCGCCCTGTTGAGCCTTAGAGCGCCAAAATAAGAGTAATCCGTGATTTATCTCTGGTTTAGACTGTGACTCTTTGGCTGCTTTTATGATATTATTTACGGTCTTGCACGTAGTCATCTTTGACATACTTACCTGAGGGATATTGGCTCCATGAGCGATCTTGCTAAAGAGATCACGCCCGTCAACATTGAAGAGGAGCTGAAAAGCTCTTATCTCGACTATGCGATGTCAGTTATCGTTGGTCGTGCTCTTCCAGACGTTCGTGATGGTCTGAAGCCAGTACACCGCCGCGTTTTATTCGCGATGAATGTACTAGGCAATGACTGGAACAAAGCATACAAAAAATCTGCCCGTGTTGTTGGCGATGTGATCGGTAAATACCACCCACACGGTGACAGCGCTGTTTATGACACCATCGTCCGTATGGCACAGCCTTTCTCGCTGCGCTATATGCTGGTTGATGGACAAGGCAACTTCGGTTCAATTGACGGCGACTCTGCGGCGGCAATGCGTTACACCGAAGTTCGCATGTCAAAAATTGCCCACGAACTATTGGCGGATCTCGACAAAGACACTGTCGATTACGTACCTAACTATGACGGTACTGAACAGATCCCAGAAGTCATGCCGACTCGAATTCCTAACCTTTTGGTTAATGGTTCTTCGGGTATTGCTGTGGGTATGGCAACCAATATTCCTCCGCATAACTTAACGGAAGTTGTTAGCGGTTGTTTGGCATACATTGAGAATGAAGACATCACTATCGAAGAGTTGATGACGCACATTCCAGGTCCAGACTTCCCAACAGCTGCAATGATCAATGGCCGTAAGGGCATTGAAGATGCTTACCGTACTGGTCGCGGCAAGATTTACCTGCGCTCTCGCGCGGAAATCGAAGTCGAGAAGAACGGTAAAGAAACGATCGTTGTTACTGAAATCCCTTATCAAGTAAACAAAGCACGTTTGATCGAGAAGATCGCCGAGCTGGTGAAAGATAAGAAGATTGAAGGCATCAGCGCACTGCGTGACGAGTCTGATAAAGACGGTATGCGTATTGTTGTTGAATGTAAGCGTGATGCAGTCGGTGAGGTTATCCTCAACAACCTATACTCGCAAACGCAACTTCAGACGTCTTTCGGTATCAACATGGTTGCGCTGGACAATAACCAGCCACGCCTGTTCGGCCTAAAAGACATGCTGAAGTGCTTCGTGAATCACCGCCGTGAAGTGGTGACACGTCGTACTATTTACGAATTGCGCAAAGCGCGTGATCGTGCCCATATCTTGGAAGGTTTGGCGATTGCATTGGCGAACATCGATGAAATCATCGAAATGATTCGTAATGCGCAAACCCCTGCGATTGCACGTGAGCAACTACAACAACGTGGTTGGGATCTTGGTACTGTTGCTGCAATGCTTGAAGCAACAGGTGTTGATGCTGCGCGTCCAGAATGGCTAGAAGATGAGTATGGTGTTCGTGATGGAAAATACTTCCTGACTGAGCAACAAGCACAAGCTATCTTGGACTTGCGTCTACACAAACTTACCGGTCTTGAGCACGAGAAGATCCTCGATGAATACAAAGAGCTGCTGCAACTTATCGGCGAATTGATGTTCATCCTGTCAAACCCTGAGCGCCTCATGGAAGTTATCCGTGAAGAGCTTGAAGCTGTGCGTGATGGCTATGGCGACGAACGTCGTACTGAAATCACAGCGGCTAGTCATGACATCGACATCGAAGATCTGATCAACCAAGAAGACGTGGTTGTTACATTGTCTCACGAAGGCTATGTGAAATATCAACCGCTGAACGACTACGAAGCACAACGCCGTGGTGGTAAAGGCAAATCTGCAACGCGCATGAAGCAAGAAGACTTCATTGAACGTTTGTTGGTTGCTAACACGCACGACACCATTTTGTGTTTCTCAAGCCGTGGCCGTATGTACTGGATGAAGGTATATCAATTACCTCTCGCATCTCGTACTGCACGTGGTAAACCGATTGTTAACTTGCTTCCTCTTGAGCCAAACGAACGCATCACTGCGATCCTTCCGGTGAAAGAATATGCAGACGACAAGTTTGTCTTCATGGCGACCGCTGATGGTACCGTGAAGAAAACACCATTGACTGATTTCAGCCGTCCACGTAGCGCGGGCATCATTGCCGTGAACCTACGCGAAGGCGATTCGTTGATTGGTGTTGATATTACTGATGGCACGCGCGACATCATGTTGTTCTCTTCATTCGGCAAGGTTGTTCGTTTCTACGAAAGCCCAGTGTTTGATGAAGAAGGCAACGCGAAAGGTGGTGTTCGTGGTATGGGTCGTACTGCTGCAGGTGTACGCGGTATCAAGTTGGCGCCAAACGATAAAGTGGTGTCACTGATTGTTCCGCACACTGATGGCGATATTCTTACAGTGACGGTTAACGGTTACGGTAAGCGTACGTCACTTGCAGAATACCCAGCGAAGAGCCGTGCGACACAAGGTGTTGTGTCTATCAAGGTTTCTGAGCGTAATGGCCCAGTGGTTGGTGCGGTTCAAGTGAGCGAAGGTGACGAGTTCATGATGATCACCAACGCAGGTACGCTTGTACGTACGCGTGCTTCTGAAGTGAGTCAGGTTGGTCGTAACACCCAAGGTGTTACACTTATCCGCACAAGCAAAGACGAAGCGGTTGTAGGTCTGCAACGTATCGAAGAGCCGGATGAAGATGAACTGCTGAACAGCATCGAAGACGGTGAAGTATCAGAAGGTTCAGAAGCACCAGCAGATGCGCCAACAGCAGAATCTGCACCAGAAGCGCCGGAAGGTGAAGACAACGCTGAAAGCGAGTCTGACGAAGAGTAATCTTCACGTCCTTTCTAGACGCCTTATAAAAACGCAGCATTCGCTGCGTTTTTTTATGCCTGTAATCATGTCATGTCCCGCTTTTCTCGTTTCAATTACGGTGGTAAGGTGATGAAACATATTTATTCTAGTCTTTCCGAACACCGCGCAGTGCGCGCGATTTGGGTTCAGGGATAATTCAATCGTATTTGGAAACGCTACAGTCTCGCGATGTAACGCAGGAGCATTCAATAATCATGGAAAAGGTATACAACTTCTCAGCTGGCCCCGCGATGTTGCCACAAGAAGTCTTAGCAAACGTTCAATCTGAGTTAATCAATTGGAATGGCATTGGCTCTTCCGTCATGGAAATCTCCCACCGTAGCAAAGAGTTTTTGGCGGTAGTGGCAGATGCAGAGAAAAACCTCCGTGAATTGCTTTCTATCCCAGAGAACTACCACATTCTGTATTGTCAGGGTGGGGCGCGTGCACAATTTGCTGCTGTGCCAATGAACTTGCTGGGCAGCAATACCATTGCTGATTACATTGATGCTGGCTTCTGGGCAAACAGTGCTGTTAAAGAAGCGAAGAAATATTGCACCCCACACGTAGTGAATGTGCTGACAACGATCGACGGTAAGCGCGGCGTATTGCCTGCGAAAGATTGGAAATTGAGTTCAGATGCCGCGTATGTGCATTTTTGTCCGAACGAAACGATCGATGGTGTTGAAATTCGTGACTTGCCAGAAACGAATAAGCCTATCGTTGCTGACATGTCTTCTACTATTTTGTCCCGTCCAATCGATGTATCAAAATACGGCGTGATTTACGCGGGCGCACAGAAGAACATTGGCCCCGCCGGCATTACCTTGGTGATCGTGCGTGATGATCTGCTGGGCAAAGCGAAAGAGTTCCTACCAAACATTCTGAATTACACCACGCTGGTGGACAAAGAATCGATGTTCAACACGCCACCAACCTTTGGTTGGTATCTTGCTGGCGAAGTCTACAAATGGCTTCTCGCTCAAGGCGGTGTTGAAGCAATGCGAGTGAAGAACGAAGAAAAAGCTGCGCTACTTTACGGCTGCATCGATGCATCGAATTTCTACGTGAATAACATCCATGAAGGTAACCGTTCGTTAATGAACGTGCCTTTCCAGCTTACTAACCCTGAGCTTGATGCCGCTTTCTTAGAAGAAGCAGCAGCGCTAGGTTTAGTCGCATTGAAAGGTCACCGTGAAGTAGGTGGTATGCGCGCTTCTATCTACAACGCGATGTCGTTGGAAGGTGTTCAAGCGCTGGTTGCATTCATGAAAGCGTTTGAAGCAAAACATGCTTAAGCGATAATGGGCAGCCAACCTATTGAAGAGCCGTCGAAAGACGGCTTTTTTGTGCCAGTACGCTTGCCTTACACCCAAAATTACCACCTTTCCACTACAAGATTTTAACGATTGATTAAGCCGTGAACACTTACGCGGCTCGGCTTGCGCAAACGTTTGCTATTTTGTTTTCTGACTATAGAATGACGCGAAATTTCCCTTACATCAGACGTTTATCCTTTCAGGTGTTCTGAGTAACAGCAATCACAGATCAAGATGCCTGCAGGGCCTATTACCCATTCAGCGTAATAGTGAACGTTCCACCTTCAAAGGTAGAGTAGTATGAGTGTTTCCCATTCTTCGAATGCGCCCGTTAGAAATTCTGAACTTGTTTATCGCCTTGATGACAAGCCACCGCTACCACAAACACTTTTCGCCGCCGTTCAGCACTTGCTTGCGATGTTCGTTGCCGTTGTGACGCCGTCTCTTATTATCTGCCAAGCACTAGGATTGCCTGCCTCAGACACCAACACCATTGTTAGCATGTCTCTTTTTGCTTCTGGTCTGGCTTCCTTTATCCAGATTCGGACCATCGGTCCACTAGGCTCAGGTCTGCTTTCTATCCAAGGGACGAGCTTTAATTTCCTTGGGCCAATCATTGGTACGGGCTTAGCCATGAAGGCGGGCGGTGCGAGTGTAGAAACCATGATGGCTGCGATTTTCGGTACCATCATGGTTGCATCCATGGCAGAGGTGATGCTTTCGCGTGTTCTTGAACATGCACAGCGTGTGATCACGCCATTGGTGTCAGGCATTGTGGTTACCTTGATTGGTTTGACGCTTATCCAAGTCGGTTTAACGTCGATGGGTGGCGGCTATGCAGCGATTGAAAACGGCACGTTTGGCAGTTTTGAGAACCTGACCCTTGCGGGCACAGTGCTGGGCGTGATTGTTCTGCTTAACCGCATTGATAACCCATACTTGCGCGTGTCTTCTATCGTGATTGCTATGGCATCAGGCACCTTGGTGGCTTTCTTCTTTGGCATGGTAAACACAACACCGGCAGAAACGGTGGAATGGATTGCGATTCCTCAACCAATGCAATATGGCTTGTCGTTTGATTGGGGCTTACTGATCCCACTCGTTATTGTTTTCTTGGTGACATCGTTAGAAGCGATTGGCGATATTACCGCGACATCGGAAACCTCCGAGCAACCCGTTTCTGGCCCAATCTACATGAAGCGCATTAAAGGCGGTGTACTGGCTGATGGTGTTAACTCCGCGTTGGCAGCCATATTGAACAGCTTCCCGAACTCTACGTTTAGCCAGAATAACGGCATCATCCAATTGACGGGTGTAGCGAGTCGCCACATTGGTTACTTCATTGCAGGTATGTTGGTGCTGTTGGGCCTACTGCCGGGTGTGGCAACCTTGGTTCAGTTGATCCCTGAACCTGTTCTAGGCGGCGCGACCATTGTGATGTTTGGTACCATTGCGGCGTCAGGTATCCGTATTATTTCCCGCTGTGAATTGAACCGTCGTGCGATTCTTATCATGGCATTGTCTTTCTCAATGGGACTAGGGATCGCTCAGAAACCTGAAATTCTTCAATTTATGCCTGAATGGATCCGCAACATTCTTTCATCGGGCATGGCTGCTGGCGGTATCACGGCCATCATTTTGAATCTTGTGCTGCCACAAGAACAAAAAGACGACTAGACCGCAGTACAAACAAATAAACACAAGTAACCTGACGTTCTGATGGCCTCTGACATCGAGCTACTTCAGGTCTCTTGGGTATAGAAGGCGACGCACTCTGTATAGAGTTTGTTGAAGGCGTTAACTTGCTGCTTCAACGCGTCGCCTTTTTTATATGCATACAATGGCGTTGATTTATCTCAATTCTCACCTCTTGTTTCTATACTGAGAAAGTTGGAGGTGCAGTTATGTCAAACCGTTCTGAAGCTGCTCAAGAAAAAGGAGCAGCCATTGTGTCAGATTCTACATCGAGTAAAACGCAAGATTCCCTCGAAAGTCCGGGCGCTATCTCCTCGGACAACGTGCCGTTGAACATCAGTGAAAATCCAGAACCCCATCACCACACATGCCAATATCTCGACCCTGATGGTAAGACCCATGCCTGCTCTGGAGCTGCTGGAGAATCGGGCTTTTGTTTTTGGCATGATGAAAATCAGCCAAAAGACCAAGAAGATATCAAAGAGCAGCTTGAAGCTTATGCGAAACAAGGCGGGCAGCTGCGAGGCATCATTGTTAAACGTGCTGACTTGAAAGACGTGAATTTAGTCCGTCACGGATCAGGCGGTGGCTATGATCTTAGCTATGCCAATTTCTACCGCTCGAACATGACAAATGCACACCTCTTTAATGCAAAGTTTGATAACGGTAGCTTAATGAAGGCAGACCTTCATGATGCGAATATCCACTGTGCCAGTTTCATTAACTGCAACCTTTTGGGTGTAAAACTTACTGATACTAAAATCGACAACATTAAAATTGGCACCTTACTCCAACAAGAATCTGAAGGCAGGGTTGCTGAACGGAAAGGAGATTCAGAGAAAGCCCTCGATCTCTATGAACAATCAGAAGAAATCTATCGTGACTTGCGTAAAGCATCAGAAGCGCAGGGCATCTTTACAATGGCGGGATACTTCTTGCAAAAAGAACTCACCATGCGCCGCTTCCAAATGCCGATGTTTTCTACGCAACGCGCCATGTCAAAAACCGTTGATTTGTTTTGTGGTTATGGTGAAAGTCCAATCCGCGTCATCTTCTTTTCGTTAGCACTGATTTTGTGGTGTGCGATTATTTACTTCTATATGGGCATACAATTCGCGGGTGAAACCGTTGCGTACTCTGCGCAGCAAACGTTCGCAGATAATTTTTGGGCGTTTTCAGATTGCCTTTATTACAGCGTGGTCACTTTTACGACCTTGGGGTATGGGGATTTTATTCCCATAGGCATGTCGAGATTGATCGCTGCTACTGAAGCATTTACGGGCAGCTTTACCATTGCGCTCTTCGTGGTGGTGTTCGTTAAGAAAATGACGCGCTAGCTGCAAATCATTCTGAAAAACAGTAAAACGAAACATCCGAACAGCTGGGGGTAGCCCCTCGGCTGCTTTTTCGTTACTCTCAGGGTACGAAAAATAAAGGATCTCAGAAGTTCAGATGGAGCAATTGACGTTACAACCCATTTCAAAGATTAGCGGCACCGTTAATCTTCCTGGTTCAAAAAGCGTGTCTAACCGTGCACTGCTATTGGCAGCACTTGCCAACGGAACCACCCGCCTAACCAATCTTCTCGATAGCGATGACATTCGCCACATGCTAACAGCATTGGCAAAACTGGGTGTTACCTACCGTTTGTCAGATGACAAAACAGAGTGTGAAGTTGTCGGTTTAGGCGGTGCATTTAATACGTCTGAATCTATGGAGCTGTTCCTTGGCAATGCGGGAACGGCGATGCGCCCCCTTGCTGCAGCGCTGTGTCTGGGTAAAGGCGAATACGTCTTGACGGGCGAGCCTCGGATGAAAGAACGTCCTATTGGTCACCTGGTTGATGCGCTAAAAACCGTTGGGGCAGACGTTACTTACCTAGAAAATGAAAACTACCCACCATTGAAAATTGTCGGTCGTGAGATCGCAGGTGGACGTGTTGAAATTGATGGTTCTATCTCAAGTCAGTTTCTGACGGCCTTTTTGATGACAGCACCTTTGTTTAGTGGTGATACTGATATTCATATCAAAGGTGATTTGGTTTCGAAGCCTTACATTGATATTACATTGCATATCATGGCGCAATTTGGCGTGTCGGTTGACAACGATAACTACCAAGTCTTCAAAGTGAAAGGCAACCAGTCCTATCAAGCGCCTGGTGATTTCTTGGTGGAAGGCGATGCATCATCAGCGTCTTACTTCCTCGCCGCGGCTGCCATTAAAGGTGGCGAAGTCAAAGTGACAGGCATTGGTAAAAAGAGCATTCAAGGTGATGTTCAATTTGCTGATGCACTTGCTGCCATGGGCGCAGAGATTGAATGGGGCGATGACTATGTGATCGCGCGTTGTGGCACTCTGAATGCGGTTGATTTGGATTTTAACCACATTCCTGATGCAGCCATGACCATTGCCACGACAGCGTTGTTTGCCAAAGGCACGACGGCGATTCGCAATGTTTACAACTGGCGAGTGAAGGAAACAGACCGACTTGCGGCCATGGCGACAGAGTTACGCAAAGTGGGCGCGGAAGTGGAAGAGGGTGAAGATTACATCACCATCACACCAACGGATAACCTCAAACACGCAGCGATTGATACCTATGACGATCACCGCATGGCGATGTGTTTCTCTCTGGTTGCATTGAGTGATACCCCAGTGACGATTAACGATCCGAAGTGCACATCAAAAACCTTCCCTGACTACTTCGAGAAGCTTGAAGGGCTGGCGGAAAGATAACGCAACAGGGTGTAATAAAAATGAGAGCAGGCCAGTTTACAGCTGGCCTGTTTTTTTTGTCTTAACTTCCTTATAATACGCCCCCGATTCTTCGGAGTAGGTATTGCCGTACTGCATCTGATGATGCTCTGCTAACCTATTCTGAACGTAAATGATTTGGAGAAAAGAATGTCTACCCAAGCGCCTGTAATTACCGTTGATGGTCCAAGTGGAGCCGGAAAAGGAACTCTTTGTATGCTATTGGCGGAAAAGCTGGGCTGGCATCTGCTGGACTCTGGCGCGATTTATCGCGTGCTGGCGTTGGCGGCTATTCACCACGGTGTAGATCCTGAATCTGAAGATGCGCTAGTGCCTCTGGCTGCGCACCTTGATGTGCAATTCAAAGCAGAAGGAGAGCTTGTAAAAGTGATCCTTGAAGGCGAAGACGTCTCGAGCGAATTGCGCAAAGAAGAAACAGGTATGGCCGCATCAAAAGTGGCGGCATTGCCACGTGTTCGTGAAGCATTGCTGCGTCGTCAGCGTGCATTTGCAGAAGCGCCAGGATTGGTTGCTGATGGTCGCGATATGGGCACAGTGGTTTTTCCGAAAGCAGAAGTGAAAATCTTCCTTGATGCAAGTGCTGAAGAGCGCGCCACTCGCCGCATGAACCAGTTGCAACTAAAGGGGTTAGATGTTAACTTTGACCGCCTTTTGAACGAAATTCAGGAACGTGATGATCGAGATCGCAACCGCGCAGTCGCGCCATTACGTCCCGCGGACGATGCACTATTGCTAGATTCAACCTCTCTCAACATTGAGCAGGTGCTCGAGCAAGCTTTGTCCTATATTGAAAGTAAATTTACCGTTACTTCTTGAAGTAGCGGCAAAGCCGTTGGTCGCAAGGATGATGACCGACATTAATATCAACCCCACGCGGTAGGATACCCGTGGACGTTTAAACTAATTGAAGATCAAATTAATGACTGAATCTTTTGCTTCACTCTTTGAAGAATCGCTAAAAACGATTGAAACTCGCCCAGGTGCCATCGTTAAAGGTACTGTTGTAGCTATCGCGAACGGTTACGTTCTTGTTGATGCTGGCCTGAAATCAGAGTCTTCTATCCCTGCAGAGCAATTCAAAAACGCTGCTGGCGAACTAGAAATCGAAGTTGGCGCTGAAGTTGACGTTGCACTTGACGCTATCGAAGATGGCTTCGGTGAAACTCAACTGTCTCGTGAAAAAGCAAAACGTCACGAAGCTTGGATCCAACTTGAGAAAGCTTACGAAGAAGCTGAAACTGTTATCGGTGTTATCAACGGTAAAGTTAAAGGCGGTTTCACTGTTGAGCTGAACGGCATCCGTGCGTTCCTACCTGGTTCACTGGTTGACGTTCGTCCAGTACGTGACACTGCTCACCTGGAAGGCAAAGAGCTGGAGTTCAAAGTTATCAAGCTAGACCAGAAGCGCAACAACGTTGTTGTTTCTCGTCGTGCTGTTATCGAATCTGAAAACAGCGTTGAGCGTGATGAACTGCTTGCTTCTCTGCAAGAAGGTATGGAAGTTAAAGGTATCGTTAAGAACCTAACTGACTACGGCGCATTCGTAGATCTAGGCGGTGTTGACGGCCTGCTTCACATCACTGACATGGCTTGGAAACGCGTTAAGCACCCATCAGAAATCGTTAACGTTGGTGACGAAATTCTGGTTAAAGTTCTTAAGTTCGACCGTGACCGTACTCGCGTATCACTAGGTCTTAAGCAACTTGGCGAAGATCCATGGGTAGCAATCGCTAACCGTTACCCAGAAGGCCACAAGCTGACTGGTCGTGTAACTAACCTAACTGATTACGGCTGCTTCGTAGAAATCGAAGAAGGCGTTGAAGGTCTAGTACACGTTTCTGAAATGGACTGGACTAACAAAAACATTCACCCATCTAAAGTTGTTAACGTGGGTGACGAAGTTGAAGTTATGGTTCTGGACATCGACGAAGAGCGTCGTCGCATCAGCCTAGGTCTGAAGCAATGTAAAGCGAACCCTTGGAACTCGTTTGCAGACATGCAAAACAAGGGCGACCGTGTAACTGGTAAGATCAAGTCTATCACTGACTTCGGTATCTTCATCGGTCTAGACGGTGGCATCGACGGTCTTGTTCACCTGTCTGACATTTCTTGGAATGTTGCAGGCGAAGAAGCAGTTCGTGACTTCAAGAAAGGCGACGAAATCTCTGCAGTAGTTCTTCAGGTTGATGCTGAGCGTGAGCGTATCTCACTTGGTATCAAGCAAATGGAAGAAGACCCGTTCAACAACTATGTTGCTGACAACAAAAAAGGCACCATCGTAACGGGTAAAGTGACTGCTGTTGACGCTAAAGGCGCAACTGTTGAGCTAATCGAAGGCGTTGAAGGTTACCTACGTGCTTCTGAAGCATCACGTGACCGCGTTGAAGATGCAACTCTTGTTCTAGCTGTTGGCGACGAAGTTGAAGCGAAGTTCACCGGTGTTGACCGTAAGAACCGCGTAATCAACCTTTCTGTACGCGCGAAAGACGAAGCAGACGAGCAAGAAGCTATGGCTACTCTGAACAAAGCAGACGATGCTTCGTTCGGTAATGCAATGGCAGATGCTTTCAAAGCTGCGAAAAGCGAATAATTTAGTGCAATGAGGGGGAAATATTCCCCCTCTATGTTTATACTGTTGAGAAACTTACTAAAAGCGGGGTATTCATGACCAAGTCTGAGTTAATCGAAAGACTGTGCAGTCAGCAAACCCATCTTTCTGCCAAACAGGTAGAAGATGCCATCAAGGAAATCCTTGAGCACATGGCCACTACGCTCGAAGAGGGGGACCGAATCGAGATCCGTGGTTTCGGCAGTTTCTCATTGCACTATCGCGCTCCTCGCGTTGGACGCAATCCAAAAACTGGCGATAAAGTTGAGTTGGACGGTAAATACGTTCCTCACTTCAAACCTGGCAAGGAGCTTCGTGATCGCGTCAACCTTGGTTGATTCGCTTTCGAACAAAAAAACGGCATGCTATACGTATGCCGTTTTTTTTATGTCTAATGCAATGGTCTGACAAGCCAAATTACTGCATAATCACACATAAATAGCTCGGCGAATGATATTGGCTTATTCTCGGTATTCGCTGATGGCTGAATTTTAAGAGGGAGTGACTGTGAAGATTATTGGTATCGTAATACTCGTTCTGTGTTTCCTAATCACACTCGCCTTAGGCGCGCAAAACCAAGAAGTGGTTAACTTCAATTATTTGGTCGCGCAGGGAGAGTTCAGATTATCATTGCTCCTGGGTGTAGTGTTCGGCACTGGATTTGCACTCGGTTGGCTGATTTGCGGCATGCTCTACCTTCGAGCTCGTATGTCTACAGCGGTATTGAGAAAACAAGTTAACAAGCAACGCCAAGAGCTGGACAAACTGCGTACGGACCCAGTTAAGGAATAATCGTAAATGCTTGAGCTGTTGTTTCTATTGCTGCCAATTGCCGCCGGTTACGGTTGGTATATGGGTAATAGGAATGCTCGTCATCGTCGTCAGGATCAGTCTCACCACCTATCACGTCAATATGTAGCGGGTTTAAACCTTCTCTTATCTGATCAGTCTGATAAGGCGGTTGACCTCTTCATTGAGCTGCTCCAAGTCGATAACGAGACGATTGATACCCATTTAGCGCTCGGGAACTTATTTCGTTCTCGCGGGGAAGTCGATCGTGCGATTCGCATCCACCAAAACCTTATAGCTCGACCCAATCTAACGCTCGACCAACGCAACCTTGCTTTACAGCAACTCGCGAAAGATTACATGGTCGCTGGTTTCTTTGACCGCGCAGAAAAAATCTTCCATCAACTCATTGATGAACCCGATTATCGTGAGTTTGCATTGCAACAATTGCTCGCCATTTATCAGCAAACCCGAGAGTGGGAAAAAGCCATCGACATTGCCAGTCGTTTGGTGAAAGGCGGCAAGAGCAAGCTCAAGCGAGACATCTCGCACTTCTATTGTGAACTTGCCATGCAATCGAAGGCAGACAGCGACGAAAAGGCCGTAAGGCAATTGCTGCGAAGAGCATTATCGATTGATAAAACCTGTGTACGTGCGTCTTTGATGCTGGCTAGCATCGACATTGATAACGACGATTACAAAAGTGCGGCGAAATCCCTGGAGTCTGTCCTCGACCAAGACCCTGATTTTGTCAGCGAAGCACTTCCTATGCTTGAAGACTGCTATCAAGAAATGGACAAAGAAATGGCCTTGGTCCGTTTCCTCAAGCATTGCATCGAAAAGAACACCGGTGTGTCTGCTGAATTAATGATGTCTGATATCATTAACTCCCACGAAAGTGCCGCCATGGCGCAAACCTTCCTGACTCGACAACTCACGCGAAACCCAACAATGAAAGGCTTCCACAAATTGATGGAGCTTCATGTCGAGCAAGCCGAAGAAGGGCGCGCAAAAGCCAGCTTGAACACGCTAAAACACCTTGTAGAAGAACAATTAAAAATCAAACCGCATTACCGTTGTCGTAAATGTGGCTTTTCAACACACTCGTTATACTGGCACTGCCCTTCGTGCAAAGGGTGGGGCTCAATTAAGCCTATCAGAGGGCTAGACGGAGAATAAGCAAGAATGCAGGACCCTAAAGTAATAGTTGCATTGGATTACCCAAACATTGATCAAGCGTTAGCCTTTGTTGATCGCATCGAGCCGGGTAGTTGTCATCTGAAAGTGGGTAAAGAGATGTTTACCCTATATGGTCCTGACTATGTGCGTCAGTTACACGCGCGTGGCCATACTGTGTTTCTTGACCTTAAGTTTCATGATATTCCAAACACCTGTGCACGTGCTGTTGCGGCAGCGGCAGAACTTGGCGTATGGATGGTGAACGTTCACGCAACGGGCGGCGAACGCATGATGGTTGCGGCGCGTGAAGCGCTGGAACCTTATGGTAAAGACAAACCTCTACTGATCGGTGTTACCGTGCTGACCAGCATGGAACAAAGTGACCTTGAAGGCGTGGGTATTGCCCGTGCACCACAAGATCATGTGATGTCTTTGGCAACCCTTACCCGTAACAGCGGACTGGATGGCGTTGTATGCTCAGCTCACGAGTCGAGCATGTTAAAAACGTCACTAGGGAGTGATTTCAAACTTGTTACTCCAGGTATTCGCCCTGCAGGCAGTGACGCTGGTGACCAACGCCGTATCATGACTCCGGTTGAAGCCGTGGCAGCGGGTTCAGATTACCTTGTGATTGGTCGTCCAATTACACAAGCGGCCGACCCTATGGCTGTTCTGACTGAAATTAACGCCTCACTGGCGTAAGCAAACCCCATACGTTTATCTTAAGGCCGCTCAATGAGCGGCTTTTTTGTTTCTGAAATTCAAAGGCATTCATCGTTTGAACACGCAGTGCCATTGTGTGGATGCTAGAAGAGCCAAACTACATCTTTGATGTGAATTCTCTCGCAACATATTGAATGCTCGGTGGGTGTTAATGGTTGGTGCTCGTTTGTATTCAGGATGTGAATTACTATTAATCCCTATTTTACAAGGAGGTAGTGATGAAGTTATTCGTTGCGTTGGTTACCCTGTTTCTCCTGATTGGGTGTCAAAGTACGTCGAGCAGCAAGCTGGACGCAGATCCTGAATGGGTGAGAGGGGAACTAGAAAACGGTCTGACTTACCATATTTACGCGTCAGACAAACACACACCCGTCTCTCTCCGATTTGTATTTGAAGCGGGCAGCCTGCAAGAAACAGAGACGCAGCTGGGGTATGCGCACTTTGTTGAGCACATGGCGTTCAACGGATCTGAGCACTTTGAACAGAATGGTATTCTCGATTACATGCGGAGTATTGGTGCAACCTTTGGCCCTGATGTGAATGCCTACACCAGCGAGAAAAACACGGTGTATGTTCTCGACCTTCCCAATAATGCTCACCTCGACAAAGCCTTTAATTGGTTCAACGACATTGCAAATGGATTGAACCTTGACGCGAATGAAGTTGAGAAAGAAAAAGGGGTCATTCTTGGTGAATGGCGTGACTCCCGAAGTGAGAACAAATCTGCTTACACCTATATGTACGAGAAGGCAGTTGAGCAATCTCAACTTGCAGCGCGTGATCCTCTCGGCACCATTCCAAGCATAGAAAGCGCGACGGACGCTTCTCTTCGTCAATTTTACCAAACTTGGTATCAGCCGCAGCTAGCGCACCTTGTTGTCGTGGGTGATGTTGCCGTTGAAGAGATTGAAGCGCACATTCAACGTGAATTTGGGGCATGGCAGCGAGGGGACACTCTTGCGCCAGAAACCTACGTCATCCCAGCCCCGCTTCCTGAAACCGTGTTGTACCCAGCATTGTCTACTGAAGGGGCTTCCGTCAGTTTTACCTATGATTTAGGACCGACGGCGACGGAAAACAAAGGGCAGCTCTTTACTCAATGGACCAACGAAGGCACGGCGTATTTGATTCGTGAGCGTTTATCGGATGAACTGTTGAGCATTACGGGTAAGCCGAACAGTGTCGAGGTGGGAATTACGAGCGCGGGAGAGCGTGATTTCCTCGTGGTCCGTGGGTTATTTCCTGCTGAACGTCGTGCAGAAGCGCAAACCGAGATTGCTAAGATACTCGCCAGCATGCGTGATCGTGGCGTAGACGAAAAAGCGGTCGGTAACCTTCGCTGGTATGACGATTCGCGAAAATACTATCAACAGTATGACGATAACTTGTTGCCTAAAGATCGTATTAGCAACTTCACGTGGGCGTTAATGCGTGGAGAGCCTTCCATTGGTAAGGAAGATCTCTTGTCATTACGTCTCGCATGGTCAAGAACACTTAATCGTGACGGTGTGAGCGATCACCTTGAAACCATGCTGTCGAGTGAGCCCGTGGTGTTTGGTTTTTGGTTAGACGATGAGCAAGAAGCACAGGTTGAACACCTGCTTGTCGACGCGCATACACGTCTCATGGAGCAAGGAAAGAAGCGAGGTTCTCGTGGCGGTAATACCTTGTTGGCCGGGGTAACACATAAAGGGACGGTGGTTTCTGAGCAGAAGAAAACCGAGACGCTCAATGTGTGGACATTAAGCAATGGCGTCGAGGTGTGGTATCAACAAAACCCGAAAGCTAAAGAACAAGTGCGTATTGTTGTCGGTGATAAGGGCGGTCGTGCTCTGCTTCCTGAACCGTTGGTGGCAGCAAGTTTCTTGATGCCGGATGCACTCTTCTTGTCTGGTTTTGCAGGACAGGATGCGCAAGGTATCTCGCGTTATCTCAATGAGCGCAGTACCGCGATTTGGCCTGAGATTACGCCAACACGACACGCCATGCACATTGATACCAACCGCTACTACATGGACGATGCATTAGCGCTTGTTCATCACCTCATTCAAAGCCCTGCGTTTACGGAGGAAGGGTTGGCGCTGTCCAAGCAGAAGGTGAGTGAAGACTTCAAGAACTTCCATGCATCCATCAATGGAAAGTATGACGATGCCGTCTTCAGTAAACTGAGAGACGACAACCCTGCGTACCGTTTATCGACGGTAGAAGACATTGATGCTACGTCGCTTGCGGATATATCCGCCGTGCACGATGTGTATTTCAGCAAGGCGAGAAACACCAAGGTATACATCGTAGGTAACCTGTCCCCGAACCGCTTAAAACGTGTCGTGGCGAAAAATCTAGGGGGAATCGTGTTTGCGGAGCCTTCTGTATCAGAAAAGAACATTCAACCGGATACTTGGTCGCCAGTGTTGTCTGATGTGCTTGGCGTTTCTGAGGAAGAAAAGGGCAAGGGGCTGTCTGCACTGTATGTGTTGTCTGAGGTGGAAAACGATCAAAGTGCTGAGGTTGTGTTCATTGATGACATCCTTAGCCGTATTGCCACCCGAAAAGTACTGAACAGCGTGCGCGAGCAAGCCTCTTTGTCGTATTCGCCAGGGTCGTTTGAGTTATCGATTGATAATGAAAAGTACACGGGGTGGGCGTTTGCTGCATCGGTGAACCCGCGTGAAGCCAAACAAGCGAACGACCTCTTTGAAGGTGTTGTTCAAGACATGGCTCAGGGCGTAAGCGACGATGAAGCAAATGTGGCATCGACACAGTTAAGAGAAGCGCTTCAAGGCTTAGATGAAAATGCCCATCACCAAGCGAATACCTTTAGTCGTTATCTCTTCAATGGATGGGGCGTGGATGCACTGCTTGATGTGAATAAGACCATTGACGGTATTTCACCGGAAGAGATCTCAGATCGTGCGAAGCTCATCTTTGGCAAACAGAGTAAGGTCGTAAGGGCCTACAACATGCCGGAAGGTGTGGCGTTGCCAGAGTAAGGCATCGAGCACTTAAAGTATTGGCCTGTTAGCTAGGCTGTTAAAGCGAAAAACGCCCCGCAATTTGCGGGGCGTTTTACCTTGAAGCTTTCATATTTAAGCTTAACAGCTAACAGCTAACAGCTTAAACCGCGTTGTAGCGAGAACGTCTATCCAGTGATGGCGCCGTGAAATGGCTTTCAATCAAGCGTTGCGTCAGTGCGTGTTTAGGGGCGGAGAACACCTCTTCCGTTGCACCGACTTCAACCACTTCGCCGTTTTGCATCACCATGACCTTATCAGCCATGTGCTTTACCACACCCATGTGTTGAGACACATACACGTAAGACAGGCCCATCAACTCTTGAAGCTCAATCAGAAGGTTGAGTATTTGCGAACGCATGGACATGTCCAAGCCGTTCAAAGCTTCATCGGCAACCAATACGCAGGGTTGAAGAATAATCGCTCGTGCGAGTGATACACGCTGTTTCTGGCCCGTCGCAAGCATCTGCGGATAGAAATACGCATGCTCGGGCAGCAAACCCACTTGGCGAAGCGTGTCTGATACGCGTCGCTCTCGCTCTTGCGGTGTCATGTTCGTGTTTCGTTTTAACGGGCTTTCTAAGATCTGGCCGATCTGATTACGTGGGTTGAGTGAGGTGTTTGGATCTTGAAAAATCATGCGGATCAACTTACAACGCGTTTTGTAGTCGTTGGGTTGCATGATTTCGCCATTCACACGGATTTCACCACCCGAGGGATCAACAACGCCCGCGAGCATTTTTGCCAGCGTCGATTTTCCCGAGCCATTTTCGCCAATGATTGCCAATGTCTGACCCGCATCCAACGAGAAAGACACGGGTTTTACCGCCTCAATCACGCGTTTGGTAAACAAGCCTGTGCGGTACTGATAGTTCTTACACAAGCCATCAACTTCAAGCAGTGCGGTCATGCTTTTTGACTTCCATATTGAGAGGGAAATGGCAGGCAAATTTGTGGTTCTTCACTTTTCGCGTGCGTGGTACTTCAACACATTTACGTTGCGCATACGGGCAACGCGGGCCTAAACGGCAACCAATCGGTAAGTGTTGAAGCGGTGGAATTGCACCGGGTAGCGCTTCCAGTTTGCTCTTGTGAGGGATGTCTTTACTGAAATCAGGCATTGCGCGTAACAAAGCATCGGTATACGGGTGGTGTGGCGATTGAAGAATCTGTTTTCGGCTAGCTGATTCCACCGATTGCCCACAATACATGACGGTAATACGGTCAGCCCATTGGGTGACAGTGGTTAAGTCATGGCTGATCAGCAAAATCGTGGTGTTTGAAAGCTGATTGGTTCGACTCAACAAACGGAAAATCTGGGCCTGCGTAATGGGGTCCAAATCGTTGGTGGGTTCATCGGCAATCAAAAGGCGAGGGCGGTTAGCAATCGCCATGGCAATCATGACCTTTTGACACTCTCCGTCGGTTAGCTCATACGGATAGCTGTTCATGATGCGCTTGTGGTCTTTGATACCCACTTTGTGGAGCAAGGCAATGGATTGCTGCTTACGCCAATTCAAACGCTGCCACCAACTGCCACTGAATGAGCTCGGTGGAATGGCTTCTTCAAGCTGATAGCCCACGGCCTCCGAAGGGTCGAGACAGGTCGATGGTTCTTGGAAGATCATCGCAATGTCTTTACCAACCACATGTCGGCGATCGCGCGCAGGCAGAGAGAGCAAATCGATGTTACCCAGACGCAAACGGTCAGCACTGATGCGCCAATTATCTTTGGTCACGCCACAAATGGCTTTTGCCACCAAACTCTTTCCGGAACCGGATTCACCCACAAGACCACGAATTTCACCATCGTTGATCGTCAAACTCATACGATCGACGGCTTTAACTGGCCCTTGAGGCGTGTCGATTTCAATGGTCAGGTGTCGAATATCTAACAACGGCATTATTCAGTCCCCGAGTTAATCGCTTGAGTCAGCCCATCGCCGACGAGGTTAACGACCAAGACACTCATCATGATAGCCAAGCCCGGTAAGGTCACGGTCCACGGTGCGGTGAAGACGAGTTCAATGGAATCGCCCAACATGGTGCCCCATTCTGGTGACGGTGCTTGCGCGCCCAACCCCAAAAAGCCGAGAGCAGCGATATCCAAAATAGCCACTGAAATCGCACGTGTCAGCTCAGTGCTGAGCGTGACGAAGATGTTCGGCAGCACCGAGTGATATAGCAAATAGAAACTGTTAGCCCCATCGAGACGGGACGACAAGATGTATTCTTTTTCCATTTCCGCGTGAACAGCGGTATACACCGAGCGGATAAAACGTGGGATCAACGCCAACCAAACCGCCAACAGAATGCTAGTTTCACCGGGGCCGTAAAACGCCACCATGATAATGGCGAGTAGCAAAGACGGGATGGACAGCACAGTATCAAGTAAGTGGTTTAGGAGGCTGGATTTCAAACCCGATGTCATCCCCGCCAAAATACCAATAAAGACCCCGATGATACCTGCGGCTAAGGCAACAGAGATGGCGTAGCCAAAGGTTAATCGCGAACCGGCAATCAAGCGAGACAACATGTCTCGGGTCAGGTCATCAGTCCCAAGGAAGTAATCGACCGAACCCAAATTATCCCAAGACGGTGGCAGCAAAAGCTGAGCCGTTTGGTACTGAGGGCCGTAAGGCGAAATCCATGGGGCGAAAATCGTAATAAGGATAAGCAAACATAAACACCACAAACCAAATACGGCGAGGGTATTTTCACGAAACGCATACCAACAGCGTTCAAACTGATTGGGAATGTGCTGCTCTAGGTAAACACTATTTGAGGGCATACCATTCCTTCCTTGCCAGTGGGCTGATCGCAGCGCCGGCTAAATCGGAGAAAATATTGGCAAGCAATACGATGCTACCTACGGTGAGTACGCCAGCTTGAACTGCGACGTAATCTTGGAAACTCAATGCATCAAGCAGCCAAGTGCCAATGCCTGGCCAGTTAAAGATGGATTCCGTGATAATGGCGAATGTCATCATGGTGGAAATCTGAATACCAAATTTAGGGATGATGGGGGGCAGGGCATTTTTCAACACATGGCGCATCACGATTTCTGATTTAGACAAGCCTTTCGTTGCCGCCGCCTTGATGTAGTTTTGCCCCATCACGTCAGACACTGAATCACGCAACAAGGTGATGATTTCCGTGGTAGGCGCAACCGCAAGTACCAAGGTTGGCATAATCAAGTGACGAATAATGTCTTCGAGTGCCTGCGAGCGTTGAGGGTGGTTCGACATCAACACATCCACCAAGGCAAACCCGGTGACTTGAGGGATTTCGAAGAGCAGGTTGTAACGACCGGACACCGGCAGCCAACCCAAGTAAAGCGAAAACACCATGATCATCAAAATCGCCATCCAGAAAATAGGGATGGAGAACGTCAATAAGGTGATTGATGAAATGGCGATGTCAGCGGGTGAACCACGGCGAATGCCTGCAAGTGTTCCTAAAGGAATGCCAATGATCAGCGCTAACAGGAACGCAAAAAAGCACAACTCCAATGTCGCTGGGAATACCCGCGCCAGTGACTCAGTGATCGGTGTGCCATTCGCTGCAACCCCCAAATCACCTTGTAAAAGTTGTTTCAAATAATGCATCCAGCCGACCCAGAATTCTTGCTGGTTAAAAATGGAAGAAGGGTCGAGTCGTAAAATGTTGTAGCCAATCAAGGTGAGGATCAGCAACGTGATGATGAATAGATTGAGCCGACGCAAAGCATAGATCAACATAGATCAGCGGCTCCTAGACACGTTTGCAAAAGATTTATCTCCGAAAGGACTAAGCGTAATACCCTGCAGTGTGGCGTTTCTCGCTTGATAATGAACACCGTGGGCAAGAGGGATAATTGGCATACGTTCGCGCAAAATCCCTTGCGCTTGCAGATAAAGATCGCGACGGTCGGCGCGCACATCAGTTGCAATGGCAGCGTCGAGGAAACGGTCAAAATAGCGGTTACACCAGTTCGATAAATTCCATCCGGTAAATTTAGCGTTGCATGTAAGTAGTGGACGTAGAAAGTTATCAGGGTCGCCATTATCGGCAATCCAGCCCGTTAGCACCATATCTAAACTGTCTAAATCTTCCCTTAATTGCTTGCGGTTGACGTCTTCTTGAGCAATCAGCTTCACCGTGATGCCAATGGCCTTCAAATTCGATTGAATCAACTCAGCGGTTTTGCGCGGACTCGGGTTGTAAGGTTTTGGGGTGAGCGGCACAAGAAGGTTCACACTAAAGCCATGGCGATACCCTGCTTTTGCCATTAAACCAATGGCGAGTTGAGGGTCGAAATAGGTTTGTGTCTTCTCGTTATACGCCCAAGACATGGGTGGCAGCATGCCCGTTGCTGGCGTGCCTGTGCCGTAATATACAGATTGGATCAGCGCTTCACGATTGATTGCCAAGCTAATGGCTTGTCTGACTTCAAGCTCAGACAGCGCAGGGTGTCGCGTATTGAGCGACAGAAACGCCACGTTCATGCCGGTTTGTGAAGAGAGAATAAAATCAGGATCTTTTTCGATAACAGAAAGCTGGCTGGCGATGGGGGATGACAGTACATCACACTCACGTGTGACCAATTTTGCCAATGTACCCGTTCCGCGAATACTTACGTCATACACCACCTGTTCCATGGGGGCTGCGCCGTTCCAGTAACCCCAATGGCGTTTCAAGCGAATGATTTGCTGAGGCTTGTATTCATCAAGGTAGAAGGCACCAGAACCAACAGGGTGTGTGTCGATGCGCGAAAGAGTATCTTCGCGGCGCAATTTTTCAGCGTATTCCGCAGAATGCACAACAGCGTAAGTGGTGGCTAGCGTAGAAAGGAACGACACATCAGGGCGAGAGAGGGTGAACTTAACAGTGTAATCATCGAGGGCTTCAACCCGTTCGACTAGGCCGGAAAAATCCATACTGTCGAACCACGGGTATTCACCGCCTGACACCTCGTGGAACGGGTGATCCGAGTCAATCAAACGATTGAAACTGAACACCACGTCTTCTGCATTCACACCGCGATGGGGAATGAACCAGTCCGTGACTTGGAATTTCGCACTGCGACGTAGCGAGAAGGTGTATTCCTTGCCGTCAGGACTCACCGTCCAGCTTTGCGCAAGCATAGGCACAGGTTGATACGTTTTCGGATCAAGCTGCAGCAGACGGTCAAATATCTGACTTGAAAGTGCATCCGCTGTCAGCCCACCATCGGTCAACTGTGGGTTGAATGTGTTGGGTTGACCCGGACCACAGTAAATAAAGCCGCGGTTGCGAACTGAATTGTCTGAGAACGGATCTTCGCATCCTGCCAAAAGGAGAATGGTTACGCTTGCCAATAGCAAGCGGCTTAGTGCTCTCATAAGCCAATGAATACGTAATAAAGTTAAGTGAGACAATTTACCACTTTAGCGCGCTTGTCACCAAGTAGCCGTATGAATATCGGTTAAAAATCAGGACATATGGCGGCGATTCTATTCAGATTCATCTTTTTCATCGCCAACCAGATTGTACTTTCGCAATAATCCCCTTACTTGATGGTAGCTTAACCCGAGTTGCTCTGCGGCGCGTCTTTGGTTGTACTTGGCTTGTATCATCGCAAATTCAACAATTTCTTTTTCTTGCGCCTGTTGCCATTGGCGCAAATCCATTGGCAGCGAAAAGGCAGGTGAAGAAGCCTCTTTCTCATCCACAACAAGGGTCTGCCAAGGCGCGATGAAGGGGTCTAAGTGAATGGTATCAACCGGAGAATTTTCATCGTCATGGCGATAAATCGCCCGTTCGACCACGTTTTTTAGCTCACGCACGTTACCCGGCCAGTGATACGTGTTTAAGGTGTTTTCTGCCTCTTTGGTAAAGCCCGCAAAGTAGCCGTAACCCAGTTCACGGCACATTTTCAGCGCGTAATACTCCGCCAGCAGCGAAATATCGCCATGGCGCTCACGCAAAGGCGGAAGGTGAATCACGTCAAACGCCAAGCGGTCGAGTAAATCAGCGCGAAACTTTCCTTCTTCGGCCAAGCGCGGCAAATCTTCATTGGTGGCGCAGATCAGCCTGACATCGGCATTGAGAATGTCGCTGCCGCCCACGCGTTCGTACTCGCCGTATTCAATCACGCGCAGTAATTTTTCTTGCACGCCGAGCGGGGAGGTTGCCAGCTCATCCAAAAACAAAGTGCCGCCTTCCGCACGCTCAAAGCGCCCTTTATGACGGCCTTTTGCGCCACTGAACGATCCCGCTTCATGGCCGAACAATTCTGAATCAATCAACCCATCACTGAGCGCAGCACAGTTTAAGCTCACCAAGGGGCCATCCCAACGACGTGACAAATAGTGCAGGCGTTTCGCGATAAGCTCTTTACCCGTGCCTCGTTCACCCAAAATCAAGAGAGGGCGGTTGAGAGGCGCAATGCGGGAGACGTGATCGAGCACAGAAAGGAAGTGGTCGGATTCACCAATCAGGTTGTCAGGCTTTTGCATGGTTAAATTTACCAACTGTTAGTTTATTTCATCATACGCGGATTGGCATAAAATGCACATAAGATGTTAAGTGTATGATATTTATGATTTATAAAAGTTGGCACGCACTTTGATATAGGTATGACATATGAGGATTACCTCGTCACCTGATAGCGCACTCAGCGCGATTGTAAAAGGAGCATCACAATGGGTATTTTTTCTCGCTTTGCAGATATCGTGAATGCAAACGTAAACTCACTGCTTGATAAAGCAGAAGATCCACAAAAAATGGTTCGCCTGATTATTCAGGAAATGGAAGACACCTTGGTTGAAGTGCGTACTTCATCAGCACGTGCTCTTGCTGACAAAAAAGAGCTAGCGCGTAAAGTCGATAGCATTGAACGTCAAATGCACGACTGGCAAGAGAAGGCGACACTGGCACTGCAGAAATCTCGTGAAGACTTGGCGCGCGCAGCATTGATTGAAAAGCAAAAAGTGCATGATATTTTGCTGACGCTAAAAGAAGAGTACAACTTGGTTGAAGAAACCATTGGAAAACTCGGAAACGAAGTGGCGGAGCTGGAGACCAAACTGACAGAAACCCGTGCGCGTCAAAAAGCCTTGGTGATGCGTCGTGAAGCAGCGGGTAATCGTCTTGATGTTCGCCGTCAATTGGACACTGGCCGCACTGATGAAGCAATGGCAAAATTCGAACAGTACGAGCGCCGCATTGATGAGCTTGAAGCAGAAGCCGACAGCCTCAGCATAGGTAAAGGCAAGCGTTTAGAAGACGAGTTCGCCGACCTTCAAGCGCAAGACGACATTGAAAAAGAACTGGCTCGCATGAAAGCAGAGCTGAAAGACAAAGAATAATTATACCTGCTTAGGTAAGGAGAAAAGCATGTCAATGGCGTTTCTATCAATCCCACTGGTGGTGTTTCTGGTATTCGTTGCACCCATCTGGCTATGGCTCCATTATCGCAGTAAGCGTCAGGTTGGTCAGGGTTTGAGTGGTGATGAATTCGCACAGTTACAAGCGTTGGCAGATCGCGCAGAGTCACTGCAAGACCGTATCCATTCCCTAGAGCGCATTCTTGATGAAGAAGCGCCAAACTGGAGACACAAATAATGAGCAAAACGCTGTATCGTGACCCCGTAAACGGGAAAATCGGCGGTGTTTGTGCAGGCGTCGCCGATTACTTTGGTGTTGAAATATGGTTAGTGAGGATACTCACCGTGACAGCATTTCTTATCGGCATGGGCTTCTTTGTGTTGGTGGCGTATCTCGCAGCAATGCTGATACTCGAAAAAATGCCACCGGAAGAAGTGCAGCAAACGCAACACATGCGTGATCACCAAGTAAAGCAAAAACCTTGGCAACGCGGTAAAACAGCGAACGATTTGTTGGTTGATATCGACAGTGAAATGAAAGAGATGGAGCAAGATGTGGCAAAAATGGAGGCGTATGTAACGTCGTCAGAGTTTGACTTAAACCGTAAGTTTAAACAGCTATAAGCACATTCCTCTCATTCCCCCGCATCATGCGGGGGACATACCCAAATTTCTTCTTATCATGTTTCTCGGTTTGGTTTCCTCTTTCGGCGTAAACTCTTCCGTGAGCCTTGTTGGGCTGAAGATGTTTTCACACAGAAGTGATTTGGGTATGTGTTTATTAGGAGTCATTGCTTTTAATGAAATCCGTTAAAAATCAGGTTAACAAATGGGTTAACCGTGGCTTAGATCGCCATGTTCGTCTTGCTGTTACTGGCCTTTCAAGGGCGGGTAAAACGGCGTTTATTACGTCGATGATTAACCAGCTTCTTCATAGCGCGACAAACCCAAGAATGCCGCTTTTTCAGCCTGTCAGAGATGGGCAAGTCTTGGGTGCGCGCCGCGTTCAGCAAACTCAGCTTCATATTCCTGCGTTTGATTACGACATCGGCATTCAGTCATTGCGTTCTCAGCCGCCGACGTGGCCTTCGCCAACCCGAGACGTGAGTGAAATTCGCTTAGCGATTCGCTATCGCCCGAAAAAAGGCGCCATGAAGCTGTTGCAAGAAACCGCCACCTTATACCTCGACGTGGTGGATTACCCCGGCGAGTGGTTGTTGGATTTGCCGTTGTTGAGCATGAGCTTTGATGAGTGGTCGCGTAAGCAAGCCGCCATTTTGAAAGGGAAACGCAAAGCACTGGCTGATGATTGGCTTCAAGCGCTGGATGCATTTGACCCATTGGCAGAAGCCGATGAACAGCGCATTGCGGCGTTATCAGAAGGCTATACCTCGTACTTGCATGCCTGCAAAGATGAAGCGGGTTTACATTGGGTGCAACCTGGTCGGTTTGTGTTACCGGGTGAATACGCCGGTGCACCAGTGCTGCAATTCTTCCCATTGGCCAATGGGCAATACAGCGAGAGCCAATTGGCGTCGGCATCGCCGAACAGTAACTACGCCATTTTGAAGCAGCGTTACGACTATTACTGCCAGCACATTGTGAAAGGCTTTTACAAAGACCACTTTTCGAAAGTGGATCGCCAAATCGTGCTGGTGGATACCTTGCAACCCCTAAATGCAGGGCCTGAGTCGTTCAACGATATGCGTTTGGCGCTCGAACAATTGATGCAGAGTTTTCGTTACGGCAAGAGCGGTTTGCTCCGCCGTTTGTTCTCGCCGCGCATTGATAAGATTTTGTTTGCCGCGACAAAGGCAGACCACGTCACGCCCGAGCAGCACCCGAACTTGGTGTCCTTGTTACAACAATTGATTCATGAAGCGTGGCAATCTGCGGCGTTTGAAGGCATTGATATGGAATGCGTTAGTCTCGCCTCCATTCAAGCCACTGAACCTGGCATGGTTGACCATAAAGGCGACACCCTTTCAGCACTGCGAGGCACGTTAGAAAACGGTGAGCCGATGCTGATGTACCCAGGCGATGTGCCTGCACGGTTACCGGGGGATGCGTTCTGGCAAAACAACCATTTTGAGTTTCGCCAATTCCGCCCGATGCCGTCAGATGTGGATGAACCTTTACCCCACATTCGTGTTGATAAAGCGCTGCAATATTTGCTGGGCGACAAGCTCAGATAAGGTAAGACATGACTGAATATAAAAAAGCGATTGTGTTTGATGAGCCTAAAGACGACGCCGATGTTTCGCCAGAGTTAACGGCTCAGCAACAATTCGATCATGACGCGACGAATTTCGCCATCACAACCGTGAACGAAGACAGCGACGCTGAACAAGCACTTGAAGCCACGTTAGCACCGCGTAAAAAGCGCTGGGGCTTGCGTGCATTGGCTGCTGCTGGCTTGGCGTTGGTGGGTTGGCAAACCGTTGATAACGTGGTCACCGCAGTCCAAACTGCCGATTGGCTTGCCGTCGGTTGGAGCGGCTTTGTTGCGGGCCTTGCCGTGCTGGGCGTGTCTGCGCTCGGAAAAGAATTTCTCGCGCTTCGTCGCTTAAAGGGCCGCCAAGATGAGCGCGACACTGTTCAAGCGATCATCGATGCAGATGGCATTGGGAAAGCGAAAGCCGTTTGTGAAAAGCTGGCGCATCAAGGCCATGGCGAACTGACCGCAGGGTTTGATCGTTGGCAGAATTCCCTCGCCGCGACCCACAATGACAAAGAAGTCTTTGAGCTTTACGACAGCATGGTCGTGACAGAACAAGATGTCGCCGCGAAAAAAATGGTCACCAAATACGCCAGCGAAGCCGCTGTCATGGTTGCCATGAGCCCGTTAGCGCTGGCTGACATGCTGCTGGTGGCGTGGCGTAACTTCCGTTTGTTGGAACAAGTGGCGACCATTTACGGTGTTGAGTTGGGTTACTGGTCTCGCATTCGCTTGCTGCGTTTGGTGCTCGCAAACATGGCCTTTGCGGGCGCAAGTGAAGCGTTAACGGATGTTGGTGCGGATTTGCTTTCGGTTGATCTTGCGGGTCGATTGTCAGGGCGGGTTGCGCAAGGCTTGGGTGTCGGTCTGCTCACCGCACGTTTGGGTTATAAAGCGATGGCACTGATGCGCCCGCTGCCTTACTTGAGTGCGCCAGCCCCTAAGCTGTCAGACATGCGTCGTCAACTGCTTGGCAAGCTGACACCGAAAGGCAGTTCATCAAACGGTTAATGTAAACAGCGAACGCAAACAGTGAACGTAAACAGGCAGGGCTTCGGCCCTCTTTGCTTTCCCGCTTTCCCTTCGAATCCTTTTCTCGCCTCTCGCTTAGTGCGCGCCAAAGCACGCTTTTTCGTCAGCGTTTGCAGCGAAAAAGGCATTCCTTCCCCTCATGTAAATTTCTTTCTCACGTTTTCTAGCACATCGCTTGACTCATACAGTGTTCGGGCGCAAACTTCTGAAACTGTCAACATTTCCTGACACTTTTTACATGCGCTAATTTGCGCAAAAAATGTACGTGCCAGAAAGTGCGAGCTTCTTTCCTGATCAACATGTCGGAACGCAGAAGTAACACATACAGTGTGTTTCGACTTTCAAGTAGGACATCAACGTGAGATTACAGGTCTATTGTGAAGATCGACTTGGATTAACCCGCGAACTTCTCGACATTCTCGCAAGACGCAGTATCGACCTCCGTGGTATTGAAATCGATCAAGTCGGCATTATTTACCTTAATTGCCCCGAAGTAGAGTTCGATGAATTCAGGCAACTTATGTCTGAAATCCGCCTTATTAGCGGCGTCACAGACGTACGAAAAATCCAATTCCTACCCGCAGAGCGCGAACATCGCGAGCTGCGTGCATTGCTAGAAACCCTGAGCGATCCCGTCTTTTCCCTGAATCTTACGGGGAAAGTGGACATGGCCAACAAATCTGCTTTTAGGCTAATGGGGTCGCACCATGAAAACCTCATTGGTGAATCGGCCAATGTGTTGTTCCCCGATTTCAATTTTGCACATTGGTTAGAGCGAGAAAAAGCCAGCCAAGTGTGTCGACAGGTGGTGTTAACAGGCATTGATTACTTGATGGAAGTGATGCCCGTGTATGTTACCGACAGTGAAGACAATGATGTGTTAGCCAGTGCTGTGGTGCAGCTAAAACAAGTGTCGATGAATCACCTGCCAACCACCTTGTACCGCACGCCGGGCGAGCACGGTTTTGAGCACCTTGTGGGTCAATCCAGCAAATTTCGCGCCTTGGTCAATCAAGCGAAAAAATTTGCACTACTTGATGCGCCATTGCTGATCCAAGGTGAAACAGGCACGGGTAAAGAACTGCTCGCGAAAGCATGTCATCAACGCTCGCACCGCGCAGAGCACCCGTTCTTGTTAGTGAACTGTGTGTCCATGCCAGACGATGCGGCAGAAACCGAATTGTTTGGTTGCGCGCCTGGCCCTGAACGCGAAGGCAAGAAAGGCCAGTTCGAACAAGCGGATGGCGGCACAGTATTCTTGTACGAAGTGGGTGAAATGAGCCCGCATCTGCAAATCAAATTACTGCGTTTCATGCAAGACGGAACCTTCCGTCGCGTGGGCGAAGAACACGAAGTTAAAGTGGATGTTCGCGTTATCTGTTCAACGCAGAAGAACTTGTCAGAGTTGGTCACAGCAGGGCAGTTCAGGGAAGATTTGTATTACCGTTTGAACGTGTTGTCACTCACGGTGCCACCGCTACGTGAGCGTCCATCGGATGTGCAACCGTTGGCGGAACTGTTCTTGAACCAGTTCTCTGCCGAGTTAGGTCAAGAGCGCCCAGCATTGCAATCCGGTGTGCCAGATTTTCTGTCGCAATACTCATGGCCCGGTAACATTCGCCAATTGCGTAACGTGCTTTTCCGCGCGGTCACGCAAATTGAAGATGGCACATTAACCAAAGAAGACATTCAGCTGCCAGAAACCGAACAAAGCGCCTTCTTAACCGAAGAGTCTATGGACGGTTCGTTGGATGACATCATGAAGCGCTACGAGTCCGGCATTTTGAGCAACTTGTACCGCAGCTATCCGTCAACGCGTAAGCTGGCTAAACGTTTGAGTGTGTCGCATACCGCGATTGCCAACAAACTGCGTGAATACAGCATCGGCAAAAAGTAGTGTGGGTTCTGTTTATCTGAATGGGAGCGTGTAAGCGCTAAATCTGCTAAATCCGCTTAGGGCGAGCAACCCAATTTACCCTGAGCAACCCAAGTTACAGTAAGCAACCAAACGAAAAAAGGTGACAGAATTTCTGCCACCTTTTTTGATCAGCGTATCTCTCTGATCGGTCTATATCTTTATGATCGGTCTACACCTAAGCAGTCTGCACGTCAGGTTGCTTGGGTATAAGTAAAGCGAGAACAGACTACTCCGTTACAATCGGGCAACCCTCAATATCGAGCAGTTTTTGTTTGATCTCAAGGCCGTAACGGTAACCTGTTAATTCACCTTTGCTGCCGATAACGCGGTGGCAAGGAATGATGAAGGGAATCGGGTTAACGTTATTCGCCATGCCGACAGCGCGACAGGCTTGAGGATTTCCAATTTCGTTAGCGATTTGACCGTAAGTGCGGGTTTCGCCATAAGGAATGCTGCGAAGTTGCTGCCAAACCTTGTGTTGGAATTCGGTGCCTTCGGGGGCGAGGGGCAAATCAAACGATGTCCGCTCACCAGAGATAAACTCGATAAGCTGGGTGCGATACCCCGAAAGTTGCGCCGGAGAGTGATGCCAATCACGGCTATGCTCAAAAGGATGCCTTAAGCATAACGTCAATTGTCGAAGGCCAGTATCATCGGCCAGAAGGTGTACTTTTCCCAAATCTGTTTCAAAACTATCATAGAACATAGGCATGCTGCATTTAGACTGGAGGCAAGTTGACTGTCGAAATTATAAACCCTTTCCCGTGTTTGAGTGTGGATAATCTTGTCGTACGTGCAATACAGAAGGCAGATGTCGCTCGAATTGTTCGCTATTTCCAATTAAATCGCACTTATTTGACATCTTGGGAGCCACTTCGCCCTGAAGGATTCTTCACTTTCGAGGGGTGGGAGCGACGTGTTATCCAGTTGGTGGAGCTTCAACGTCACGGTTTGGCCTACTATTTCCTGATCTTCGAAAAAGACACCGATGAGATAGCGGGCGTGATCACCTACAACAACATCATGCAGTTTCCTTTTCACGCCTGTAATGTGGGTTACTCCCTCGCAGAAGCCGCACAAGGCAAAGGATTCATGCGACGTGCGCTCAACTTAACGAACCAATGGCTGTTCGATAACCTCAACATGCACCGCATCATGGCCTCTTACATGCCACGAAATACACGCAGTGAAGCGGTATTAAAAGCGGCAGGCTTCCAAGAAGAAGGGCACGCGAAAGACTACCTCTTGATCAATGGGCAGTGGGAAGACCACACACTGACATCACTGATTAATCCAAATTGGGTGGCAGCTATCAATGAATAAGGTGTCTGAAACGTCACTGTCACGGCTGGAAAAACAGCTCGCACTGCTGATTGAAATCGACAAACTCAAAGCCGTGCTGCGAAGAACGCGTATTAAATCCGACAATGCACGTTTAGAAAATTCCGCCGAGCACAGTTGGCAAGTCGCACTCATGGCGCTCTTGCTCGAAGAGCACGCGAATGAACCTGTCGATATCGCCAAAGTCGTGAAAATGCTGCTTATTCACGATGTGGTGGAAATTGATGCGGGCGATACCTTTGTTTACGACCTAGAGGCCGCAAAGTCTCAGGAAGAAAATGAAAAGAAAGCCGCAGCGCGTTTGTTCGGTATGTTGCCGAGTGACCAAGGCGATGAGTTGCTTGCGTTATGGCATGAATTTGAAGCCGCGCAATCGCCAGAAGCACAGTTCGGCAAAGCGTTAGATAGGCTTATGCCCATGCTATTGAACGTCAATACCAACGGACAAAGCTGGAGGGAACACGGCATCTCTTTAGAGCAAGCACTTACCGTGAACAGCAAAATTGAAAAAGGCTCGACAACGCTGTGGGACTATACCCAAACCATGTTGAAAGACGCCGCAGACAAGGGCTGGTTAAAGCAGTAGTCTTTTGCTGAAAAGTCGGCAGCGCTTTGACGCCAGAAATGAAACCAGAAACGAAAAAGGGAGCGTGATGTGATCATCACGCTCCCTTTTCTTATGCTTGTTGGTTGAACGTCGCTTAACTGGAAGACACCGTTGCTTTGGGTGTTAACGCAGGGCGATCAAACTGAACACCTTTCCAGCCCGACACCATAAAGTTGCGGATGTTCTGATGGTCATTCCCTGATGGATGACAAAGTACATCATCGCGGTAGTAACCCCCGAAACACGCAAGCACCGCGCTTTCTTCTAACTCATGCAACTGACCAAACGACAATATTTTGCATGATCCTGAATTTTGCCCCGCTTTGTTAACGAGATCGCCATTGGTAAAGCGTGTAGGCGAGAAATCGTATTGCCCATCGATAACACGCATGGTGTCTTCAAATTCAATAAGCGCAGGGGTATTCGCCAGTTTTGCGAGAAAGTCGTTGAGTTGCATTCTGTTCCTGTTTCGATGTGTCGCGTCCATTTCTCCCCCTTGTATCAGGATGACGCGCCAAAGTGAAGTGCCAATCTTGAATCTCGTGGGGCTCTGCAAAGCTTTACTCAACCAACGCGATTTATTGCATCTCTTTTACCGTCTAGCAGGTTGTTCTTTGATTCACTGTCTACAATTATCATAACAATTGGAAACGTTTACATTTTTCTCGTGTACTTTAGGTCACTGACGGTGATTTTATGACAACGCATTCTTGAGCAAGGGAGCGGCAGCTCACCTTGGGTATTCTCTCAGTAGTCGATTGATTTTATTGTCAAAGCAATCCATGACACCGTGGTGGCGCGTTAGGTACAGGGAGTGATTTTTTGTTGAGGTGAAAATGACGGATCAGCAGCGCAATCAACAACAGCGCCAGTTTGTACAATCGACGTTCGAGCACCATTTCGGTTTTGCTCCTACGCATTTATTCAGAGCGCCAGGCCGCGTTAATCTCATTGGAGAGCACACCGACTACAACGACGGCTTTGTGCTGCCTTGCGCTATCAACTACCAAACAATCATTGCAGGCCGAGCGCGTACAGACGGCATCGTGCGTGTTATCGCAGCCGACTACGACAACGCGGAAGACACCTTCTCCCTCAATGACGTCATCGCTCACAACCAAGAGGCGCAGTGGACGAATTACGTGCGCGGTGTGGCGGTGCACTTAATCAAACATGGATTAACGCTGACCGGCGCAGACATTGTCATCACAGGTAACGTCCCACAAGAGGCGGGGCTGAGCTCTTCGGCGTCGCTGGAAGTCGCCGTTGGGTTGGCGTTGTCGCACTTAAGCCAAGATGCGGCTTCTGATATATCACTGCAAGACATCGCGCTGGTGGGGCAAGCGGCAGAGAACTATTTTGTCGGCTGCAACTGCGGGATAATGGATCAGCTGATTTCCGCGCTTGGCGAGCCGGGACATGCATTGCTGATAGATTGCCGATCGTTAGAAACGAAGCCTGTCAGCTTAAACAGCGACATGGCAGTCATGATCATTAACTCGAACAAGCAACGTGGTTTGGTGGACAGTGAATACAATAGCCGCCGAGAACAATGCGAAGCCGCCGCAGATTTCTTCGGCGTGAAAGCGCTTCGAGACGTGTCTGTTGAAACGTTTGAAGCGCAGAAACATGAGCTTAATACCGTCATCGCGAAGCGTGCCAAACATGTTGTCACCGAAAATGCCCGCACCTTGGCCGCAGCCGATGCGTTCGAACGTGGCGATTGGACAACCCTTTCCACCTTAATGGCGGAATCTCACCGATCGATGCGCGATGATTTTGAAATCACCGTGCCAGAGATCGATGCAATCGTCGATATCGTGTCTAGTGTGATCGGTAATGAAGGTGGCGTAAGGATGACGGGCGGCGGCTTTGGCGGCTGTGTCGTTGCGCTGGTGCCTGTTGCTCAAATTCAATCGGTGACCGATGCTATTGTGAAACAATACGATCTCACATCAGGCCTCGTGGCCGACATTTATGTATGTAGTGCTGAGAATGGCGCAGAAGTGATTGTGCTCAAGGAGGATGCACTATGACAACACACGAAAAAGAACCAATACAAGGCGTTCACACCCACACCCCCTCGGATGGAGAGTCTCCGAATCTGTATGAACTGACCAATGCCAACGGCATGTCTATTGCCCTTATGGATATCGGCGCAACATGGGTAAGTTGTCTTGTCCCTGTCAATGCCACCAAACGAGACGTGATACTAGGGTGCTCAAGCGCCGAAGATTACGCAAAACAAACCGCTTACTTTGGCGCGACGGTAGGGCGGTACGCAAACCGGATTTCCAAGGCGCAGTTCTCGCTTGATGGGGAAACCTATTCCCTTTCAAGCAACCAAGCAGGGAACACCTTACACGGCGGGGAAGCCGGCTTTGATAAACAGCGCTGGCATGCAGAATCCCTCAGCCATAACTCCGTCACCTTCTCGCTCATCTCGCCAGATGGCGACCAAGGCTTTCCTGGCACACTCAAATTGTCGGTGACTTACACGCTGAACGATGACAACGCCGTAACCATTCGTTACCAAGGCGGTTGTGACAAAGCTAGCCCAGTGAACCTCACCAATCACGCCTATTTCAACCTTTCAGGCACCGATGAAGATTGCCTCTCACACCGGCTTCGACTCAATGCCGACCATTATGTTGATGTGGATGAAAACCTGATCCCCACAGGCACCTTGATTGCGGTTGATGGCGATGACATGGATTTTCGCGTGAGCAAAGTCATTGGCCGAGATCTCATGCAAAGCCCAACCCAACGCATTGCCGAAGGGTATGATCATGCTTATCTACTGAATGACGAGACAGCAGACGCGAGAGAAGTGGCTGCATCACTCATTTCACCTGATCGTAAACTGATGATGGAAGTGTTCACCACCAAACCCGGTTTGCAGGTGTACACCGGCAATTACTTAGCGGGCGAACCCTCCCGTTCAGGCCTATACAAAAAACACAGCGGCGTGGCACTCGAGACAGGTTATTTGCCAGATTCACCAAATCAGCCAAGTTTTCCCAATTCCGTGCTGCCGAAGAACGCGCCTTACAACCATGAGACCACGTATAAATTTACGATCATGGGGTAGTGTTGATGTGATTATCACCAGATTGCTGAGAAAGTGCGCGAACGAACGAATTTAGGGAAAAAAGGGTTTACAGCCCCCCGAGAGGACTATAATATTCGCCGCAACCACGGAGAGATGGCTGAGTGGTTTAAAGCACCGGTCTTGAAAACCGGCGAGGGTTTATAGCCCTCCTAGGGTTCAAATCCCTATTTCTCCGCCAAATTGAAAAGGCCGCTGTTCTTACAGCGGCCTTTTTGCATTTCAGCGATGGTGATTTCAGGCAGGGATTTGAAAATCCCTCTATACCTCGATCTGGCTCCGCAAAATTAGATTAAGCCCGCTCATTGAGCGGGCTTTTTCGTATCTGGAGTAAACCTCTTAGATAGGGATGCAGAACCCTAGTCAGGGTTCAGCCGAGCGAAGCGAGACAACGTTGCCCCGACGCAGTCGGAAAAGGCAACGGCCCGAAGGGCAAGGGAACGAAGTGACCAAGTAAATCCCGCTTTCGTTTTTCTCTTGGCTCCGCCAAATTGAAAAGGCCGCTGTTCTTATATAAAAGAGACAGCGGCCTTTTTGCATTCTGGCGATGGTGATTTCAGGCAGGGATTTGAAAATCCCTCTATACCTCGATCTAACTTCGCGAAATGAGATTAAGCCCGCGAGCTCTTATTAACAGGAGCGAGCGGGCTTTTTCGTGTCTGGAATCTGCCTCAATTCAGGACAGTTAGACATTAGTCGTACCTTACGACTAATGTCTAACTGTCTGAGACTATTTGTGTTTTTTCGTTTGGTATAAGGTACTAGCAACTACATTCCAAAGGTTCATAAAAATCCGTCATCGAGTTCTTGTGGCAGAAAAGAAATAGACAACTGCTCGCTTAATCTTCGTTTGGTGAGTAAACAACGCTGGTTGGAAAAACACACCTTAGAGTGTGAACGAAAGGAATCATAATGAGCACTACGTTAGAGTCCGCACACATACCAAAAGATAAGCCTCAAGCCAATGAGGATGCACTCACTTATGAACAACAACATAAACCGAGATCGGAATTTGATTCCCGCGAACAGTATCTAGAACATGAGTTACAAATCATGGCGCCTAAACGCTGGCGTCCTAATTTGCCGTTTAAAGATTATCGATTCGAGATAGAAGACACCATTCCAGCGATGGCAGCGACCATTGGTAAAGTCGTTATGGTGGGTGCCATTGCAGCAACGTTTGCCGGAGCGCTAGGGCTGAATGAAGGCTTTGTTTTAGAAAATGTGCGTTATGAACTACTCATCGCCTCTGTTTTCATCATTCTTTTCTCAGGCTTTCTATTGCCGACCGCGAACCTCGCGGGTACACACGGCCCACTCATCCCTTTAATACCTATCGTCGTTGCAGCAGGCGGACACCCAATGGCGTTTGGCTTGCTGATTGGCGCTTTTGGCTTACTCTTAGCCATCAGTAAAGGTGGCAGCATGTTGGCAAACCTCACCAGTAAAGGCGTGTGTGGCGGTCTACTGCTCTACCTTGGCTTTGTTGGAACCGCTTCTCAAGTGAAAAAGCTGTTCGCTTGGGCTGAGGGCATCGGAATGAGCCACATCGCTTTTGTCGTGATCTTTTGCACCATTATTCTGTATGCGTTATTGGAACATTTCCGTAAACGTTGGCTAGCCGTCCCTCTTAGTTGCTTGCTGGGTGGTACGTTAGCTTTCGCCATGGGTGCGCCGTTCTCTTTCCAAACCGAACCCGGTTTACCCAACATGAACCCAATGTATTGGTGGGGAGAAGATACAGGCTGGATGCTAGGCCTACCGACGCTTGAACATTTCATGGTGGTGTTACCGTTTGCGATTCTAGCTGTGGCGATGTGGTCGCCAGATTTCTTAGGGCATCAAGTATTTCAAAAAATCAGCTACCCAAAACGTACCGAAAAAGTACACATGAACATCGACGACACCATGACCACAGCTTCCATTCGTCAAACGTTCGGTTCACTGCTTGGCGGTACAAACTTTACGTCTTCATGGGGGACTTATATCGTACCGGCAGCGATTGCTAAGCGTCCTATTCCTGCTGGCGCGTTGCTCACGGCGCTGTTCTGTATCATCGCTGCTATTTGGGGTTACCCGATGGATTTAGCTATCTGGCAACCTGTGCTTTGTGTCGCGCTCATTGTTGGGGTATTTGTGCCTTTGCTAGAAGCTGGAATGGAAATGACGCGTGAGGGTAAAACCACACAGTCAGCAGCGATTGTTGTCTTTTCTTCAGCGCTCGTTAACCCTGCATTTGGTTGGGCTCTCACCATGCTGTTGGACAACTTAGGCTTAGTCGGTTGTAAAGAACGCAGTAGTGAGCTGAGTAAAATGAGCCGTTGGGTGTTGCCTGGCATTATGTTTATCGTGCTAAGCAGTGTGATGGCATTGGTGGGTTTACTTCCAGGGATACCAGCGATTATCCCAAGCTTTCGTTAACCCTTGAATAAGCGCTTTTAAATTGGCAGCAGGATAGAAAACTGGTTTGCGTTTATAGCGCATCGGGGGTTCAGCCAAGCGAAGCGACCGAGTAAATCCCGCTTTCGCTTTTCTTGGCTCCGCCAAATGAGATTAAGCCCGCGAGCTCTTACTAACAGGAGCGAGCGGGCTTTTTTGTATTTGGAATTTGCCTCAATGCAGATAGGTATGCAGAACTCTAGTTCTAGTTCTAGTTCTAGTTCTAGCTGCTTTTGATTTTGATCCTCCCCACTTTTCAAGGGGGGAGTTAGAGGGGGGTTATTGCTACGGAGAGAGGTGTTTGGTGGAGAACATTAAATGGTTTTTCCCAAAAGTGTGTTACCCAATTTTTCAATAGTTTCCAATTGAGGAATATATTCATGGAGAGGTATTTTTTAGGTGTTATCCATTCATTAAACAAATCTTGCTTCCATTTCTGCTTAATCATTCGTCACTCTCTCTGCTATGAGATCGCAATCAAGTATTGCTTTATGCACTTCGTGCTACATTCCAGCCGGATAATTTAGACAGTGATGGCGTGTTGCATGCCGATGAGCAAAGGGCGGTAGCGCAAGAAAGTTTTGCCCCAAAATCATTTAGAGCAAAAAAGCCTTTCATACTATTGAAATATGAGTTCACCCTACATAACTTCATCCGAAAACAAGTGATTGAATGTGTTTTTGCGTTCAAAGTAATACTCAACATGTTGAGTAAGATGTAGAATGTTGCTCTTTTTACTCCGCAGTATCACTTCCTTAATGAACCAGAGAAAACAGAACGATAGTGATTTTAAGCTCCCAGAAACCATCTGTATATTGCACTCATGGCTCAATCGTTGCCGAAATGCGCGCGATAGTCATTACAAGAGAGCAGAAAAGCTCTTTGAACTATCAAACTTCCTTGGCTATGTACTTATTTATTCAACTGTATTTGTCACAGTATTCTCGTTTGTTTCTCATAACTCTGCATCGACTCTATTTGGTATCAATAAGCAGCATGTTGTAGTGCTTGTCGGATGTATTGCAGCAGTCATATCAGGGATAGTGACCCAAGCAAGATTTGGTGAAAGAGCTGAAATGCACCGTTCATCTGGTGCTCGCTACGCCAACTTAGCTAGAGACATTGAAGAACTACAAATAAAGATTAATGCTGGTCTCATACCCGATGACGCACTATCTATTCAAGTCAGCTTAATAATAAAGGAATGGAATAACTTATCTGAGGACTCGTTGTTAACTCCGCATAACAAAACTCACTCAAAATATACTCTTCACATCCTCATTGCATTATTTTTTATCACAATGTTTTTCTTTGTTGCAATCTAATGACGTCGAAAAATCGTTTTATAGGAATATCTAGTCATGTGTGAAAATACAGACGCAAAGCAGCTTGCTAAAGACCTGCTTATTTTCAAGCAAGGTCAGGACTCACTATTTGGTGAGTCAGACGGAGTTGAGGAGGGACTTGAGAAAATTAGAAGTAAGATGTCTGATCTTACTAACATCAAGAACCTTCATTTCCTTTTAGGAGCTGGAGCTAGTGCTGATGCAATACCAGCAATGGAGCCATTGATAAAAATTGTCGAGGATGAGGTAAACAGCGGAAATACAGAAGCGCTTGTAGCACTAGAGGAATGCGCTTTTAGTCATCACGACTTAAAAGAAGGGTTTCAGGCTGTTAAGAAGCACTCACCTAAAAACCTTGAGAACATATTGGGAACTCTCTATTCAAAGCGCTCTTACATGAATGGGGTTGGAGAAGTTGACAAAATTAATGATTACTTAATCAACTTAATTGAATCGCAGATTTATAAATCTATCAACATTGATTGCAATGCAAGCGATGCTGAGAAATCGCTTAGCTTATACAAGCAGCTATATCAAAAACTATCACTGCGAAACAAAGATCTTGCCAGAGTTAATGTATTCACCACAAACAATGACCTGTTAAGTGAAACTGCCCTTGGCTATCTTAACGTCAACTACAACAATGGCTTTAGTGGTGGTCTATCTCGAACCTTCAATCCTGCGCGTTTTTCTTACACCTTTTCCCGAAAAATTGACTCAAACATGGAGAAGTACGAACCATTAGAAAACATGGTTTATCTATACAAATTACATGGTTCGATTAGCTGGATTGAGTCTGATGATAATTCTTTTTTTAATATCAAGGAGGTCGATGTTGAGCCAACTCAGGCACCACCAGAAAAAAACATTCTCATCTACCCAACCCCTTTAAAGCAAAATAAGAGCTTAGGTTCACCCTATGCTGATTTGATTCGAGAGTTTCAGAACAAGTTACTACTCCAGCATGGAGTGTTAATTGTCATTGGTTACAGCTTTAGCGATGAACACATTAACAATGCTATTTATGCAGCACTTGCATCGAACTCAAGTTTAAGCGTGGTAATATTTGGAGATTATTATCCTACAGAAAACCTTACAAAACTGACAGACAGACGCATCTATCAAATATCTGGAGAAATAGTTGAAAATATTGAAGGGGGCAAAGAATCTATAAAGATACATTACTTCGAATACATAGTTAACAATCTGATACCTGATCTAGATAAGAGTCGTGACAGCGACTTACTTGAGGACTTTATTTCATCACTTAAGCAGGCAAGGGGTGAGAAATGAGAGTTGGAACAATTACCTCAGTTAACTTTAACCAGTTTAAAGTTAAGGTCTCAACAGAGATTCGGGGCAACTCAGTCAATCTTGCAGGTGTTATCTACTACTTCGGTAACATTGGTAGTTACCTGAAAACTATCAACTCGATCGGTGAGCAACTTATCTGTGAAGTGGTCTCTATCTTTGACAGTGACATGAAAGTTGGCAGTGCGGCTTATGACGTAGATAGCAGTAGGGAAATACTCCTGAAGCCTATCGGCACGATTACGAGAGAGGGCCGATTTAATCTTGGGGTTGGAATATTTCCCTCTATATACAGTGAAGTCAACATTGTAACGTTTGAAGATATGGAGTTGATACTCCAAACTAACAGAGATAAAGAGCTGTGCAAAAAAGTCCACCAAAGCTTTCACTTGGGGGAGAGCAAGAACTTAATCAACTACCCCATCGATATCTCTATCAACTCGTTTTTTAATATTCACACTGCCGTACTAGGAAACTCTGGTAGTGGTAAATCGAATACGATTGCCCACATCATTCAAGATATCCATAAGAAAAAAGACTACTCCGCTATTGGCTCTAGGATATTGATTTTTGACGTTAACGGGGAGTACCGCAATGCGTTTGAAGCCCATCAAAAATGCCAAAATTTAAGTGTCCGATTTCTTAAACCAAATATTGAAGCTGCAGAAGATGGTTATGAGCCTTTTTTTCTACCTCACTTTTTGATGAGCATTGACGAGTGGAGTGCCTTCTTGATGGCAACAGACGCCACTCAACGTCCATTCTGGGACAAGGTGCTACAGGAGAGCTATAAGTTCTACATGATCTCGACTCGTGAGGGGCATGAGCGCCAAAAATTAATCAACTACCTGAGATTTAAGATTTGCAATCTGCTCCAGACTCTCCATGCACAAGGTGACAGTGAAACCGCGATTATTACTGCTGCAAAGAGCATTATCTATGGAATTGTGGAACTTATTAAAATTGATGGTGAATTAAGTACAGCTTGTCGAGAAGAAGGAATTATTGAAGATCTTCAAAATTTGTTAGCTAGTTGTACTATTTCATTCGGCGAAAATAAAGACAGGCTAAAGAATGCTCTCCAAGTCGTTCGTCAGAAGGTAGACGATGATTATGTGCGTGAAGTGATGGATTTCAGGGCTACGAATGAGGAGTTTTTCGACTACCGCTTTCTAAAACAAGCTGCAAACATGGCTCTACTTGAGGAAGACGCCCGAGGTAACGGTCGAATCAGAGAGTACACATCTACGATGATGACTCGATTGGATTTTTTCCTTGATAACGATAATTGCTTATTCATGCGAAGAAGCCCTGAAAGGGTTAAAAAAATTGAGGATTACCTCGATTGGCTGTGGCAGTCCAAATGTACCGTTTCTCCACAGACCAATATGGTGATTATTGATACTAGTGAGCTGTCTAGAGATGCACTTGAAACCTTAACTTCAGTGACATCTAGGTTGCATTTCTCTTTCAGGAAAAAGCTTAAAGGCACTGAAAGGCGTGAGAAACCAATCCATCTAGTGTTGGATGAGGCTCATCGCTACATTAAGAAGGATTCAAAGTATCTTCTGAGAGAGAACATTTTTGAGCAGATAGCTCGTGAAGGACGCAAGTACGCTCTGTATCTATTGATTTCTTCACAACGTCCGTCAGAACTATCTGGAACCGTATTATCACAGTGTTCTAACTTCATTATTCATCGTATTCAAAATGAAGTTGATATGAACTATGTCTACTCTATTCTGCCTTATTTCTCAGATGATTTTGCAAACAAAATCAAACAGTCAGTTCCGGGGGAGGCGCTAGTCTTTGGCAACTGTGTTTCAATGCCTTTGCATGTACGCATCCAACAGGCATTTCCTGAGCCAAATAGTGAGAATTGTAAAGTGCATGAAGAGTGGTTTAAGGAATTTCAGGTGCCACCTCCAGAGTCTTAGTAGGACATAGCTAGCTCAGGTAATTTCTCCATGCCTGAGCTAATTTATGGATTACTAAATTAGCAAGGCCACTAACTCACTTCTGTCCATAATCGTGCGAGACAGATCTTCTCTAGCACGTTTCTGCCCCAAAGTGAGCTAGGCTATTTCTCTGCTCGTATAATAGCTCCCCCGATTGGCCTTATTCTTTCTAATCTGAACCGACTTTTTACTGTTGATAATAAATGAAATTTTGGCGCTTTTTCACAAATCTACATCTTAAATGATTTGAAAATATATTAAAATCAGAAGTTAATGAGCAGATAAAGTATAATGCATTTTTATTAAAGGATAAAATGTCGTATCTAACTCCGACATTTTGTCATCTAATACACTGTTAGCTGCTCTTAATTATTCGAATTCCAAGTGATTGACGATGAATAAAAATGAAATTCAGTTAATGAAAAAAGGTGATCTTCACGTTCATTTAAATGGATTGGTGAGTACTGATGTTATTCGAAGCTTATTGGTAAGAGATAGATCTGAACTACCTTCCGGATTTGATTTGGAAAGAGATTTGAACATATCACTACCCGCAAATTCTCTAGCCTCATACTTGAAACCCTGGCAGGCGTTACGACTTATACCTAAGAGTAAGAGTAGCCTTAGACTGATTGTGGAAAGTGCTTTTCTAAATTTGAAGTCTCATAATATTACATTTGTTGAGATTCGTAATAGTGTCATTTACATGGCTTTGTTAAATAATATTTCGGTAGATGAAGCTTTGTACTGGGTTGTATCTGAAGTTGAAGAGGCATCTGAAAGGCATAAAATAAAAGCAGGATTGATTTTAACAGTTTCTAGAGGTGATTATGCTCAAGAGCACTTGCGAGCTCTTTTAGATGCATATGAAAAACTAGGCAGGCCGAATACTGTGGTTGCGCTTGATTTAGCGGGTAATGAAGATATTACATCACCAATTGAAATTGGTTCGCTTTTTTTGCATGCAAAAGATAAGTATGGACTTAAAGTGACAATTCATGCGGGAGAAACTGGAAGAGTTGAAAATATAATTAGTGCAGTCAATGACTTTGGCGCTGATAGAATTGGTCACGGAACTGCTGCGTCAAAATCAGTTGAGGTAATGAATTTGTTGAAAGATCGAAATATATGTATAGAGGTTTGCCCCATTAGTAACAGATTAACTAATGCAGTTAATGAAAATGAGTCTCACCCTGTTATTGACTTCATTGATCATAAGGTTCCGTTTGTTATATGTTCTGACAACCCTTCAATACATTCATCGACCCTTACTGATGACTATTTAGAATTTTATCGTGAGACAAATTCGTCACAGCATTTACGCGACATGTATACCAATCAAAAAAAATATAGTTTTATTAGGGGGTTGTATGGAAATTAACTTCGTTACAAAGAATTCTCATAAAGCTCAAGAGGTGGAAGATATTCTGGGAAATATTGGTGTTTCAATAGTCCACGCGCCTTTAACAATTCATGAAATACAGACAGAAGATGTTAACGATATTGTAAGGGATAAAGTTTTAAAGGCGTTCAGTAAAGTTGGACGACCTGTATTTGTAGAGCATACTGGCTTATATATTGACAGCTTACAAGGATTTCCTGGCGGCCTAACCCAAGTGTTCTGGGATAAATTAAAGGCAGAAAAGTTCTCTGAACTATTTGGGGGGTTAGAAAATACGGCGCTAACGGCAAAAACCATCATTGCATTCTGTGACGCCAAAAGAGTTTATACGTTTGAAGGGGCTGTAGAAGGAAACATTGCTCCCGAGCCAAGAGGTAATCAAGATTTTCAATGGGACTGTGTCTTTATACCCAAGGGCTTTCAAGAAACATTCGCTGAAATGGGCGAAAAGAAGAATGAGATATCTATGCGAAAATTAGCTTTTGACAATTTTAGAAAATTTCTTGTTTCGGAGATTCTGTAATGGATGACCTTATTGCGTCTTATCGAGAAAGAAATGTCATCCTTTTTGTGGGTGCAGGCGTATCCAAAAACCTTGGCCTTCCGACATGGTCAGAACTAATAAATCATATTGCTGATGAGCTAGGATATGACCCTGAAATATACAAATCTTTTGGTGATAGTTTGGCCTTGGCGGAATACTACAGAGTGAAAACAGGTGGCATTGGCCCTCTCAGAAGCTGGATGGATACAAATTGGCATTCTGCCAATGTAGATTTGCAAGGCTCAGAGATACATAAGCTTATTGCAAATTCTAAATTCCCAATGGTTTACACTACGAATTATGATCGATGGCTAGAGAAATCATATGAACTATATGAAAAGAAATACACGAAAATTGCGGGCGTATCCGATATTGCCAAGATTAAAGACGGTGTAACTCAAGTGATAAAATTCCATGGTGACTTTGATAACGATGACACTATCGTATTAGACGAATCAAGTTACTATGAGCGCTTAGAATTTGAAACCCCTTTAGATATTAAACTTAGATCAGATGTTCTTGGGAAATCCGTCCTATTTATTGGATACAGTCTAACTGATGTAAATCTTAGATTTCTTTTTTTTAAGCTGGCCAAATTATGGAAATCTAATAATGGAGGCGGGGTTCAGCCCAAGTCTTATGTCTTTACACATAGACCAAATCCGATTCAAGAAACAATATTAGAACAATGGGGTATAAAAATGCTTACCTCAAAGGAAAATGATCCGAAAAAAGCATTATTAGAGTTTCTATCGAAGTTCCAGTAATGCAGCTAACAAACGCGTCAATTAGTACGCTAGCAAGCTCGCGCCTATTACGCGGTCGTTAGCTGAATTGAGTATAGGGAAAGTAATATGCGCTTGATAAGAGAAAAGGATGATGTACGTATTTATGAACTCGAAGGTAATGAAGTAAAGTTAACAGTTGATGAATATTCTGTCCGAGTCGTTGACCATAATAATTGCAAGGTTGGTCAATTTGAGTTTGATCGAAGAGAAGAATATCGCAGTGATTATTACATTATTACTAATATGTATTTAGATGAGCAGGGAGATAAATATCTTAGAAAAGGTATTGGCGAGCAGTGCGTTAAATTTTTCAAGGATTATCATGATACGCCAATCGCCACCGGAGGTAATAATGGGTACAAGAGTGACGATGGTACTCATCTCACTGGTAATGGTCCTTCGTTTGCTGAAAAAATGCGCAGAAAGCGACTTATTAGTTAATGATTTCTTTAGATTTTAATTAACTGAGAAATTAATTGGTTATCAATGCAAAGTGAAATTGCGTGCGCTGAAAGTAATTCAGCTAACACATATGAGCCCTTCTCCGGTCTATAGGCAATAGCATTATTTTGGCTGCATTTGAAGCCAATGTTCTCGAACATTAAAGCCGTCTACTCCGTTTGCCAGAATCTGAGGTTATCCGAGTTAGACGACTGAGGGCACCGCCGCCAACTCACTTCTGTCCAAGAACCATTCAGCACTAGCCTCAAAATCCAGCTCTCCGTAGCAATAACCCCCCTCTAACTCCCCCCTTGAAAAGTGGGGAGGATCAAAATCAAAAGCGGCTCATACCCGTTGTTCTAAGAAATTCGGGGCTGATTCTGTTCGAGAACCACAATAGCTCCACAAAAACACCAAAACCCAAAAGGCCGCCAACGCTTATACAAAAGAGCTGACGGCCTTTGTCGCATCTAGCACCCATTAATTCAGCAACAACTCTCGCACCTGTGCTTTCGCTACATGGCGGTCTACCGTGTCTGAATGCATCGTTTCACCGATGTTCACCTCGAGTTTTGACCAAAAGCGCGCAGGGCGGGTGGTGAGGGCGTGGCCGCCTTTGTGACTGAAGAATGACCCCCACTGAATTTTAAGCATGCCTGTCCTTAGTTTGTTGTTAGTTTGTTGAGAGTGGTGTTTGGTGGCCAGCGCTTAAGGAAAATAGGGACAGACATTCTAAGAAAACCATAATACTTCGCCGCCTCTTCAATAAAGGCTATGGGTTGACGCTAAAAGTTGGTTGGCAACAGGCACGCGCATTGAGCAAGTTTGTATTGTCGGCAAGGAAACTGCCATAAAAGCGGCATTACCTCACTTGCAGCGGGAGCGATTTTCCGGTGCTAGACTGCCAAACAGCTAAAAAACGCCCCTCCAGAAAAAACGAATACTCAGGCACTAGCTTGAGGTTTTTGCTGCGTGTCATTCAGTCAAACTCTGTAATTTATTACTCTTACCTAGGGATAAGATATTTTTGCTTGAAAGAATGAATTGTTCTACAGAGTGAAAGCGTCACTTCTTAAGCATGCCTGTCCCTAGTTTACCTATTATTTCTATTTTCACTCAGAGGTAAACTAAACGCTCAGTGGACCTTTATTGATGTTAGATAATGGTTGGTTCACATCAAAAATCATACCGCGTACTTCTTCCACGCCCATCTTTTTTAAGCGTGCGGCATGCATTGTTAGGTAAGCTTCTGCACTGCTTTGATCTTCAAAAAGGTAGACGCCACCAGCTACATTGGCAGCTTGATCTTCCGTCCAAATTTTCCAGATCATACCTGGCTCATCGTTAATAGACTTTGCTAGGTCAACGAGAGCGTTTGACATTTCTTCACCAAATGGGCCGTTAAATGCAAAATCGACTTGTAACAGTTTCATAGTTTTTTCTCCAAATAGGTACTGGGTATTGCGCTAAGACTTATTGTCATATTGCAGAATCTAAGAGGCTTGATTGCCTGACTAAAGATATTACCTGTAAAAAAAAGACAGAAAAGTTCATAATATTGCCATTAACTGTTAGGAATTTAGACCAATGAGATTGAAGACCACCCTAGATCAATGGCAAACACTCTATGAGATAGATCGCGCTGGTAGCATTCAAGCTGCGGCATTGCGACTGAAAAAGAGCCATACCACATTGATTTATGCGTTGAGAAAACTAGAGGATCAGCTCGGTGTATCGTTGGTTCAAGTTGAAGGTCGAAGAGCTGTCTTATCTGAAAATGGCAAAGCATTATTGCGCAGAGCCAGCAGTATGTTGGAGCAGGCTAGAGAGCTTGAGCTTATCAGTGAACTGTTAGTTCAGGGGATTGAGTCTGAAATAGTCGTTACGGTTGATCATTTGTGTAGCCTTGAGCGCCTGTATGAGCCGATGGCTAATTTTCTGGCGGAGAACAAAAGTACATCAATACAAGTAATAGAAACTTCGCTATCGAGGACGACGGAAGTGGTCACACAAGAATTGGCGGACGTTGCCATCATTAATCTACCAATAACTAATTACTCTGCTGAAGCTTTTGGTTTTACGAAAATGATGCCTGTTGTAGCAAGTTCGCACCCATTAGCTAAGTCGGAGTCGATATCACTTAACCAGTTATCCTCACTGCCACAAATTGTTGTGAGAGATCTAGGGTCGGTAGAAAAACTAGGCGAGAAAAAAAATGCAGGGTGGCTGAAATCGAGACAACGAATTACAGTTGATAATTTTGACCATGCATTTAATGCGGTAGTGCAAGGAGTGGGGTATTGCAGATTACCTAAACATATTATTGACAGTCGAGGTAATGAAAAACTGACGGTGCTTAATGTGGAAAATGGAAGTAGTTATCAGGTTCCGCTGCATCTCTCTTTACCTAAAGGGGTCAAAACAGGACCTGCAACACAACGCTTTTATGAATTGCTTCTTGAGTCAGTTACCCCTTTATCTTCTGAGCAACTTTCAAATCAAATATAATATGAAGTTAGCAAGGCAGTTTTCCGTAGAGGAGTTACAAAATTAGTAATGTAATTAGCTCACTTTTGTCCATAAACGATTCAGCACTAGCTTCAAAATCCAGCTCTCCGTAGCAATAACCCCCCTCTAACTCCCCCCTTGAAAAGTGGGGAGGATCAAAATCAAAAGCGGCTCATACCCGTTGTTCTAAGAAATTCGGGGCTGATTCGGTTCGAGAACCACAATCTCTCCACAAAACGCCTCCCCCAAAACCCAAAAGGCCGTCAACGCTTATACAAAAGAGCTGACGGCCTTTGTCGTATCTAGCACCCATTAATTCAGCAATAACTCTCGCACCTGCGCTTTCGCTACATGGCGGTCTACCGTGTCTGATTGCATTGTTTCACCGATGTTCACCTCGAGTTTTGACCAAAAGCGCGCTGGGCGGGTGGTGAGGGCGTGGCCGCCTTTGTGACTGAAGAATGACCCCCACAAGCCTTTGAGGGCGATGGGAACGACCAAAGTCGGAGTGCGCGCCAGAATCTTCTCAACGCCTGCTTTGAACTCGCCCAATTCACCGTCTGACGTTAATCGACCTTCAGGGAAGATGCAGACCAATTCGTCATTGTTTAACGCGGCATCTATTTCATCGAAGGCGGCCTCATAGGTGTTTGCGCACTTGTGTTTTGCGCAGATAGGAATGACTCCCGCATGGCGAAACACGTATTTGAGTAGCGGCAGTTCACTGATGGATTTGTCCATCACGAATCGCACGGGGCGGGTAGACGCACCCATTAAAATTAATGCATCCACATAGCTGACATGGTTGGCAACGATCAGGGCTGCGCCTTTGGTTGGAATGTGTTGGCGGCCCTTTACGGATACGCGGTATAAGCAATGGCTAATTACGTAGCTAATAAAGCGCTGCGTAAACTCAGGCACTTGGCGATATACATACACGGCAACCACGAAGTTCCCCAAGGCCATTAAGGCAAACAATTCGACAATGGAAAAATCCAGCACACTCAGCACCAAAATTGACACGGCCGCCGAGACCACCATGAACAACGCATTCATGATGTTGTTCGCTGCGATAGATTGCGCGCATTCCCCATCGGCAGAGCGTGATTGAATGAACGCATACAAAGGCACAATGAACACACCGCCACTCACGCCGACAAAGAACAAGTCAATCATCACTCGGTAATGCATGGATTGCGCTAAGAAGGCTTGTACGTTGTAAAACTGCGCAGGGAAAGAATCGATGCTCGGCACGGCCCACAACAAATCGCCCGTGAACAGGGTTAATCCCAAAATACCAAAAGGAAGAATGCCCAACTCAACATGGTTAAAAGAGAGCTTTTCACACAGCCACGAACCTGTGGCGACGCCAATGGAGAACAGCGCGAGCAACAAGGCCACGACCGTGCTGTCGGCATGCAGGTGTTCGCGTGCAAAGTTGGGGAACTGGGTTAAGTAGGTTGCACCCATAAACCAGAACCAACTGATGGCGAGGATAGCCATCCAGATCCCGCGTTGTTTGTTCGCAATTTTGAGGGTTTTCTTTAGCCCTGAAATCGGTTCAAAACGCACCTTTTTAGGCTGCTGGCTCGGCATAGACGGAATGCGCAAGCTACTCAAAAAGCCCAACACTGACAGCATGACGACAATGCACGATGCGAGGTAAGTACCGCCCGGCACGGCGAGCAACAGGCCTGCACTTAGCGTGCCGATAAGAATGGAAAGGAAGGTGCCCATCTCGACCCATGCATTGCCTTTTACCAGCTCACTCGGTTTCAAGGCTTGAGGCAGCAATGCGTATTTTACGGGGCCAAAGTAAGCGGATTGCGTGCCTGTCATGAACAGAAGCGCGAGCATGAGCATCACACTCTGGGTCATGATGGCCATGGCGGCACACATCATGATAAGCAGCTCGACCACTTTCAAACGACGAATGAGCGTGGCCTTATCCATGCTGTCAGCCACGGCACCGGCGTGCGCTGAGAACAAGAAGAAAGGAAGAATGAAAAGGCCAGCAGCTAAGTTGATGAAGAGGTCAACGGGCAAGGGCAGCGCGTCGATTTGGCTGTACGTCACCATCAACAACAGCACGTTTTTGTAGAGGTTGTCGTTCAATGCGCCAAGGCACTGTGTCATGAAGTAGGGGAAAAAGCGTGTTGAGAAAAGCATGCTGGCTCCGTAGATGCAAATCACTGAGATGACTGCACCTTACGTGATGCTCTGTGATAAACCAGCGGCATTGCAAGAGTGACAATATGGTAAACCAAAGGTAACAAAAGATGGGACTTTTCGTGGTAAGCCTCAGTAACTATTCATGTATTCTGATAGGGTTTAACGGAGCTTTTCATTCTTAAAGCGAGTTATCTAAACACGTGTTTCGCGTGGCGCTCGTGTTGAAAACGTGAGTACTTAGGAGGATTCTTTGAAGTTTGCGAAATATTGGAAGAAGCATGATGTCACTGTCGATAGCGATATCTTTGGACGTGAGAAGATCTCAATCTGGGGCGCATCAAATACAAGTGAAAATGACGCGGGGCTCCATGCTGAGAAACGTCTGGCATCGATGCAGGCATTCCTCAAAGGAGACTTTTCAAAGGAAGACGAGTACGAGTATTGGATCGACTTTGTTAAAGAGGAAATACTCGACGAAGTGGACGCAACTGACGGTGGTCAGCTTGCGGTGCTAAGTCGCAATGGCTATGGCGCGAGGGTGTTGAACACTGACAATGTTGTGTTTGGCGATATTGATATTTCCCCTGACTCAGCCGGCTTCTTTGATCGCATCATGCATCTGTTTGGTCGACCTAAAAAAGATAAGCCTTTTGTTGTCGAACAAATAGAGAGCTATCAACGTGAGCACCCCTCTCTGTCTTTTCGTGTCTATGAAACGCACTCTGGTATTCGATTTATGCTGACCAACCAGCACTATTCTCCCGGTGATGCTGTGATTGAGGCAATGTTCCAAGCGCTGAATGTTGACCCGTTATACACCACTTTGTGTAAGCAGCAAGATTGCTTCAGGGCAAGGCTGACACCGAAACCTTGGCGAGTGGGTTTGGCGCGACCTGGCAGCCGTTACCCGCGTTCAAGTGACAGTGAACAGCGCGAGTTTGAACGCTGGCTAAGAGAATATGAATCGGCCTCTTCTGCGTATACGGCAACAAAACACCTTGCCTCGTTTGGCGAGGAACGCGTCAGTGCCGACATACAGAAAGTGATCGACATTCATGATGGCCGCCATTCGAAAGCATCAGCGGCTCTTGCGTAGATTGAGATGAGTGTGAAACATGAAATTTAGAAGCAGTATCGGAACAATTGAGCATGGTAGCGCTTTATGTGGTGAGCTTAAGCAGTTCTTGATTGAGAATGAACCGGATTATGGCGCGTCATTGGTGCCTAATTTGTCCCATATTAGTTTTCTCGCTAAAAACAATACGGGTATCGATATTGATGACGTCACGCATTTGGTTGGCAATGAATATCAACTCAAGTATCGCTACAAATGGTCAATATACAATGGCTGCGCTGATATGGATCTTGATGGCGAAGAAAGCACCACAGTGTCATTTTCCATGGATGACCTAGGCAGTATCAAATTCAACATTCACGATAATGAAGCGCGTGACACGCTCGACGAGTTTTAGTGCCCGCGGAATTGGCATCAATGCTTGAAAAAGGGAGGGTGCAGGTTGGGAAACATGGAGCCTATAAGGCAGACTCCATGTTCGGAAAAGCAGTGAGCGCGCGATTTATTTAATGTCTTGCACGTTCATGACTAAGGCGTCCCAGTTACGCTGGTTTTCAATGTCATGTTGAAGACCTTGGTCATCCGCAAGGGTGAAGCGTTTTAGCGCTGGCGTTTTGCTGGTGGCTTGGTACAGCCAGTAAGCTTCTGCTTTTAGTGCTTCGTTGATTGGCTTATCAATGGACTCATACACCGCTTGTTTACATGCATTGATCGACTCTGCTGGGAATTGCGCGATACGGTTCGCTAAGTTATCCACGTATTCGCCAATTTCTTCTGGGTCGAGCGCGCGGTTGATGGTGCCCATTCTTTCTGCTTCATCGGCGTCAAAGTCACGGGCGCTAAGGATGATTTCCAATGCACGGCCAAGGCCAGTTTGACGGGCCATGCGTGATGCACCGCCGCCACAAGGCAAAATACCCATTGCCACTTCCATTTGCATGAACTTGTATTTGCCGCGTGCGGCGAAGCGCATGTCCAATGCCAGTGCCAATTCATGGCCGCCCCCACGCGCAAAACCTTCCAGTTTCGCGATGGTGGCTTGTGGAACCTTGCTGATGCGCTCACACACTGATTGCAGGTCAAGAAGCTGAACATCTTCGCGAGAAACGGCTTCGTCTGACATGTCTTTTAGCAGTTCTGTGTCGTAGTGGCACACCCAAATTTCTGGGTTTGCTGATTGAAACACTACCACTTTGGTGTCTCGGTCTCGCTCTAGGCGCATTGCTAGGCTGTTCAAATCAGCCAGCATTTCTTGCCCTTGAAGGTTCACCGTTCCGAAGTTAAAGGTAACGGTCAGAATGCCGTTGTTCTGTTCAGTGGTGAAGGTCGTAAAGCCTGCATATTTCATCATTTCATCCTTTTTTATTCGCGTTATATTTTTGTTTTCTCTTCTTTTCTTTTCTCATGCCTCAGAGGTGTTGAGCCCTCTGGGTTTTCTCTTTCGCAACGCTTATGCGTATCTCACCAAGGTGCGTGTTTCTATACTCATTCGCGGTGCGCTTGCAGCGGATTGGCCCACAATATCCAGTGCGCTGTGCGCCAAATAAGGGCGACCTTGATTGTCGTAAACATTGAAGATCACCACTTCATCCGAACGCATGTTGGACTGATAAAACCACTCATGCTTGGGGTTTGCAGCAACGCCAAGAATTTCACCTCGACGGTTAGGATAGACCAGATCGATGGTCATCCAATCCTCGTTATCCATCGATGTCGGATGAATAAAGCCGAGCGGAGAAGTGGTGATGACCGGACTGATTGGACGCCATACATTGACGAAGGCAAATGCGCCTTCTTGGAAGGTTTTCGCACGCTCTTTGCCCACTAGGTTGACCAAGCGTTGGTTTGCGCCGTCAGGGCTGTAATCGTTGTGAACGTTTCTGGCGGGTTGGCGCGCTGAACCTTGGTCATCAATCCTGACGGTGTGGTCAAAGACGATCACGTCGAGCGCATTAATCTCTTGCGCAAGCAGTGCTTGGATTTCTTGGTCGTAAGCGGGTTGCCATGCACGGTCTTCATCAAATTCCGTCACAGCAGAAGGCTGGGTAACAAAGGTAATACCGTCGTTGGCAAAATTAATATTGCTGCCGCTGTCTCGGTTGTCCCTGACATTCACTTGCGTGGAAACCAACTCTGGGACAATCAAGTTGCCGGAAATGCCATCAACATCAAACTGGAAGGCCTGTGCTTTATGGCTTTGTACGTGGTAATTCACTGAGGCTTTAAGTGTCATGATTGAAGACTCCATTCCATGTTTCACGGCTACACATCGGTACCGCATATCATGGAAACAGAGCTTAATCATTTCAGAGAGGTTGAAAAACAAGCGGGAAAAAGAATCAGAATTCTGGTTTTGAATATAATCGCTACCGGTGAGAAAAATAGGCGCACGAGCGCCTTGATTTAGGTTTCCCAGTGATCGTTAACAAAATGGGTGCGTTGCAGGGATTGAATGACATTTTCCAGCACGGGGCCGACGGCATGGCGGCGGGAAACTAAGCATCCGACTGAGGTCATCCAACCGTTATATTCATGGGCGACGGGCAGGGCGATGACATCACCTTTTTGTATAAAAGACTTCGCAGAAAGCTCGGGTACGTTTGCCCATCCCACGCCTTTGCTGACAAGATCAACCAAGGTTTGGTGAGTATTGGCGTACCACATTTTTGAACTGATGCCGTAGCTGAACCAAAGCTCTTTGTGCTCTGCGCTGCGGTGCACGCATTGGCGATACCGCTTTAAATCTGCGTCATGAACGACAGGCAAGGTTGCCAATTCATGATGAGACGCTGCAATGGTCAAAAACCGCGCTTGCCCGAGCAAAAAGAAATCCATATCTACTTTCAATTCCCCGTCTGCATAGATGATCCCCACGTGCGCTTTGCCGTCTCGCACTAAATTTTCAACATCAAACGTGGAAGCCGTGATGATGTCGAAATGTGTGATAGGAAAAGCGTCCGACAGCGGCGCAAGAATGGCAGTAAGGTTTTCGTCAATCAGACTTTCATCGACGGCAATCACCACTTCATGCTCGTGCTCTTGGGTCAAGGATTCGACTTTCTGATCGAAGTACGTTTGTTGATGAAGAATGGACTGAGCAATGGGCAGCAGTGCCTTTCCGTTATCGGTAAGAACGGGGGTGTTTTTCTCTCGGTTAAACAATTCCTGATCAATGGCAATCTCAAGGTTTGCGATGGCCTGGCTGACACCGGATTGGGCACGTTTCAATTTGCGAGCGGCGGCAGAAAAGGAGCCACTTTCGCACACCGTCACGAATATCTTTAATTGTTCAAAGCTGTACATGAGGGCACCAACAAAAAAGCAGTGCGTTCAAGCTATCACTAAATGTGATGGCTGTTAACTTTGTTTATGGTTTTTGCCTGCCATAATCGCGCCTCGCAAACTTAGCTATCTTTCTTTTTGAGTTACCTTATGACCACGTTAGAACGCATTTTTCACTCGGTTTTATTTGAAGCACTTGCCATCACATTCTCGGTAATTGGTTTGTCTGTCTTTACTGATCACGACCTTAAAGCACTATCAGGAACCATGATAGTTGTGGCGACCATCGCCATGATTTGGAATTATTTCTTCAACCTGACGTTTGATCACTTTGTGAAGGGCGAGAAAACGGCGCGTTCATTGGGTACTCGGGTATCCCATGTCTTGTTGTTTGAAGGGGGGTTACTGTTTTTCACCATCCCTGTGATGGCGTATTTGCTGAACGTGAACCTATGGGATGCGTTCATCATGGACATTGGTGTGACGATCTTTATTACGATTTACGCGTTTTTGTTCAACCTGATTTATGACCATACGCGCGTGTTTATTCTCCAGCAACGTCAGGTGAGCGTGTAACGTTTACGGATGTTGAAACGAGAAAAGCCCGCAGCGGGTTAACGGAAAATCGTTAACCCGCGGCGGGCTTTTTTGTCTGCGCGAGACTTGTCCAAGTATCAACCACAATATCTGGGTTCAACGACACAGAACAATACCTTGGGCCATCATCGTTTGAGCTGCAGGAGAAGTAATCGAAATATTCGTTTCCGATTATCCATCATGATTCAATAGCGAAGCAAAAGTTAATAAGTATTTGATTGGATACTGTATGCCTCAAGATAACTTTATAGTGCGGAGTATCACAACAGTTACATATCTCTACATTTAACTTTCATTATAGTGAGCGTTGAATACAGGTTAATTTGGTTGTTCCATTTGAATGGAGTTGGAAATGGAAAATTATCCCAATATAGCTGCTTTGGCGCTAATTGCTGCAATTGGATTGTCTGGTTGTGGTGGGGGCGGAGGTGATGACGGCGGAGCTCAGTCTTCTTCGGTAAGCAAAATCACTACATCTAAATCAGAATTTACAGCCACACCGAGAAAACACGATGCAATTAACGTCAATATTCCATTAGACGTTAGCTTAACCAGTGATGTCGATAACTTGTTTTGGCGTGCTACGACTGATGCAGACTTGAGCAGTATCAGCAATGTGGATACAGAACCATTCGTGTCTGAACCATTCATTTCGTTCAGCTTGAAACCCTATAGTGAAAAAGAAGAAAGAGTATATTCAGAAGTCGTAACTTTTGATTTCTGTTTCGATAGTGAGTGTGAAAGAAAAATTCAAGGGTCTCCTTTCACTATTCGTTTGGATTATGATGTTGTGCACCCAGGGTTTTCTTCAGGTACTCAGGAAAAAATAAGTTTTGAAACAAGAGAGGATAATCCATTTTCATTAAGTCAAACAGTTGAAATTCCACTGAATGGATTTAACAAAGAGGAATATGTCTTTTTGGTTGACACTGTAGTTCAGTCTAACTCTTCTGATGTGGCTTGTTATTTGTCAAGTGGTAATGAAAGCGTAGTCTGCTCATACACTGGGTATCTAGGTCAACTCGAGGAAGAAGATAAGTCAAAAGAAACTGAAATCTCTCTTCAGTTGTGTGGTTTTTTTGACTACGACTGCGAAAATCCTGAAGATTCTTTATCTGTATCATTTGCATATGATTTTATAGAAACAAAAACTGCTGAATATACTGTGCAACATAAGTATCCACTACTAAATTCTAAATCTGGAATGGTTTATCTTCCTTACTATGATGCTGTTTTGGGGACTGATGAAAACGGTTATGCATTGATTTTTGGTGATCTTTCTTCTGGTGAGTATGTTGACTTCTATCAATACTTCCATTTCGGCATACCGATAGATTTAAGGGGCAATATCCAAGGGGTTTTTAAACACCCCACAAATGAAAAATTAGTTCTGCTCGTTCTCAGTGATGCGCTTGTTGTATTCGAACCTAATATGAGTGAACCAACTGAAAGTAAGTTTACTGCCATTGAGCTTAAGAAAGATTCGCTTAGTCATGGTGTTATTTCTTCATATTACTCATCTGGAAACTTCGCTTATGTTATTGAAGGTGGTCAGTATCAGAACTATCAGAGGATTCACGCAATAGACCTAACCGTTAATGAAGACAGGGCTATGAAGCCACTAGATGAGCCTGTAAGTGTTGTGTCGATTGATGGGAAAGCAATTACTAAGGAATTTACAACCAGTGGCGACGTTGGTGGAGTATATGAATTCTCCCCTCCTAGTTATGCAGTGAGTTTGGATCATATTAAGGATGTATCTTCATTTTCAATCAGTGACTCTAATGAAGGTTGCAAATTCTTAGGTGTTAATGGAAATGAAATATACTCGATTTGTGGTGAGAGATTTGTTTTTAATTCGTCGATGAATCAGGTTTCAAAACTAAGTGATGTTCCGATGCCCTCTTGGTCAGATCCTAGTGATTGGTCCAAGAGAGTTGATTTGGTTTCATACACAGTTGATTTGAATGGGAATGTGTATTTTGCTTTAGCGCACAGTTCAGATTCTCGAAATCGTGGTAAATACATACACAAATTTTCACAAGAACTTAATTCCTTCATAGAGTATGAGTTGATGTATGACGCTGCAGGGAGCCGATTTGGGAGTATATTTGTACGGGTAAACGGAGAAATATGGGCGGCCATAGGTGAAGTTGATTCCAACGAGCTTGGTGTAGGTAAAGTAGAGTTCAGGTAGTCGGTTACTTGAAAGTCATGAGTTGCTGTGTAGAGCCTTTATTTCTCATGTGTATGGGGGCAATAGATGGATCACGATTTACGCGTTTTTGTTCAACCTGACTTATGACCATGCTCGCGTGTTTATTCTCCAGCAACGTCAGGTGAGCGTATAACGTTTACGGATGTTGAAACGGGAAAAGCCCGCCGCGTTGTTAACGGAAAATCGTTAACCCGCGGCGGGCTTTTTTGTCTGCGCGAGACTTGTCTTTGTTTGAGAAGAGCAGTTTGAGAAAGCCAGCTAAGGTGCATTCATGTAGTTTCGGAAAGATTACCTTTTTCCTGTGTCGTTGAAGAGGGTACGTGAGGCGTTAGTGTGCCGATGGCGATGCGGTTTCTTCCTTTGTCTTTTGCTTTGTAAAGAAGCGCATCTGCTTCATCGAACGCGTTAGAGTAAGTCCATTTTTTTGCTGATGGTGTAACGAGCAGTGCGCCCACAGACAGTGTGACGATGCCGTTTTCTGTGATATGAGGAATAGACAGATTTTCTACGCTGCTGCGAATTCGTTCAGCAATGATATTGAGAAACTTGGCGTCACTTAATGGCAGTAGTGCCACGAATTCTTCTCCGCCAATACGGAAACACAAATCATCACTTCTCATTGCGTCATGCATGGCATCGGCGATCGATTTAATGACATCGTCGCCACGTCCATGGCCGAACGTATCGTTATAGAGTTTGAAATTATCGATGTCACAAACAATGATGCCAAGCAATTGGTTTTCAGCCCGCGTCTGATTAAAAAAGCGTTCGGCTTGCTGCGCGTAACTGTTTCTTCCGGGCAGTCCGGTTAATGCATCCGTGGCTGACTCATGGCGGAGGAGTTTCATTTGAGACTGTGTTTGAAGGGTAAGCGTATTGATGCCTCGTGCTAATACGCCAATCTCATCGTTACGTTTAAGTTCTTTTAACTGACTCATATCCATTGCTTCTACATCTTTACCCATTTGTCTGGCGAGATGACGAAGAGGCTCGACGAGTGTGTGCGAGACCCAATAAACCAGAACGATCGAGATGATTAAAGAAACAAAAGCTTCAGCGATAAGCGCATCATAAATTTGCTTTTTCAGTGAGAAGAGATGGGATGCATCAAAGATGGCGAGAACATGCCCCCCATTTCTGTTCAGAAGAGGCAACTTGAAGTAAAAAACTTGTTCTGAGTATGACAAGACATAATCTTTACCTGGCGGGATGGCGGGAAACTGCCACGGAATGAAAGTGCTCTCTTCTAAACGAGCGCTGTCTTGAAGGATATTGATGTCTCTCTTTGATTTGTTGATGAGAAACTCAAGTTTTTGCATTCTGGTTTTTTGTTGATTACTCGGGTGTTTTTGCGCATTCACTAATTCTTGTGTCTTGGCTTTAGCTGCGTCGATTTCCTGTTGGGTAACGTTAGATCGCCACACTTTATTGAGCGACCGATGATACCGCAAACCGTAGTCTTTATTGGAATAGTCGGATGTGCCTTGAATATCTAAGAAAAGGAGCTTTTCGATATTGTGAAATTGCGCTTTCTTCTGTGGCATCAGGAGTTTGGAATAACTGCGACCCGCGACGGCAAGGGAAACATCATGGAGCATAGGAACCAACGCGCCTTCAGCGGTTCCTGCAGCAAAGTTAACTCTCGTCGTCCACTCGGTTTGGTACCGAGAGTAACTCATACCCAGTATGAGGATGAGCACTAACAGTAAGTGAGAGAGGAATAGGGTTTGGTTTATCGAGAGTCTTTGTAACATCGTCTGCACTAATCTTAGTTGTTACTGTCGGACTGATAGATAGAGAGAACGGGCTCTGCGCAGGTGCCGTTAATGCAGACATCCTTGTAGGTGTCATGGCAGCGTTGGCAAAACTCTGCTTCAAGTGTGGGGTGCATGCCGCTGATATCTTGCCCTTCTCGGTTATAGCTTCCATAAATCGGTAAGCCGCCAAAATGTTCTGTCACCCAAATGATCCCTTGTACTTCAGATACGCCGATGGCAGTAGGGCCATCCGTATATGGGCCGTGGGTTTTGTATTGTTCGAGTTTATCTGGGTTGACGCGAATGGTAAGTGGAGAACCTTCGCCATTGTTTATCCAAGAGTAGGCATCTACTGTCTCTTGGATAAACAATGTTGTGTCGGAGGGCAAAATGGTATTTGAAGGCAAGCTTACTGTTTCTTTGACGATGGGCCAGCTTTCCCAGCCTTCAGGGTAACTGGCAATGGATTCGGACGCACTTTGTGTACTAACGAAGGTCAGAGATAGTATGAGATAAAATGAATAACAACGTTTCATATGGTGGTCCTAATTATTGATGCTCAGAAATAACAATCAATCGCTATTTGTGTATCATAATTGCTACTTATTTTTTATGAATAATAAACATATCAATAATTAGGATTAAATCTATTTGTTAGATCGATGTTGTTATTTTCAATGGTCGGGTTTGAATAATATATTTTTTGTTCTATACGTTTTATTTTTGGCGGGATTTTTCAATTAAAACAGTCGGTTGAGCGAGATGTGATATTTTCCCTTTTGGGGTCTCAATATTGAAACAGTTCCACGTGTCTGTGTTTTAATAATTTAGAATGTTCTTATGAAGTGTGCGAAAGAGGTTATTTTAAGGTGGTAAAAAAGCCTGTTCTATTGAACAGGCTATGACATTCATTTACTTCGCGACTTTGCCGAGCTTAGTCCACGTATCCACCACGGTATCGGGGTTCAGCGATACCGAGCTAATGCCTTGCGCCATCAACCACTCCGCCAAATCATCATGATCTGACGGGCCTTGACCACAAATACCGACGTATTTGCCTGCGCGTGTTGCTGCGTCAATCGCCATTTTCAGCATGGCTTTCACTGCGGGGTTACGCTCGTCAAACAAGTGCGCCACATCGCCTGAATCGCGATCCAAGCCCAGCGTTAGCTGTGTCATGTCGTTCGAACCAATCGAGAAGCCGTCAAAGTACTTCAAGAAATCATCCGCAAGCACGGCGTTTGATGGCAGTTCACACATCATGATGACTTTCAGACCTTGTTCGCCTCGGCGGAGATCGAACTTCGCCAGCAAGTCATTCACTTCTGCCGCTTCACCTGTGGTGCGAACGAATGGGATCATGATTTCAACGTTCTTGAGCCCCATCTCATTGCGCACGCGCTTAATGGCTTGTGTTTCTAACTCGAAGCAATCTTCAAACACCGGAGAGATGTAACGCGACGCGCCGCGGAAGCCCAACATTGGGTTTTCTTCATGCGGTTCGAATTCGCTTCCACCAATCAGGTTGCTGTATTCGTTCGATTTGAAATCTGACATACGCACGATAACGCGCTTCGGCCAGAACGCGGCTGCGATGGTAGCGATCCCTTCCGTCAGTTTGCTCACGTAGAAATCAACTGGGTCTTTATAGCCGCGAATACGCGTGTTGATTTGTGCTTTCAGCTCATCGCTCTGTGCGTCAAAGTTCAACAGGGCTTTCGGGTGAATACCGATCATCTTATTGATGATGAACTCTAAGCGAGCAAGGCCAACGCCTTCGTTTGGAATTTGTGCGAAATCGAACGCGCGGTCAGGGTTGCCGACATTCATCATCACTTTAGTGGGTAGCAAGGGCAGTTCATCAACCGCAGACTGGCGCACCACGAAATCGAGTTTGCCTTCATAGACATAGCCGGTTTCGCCTTCTGCACACGAAATGGTGACGTCTGCGCCGTCGCTCAGTTTGCTGGTGGCATCACCACAACCCACGATGGCGGGAATACCCAGCTCGCGGGCAATGATGGCGGCGTGACACGTTCGGCCGCCGCGATTGGTGACAATCGCTGCCGCTTTTTTCATCACAGGTTCCCAATCAGGGTCTGTCATGTCGGTGACAAGCACATCGCCTTCTTGCACTAACGACATTTCATCCAGCGAGGCAACAACGCGTACGCCACCACTGCCGATGCGTTGACCAATGGCGCGGCCTTCAACCAGCACACCCGCTTTGTCGTTCAGTTCATAGCGTTCGATGATGTTGCCGTTCTTCTGCGAACACACGGTTTCTGGGCGCGCTTGCACAATGTACAGCTTGCCGTCGATCCCGTCTTTCGCCCACTCAATGTCCATCGCACGTTGGTAGTGCTTTTCGATGATCATGGCTTGTTTTGCCAATTCTGCGATTTCATCGTCAGTGAGTGAGAATTGGTTTTGTTCTTCTGGAGAGGTATCAACGATCTCGACCTGTTTGCCAATCACTTGGCTCTCGGCATAGATCATCTTGATAAGTTTTGAGCCAAAGGTGCGCTTAACCACGGCGGGCGTACCTGCTTCAAGCAGCGGCTTGTGCACGTAAAACTCATCAGGGTTTACGGCACCCTGCACGACCATTTCCCCCAATCCCCATGATGATGTAATGAACACCACTTGATCGAAGCCAGATTCGGTATCCAGTGTGAACATCACGCCAGAAGAGGCTTTGTCTGAACGCACCATGCGTTGAATACCCGCTGAAAGCGAGATACCACGGTGATCAAACCCTTGGTGAACGCGGTAAGAAATGGCGCGGTCGTTAAAGAGTGACGCGAAAACATGTTTGGTGGCTTCAATGACCGCATCAATGCCTTTCACATTGAGGAAGGTTTCTTGTTGGCCTGCAAACGACGCGTCTGGTAAATCTTCCGCGGTCGCAGAGGAACGCACAGCAACGGAAAGCTCAGTATTTCCTTCCACTAACGTTTCATAGTTATCTCGAATGTCCTGCTCAAGATCAGCAGGGAAGGGGGCATCTAAAACCCATTGGCGGATCGTAGAGCCAGCTTGGCGAAGGGCGTCTACGTCTTCAACATCAAGTTCATCAAGTATTTGGTGAATACGTTCATCTAGTCCTTCAAAATCAAGAAACTGGTTAAACGCGTACGAGGTGGTTGCATACCCATTTGGCACGGATACGCCCGCGTTGGCGAGGTTTGACACCATTTCGCCGAGGGACGCATTCTTGCCGCCGACTTTGTCGACATCATCCATTGATAGGGAATCGAACCACAGGGTGTTCTTTTGCATTTCTTTCTCCAGAAATAGTGCAGCAATTGGGATTTTGGTAGCAACCTAGGTCTCTGAGCGAATAAAACCATGATGAGTTTTAAAAGCTGTGGAGACACGACTAGCTTGCCAAGTGTCGTTATTGTTATCGTTGTGTTTATATCCTATGAAAATTTTGCGAGAAGATTAACCATCTATGCATAAAGATATTCAAAGACGAGACGTCTTCTATGTTTCGGATGGGACAGCCATCACATGTGAGACGTTAGGGCATGTCGTACTGGGACAATTTGCGTTCGACGTGAATGAGAAAACCTTTCCGTTCGTCGAGACGGAAGACAAAGTCTGCGAGCTGATAAAACACATTCAGCACGCGTATGAACGTGATGGCGTGAAGCCGTTGGTTTTCTTTTCTATGGTGGTGCCGGGCATTCGCGAGCGTTTGTTGGAAGCGCCCGCGTTTTTCTATGATGTGCTGGAAAGTGTGGTGCAACGGGTCGCGGAAGATACGTTGATGAAACCCAAACCAAAACTGCAGCGCTCACGCAGTGTCGGTAAAGATTCAGATACCTATTTTGACCGCATTTCTGCTATCGAATACACGCTGGCGCATGATGACGGCGTCTCGCTAAAAGGCTTAGAGCACGCGGACATCATTTTGTTGGGCGTATCACGCAGCGGCAAAACCCCCACCAGTTTGTACATGGCGATGCAGTTTGGCTTACGTGTGGTGAACTATCCGTTTATTGCAGAAGACATGAAGATGCTTCGCTTGCTGCCTGAGTTTGAGTTTCATCGTCACAAGCTGTTTGGCCTGACGATTGATCCTGAGCGCCTCACGCAAATCCGTGAAAACCGTCTTTCAGGAAGTGAATACGCCAGCACAGAGCAGTGCGAACAGGAAGTGAATACGATTGAATCGCTGTTCCGCAGAGAAGCCATCTCTTACATCAACACCACCGCGCTGTCTGTGGAAGAAATCACGACGCGTGTACTGGAAAAAACAGGGCTGAAACGCCGTTTGTTCTAACAGCCTTATTGTCTAACAGTCTGAAAAGTGCCGTGATCTGAACGGGCTCTTATTCAGCGCAGCACCCGATTCAGCGCAAGGCGCGAGAAATCTCAAGGCCCATTTGTGTGAATGACGCGCAGGTGGGCTTTTTGATTTTAGGGCGCTAAGGGTTTGTGTTTGCCGTTCACGTCTGCGGAAATCCGTCATGTCGGCGAATGCCTGTCCTACCAGCGAACCTGTCCTACTAGCGAAACCTAGCGATGGGTGCATAAATTCCGCGTGCGCTTAGGGGAAATTGCACATAACCCTCACGACATTGCGCAAGAATAGAGAAATGACGCGTGATCTCTCAGTAAACTTTCTAGTATCAAGCGCGACGTGGTTTCGCCTTATACGGTAAACAGGTCTGCGTATTACAGATAGGAAAAGGATTTTAAATAACATGCTGAAACTATCAGGGTCTCTTACCCATTTCTCAAATCCTCTTGCGTCTGCCGAGCACGTTTACAGTGCAGAGCAACGCTCAGTGCTAAATGTTGAACATGCGCAAACTGCGATTCGAGACATTACTCGCTGGCCCGGATATGCGCCCACACCGCTGCATGATTTGAGTACCACGGCCAAAACGGCGAAGTTGGGTAAGCTCTGGTACAAAGACGAATCTTTGCGTTTCGGTTTGAAAAGCTTCAAGGCGTTAGGCGGCGCGTATGCGGTAGCCAAACAGCTTCAGCTTGTGCTGCAAGCACGTCATGGCGAAATGCCCACCATGGACGATTTACTGGCGGGGAAATGGCAGAAAGAAGCTGCAGATGTCGTTGTGAGTTGTGCGACGGATGGCAACCATGGTCGCTCAGTGTCTTGGGGCGCACAAATGTTTGGCTGTCAGTGCATTATTTATGTTCATCGTGATGTGTCAGAAGGCCGCAAACAAGCGATGGAAGCGTTTGGTGCGCAGGTAATTCGCATCACGGGTAACTATGATGAGTCGGTGCGAACCGCTGATGTTGAAGCGAAAAAGCACGGCCGCGTTATCGTGTCGGACACGTCCTACGAAGGGTACATGGAGATCCCGAAAGACGTGGCATTAGGTTACACCGTCATGTTGTCTGAAATCGTCGAACAACTGGATGGTGAGATCCCAACGCATGTGTTTGTGCAAGGTGGCGTGGGGGGCTTGGCATCTGCAGTGTGTGGCTATTTCTGGGATATCTGGGGAGAAGCGCGTCCTCGATTCGTTGTGGTTGAACCGGAAGAAGCGAACTGCCTTCAACAAAGCGCCCAAGCAGGGAAACCCGTGGCTGTGTTGGGTGACTTAGAGACCTTAATGGCAGGGCTCGCCTGTGGTGAAGTGTCTAGCTTGGCGTGGACGATTCTCTCCAATGGCGCTGATGATTTTATGACCATCAGCGAAGAAGCCATTCCTCAAGCGATGAGAATATTGGCAAAGGGCCGAGAAGCCGAACCTGCGATCGAAGCGGGCGAATCGGCGGTGCCTGGGTATGCAGCGGCAATCATCGCAAACCATTCACCTGAGTATGCAAATAAACTGGGTTTAGACAGCACCAGCCGTGTGTTGGTGTTAGGCACTGAAGGTGCAACAGATCCTGAGCTTTACCGAGAACTTGTTGGCTAAGCGTTAGCCAAATAATGACGAGATATTCACGTCAAAAAGCGGCGCGTTTTCGTGCCGCTTTCTTTTAAAAAACACAGGGAAATGCTTACTCTGTGTGCTCATCAATCGGCACGGACAGACCCACTTTGACAGGGTCCATCACCACATTGGTTTGAAAGCTTTTGATGTTCGCGTTATCGAAAAACGCTTCTCGGGTGAAGGTGTCATATCCTGCCATGTCTGCCGCGGTCACAATCAGAATAAAATCCGAACTTCCCGTCACGTAATAGCATTGCTGCACTGAGCGATTGGCTTTCATTTCCTTTTTAAAATTGTGCATCAAATCTACACGCTCTCTTTCCAGAGTGACTTGCACAACAAAGGTCATGGCATAACCTAAGGCTATGGGGTCAACCACCGACACATCCGCTTGAATGATCTTCTGCTCTCTTAGGCGCTTTAAGCGGCGCTGTACTGCGGCGGGTGAAAGCCCCACTTGGTCGGCTATGTAGTCAGATGTTGCACGATTCGACACCTGAACAATGTTCAGTATCTTTCGATCAAAGCTGTCTATCGCTGTGGTGGAAGAGTGCGCCATACCCGTTCGTCCTTTGAAAATAGGTGTTAATCATGGAAGCGTTTTATGCCCGTTTTTGAGACGAAAAGTGGTTGCTAACCCCTTGTTAACGCCTTTATTTCTTATTGGTACTAAAAAACCACTATAGCGCATAAAAAATGCGGATTTTCTTCATTCACTGCCATCTTTATTAGGAAATTCTTCAAACTCTTCGGGGGATTATTGCACTTGTGAAAAAAATGTAACGAACAAACCGGCGTGCAGATTGAAAGAAGTGGATGAGATGAAGGTTGAAACCTTAGTACCTGCGTATGCATTGGAGCACCTTGCACCATTAGGGCGGATCGGCGTGATTGCGCTCGCGACAGATTTCAATATCGAGCAAGACCTTAATCGCTTGTACCCGAACGATGTTCGCGCCTTCACCAGCCGAGTGAGAAACGTTAACCCGCTGACGGTTGAAAACCTTCGCACCATGGCGCCAGGCATCAGTGCGGCGGCAGACGCGATTCTTCCGAATACTGATTTGGACGTGATCATCTATGCCTGCACGTCAGGCACGGTTGCCATTGGCAATGAACGTGTGACGGAGCTTGTGCATCAAACGCGCCCTAATGTTGCTGTTACTAACCCTGTGACTGCCGCATTGAATGCATTTGATGTCTTGGGGGCGAAAAAGTTATCCATATTGACGCCCTACACTGACGCCGTTAACCGTGAGATGGCCGCGATGTTTTCAGCGCAGGGGTATGAGGTGCTCAACATTGCGGGATTTGGCTTTGAAGATGACACCGCCATGACCTACATCTCGCCGGAAGACATTGCGCAGGCGGCCATTTCACGCTGCGACCCCGAAGCGGATTTACTCTTTATCTCATGCACCGCTTTACGTGCTACTTCGGTGTTAGCGCGTGTTGAAGCGGCACTTGATAAGCCCGTGGTGAGCAGTAATCAAGCGTTGGTATGGGATTCATTGCGTTTACTGAAATACCCAAAGCCGATTGAAGGTTTTGGCGTGTTGCTTGAACAGCATCTCGCGCAATAGCGAATCTGTTTCTATTGTCTGAAATAAGGATGTTTTTTCAATGACGGCTTACGGAGCGCACACCATGTCATCGTCTTCTTCTGAATCACCTTCTTTGAAAACAGGGTCGTCGTTGTCGCCACAGTTGATTGCGGACATGACGACATGGCGTCAGCACCTGCACCAATTTCCAGAGTGTGGGTTTGATGTGAACCTTACGGCGGACTTCATCGCTGAAAAACTCGAAAGCTTTGGCGTTCAGGTCGAGCGAAATATCGGGAAAACGGGGCTGGTGGGCATCCTTAAATGTGGTAACAGCAACGCCAGTATTGGTCTTCGTGCAGACATGGATGCGCTGCACATTCACGAACAAAACACCTTTTCACACTGCTCTAAACACGATGGAAAAATGCATGCCTGTGGGCACGATGGGCATTCAGCCATGTTACTCGGCGCGGCCTGTTATCTGGCACAACATCCACATTTCAATGGCACGGTGTATTTCATTTTTCAACCGGACGAAGAGCACGGTTGTGGCGCGCAAGCCATGATTGATGATGGCCTGTTTACGCGCTTTTCGATCGATGAAGTTTATGGCATTCATAATTTCCCCGGTCTTGCGGAAGGCGAACTCATGGTGCGCCCGGGGTCACTCATGGCAAGTGAAAGCGGTTTTGAAATCACCATTAAAGGTATTGGCGGCCACGCTGCACTGCCGCATCAAGGCATCGACCCCATGGTGGTCGGCGCGCAAGTTATCCTCGGGCTGCAAACCATTGTGTCTCGAAACCTCAGTGCCATCAGCGACACTGCTGTGGTGTCTGCGACCGAATTTATTACAGATGGCACCGTCAATGTCATTCCCACCCAAGTGACCATCAAAGGGGATTGTCGATGCTTCACAGAAGCGACGTTAGCCCGTATTGAAGAAAGCATGGCGCGGATAGTGGCAGGGATATGTCAGGCGGCGGGTGCAAGCCACACATTCACGTTTGCCAACACGTTTTACCCGACCGTGAATGCGAAAGCGCAAACCGTTTACGCGATAGAAGCTGCGCAGAAAGTGTTGGGGGCTGACAAGGTGAATGCCGAGTGTGAGCCGCTGACCATATCGGAAGATTTTTCTAGCATGTTGCGCGTTAAACCTGGCTGCTATGTGTTGCTAGGCAATGGTGTGAACTCTGTGGGTGGCTGTGCGCTTCATAACCCTAAGTATGATTTCAACGACCGTATCCTTCCCCTAGGTGCGCGTTATTGGATCCAACTGGTCAACGATCGTTTGAGTACTGCCATGGTCGATTGAATCAGTCCCATGCTGCGATAAAACGCAGCCATTAGCTAACCACCTACATCACGATGTCTTCAAGTGACATGTCTCCAAGTGGCCCCTTCCACTTGGGTGCATCAGTGCGGCGAAAATTCGGTGAAGGTGATTCTTGGATAGCGAAAAAGAAGGAAGAAAGGATGAAGCGATTTGGCGTAGCTCTACTGAGTTTAGGCATGATGTTCAGCGCACAAGCTGAAACATGGAAGTTTGCCTCAGAAGAAGACAAAACCGATGTGCAGGACATTTACGCGCAGAAATTTGCCGAGGTGATGAAGAAAGAATCGGACGGTGATATTCGTGTTCGTATTTATTATTACGGTCAGCTAGGCACTGAAAATGACATCGTTGAGCTTGCAGCGAAAGGCACGATCCAGTTTGTGTCTGTTGGCTCGGGGCATTTGGGTTCGTACGTGCCAGAAGTGCAAGCGGTGAGCCTGCCGTATGTGCTGGGTACGGACGAAGAAGTGACGCACAAAGTGCTGACGACCAGCCCAACCATTTACAACGAACTTGCGCCGAAATTTGAGAGCGTGAATTTGAAACTGCTTTCCATGATGTCTGAAGGCGAAATGGTCTGGGGTGCAAACAAAGCCGTGCGTTCACCAGAAGATTTTGCCGATCAGAAAATCCGCACCTTTACCTCAACCATTCCCGTTGAAACGTACAAAACGTTTGGCGCGACACCAACCCCTTTGTCTTGGGGTGAAGTGTACGGTTCGCTTCAGCTCAAAACCATTGATGGCATGGTGAACCCGATTTACTTCATCTACAACGCCAAATGGCATGAGGTGCAGGACTTCCTGATGTTCCCTGGTCAGCAACCTTATGTGAGCACAGTGTCGACCAACAGCAAGTGGTTCAGCGGTTTGTCTGAAGAGAAACAAGCTATGATCCGAAAAGCGATTAAGGCGGCAGACAAAGCGGCGTATGACTACCAAATCCGCATTAACAGCGAAAACATGGAGAAAATCCTGAAAGAGCGCCCTGACATGCAAGTGGTGGTGTTGACGGAAGAAGAGCGCAATCGCTTCAAAGCGTTGAGCGAAAACCTCCACGGCACATACTACGATGTGGTCGCGAACGCGTATCCGGATGATCAAAAAGCAGCCGCACGTGCAGGCGCTCAAAACATCCTTCAACGCTTACTGAGTGAAGTCGACGCGGCGTCAGGCGGGAAATAACCGCCAGCCTTTGTCTTCGGTGATGCGTCGGACATTCCTGTATGGAAGGTGGCGCATTTACCTGTTGAGTCAATAACATCAAACGCGGTCGGCAATCGGCCAAGCACAGCTTTTTGTGAATGGCTGGGATGTATTGCCGACACGCGTGTAGGACGTGTTATGAAAAACTTGTTGAAGAAGATCAGCATCATGACGGAGAAGCTAGAACGCTTTCTGATCATGGCAGGCATTCTCGTGATGATGGCAAATTCGACGGCGAATGCCATTGGTCGCTATGCGTTTAACAAAAGCATCTTCTTCTCTGAAGAGCTGAATCAATTCCTCATCGTTGGCGTCACCTTTATCGGCTTTGCGTACGCGGTGCGAAAAGGGCGGAACATTCGCATGACCGCTGTGTATGACTCCCTCAGCCAGCGTGCCAAGAAAATTCTCACGACAGTGATTGCACTCACTACCTCGTTGCTCTTGTTTTATCTCGCCTATTTGTCGGTGTTTTATGTGTTAGAGCTCAAGAGCATCAACCGCCTAAGCCCAGCTTTACAGATGCCTGTTTATTACGTCTACGCCATTATCCCTGTTGGCTTCGCCATGGCGGGATTGCAGTACGCGATGAGTTTTGTGATGAATCTGCTCCACAAGGAAATCTATGTGTCTTTTGATGTCACGGAAGATAAAACCGACAAAGGGAGCGCATTGTAATGAGCGATGTAATGCAGTTTTTTGGCGACATTATCGCCGGTGAACTCGATATCTATGTGATCACGTTTACCCTAGTTTCAATGATGATAGTGCTGCTCTTTCTGAGCTTTCCCATGGTGGTTCCCCTCGCCGTTGGGGCACTGATTGGCTTGATTCATTTCTCGCAAGTTGACCCTGAAGTGCTGATTCAGCAGATGGTCACGGGCATTTCTCCCAATGCCTTGATTGCGGTACCCATGTTTATTTTGGCCGCAGACATCATGACGCGCGGACACACGGCGCATAACCTGCTTGGCTTGATTCAAGCGTTTGTTGGACACCTGCGTGGCGGATTACCGATCACGACGTGTATCAGCTGCACCTTGTTTGGTTCGGTGTCTGGCTCGACGCAAGCGACCGTGGTCTCTGTGGGGCAGATCATGCGCCCTAAGCTGTTACAGGCGGGCTATAAAGACAGCTTTGTGATGGCGCTGATCATCAATGCCAGTGACATCGCTTTTCTTATTCCCCCGAGCATTGGCTTGATTTTGTATGGCACGTTAGCCAATGCCAGTGTGGGCGAGTTGTTCATTGCAGGTATTGGTCCTGGCATCGTGTTAACGGGTTTCTTCGCGATTTATAGCTATCTCTACAGCGCCAAGCATGCGGATTCCATCAGCTTGGTGGAAGAAACCAATACCGCAGAAAAAATCGAAGCCATCAAAAAAGCCATTTTACCTTTGGGTTTTCCTGCGCTCATCATCGGCGGGATCTACTCAGGCGTGGTAACACCGACGGAGGCGGCATCTTTTGCGGTGCTTTACGCCATTATCGTCGAATGTGTTTTTTATCGAACCTTGGGTGTGAAAGACATCTGCGACGCTGCATTGAGCACTGGCTTGATCACGGCGGTGGTGTTTGTGTTGGTGGGTGTTGGACAAGCGTTTTCTTGGTACATCTCGTTTGAGCAAATCCCTCAAGAATTGCTCGCGCCGCTGGATTTAAGCAGTGCATCCCCTGAGTACATTTTATTTGTTATTGCCTTGGCGTTTTTCGTCGGCTGTATGTTTGTCGATTCGCTGGTCGTGCTGTTGATTCTCACGCCGATCTTTATGCCGATCGTCAATGCGGCGGGGCTGGATCCCATCCTTGTGGGGGTGTTGATTACCCTGCAAATGGCGATTGGTTCAGCTACGCCACCGTTTGGTTGTGACATTTTTACGGCAATCGCGATATTTGAGCGTCCTTATCTGGAGGTTATTCGCGGGACATTGCCGTTCTTTTTAATTCTATTGCTCATGTCCGCATTGTTGATTTTCTTCCCGAGCATCGCCTTGCTGCCAAGGGACATATTATTCAGTTAGACCATACTTAATAACGTATCGAAAGAAGGATAGGGACATGCCAACACCGCCCTTAGTGGCACCGCTGCGTGGTTTCGCATTGGTTGAATTTGAACATAGAACACTGCAATTGCAGAAACGCATGCGTGAACAGCAAATCGACGCCGTGTTCTTCACTACAGAACCCGAGTTTCGCTATTTTAGTGGTTTCAAATCCCAGTTTTGGGAGAGCCCTACGCGTCCCTGGTTTCTGGTGGTGCCCGCGGATGGTAAGCCTATTGCGGTGGTACCAGAAATTGGTGTGTCGGGTTTCGACCAAACATGGATTGATGATGTAAGAAGTTGGCCTTCACCCCAGCCTGACGATGACGGTATTTCACTGTTGGCGGCTGCGTTGGCGGAGGTTAGCGGTCGCTTTCGTCGAGTGGGTGCCATGCTGGGGACTGAAACACATTTACGCATGCCAGCGCATAACTTTGCTGCATTACAGCAGATTCTGGCACATCACGAACTGGTCGATGTGTCGACCAATGTTCGAGATATTCGCAGCATCAAATCATTGGCTGAGATTGAAAAAGTTCGCTTTGCCTGCAATGTTGCTGCCGCGGGCTTTGAGTATCTTCGTGGACACCTTTCTACGGGGATGACAGAACGAGAAGCATGCAAAGCCATGCATCTTGAAATGTTGCGTTTAGGGGCTGACAACTGCCCGTATTTGATTTCAGCATCGGGGCTGGGTGGGTATGACAACATCATCATGGGCCCCACCGATCGCGTGCTGAATGACGGGGATGTGTTGATCATTGACACGGGCGCGAATTTTGATGGCTATTTCTGTGATTTTGACAGGAATTTTGGCTTTGGAGAGGTAAAGCCCGACACCCTCCGTGCGTATGACACCGTCTATGCCGCCACGGAAGCGGGGCTGAATATAGCAGCGCCGGGACGAACCACGGGCGATGTGTGGCAAGCCATGTGGGCAGAACTAGAAAGAGGGGGCGCACTGAGCAACAACGTGGGCCGAATGGGGCATGGGCTGGGTATGCAGCTTACCGAGTGGCCTTCGCATGTGCCGAATGGCGACGTGGAATTGAAACCCGGTATGGTGTTGACGCTTGAACCGGGAATGGCGTTTGCGCCCAACAAGATGATGGTGCATGAAGACAATATTGTGATCACCGAAACGGGCTGCGAATTGCTGCATGAAAGAACGTGGCAAAGCATGCCGATTATTTGAACCGTGGGTCATCGCAAGTGAAGAACAGAGGTAAGACGTTAAGGTTTTGGCCTTAACGTCTTGTGTCTATTAGTCAGGGAGAACAATCAATCCTAGTTGTTCAAGCAATTGTTCTTGTTGCCATGAGCAGATCTGAACACCAGTGAGGTCGACACGCCTTGGGTTCAACCCATGCAATTCGGAATGGCCTAAATTGCATTCTTGAAGATTAAATTGCCCCCAACAGTCTTCTGAAAACGACCCTCGACTTAAGTCTGAACCTTTCAACGACGCGCCCTGTAAGTTCGCACCGTGCCACTTGTTCTCATACAAATCGCATTTTTCTAAACATTGCCGTTCAAAGTTGGCATAAGAAAGGTTACAGCCCGTGATATACGCAGAGCAGAAGTACATACGGTTGCTAACTTGATTCGAAAAACTGGCTTGTCGGAAATTCGCCCCTTTTAAATCGCACTCTCTAAATTCAATGCCAAAACATTTCGCACCGGTGAAGTTCGCGAATGCCATTTTGCATTGTTTAAATGATGCATCGCGGAGATCGGCATAGTCAAAATGGCACCCTTCTTCCACGTCCCCCTGTTCTAAAAATGCACACTCGATAAACTGTGCATCTCGCAAGTTGGCGCGTCCAAAGTCACAACGGACGAATTTGCAACGGGTAAAAATGGCGTCGCTGAGGTCTTGGTTAGCGAAACTGACGCGGTCATAGATTTCATCGTTTTTTGTCATAACACTTCCTCGTTTCTAATGAGGCGAGATTATCATTTTCGACTGCGATGACAATAAATATAACTCTATTTAAAACAGTGATTTAAAAGTGCTAAATTCGCCAATTTAAGACGCCAAAATAGCGCGTGATAAGCCGAAGGCGGTGCTGAACGCCTGAGCGTTCAATGAAAATAATTTCGAGGCCTGTGAGAGGCTGGACGCATTGGTCGGTCACTTATTGTTCATGGCAAGTTTTGTGGCGAATCTTGTGGCGAATATTGGCAGCCGGTAATACTCGACATACGCCTGTTAACCTGCAAAAACGGATCGAGAACGCACTAGCCCCATCGGTTAGAGTTTGTTTTGTTGTACCAAGGTGCTAAGTCGCAGCACCAAGTCCGCCACATTGGTGGCTTCAAACTTCTTCATCATGTTGCCGCGATGCACTTCAATCGTGCGCAGCGAGACACACAGTGTTGTCGACATTTGCTGATTCGTTTGGCCTTTCAATACCAATTTCAATACGTCTTTTTCACGCTCAGTCAGGTTCTCGTATCGATTCTCTATAGACACGTCTTCCGCACGTTTAAACGAGTAAACGAGGGCTTTCTCAATGGCCTTAACCAAGGGTTCGCCATCGACAGGTTTTTGGAAGAAATCGACCGCACCGTCTTTAAGCGCATCCACTGCCATCGGGACATCGCCGTGTCCAGTTAAGAAAATCACCGCCAGTGGGCTTCGCGCTTCGATCAAAAAGGCATGTACATCTTGCCCGCGCATTTCTGGCATGCGGCTGTCTAAAATCACGCAACCCGGTTGTGAAATATCGACGCCGGCTAAAAAGGCTTTGCCTGAATCAAAGTCCCGTAGCTGCAAATCGAAACTTTCCAGCATGAAAACGAGGGAGTCACGAACAGGTTCTTCGTCATCAACGACATAGACTGGGCCGAATTGTGTGTGCATTTATTCCTGACTCCTTGTGACGGGAATGACAATAGTGACCTGACAACCGCGCGGGCGATTAGGCTGAATCATAAATTGACCGTGGTGCGCTTCGACAACGTCGCGACAAATGGGTAAGCCGAGGCCTAAACCATCACTTTTGGTGGTGTAAAAGGCTTGTTGTACTTCTTCTTCGCTGGCTGCTAGCCCGATGCCGTTGTCTTCCACTTTGATGACGATTTCATTGGTGCCATACAACAACTCCACCTGCACCATTGGGATCACTTCCACGTCCATGGACGCTAAACAGGCTTCTTTGGCATTCTTGAGCAAGTTCAACATGACTTGCTGCATGCCGATGACGTCAAACTCCCCTTTGAAGGGATCGCCATCCACGCTCAGTTGCAGGCCAATGTTCAGTGCTTGGAAATCGTATTCCACAAGCTGAATTGAATCGCTGATGAAATCGACAGGGCGACACACAACCCGTGCTGTGGGTGTGCGTTTTATCAATCCTCGAAGGCGCTGAATAATGTCGCTGGCAGCGCCAACTTGTTGCTGAATTTTGCCCAATATTGGTGTGAGATCTTTGGGGTCCATGCCTTGTGCAATGCGGCGCTGTACGCCTTCGGAATAGTTCTTGATGGAACTCAGTGGCTGATTTATTTCGTGCGCGATACTGCTGCCAAGTTCCCCGACGATCATGGTGCGCTGCACGTGTTCGAGAACGGCGTTTTTCTCTTTTAATGCGAAAAGGGTGCGTTCAAGTTCTTGCTTGCTGCGTTTGAAATGGTATTCGACCCACAGGTGATAAACGTTCAATAGAATCAAAATCAGCACGGTCGAGAAGGCAAGGAATTCATTGCGATCGAGCCATTTGTAAAAGCTTTCCTGCCATGTTTGTTGCAAAGGGTGCATGTCGAGATGCTTGAAGACTTTATCCACGTCGACGGGGCTTTCAGGAAGTGTCCAGCCTATGTTGCTTGCCGCTTTCGCCGCGGCCGCATTTTGAGGCATCGCAAGCAAGGCTTGGGCGACCTTTTCCCCGATTTCATTGGTGGCACGCGCTGTTTTAGTGAAGGTCCAGTTAGGGTAGAGCGGGGTACTCACACCACACACTGAGCCGTCGGGATATTGCACATCCAACACGCGCACGCTGGTGGTATCCACCAAGCCTTCTTTTGCCATGTTTTCAAGCGTACAGGCTGGCACAACTGCCACATCAATGTTGTTGTCGAGCACGTCATAAATCAGCTGATCCGTTGGTGGGCCAGTGAACTTGATCTTTTTATAGAAAGACGCGTTGAAGTAGTCGAGTTTGTCTAACTCGTAGCGCAGCGCGATAAATCCGCCAAAGGCTTTTTCCGACACCGCAGCAACCCGTGCTTGTTCAATGTCTTTCAATGACGTGAAGTGTGAATTTTCACGAACGACCACCACAGACGCAATCGAGCGGCTTGTTTTCTTACTGTACGCGGTTTTTTGTGTGGCTAACCAATTGAGCTGATGCTGGCGCGCAATCTTTGTGGCTTGGCCTGGGCTCGTCAGCAAGAAGTCGAGTTGATTATGTTTAAATGCGTCATCGAGCTCATCGAAATCATACGGGTGCAGTTCAAACGTCACCCCGGGGATTTCTTTTTCAAGCCAATCAAGAGTAGGCCGCCAAGAAGATATGGCATGCGCGTCGCCACGCAGTGCTAGCACACCCACATCGTAATGCTGAACGATGCGAGCCTCCGCTTTACAACTGCAAAGACAGCACACACTGACGAGCACCATCGCGAGCGCTTTAATGCAGAAAAACGGCGAGCTTCGTAATAAATAGTTGTTCAATGAGAGGTCACTGTGATGGAAAGCTTTTCGCCGCGCATCTTACATTAAATAACCCTGTTTTCTATGCTGCTTTAGATCAAACTACTGACAATATTGTGGTTTACCACAATATCCCGCAGACAATTCTTTCCTCACAATCCGTGCTACAAGCCCAAAAGGCAACCATGTGTTTATCCATGTCGCTACGCGCGCGGGAAAACATATCGAAAAAATGTAGCGCATACCGCTGACCGTCATTGGCACTAACAATAGAAAACAAAGCCCGTTAACGATCAGCGTTATGACAGACACCCGATTTCATTCGGCTCATTGATGAGCGAATAACTTTATAAACAATCTTGGGATAATCACGATGAAAAAATCGACTGTCGCAGTAGGTGTTGTTGCTGCGCTGATGGCCGGTGGCTACGTTGCGTATACGTCAATGTTTGGCGCTGAAGCGGTACAAGTTAGCAATCAAGTTCTGCAAGAAAAGTTTGCAGAATACGCTAACCCAGAAGCGTTTGTGTCTGCACAAGACCTGAAAGCAATGATGGAAAGCGACAAGAACGTGGTGGTGATTGGTGCACTCAATCCAATGAAACCGGATGCGCCGATCTCAGGCTCATTCACCATGTGGCGCAATGATTATTCCGCAGCAAAAGAAACGTATGGCTACGACGGTATGCGTAATTCTGTGGAAGACATGGAAGCACTTCTGAGCAAATTTGGTGCGACACCAGACTCAACCATCGTTGTTTACGCAGCCAATGCTCACCACGATGCCGCTCGCCTGTTCTGGCAAATCGAAAACCTTGGTCATCAAAACGTTCGCTACCTTGATGGTGGTTTGAATGCATGGATTGGTGCAGGTTTCGCGACGGGTGATGCGAACCCAAGCGTTGAAGCGACTGCTTACAAAGCGCCACAACCTGAAGCAGAAACCAGCGGTTTAGCCACCATAGACATGGTACTGAACGCGCAATCGGCGAAAGATTGGGTGATTTTGGATACCCGTGGCCAAGAAGAGTTTGACGGCACCACGACAGTGGGTGGCGCTTACGGCCCAGGTACGATCCCTGGCAGCGTTCACATCAACTGGACCAAAGCCCTAAATGCAGACAGCACGCTGAAATCAGCAGAAGAACTGCAAGCGCTTTACGGCGACATCATTAAAGGCAAGAAAGTCATTGCTTACTGCCAGTCTGGCGTTCGCTCTGCACACACCATGATGGTGCTAGAAGAAGTCTTAGGGGCAGAAGGCGTCTACAACTACGACGGTTCATGGATTGAATACAGCTTTGCGCACTACGAGCAAAATCGTACTGACGTGAACGTGCAGAACGGCACCAAAAGTTAATCGACGCCACCTACGTACGTAATTAACCAAGACTGGAATCATAAAAATAATGAGCAATGTAATTTTTAGTCAAAAGCTATACGACGCGGCGCAGAACGTGGTTGATGGCTGTATGGGTGATGCGGATCCTGCGTGTCAGACTGCGTGTCCAATGCACACTGATGTGAAGCAATACGTTCGCCTTGCGGGTGAAGGTAAATACCAAGAAGCACTAGACACCATTCGCGGCAAACTGTTTTTGCCACAAACCTTGGGCCGCATTTGTGCGCACCCATGTGAAGCAGCGTGTCGTCGTAATACCGAATACGGTCAAGCGATCAGCGTGGCGGGCATCAAACGCTTTGTCGCTGAAAAGATGGACAACAAAGAAAACTGGGATCTGGCGATCCTAAATTCAACGGGTAAACACATTGCTATCGTGGGCGCAGGCCCTGCGGGTGCGCAGGCGGCGATTGAACTGCGTCGTAAAGGTCATGACGTAACCATCTATGAAAAATTGGATGTGTACGGCGGCATGATGCGTGTGGGTATTCCTGAATACCGCCTACCGCGCAACGTGATTGATTTTGAATTCAGCTACCTAGAAATGTTGGGTATCACGACCAAGTTTGGCGTTGAAATCGGTAAAGACATTAGCTTTGAAGAGCTGCGTAACATGCACGACGCGGTGGTATTGGCACATGGCGCGCACGTGGGTTCAATCATTCCGCTGCCGGGTCACAAAGCGGAAGGCGTGTTCTCTGCGGTTGAGTACCTGAAAGAAATTTCTGAAACCCGTGCGTTCCCGCGTGCTGGTAAGCGTGTGATGGTGATTGGCGGCGGTGACGTGGCGATGGACTGTGCACGTTCTTCATGGCGCATCGGCGCAGACGAAGTTCACCAATGCTCGCTAGAAGCAATGGAAAACTTGCCTGCAAGTCATGTCGAAATTGAAGAATCGTTGGAAGAAGGCGTGGCATTCAACGCAGGTTGGGGCCCGATCTCTATCGAAGAAAAAGACGGCAAAGTGTTCTCGATTACGTTGAAGCGCGTGCTGTCGATTCTTGATGAAACCGGCAACTTCGCCCCTTCTTATGCGGAAGATACTCGCACGATCGAAGTGGATACCGTGGTATTCGCGACAGGTCAGGTGGTTGCAGACATCACTGGCGGCGCACTAGAAACTGGCCGTGGCGGTCGCTACGTGGTTGATAAGAATACGTTGGTCTCTTCGGTTGATGGCGTTTACGTAGCAGGCGATGCCTGTGGCGGTAACATCGTTATCGAAGCAATGGCGCTTGGCCGTAAAGCGGCGATGAGCATTGAGCGTCAATTCGCGGGTCGTCCTTTGGAAGAAGGTCGCGATTTCAAAGAAGAATACAGCTACCCATCGCGTTTAGACATTCCATTGCCAAAAGGCACGGTAGATGTGCCACGTCTACACGGCGAATTGCGCGATGCGGAAGAGCGTAAGCGCGACTTTGCTCAGGTTGATTTTGGTTTCACGCAAGAACAAGTGAAGCAAGAGTCAACGCGCTGTCTGCAATGTACCTGCAAGCTGTGTATGAGTGAGTGCATCATGATGAACGACTTCGGCGACTGTCCGAAGACGCTGTTCGGTGATTTCGTCAATAAGAAAGAGATGGACCCATTGCTGGCTTACTCCTGTAACGCCTGTGATCAGTGCACCATCGTGTGTCCGAAAGATTACCCAATGAAGGAAATCTTCCTTGGTGCGCGTGTTGATTTCGTGAATGCGAACAACGGCGAATCACCAATAAAAGGTCACAAAGCGATCAACATGCACCAAAAACTGGGTTTCTCAAAACTCTTCACTATGGCTAAACGTGCGGTAACAACAAAATGAGTAATAAAGTATTCATGCCAGGATGCAGCCTGCCATCCTACTCGCCAGAAGGTGTCGCGGCGATCGCGAAACACTTGAAAAATGTATTCCCAGACATGGGTGCGGTTCAAAAATGTTGCGGTAAGCCAACCGCAGCGATTGGCCAAGCCGAGAAATTCAAAGAACGTTACGGTCAACTTCAAGCTGACTTTGACAAGCTTGAAGCAGAAGAAGTGATCGTGGCGTGCCAAAGCTGTTACGGCATGATCAAGAAATCGGGCGGCACGCAAAAGCCATTGTCGCTTTGGAAACTGCTGCCAAAAATCGGACTGCCACCTGAGCTTGTGGGCAAAGCGAAAGACAGTGACGTGGTGTTCACCATTCACGATTCTTGCTCAACCCGCTACGAAAGCGAGCTTCAAGACGGCATTCGCTGGATCTTGAATGAGCTGGGTTACAAAACGACTGAACCAGAGCACACACGCGAAAACACCCGTTGTTGTGGTTTTGGCGGCATGGTCGTGCCTGCAAACCCGAACGTGGCTGAGCGTGTTGTTCAACGCCGTGTTGATGAGTTTGAAACCGACCATGTTGTTGTTTACTGCGCAGCATGTCGTGCATCCATGATGGGTGTGGGCACGAACGCTTGGCACATTCTTGATTTGATGTTTGGCCCGGTTGTGATGAAAGACACTGCGCCACCTGTCAACGTGCTAGCAAGCCCTGCGAAAGCGTGGTTCAACCGCTACAAATCGAAAGCGGGTCTGATCAAGTGCATGGCGGTTTAGTCGTCAGCTATCTCTGATTTAAAGGAATCGCCGAGTACGTGACTCGTGAAATTGAGTGCAGTTGTCTCCTGCCTTATGCACTCGGCGACTTTCTTTACCCCTGATAAATGTATGCAGGGGTTACTCAAGAACATTGAACTTTATTCGGGTATTACTTCATGAAATTTCTAAAAATTGGTGTGGCAATTCTGGCTGTAGCGCTGGCGCTATTTGCTGCAAAACAAACGGGTATTCTTGAAATCATCACTGACATCAAGAGCCTTCAAGAGTGGATCGCGGGCTTTGGCGCGATGGGTTACGTTGTGTTTGTAGCGGCGTTTGTTTTTGCGTGTGTGTTCTTGCTACCGGGCAGTGCGTTCACCATTGTGGCGGGCATCGTATTTGGCCCAATCAAAGGCGGCGTATTGGCGCTGTTTTCTGCAACATTGGGTGCGGTTGTCGCGTTCGTGGTTGCGCGTTTCTTGCTACGCAATACCATCATGAAGAAATTTGGTGATAACCCAATCTTCAAGAAAATTGATGACGGTGTAGCGCAAAACGGTACCAGCTTCCTGATCCTGACTCGCCTTGTGCCAGTGTTCCCATTCAGCCTGCAGAACTACGCGTACGGCCTAACCAGTTTGAACTTGGGTACTTACGCATTGGTGTCGTTGATCACCATGGCGCCGGGTGCATTCATCTTCGCTTACATGGCGGGTGACATTGCGACTAACGGTGTGTCTGCCATGCTGCTGGTTAAGTTCGCGGGCGCGGGTCTTATCCTGTTTGGTATGTCTCTGATTCCGAAGTACATCGCGAAGAAAAAAGGCATCAACATGGCTGAGTTAGCGAAATAACTTGCGCTGGCGTTATAAGTGATTAGATTTATCGTCCCTTACCTCATGGTGAGGGACGTTTTTGCGTTTATAGCTGCTGAAAATAGTGGCGATGAGTGGTTATTACGGCATCAAATAACGATAAGAATAAAAGACTTTTTATGAAAACTCTGTTCTCAGCGATGGCTTTGTTGACCGCGTCTTTTGCGGTGTTTGCCTCGTCCCCTGATTTAAACGATTGGTCGCACGTCGAAGTGAAGGCGCAAGGCCAGCATGTCTATTTTCATGCGTGGGGTGGCAATCAGGAAATTAACCGCTACATCCAATGGGCGGGAAAAGAGCTGCAACGTCGTCATAACATCAAACTTCATCATGTGAAAGTGACGGACATTTCCGAAACCACCACGCGATTGATTGCTGAGAAGGCCGCAGGGAAAACCTCTGGCGGTAGCGTTGATTTGGTGTGGATCAACGGTGAGAACTTCAAATCCCTCAAAGAAAATCAGTTGTTGATGGGCAGCTTTGCGCAGCAATTACCGCATTGGTCGCTCGTTGATCAGAACTTGCCTGTCACTGTCGATTTCTCTGAACCGACAGACGGCATGGAGGCACCGTGGGGCTTAAGCCAATTGGTGTTCATTTATGACAAAGAAACCCTGAGTACGCCGCCGCGCACCTTCGGCGACATGCTGAATTACGCCAAACGCAACCCGAACCGTTTGAGCTACCCGCGTCCTCCTGAATTCCATGGCACCAGCTTCTTGAAAGCCTTGCTGATCGAGTTAACTAACGACTCTCCCTGCTTGTCTGAACCTGTTGATCGCATTGATTTTGACAAGGTGACTGCGCCACTTTGGTATTACTTGGATGAGTTCCATAAAGTGGCTTGGCGTGGCGGTAAACAGTTCCCCGCCGGCACGGCCGAAACCCTGCAATTGCTCGATGACGGTCAAATTGACTTAGCGATTACTTTTAACCCGAACGCAGTGTATGCCGCGCAATCAGCAGGGAACCTTGCTGAAACCACCGAAGCGTACGCGATGGAAATGGGGGCGTTGTCGAACATTCACTATTTGACTGTGCCTTGGAATGCAAATGCCAAAGAGGGAGCGTTAGTCGCCATTAATTTCTTGCTGAGTCCGCAAGCGCAATCCCGTAAAGGTGACCTTGATGTATGGGGCGATCCGGCGGTGTTGAAAGACGCGCATTTGTCCGGTTCAGCCAAAGAAAACACCCCGTTTACTGCGGTCGCTGAGCCGCACCCAAGCTGGCAAAGCGCGCTTGAGAAAGCGTGGCTGCAACGCTACGGAAGCTAACGCCATGTTAAGAGCGCTCTATCTGATCATTGCGGTGTGCTGCTTCTTGCCGACGCTTCCGGGTTTACTGGGTGTGTTGGTGTCGTCACTCGGCTATGTGCCGCCGCTGGGCATGCACCAATTCGGATTGGCAGGCTTTGCCATGGTGCTCGAATGGGAAGGTGTGTGGCAGTCGATCTGCATGACAGTGTATTGCGCTATCGCCAGTAGCTATCTGGCGTGTTTGATTACCTTTGCGATTTTACAGGCCAGTTGGGGCACTCGGTTTTGGCGTCGTGTGGAGATCTCGTTATCGCCTTTGCTCGCCATGCCACATGTGGCGTTTGCCATTGGCTTTGCGTTTTTGTTCGCGCCAACGGGCATGGGGCCAAGGCTGCTTAGCCTTGTTGGTTATGACGCCAATGCTCAAACCGTGAATGATTTAGCGCTGCTGGTCAAAGACCCGTATGCGCTGGGTTTGATTCTGATGCTGGCGATGAAGGAAGTGCCGTTTTTACTGCTGATGAGTATTTCTGTGCTGCGCCAACTCAAGGTCGATCAGAGCGAGAAAGTGAGTGCTTCGTTGGGCTACAGCAAAGCGCAGACGTGGTGGAAATGCGTTTTTCCGCAATGGCTCGCCAAGCTACGTTTTCCGATGTTGGCGGTGATGGCGTACAGCCTGTCTGTCGTCGATGTGGCGCTGATCATTGGCCCAACTAACCCGCCGACGTTTGCGGTATTGGTGTGGCAATGGTTCAACGACCCTGATCTTGCCTTGCTGCCAAGGGCGGCGGCAGGGGCTGTGGTGCTGTTTGTTATCGCGATCTTGATGATTGCGTTGGCAAGGCTGGTGGAGTGGGCGATCACAAAAGGGTTCCGGGAATGGCAATTCTCGGGGCGAAGTGGTTACTCACTGCCGGGTAAATCTATATTCTCCGCGATTTTGCTTACCAGTGTGGTCATGGTGCCATTGATGGTGGTGTGGAGTATCGCCCAACGTTGGCGATTCCCCGATTTACTTCCAAGCCGTTACAGCCTTAGATTCTGGGAATATGAGTGGGACTCGATTCTCGGCACCGTATCCCAAAGTTTGCTGATCGCCTTGATCACTGCGTCGGTTGCATTGGGTTTTGCATTGGTGGCACATGAATATCGGCTTCGCTATAAGCTTCAAGTGCCGGGCTATATCATCGCGATCCCTATGTTGATTCCACAACTTTCCGTGTTGTTTGGTATGCAGGTTGCCACCTTGTACCTCAGCAGCGATGCACACTTTTTCTGGGTGTGTTGGGCGCATGTTTTCTTCGCATTTCCGTATGTGTATTTGTCGTTAGATGGCCCGTGGCGCAGCTATGACGAAGGGTTAACCCGCGTCGCGTTGAGTTTGGGTAAATCGCCGCTCCGTGCGTGGCTTCAAATAAAAATGCCTATCTTGCTGCCTGCCATTGTGTTTGCGTGGGCCATCGGGATCAGCGTGAGCTTGGCGCAATATCTGCCAACCTTGGTATTGGGGGCGGGACGCATTAGTACCATCACGACCGAAGCCGTGGCGCTGTCGAGCGGGTACGATCGACGCGTGACCGCGATATACGCAATTTGGCAAGCCTTGCTGCCGTTAGTTTTCTTCTCTTTTGCGATTTTAGTGAGCCGTTTACAGAGCCGCTATCGCCGTTTATCCATGAAAGGTTTGCTCCCGAATGAGTCTTTGTATCGAAAACCTCGCCATCCGTAAATCGACGGGCGAGGTGCTGTTTTCTTCCCTGAACATGCGTGTTGAAAAAGGGGAGATTTTGACGCTGATGGGGCCAAGTGGCTGCGGAAAGTCGACCTTGCTAGATGTGATCGCAGGGCATCTGTCAGATGAGTTTTGTTACTCCGGCAACGTTGCGTTGGATGGTCAGTATCTGGATGGCAGACCAGCACACAAGCGCGATGTCGGCATTCTGTTCCAAGAAGATTTGTTGTTTCCGCACCTGTGCGTGTGGGAAAACTTGGCGTTTGCACTACCTGACACCATTAAAGGCGCAGAGCGCAAACACCGCGCCATGCAGGCGTTGAAAAACATTTCGTTGACCAAGCTTGCGGATTCTTACCCTGATCAAATTTCTGGGGGGCAGCGTGCGCGCATTAGCCTGACACGCATGTTGTTGGCGAAGCCCAAAGTGGCACTGCTCGATGAACCGTTCAGCAAACTGGATAAAGGCTTGCGTATGCAGTTTCGCGATTGGGTGGTGGAGCAACTGAAAGATGCCAATATCCCTGCACTGATGGTGACTCATGATGTGGAAGACATTCCTGAAGGCAGCAGATTGCTGACGCCATGGGAGCCTGCTCATGCTTGATGCTATGGCAATTAAGGTCGTGCGCTGGCCGCTGACACAAACCGCAAAGTTGGTGGATAAACTTGGTGTCACCGCCAATCAAACCACGCTTGCGGGTTTCGTACTTGGGTGTTTCGCTCTGCCTGCCTTGGCGTTTGAGCAATACACTGTGGCCTTGGTGTGTATTCTGCTTAACCGTGTTTGTGATGGTATGGATGGCGCATTGGCGCGTATTCAGGGTATTACCGATGCGGGTGGCTACCTTGATATCAGCTTGGACTTCTTGTTCTATTCTCTGATCCCGTTTGGTTTTGTGTTGGCAAACCCAGAACAAAATGCCGTCGCGGGCGCGTTTTTGATTTTCTCTTTCATCGGATCTGGCAGCAGCTTTCTAGCTTTTGCCGTGATGGCGAGTAAGCGCGATATCGCTGACCCCGTGTACAAAAATAAATCGCTTTACTACATGACAGGGCTGACCGAAGGCACTGAAACCATCGCTTGTTTTGTGTTGCTTTGTTTATTCCCAACGCACTTTGTGCTGATTGCCAGCGTGTTCGGTGCCATGTGTTGGTTTACCACGGGTTCGCGGATTTATTCGGGGTTTCATACCTTGGCGGATAAACCGGCTGCGTAAAACTTGGTATCAGCTGAATGTAAAAACGCCCGCGATGTGAATCGCGGGCGTTTTTGTTTAAAGCAGTTTTTGGCTTTTTAGCTTTTGCCTTTTTGCCTTTTAGCCAGAAACAAGAAGCCAGAAGCCCTTGATTAGGATCTGGGTTTCACTGTTTTACGTTCCACAACGCTTGGCTCCAGCTCGACCACTTTCTTTTCACCGTCATTGTCACCAATACGCGCAATCAAGGCATCGACCGCCGCTTTGCCGAGTCGATATTTCGGTTGGTGAACCGTGGTGAGAGAAGGGGTCATGAACTTGGCGATGTGGATGTCATCATAGCCAATGATCGACAAATCATCTGGCACATTAATGCCTTGTTCGTGGGCGCTGTTCAATACGCCCATCGCCATCATGTCGTTACAGACGAAGATGGCGCTTGGTTGGTGCGCTTGTTGCTGCATCTGTGCAAAAGCATTTGCACCGCCCTCACATTCGAAGTCTGATTCGATGATCCATTCTGGTTTGAGCGGTAACTTGGCTTCGTGCATGGCGCGTTTGAAGCCTTCAAAACGGGTCTGAGCTTGGCTTTTCACCAACGGTCCTGTGATACAACCAATCTCTGTGTGGCCGTTATCAATGAGGTGTTTGGTGGCGAGATAACCGCCGTGCAGCGAGTTATCTTGAATTTTGTCGCACGCAAACGAGGTTGGGCCCCAATCCATTATGACCACGGGAAGATTGCCCATGCGATCGTAAATTTCGTCTTGTTCACCTTCGAGCGTTGAACACATCAATATCAGCCCATCGACACGCTTTTGCATCAGGGTTTCAATCGATGCTTTCATGCGGGTCGCATCGCCTTCTGTGTTGCAAAGAATCAGGTTATAGCCAAGGTGGTAGCAGCTGCGCTCTACGCCTTTGACCACTTCACCAAAGAACGGGTTGGTGGAGGTGGTCACAAGCATACCAATGGTATTTGTGCGGTTGATTTTGAGGCTACGTGCGAGCGCAGAAGGGGCGTAATAGTGCAGCTCTTTGGCTGCACCGTTAACGCGCTCTGCAATTTCGTCACTGACAAATCGGGTTTTGTTGATCACATGGCTAACGGTGGAGGTGGAGACCCCCGCAAGCTTTGCAATGTCTTTCATTGTCGCCATGTGATGCTCCGGTTATTGCTGGTCTGCCAAAAAGGTATCAACCTCTGCGCGGCTTGGAATAGACGTTTGCGCACCAAAGCGTGTCACCGAAATGGCAGCGGCAGCGTGGGCAAACTTAATCGCTGATTCTAAAGGCATTGCTTCCAATAGACCAGTGACGAGTGCGCCATTAAAGGTATCGCCAGCGGCTGTGGTGTCTGTTACTTCTACGCGGAAACCGGGAATGATTTGGCCTTTCGCTTCGTGTTGCTGACTCACCCACACACCTTTCGCGCCGAGCGTGATCATCACGGTGTCAATGCCTTTCTCGTGCATCACAGCCGCGGCTTGTTGGGCGCTTGCTTCATCGGTCACTGCAATGCCCGTCAGCACTTCGGCTTCGGTTTCATTCGGGGTGATCATGTCCACGCGCGCCAGTAGTTCATCGGATAACGGGCGGGCAGGGGCCGGGTTGAGGATCACTGTGGTGTTGTTTTCTTTGGCGACCAACGCCGCGCGTTCAATGCCGTCCATTGGGGTTTCAAGCTGCATGAGTAGGTATTGCGCTTGGCGAATCGCTTCAAGATCAGATTCGATGGCGTCGGCGGTGAGCTTGGCGTTGGCTTCGGCAGAAATACAAATGCTGTTTTCGCCGCTATCCGACACTTGAATCATGGCGATACCCGTCGGTGTGCCAGCCTCGATTTTTACGCCATCAACGGCGATGCCGTCTTCTTTGAAGCTCTCGCGAATGTTGATGCCAAACGCATCGTCACCCACACAGGCGATAAAACCGATGTCTGCGCCTAAACGCGCCGCTGCAACCGCTTGGTTCGCGCCTTTTCCGCCAGGAATCACTTGGTAATTACGGCCATGCAAGGTTTCACCCGGACGCGGGAAAGAAGGCACCTGAAGGACATGGTCTGCGTTAACACTGCCGAGTACGACTAACTGATTCATTGTTTGTTCTCCGACGCTCAAGCGCCTATTCGTTATTCTTCGTCACCGGCAGCAATGTGTTTGTTGCGGTGACGTAATCAGATAAAAAAGAGCATTGGGCTTTCGTGGGCCACGCGCTCATCCCTGACCATTTTTCTTATTGAAAGTGGAGGGGACTAAAAGCACAGTGCTGTTTTCTCGCTTCTCGCTTTTTGTCCTCCCCACTTTTCAAGGGGGGAGTTAGAGGGGGGTGCTCTGGCTCTTAGCGAGAATCAAACATTCCCTTCATTTTCTATGTGGAGGGAATGTTCGAATATCGCGTCAGCGTTTATTCCTGCGTGATCACTTTCAGTGGCACAGGAATAGAAGCTTCAACGTTTTCACCTTTCAATACCTTGGCAGCAGTTTCAACGCCGATTGCGCCGATCATGTCTGGCTGCTGTGCAATGGTTGCGCCTAGCTTACCGCGTTTTACTGCTGCAATGCCGTCGTCTGTGCCATCAAAGCCCACAATCAGCACGTCTTTGCCTGATGCTTGGACAGCGCGAAGGGCACCCAGGGCCATTTCATCATTTTGTGCGAACACGGCTTGTACATCAGGGTTTGCCGCCAGCATGTTTTCCATGACGTTCAGACCTTTTGTGCGGTCGAAATCCGCAGGTTGGCTTGCCAGCAATTCCATGTCGCTGTTGTTCACGGTGTTCATGAAACCTTCACCACGCTCACGCGCCGCGGATGTCCCTGCGATGCCTTCAAGTTGGATGATCTTCGCGTTGGCACCGACTTTCTCCATGATGTAGCGGCCTGCCATTTCACCTCCTGCCACGTTATCGGAAGCTATGTGGCTCACCACGTCTCCGCGCGCTGCACCACGGTCAAGCGTTAGCACAGGAATGTTTGAACGGTTAGCGATACGAATTGCGTTCGATACCGCCGTTGAATCTGTTGGATTAATTAGGATGGCTTTCACGCCACGAACCGTTAAATCTTCCACGTTTGACAGTTCTTTGCTTGGGTCATTTTGAGAATCAAGCACGATCAGGTCATAACCCAATTCTTTCGCTTTGGCTTCTGCGCCGTCTTTCATGGTCACGAAGAACGGGTTGTTCAGGGTAGATAACACTATCGCCATGGTGTCTTGCGCGTGGGCTGCCATGGAAGCGGTGGATGAAAGTAGGGCGGCAGAGATGAGCATTGAGAGTTTTTTCATGTCACTTTCCTTTAGTTTTTGTTTGCGCGTCTTGCCGCGGGGACGGCAAGCGCGCTTTCTACACGTTTTTGGATGGGTTTTCGTCTTGCAATAAAAATGGGTTTTTCGGTTTACTTGTTTTTGTTATCCACCATGACAGCCAGCAGAATCACGACGGCTTTGGCAATCATTTGGTAGTAAGAGGACACATCCAGCAGGTTCAGGGCGTTGTTCAAGAAGCCGATGATCAGCGCACCAATCAGGGTACCCATGATGCGGCCTTTACCGCCTATTAAGCTGGTGCCGCCCAGCACGACCGCGGCGATAGCATCAAGCTCGTAGCCCATGCCAGCGGTTGGTTGTGCGGAAGAAAGGCGAGATGTCACGATGATGCCCGCCAATGCAGCCAGCAGACCACAGATGGCGTACGCGCCAATTTTGACTTTGTCGACGTCGATACCTGAAAGACGCGTTGCAGATTCGTTGCCACCTAATGCATAGATGTAGCGACCGAAACGGGTGTGGTTAAGCAAGTACCACACCGCCGCGAACACAATCACCATCAACCAGACAGGAACAGGAATGCCCAGTGCGTAGCCAGTACCGAACCAAGCAAATGCATCAGCGGTGTCCGTAAAGCCCGTTGAGATAGGGCGACCTTCGGTGTACACCATGGTCACACCGCGTAGTAAGGTCATGGTAACCAGTGTGGCGATGAAGGCTTGCACCTTGCCTTTGGCGATGATAATGCCGCTGATCGCGCCCAATACGGCACCTGCAAACAGGGCGGTTGGCACGGCAATCAGGACGGGCACTTCCATCGCAATCAAGCTGGCAGCAAAGGCACCACACAAGGCGAGCACAGAGCCAACGCTCAGATCGATACCTGCGGTAAGGATGACCAGTGTCATGCCGACAGCAATGATGGCGTTAATCGAGGTTTGACGCAGGATGTTGAGAATGTTGTCGACGGTAAAGAAGTTCGGACTTAAAAACGACACAACAACAATCAGAAACAGTAAGGCAATCAAAGATTTTTGTTCAATCAACCACGCTTTGCTAAACAGCTTTTTGCTGTTGTCTTGGGTGTTTGGTTGGGCGATTGGGTTGCTACTCATGCTGCATCCTTCTTAACGTATTTACCTACAGCGCAGGCTAGTAATGTTTCTTGGTCGGCGTCTTTGGCGTTGAATTCGCCGGTAATGCGCCCTTGGTGCATGACCATAATGCGGTCGCTCATGCCGAGCACTTCTGGCATATCAGAAGAAACAAGGATGATGCTCATGCCGTCGGCTTTGAATTTATTGATTAATTGGTAGATTTCTTTTTTTGCCCCAACGTCTACGCCGCGGGTGGGTTCATCGAGGATCAGAACATGTGGCTTGGTCATTAAGCCTTTGGCGATGGCGACTTTTTGCTGATTGCCCCCGGATAGGTTGCCAATCAACTGTTCGCGACTCGGGGTTTTAATATTGAATAATTTGATGAAATCGTCGACGGCAATCACTTCGTCACCGTGACGGATTTGCATGCCGTTGCTCAGTGTGTCGAGGGTGCATAACGACATGTTTTCTTTGACGGAAAGGCCGAGGATTAAGCCGTCGCCTTTGCGGTCTTCTGAGATATACGCAATACCGTTGGCAAGGCCATCGCGCGGGCTAATCGGATTGATGAATTTGCCGTTGAGTTTGATGTCGCCGCTGTGAAGGGGTTTTGCGCCATAAATGGCTTTCATCAATTCAGTGCGGCCTGCACCCATCAAGCCCGACACGCCAAGAATTTCGCCGCGTTTGAGCGTGAAGCTCACGTCGTTGATCCCAACGCCAGAGACACTGATGACTTCTAAGCTGGTCTCACCATGGGTGGCTTCGATACGCGGGTATTGTTCGTCGAGCTTTCTGCCCACCATCATTTCGATGAGCTGATCTTCGTCGATGTCAGCCACTTGGCATTCGCCAATGAAGCGGCCGTCGCGCAATACCGTGACGTCGTCACAAATGGTGAAAATTTCTTTTAATCGGTGGGAGATATAAACAATCCCGCAGCCTTGGTCGCGAAGCTCATTGATCACGCTAAACAGCGATTCGGTTTCGGTGTCCGTCAGCGCATCGGTCGGTTCGTCCATGATGATCACGTTTGAATCGAACGATAGCGCCTTGGCGATTTCCACCATTTGCTGCTCGCCCAGCGACAAATCACCTAACAAGGTTTTGGCACTGTGCTTCACGTTTAGCCGGGCAAGGAGCTTATCCGCTTCGGCATACATCTTGTCCCATTCAACACGACCAAATTTGCTGGTGAATTCGCGGCCAAGGAAGATGTTCTCGGCAATGGTCAGTTGAGGGATCAAGTTCAGCTCTTGGTGGATGATGCTGATCCCCGCGAGCTGAGAATCTCGCGGGCCTTTAAATGCCACAGGTTGACCTTGGTAATGAATACTGCCGCCATCCAGTGCATGGATACCTGTCAGCGCTTTCATCAGCGTGGATTTTCCTGCGCCATTTTCGCCCATTAACGCCATAACGCGACCGGGATAGACATTCAAACTTGCCTTATCCAGCGCTTTCACGCCGGGGAAGGCTTTTTCTATCTCGTTCAGCTGCAAGATTGCTTGAGTCATATTTCGTCCTCAGAACGTTGGATTAAAACACCACACCCGTTTGGAAAATCACATTGGCGTAAGGGGTGCATTCGCCAGTGCGGATCACGGCACGACTGTTGTCGGTACGTTGTTTAAATATTTCATGGGAAACGTATTGGATGGAGAAGGCTTTGCCGCAGCGCTGTTCTTCCTGCTTGAGCTCTTCTAGCAATGCTTGGTGGCATTCAGGGCTTACAGAGGCGAACTCTTCAGCCATGATCACGCCTTCAATCTGTGAGTCCGTCAGGTAAACACGCACGGTGTTTAAGAAGCTCGGAACGCCATGGGTGAGCGCCAAATCAATACGCTGAACATGTTCAGGGATCGGCAAGCCAGCATCGCAAATGGTCACTTCATCGGTATGACCAAGGGTGCCAGTGAGGTAGGCAATGTCAGCGTTCAGTAGGGTACTTTTTTTCATTTTTTAACCTTGTTATGTCGGTTATTTGTGATGACGTGTCGTCTTTCTTCTTGGGTAAAGACATCAAGGCACAGCGTCATTTAGGTGTCATCGAAACGTTTCGCCAACAGTAATCGAAACGTTTCGATGAGTCTTGTTTCACGTTTATGGTTGTGATTTTGATCGGCTATTTGGGGCGATGTTGCGTGCTGAATTTGAGCTAATTCACTAACTGGTCATTAGTGGCGAGGGCAAAAAGAGAGAGATAGAGGGAAACAGTCAAAGCACATGACACACGTTGTTGGTCTCGGTAAACAGTAACGTTCGAAGATGGTCATCAGGGGCAAATGAAAAAGCCCGTGGTCGTCACGGGCTTTAAAAATCAGAGTGGGCTAGCCTGTTGCGGTGTGTCTGTTTGTGTCATTTGACGCGCGAGTTCGTGGAAGGTAGCAGACTCGTGTCCGGAATTTGCACTGTACTCTTGGCACTCAAGAATTAACTGATGAAGACTGGTCCACTGAAGGTTTGCTTGTGCGGCAATCTTTTCTGGTAGCTCGCGCATTAGTTGCGCCACGCCGTCTTCATTGGCGGGTAAGCCTAACGAGATTAAACACTCCATACGTTCTTTGGAGGTGCGGCGCAGTTGTTGAAGAAGTGGCGCTTGAAGACGGATGTTCGCTTCATTCGCTTTGCCGTCGCGTTCGGTATAAAGGCTTTTTTGTTGTTTCAATAGAGACAGCAGTTTGTTGTAGGCTTTAACGTCGTTACTCATTGAACGAAGAAAATACTGAATGCGTTGAGGTGCGGCTGATTCCATGGTTGTTCCTTATGCTCAGTGCCTGTTTAGCTCATTTAGCGTCATACAATTTGACGGTCGCCAAAGAGGTTAGGCCTGAGACGTTGCGCAGCAAAACAGTCTTGCTAGCGAGTAGTGGCGCGAATCCATCGCGTTGAGAGGCGTCCAATGTATTGCGGGTGTTCTGTTATACATTTAAGTATAGACCCAGAGTTGTACTCGAACTATCAATATAAATTCGAGGGGAAAAAACCAGAAATGCCAACTTGCATCAATAAACCATGTTTTTAGCGTCTGTTGACCCTAGAGCGTTTTAAGATACTGACGAGGTGTGAGGCCGAACTCTTGTTTGAATCGGCTGGAAAATCGTGCTTCAGATTGGTAGCCACACGTGAGTGCAACATCCAATTGCGATCGGGATGACTGCATCAAACTCAGGGCGTAATTCATTCTTACATGCGTGAGCACTTGGCGGAACGAGGTGCTTTCAGCATTCAGCCGACGCACCATGGTCGCGCGACTCATCGAAAAGTGGTTGGCGACGGTTTCGATGTGGTGTGCGTCGCCAGGATTGATGCTGAGATAACTGGCCAAACGCTCCCGCACACTTTTCCTTTCCCCAGGGAACAATAAATGCAATGCACCCACATGCTTGAGTTCGGCATAGAAACCCAATAAAAACTGCCGTTGTGTATCGTGTGAGAGGGCTTTCTCTGACATATCAAACAAGGCGTTGAAGCAATAATCCAGTTGCGGTGTAACCTGCACGCGCGGTTCAGCGTGAAGTGCCTTTTCTGCTGACTCTTGAATCCATTCTGACGGAGGCGCTTCATGAAACGTCATGGTGCGCGAATAAAACTGGGTTTGGTCGGGTTCGTTCACAAAGGTCAGGTAATGACTGGCTGGCACAACCAGCCAGTCTGACGGTGTATAACGGTGGGGTGCATCATGCCACCACAATTGCTTGTGACCGCGATGCACCCAAACAATGGTGGGTGCATGAATCAGCACATTCCGAAGGGGTTGGCGTTGTGTGCCTCGAAATTGGCCAGTCTGCACCAAAAGTTTCGTCATACGTTTCCGTCTCGTTACCTGTTTTCGTTTTTGGTCGGTTTACTCAGTGACAAACGTTGCCGTGAGTGTGGCTTTGTCGAGTGCAGAACTATTTAGCATATAGCCAATGAGTGCGTTCGACGGCTTTTCTGGCAGACCTAGCGTTTCAGTTGGCAACGCCCATACAGTGAACTGGTAACGGTGCATGCCATGACCTTTTGGCGGACATGCGCCGCCAAAACCTGTCGCGCCATAATCGTTACTCATTTCTTTCGCACCTTTAATGTCGCCTGACGCACCGCGCTTTACGCTGAGTGTGGATGCAGGAACATCTAAAGCGACCCAGTGCCACCAACCGCTGCCCGTTGGTGCATCAGGGTCAAATGCGGTGATGGCAAAGCTCTTGGTGCCTTCGGGCGCATCGCTCCAGCTTAACTGCGGGGAAAGGTTGTCTCCCGTGCAGCCAAAACCGTTATAGGCAAACGTATTTGCCATGCGAGAGCCTTCTTGAATATCTTGGCTGGTGAGTGTCATCGCGGAACTTGTAAAAGACGTCGCTGCAAGCAGTGCAACCAATAGTGTTGTTTTCATCATGCTTCCCTCAGTAAGTGAACGAGAACCAGTGTATGAAGAAGCTATACGTTCAAATGAACATAGAGACTCAATGTTGACATTATAATGTCTTATTTGAGCCTTATGGTTATTTCTTGAAATGTTGACCGACATTTATCTTCGGTGAGAGTGATTTTTCTCATGCGGTTTTTCGTTAAGCCCTCGGCAGATTCTGCATGATAGTGCGGTAAATAGGCTGGAAACACGCACTTAATTCATCGTTTCTGGTATGGTTTTTTCAGGCTCGTACAGCATTGAAATTAGAAGGAAAGGGATGACCAACAACAGGGAAGGGTTTTCGATCAGCAATGATGAAAATAAGGTTGATGTTATACGGTTGAAGGCACTGCTCGCAGGATCTTACTGGGCACATGATCGAGATATCGACACCATTGCGCGGTCAATTAAGCATTCTGAATGTTTTTCTCTGTGTGATAACGACTACTTTGTGGGCTTTGCTCGTGTCGTAACGGATTACAGCACCTTTGCGTATGTGGCGGATGTGATTGTTGACCCGGATTATCGAGGTAAAGGATTAGGGAAATGGTTGGTTGATACCGTAGTGAATGACGCGCGTTGGAAAGGGCAGCTCATGATGCTTGCTACTGACGACGCCCATGCTTTGTATGAGAGACATGGGTTCTCAACCAGCCAAAAATTCATGGGCATTAACTGTCGATAACAGAACAACGAAAGAGAAGGGCAAGCCAATGCTAGACCGCGAAAACACAGGCCTGATTGTCGTTGATGTACAAGGCAAGCTCGCACGATTGGTGCATGACAGCGACGTACTGATCGCCAACACCGTGAAGCTGGTAAAAGGCGCCCAAGCCTTGGGTTTACCGATTGTTTTGGTCGAGCAGAACCCTGAGCGACTTGGTTCGACAGTTGATGAGCTTCAAGCGCTGTTAACGGGTAACCCCGCCATTCCTAAGTTCACCTTTGACGCCTGCAAAGCCCCCGCTTTTCTTGAAGCGATAAAACACGCCAATGTGACCACTTGGCTCATTTGCGGCATCGAAGCGCACATCTGTGTATACCAAACCGCCCAACATTTGCACCAACTCGGCTGCACGGTTGAGCTGGTTCAAGATTGTGTTTCTTCTCGCGCCCCAGAAAATACACACCTCGCTATCTCAAAGCTTTCCTCTAAAGGTATCGGCATCACAGGCCTTGAAATGTGCCTTTATGAGCTTGTGGAAGATTGCCGAGCCGATGGATTCAAAACAGTGCTTGGGTTGGTGAAGTAAGTGGTTTAACCAACGCTAAGATCCATCGATCAGCAAATGAAAAAGGGCCGAGAAATACGGCTCTTTTTCATTGTTACGCGAAAGCGACAGGCATATTTGCTTTTCTCTTCCTACTTTTCGTCAGAGCGCAGCACCAATTCAACGCGTCGGTTTTGCTTCTTCCCCTCGTCGGTAAGGTTATTCCCAACAGGCGAGTATTCACCCACACCTTTTGGGGTGAGCTGATGTGCGGGAATGGTGTGTTTTTCAGTGAGTATGTCCACCACGCGTTTTGCGCGTTTTTCAGCAAGGTTTTGGTTGTACGCTTGGCTGCCTTGATCGTCTGTGTGACCGACGATGTAGAAGCGTCGATTGGGTTTGTTTTTCAAATAGGTCGCGAGCGTTTCTACCACCACATGAGCTTCGGGAAGTAAGGTGTCGCGGTCGAACTCAAATAAAAGACCATCAAGGGCGACGTGTCCAGATTGCTCAATTTTGTTGGTTAAGCCTTCTAGGTCAATCACTAACCTTTCATCGTTTAACGCTGTTTCCTCAATGATACGAAGCTCCGCCCATAAGCCTCTTTGAAAACCTGTGATATACACCATGGCATGAACAGTGCCCTCTGAGCGATCTAGATGGTAGAGCGAATAGAATTGACTTTCATCATTGCCGATATTGATCAGGGTGTTGAGTGTCTTTTGTAGTGTGTCATCTTTCCCGCATTGAATGCCGTGACAACTAAACATTTTTGTAAAGCCGAGTTTGCGCAATGCAGCAGCATAGTTCGCGTTCACTTCATACTCGGAATAGGTACGCGGTAGCTTATAACCAATGTCCGTGATACGGCCCTCAAGATTGCGTGCGATGAGGTTTTTCTTTTCATCAATATTTACCATTACATCGCTTTGGCCGAAGTCATGTTGTTGATATTTTTGAATGTAAGCGCCAGGTAGTCGCTCAACCATGGGGTGGTCAGACGTGTTTTTAATGTCTTTTTTTGACATATCTTTGAACACTTTAGGGACACGTTCTTCGCTGAGGTAGTTTGGGTTTACAACGACTAAATCTAAGGGTTCTGGGATTTCTTCGAGGATATCAAGCTGCAGTCCGCCTCCATTTTTCCAGCGGGATGAATACACGGAAATGAAGAGCGTCTTATCTTCAGTTTGGATTTTTGCGGTAAGCATCGACGTTAGATCTTTGGAAATATGGTCTTCAGGACGAACCACGTTGATCAGGGCTTTAATATCCCCACAGGCTTCCTTTTCGCACTCAAATACGATCTCGCCACCTAGCTTTTCAATTTGTGCTTTGTAGTTGTTTACCGCGAATGACGGTTCGTAGTTGGTGGGTAATTTGTAGCCAAAACGATCAAGTTTGCCGCCAACATCCTGAGTTGTGATGCCCTTTTTATTTATGCTCACAACCAAGGGGTAGTAGGTGAAGTGACGGTCATCTCGTTTGGGCTTTTTAGTTTCTGGAAGCGCGGAGAAAAGCGATGTGCTTTCTGCGACTGCAAATCCACAGAAGAAGAGAGACATGGTGGTCAAAGTGACTATGTGTAACCATTCAATGAATGGTTTTCTGTGGTGATAAACGTGCATGATACATATTCCTTTATATCGCCAAACTGAGTCTCACTCACGTATTCGGTATGGGTTCGTGAGCGTGTTTTGTTTTATCTTCCTTTGACTGAACTAGGATGCTAGAAAGTCGCCTGAATGCTGTCAATCGAGTGGGTGACTCGAATGTTGGCAGTCTTAAATTCAATGATGGCTCAGGGACTCTCATTACCGTTGTATATACGCTTCTTTTCCCTCTTTGCCTTCCACTCTCAAGCCTCAGACAGATTTTATCCGCCTAGTTGAATAGAGTACGCAGATACACATGCTTCGCGCTTTGTTGCCCAATCGAGTTTACCTACTTGGACGGCAATGATGCGTGGTGTAGTCAGCTTCGATTCGCATCTAGGTTTATTGGTTATGGATATAAAAAAGCCGAGGCTTGGCGAGCCTGCACCATGGTTTGAATGCCGCTCTCCGCAAAGCCCTAAATTCAAATTTCATACGGTTGCAGGGCGCTATATTGTTCTGCATTTTTTCGGTTCTCTCACACAGGACATGTGCCGAAAAACCGTGGATGCCTTTTTTCAGTTTGAAGATACGTTCGATGCCTTTTCGTGTTCATTCTTTGGCGTAACAACCGACCAGAATGACGGTTCGGAGCCTCATTTCGATGGGCGCACTTTGGGTGTGCATCTGTTTCAAGATTTCAATAAGTTGGTGAGTGCGAAGTATGGTGCGGTGAACGCACAAGGAACGCCATTGCCACAAACTTACGTGCTGGATGAACGCCTTCGTATTGTTGCGAATATTGCGGTGTCATCGACGCAGTTTGGCGAAATGCATGTTGCTAAGGTGCTCTCGGTGTTGTCGAGCTTACCGACGATGAAGCCTAGCACCATCGCTGATATTCCAGCTCCCGTGTTAATTGTTCCTCGCGTTTTTGAACCTGCCTTTTGCCGAGAGTTAATCAAATTCTACGATGAGAGGGGCGGTAAAGAGTCTGGTTACATGCAGGAGATTGGTGGCAAGACGGTTTACGTTGAAAACCACAAACACAAGCGACGAAGTGATGAGGTGATCGACGATAAACAACTGCGAGAAGCGTGCATGATGCGGATGAAATTTCGTTTATTACCTGAGATTCAAAAAGCCTTTCAGTTTAGTACCACACGAATCGAGCGATATATCGTTGCTTGCTATGACAGCGCGACTTCTGGGCATTTTCGCGCCCACCGCGACAACACGACCAAAGGCACGGCACATCGACGCTTTGCGGTATCGATAAACCTCAATACGGATGAATACGAAGGTGGCGAACTCAGCTTTCCCGAGTTTGGTCGCCAGCGGTATGTTGTGCCAGCAGGGGGGGCATGCGTGTTCTCGTGCTCACTACTGCACGAAGCAAAGAAGGTGACAAAAGGCTCGCGGTACGCGTTTCTTCCATTCTTGTATGATGATGCCGCCGCCGCGATTCGAGAAGAGAATCGACAGTTTATCGAAACAAACGATGCGTAGTTTTCCTTCCTCGGAGGTTGGATCTTGTTCTTGGTGAGTAAAAATGTGTTTTCTCGGGGCATGAAGCTCCGTTTTTCGACGCTTGTTTCTTTCGGGCTTTCTTTGGTTTACGCGGCAAATGCCTTTGCCAGCAGCGATGCATATATCGATGATTTCCGTCTTATCGAACCAAGCGTGAGCGAGGTCGTCTCACACAATAATTCCATTGTTTATGAGACGGATTTCAACATTCCTCTTCAACTCTCAGATGCCGAACTGTATGCAAAACAACACGGTTTAGCGCTGGCAATAACGTCGTTCGAGCAGAAAAGAGGCGGTGGTGGGTCTGGGTGTGCGCACTCTCCTGTATGCATCATCGTTCTGCCGTTCGTTTTGTTTCATGCCATGTCTTCTTACACCATTGATGTGGCCACGTTTTCAAAAGACGATGTGTTTTTGTTTAGCACCGAATATGACCAACGTAGTGGTTTATTATTGGACGTGACCTTTGATGAATCGCTGAACGCCAGTGTATCCATTGAGTCAAGCCAACTTATAAATCGTGTGTTTGTTCAGTCAGCCTCTCGTGATGACAACGCAAACATTGTGGAAGCGTTGTATACGGCGTTGCCAACACTTCCTGATGATAGTCCGTTTCATTTATTCGCTTCCGAGGTTGTTTACTTCGCTCAGTGGCAAAACCCTGATTGGAAATCTGAGCAATTAGAACGCGCAAATGCGGCATTAAAAAACGGTAAAAACTATTCGGAAAATCAAACCACAGCGTTAGTCAGTCTTGTGTGTCAGGTCGTTGACGCCAAAAGTGGAGAGTCTCCGAGTGCTGTGTTGTCTTATACCTCGGCAATCCAATCGATAGAAAATAGCCAGAGTGTGCTGGATTGTGTGAAGGACGATGAAGCTTATACGGTTGAACATTATGCGGAAATAGATCGATTGGCCAATAGTCAGCTTTCCGCGTTTTGTCATGATGCGGATAGTTTTGACGTTACGGATTGGCATGAAAACATTGAACGCTTCTATCGTGATTACTCACCTATGATGCAAAGCGCAGCGATGCGTTGTTCTGTTCCACCGTTCAACATCTATCAACGCTGGTATGAAGACCAAAAGGTGTCTCAGGCTGATTATGAGTATCTTGCGAAAGAGCACGCGAAGAAGAGCCGGACACTGCGTGATAGCATGACGGTGGCTGACCCTAACGTGCTTGCTGCGAGGTTAAATCTGGCTACGGAATCTCGATATGCGGCTGCACATATCCTGAATGAAATTGAAAAGCATCAACCCACAATAAGCGAGCAAACCGCACGCCAACTGACGCATTTATATTGGTTGGATCTTTATAGCGTAAGTTCTTTTCCTTTCTTACCCGATACCGATCGAGACATTGAGAAACAGGCGCGCATTTTACAGCTTCTTTCCAGCGCGCCCTCTGAAATGAAAAGACACATTTCAAGCGAGTTTTCAGCACATTTAGATGATGAAGCGTTATTTGACCCTTACGCCAAGGCAGCATTTCGTGTTCTGTTTTCGAATGAAAAACCTGACGACCTAATGCGCCTGCTTGTTGAAAAAGCGCCGAGTGTTGAAGACGTTTCGCTAATGCAGTCACAGTATCAAGTCTCGACAAATGTTGACGACAGCGGTGAGCCTGAACACTCAGATTTGATCTGGCTGGCTCTGTACCTAAATCCAGCGTTGGGGCATTCGGTTGTGGACAGTTATCCGGAAGCATTGGCTGAACATAACGCCAATAAACCCGACTGGATAGACAGTGGGCGATCACTGCTTAATCAAGTTGAAGGCTTGTTTTGACTGTCTGTCTCCTCTGTCGATCTCCTTAGGGTTACAACCACCCCTTTCGCTTGAAATACAGCAATGGCGCGATGCCTGATGCCACCATTAAGCAGAGGGCAAAAGGGTATCCGTAGTGCCACGACAGCAGCGGCATGTTTTCAAAGTTCATGCCGTAGATGCTGGCGATAACCGTGGGTGGAAGAAAGACGACAGCAGCAATGGAAAATATTTTGATGATTTGATTTTGTTCGATGTTGATGAAGCCTTGCGTGGAGTCCATCAAAAAATTGATTTTGTCGAACAAGAAAGTGGTGTGAGAGAGCAGGGCGTCAATGTCGCGCACGATTTCGTTCAGATCTTCTCTGTGTTCACTGCGAGATTGAAGGTGGCGCAGTAAGAAAGAGATGGCGCGTTGCGTATCCATTAGACACAACCGAACCTTCCCGTTGCTGTCTTCTTGCCGAGCCAATTGACTGATGCATTCTTCAAGATCGGAATCGTCATCTTCTAACACGGCATGACTGATTTTCTCTAGCCCACGATGCAAATCTTCCAACATATCTGCATGGTTTTCGACCTTCTGTTCCAAGATCGTTAGCAATAGCGTTTCAATGTCTTTGCAACGGATCTGACCTCGACGCGCCCTCAGTCTCAACAAACGAAAATCGGCAATGTCACCATCTCGGATCGTGATGAGTCGCTTGCTTTGTAAAATGCTGGCGACCGACACTGTATTGTGTTTGCCTTCGCTTTTCGCGAGGAACAAAGAGTGTACGTGAAGACCACGTTTATCGAGGAAAAAGCGTGCAGAGGATTCGATTTCATCAACATCATCCGATTCGGGCAACTCAATGCTGAGGAGCGAACTGATAACGTCTCTCTCGTACTCGCTGGGGTCGTGTGCATCAATCCATACTGCTTTGTCGACGAGCAGGTTCATGTCGTCGTAATCATAGGCATGTATTTCGGTAATGAGCCCGGCGTCGATGGTAAAAAAACGCAGCATGTCGCCTCCTCAGATCGGTTTGGCTTAGTCTAGCGTGACGTGGCTTTCTAACGAGAAGTGTTCACTCACAGTGTGGTAGTGAATATAGAAAATCTTCAAGGCAACGGATGACTTATTGTCGAATATTTGAAGAAGTATTGTGAAAGAAGGCTAGGAAAGGGCCATCCTCCCCATTTACGTGGGGAGGACACTGCGATCGTGAACTTACTTGAGTGAGTTCTTCTGCATGAGTTCTTCAGCTACGCCTTTAAGCACCATTTCATCCATGACGAAATTCACGGTATTCAGCAAGCGCTGTTCGCCTTTCGGGATCAGGTATCCGAACTGGCTGCGGGTGAAGGGTTCGTCACAGCGAGCGGCTTCTAAACGCGCGTCGGTCACTTGATAGAACATGCCTTCTGGCGTTTCAGTCACCATGACATCAACATCACCGGCTGCCACGGCTTTTGGCACATCAAGGTTGTTTTCGTAACGGGTAAATGTCGCGTTAGACAGGTTTTTGTCTGCGAACTTTTCATTGGTTCCACCAATGTTGACGCCAACGCGAACCGACGCTTTGTTCACTTCTTCAAGTGAATTGAATTTCTCAACGTTGCCTTTTGCCACCAAGAAGCACTTGCCAAACACCATATAACCTTGCGTCTGTTCTGCTGCTAATTGGCGAGACATCCTGCGCGTAATGCCACCCATGGCGATGTCGTATTTGTCTTCTTGAAGGTTGCTCACCAGGCCTTTCCATGTGGTTTGAACCAGCTCAAGCTTCACGCCAAGTTGGTCGGCGAGGTGCTGCGCCACATCAATGTCATAACCTGAAAATGTCTTACCGTCATAAAATGAAAACGGTTTGTAATCACCCGTGGTACCTACACGGATAACGCCAGCTTCTTGAATGTCTTCTAACTGATCTGCGTTCGCAATGCTAGAAAGGCCTAATCCACTTAGACCCAGCGCCGCGATAAGGAGTGCTTTTTTCATTGTTCGTCCCTTTTGTTTTCGCACAAGTTTGCTTGTGCATGCATCCAATTTTCATCGTATCAGTATGGTTGAACGAAAAGGGTCAAACAATTGAGAAGAGGTTTAGATCAAACGCTGTCATTTTCGGCTTGAACGACGCGTGTTTTTGGATCTTTTCACCGACTGTGATGTTCAATTTCCCTTTCCAGTGGAATAATGGCGGCCGCTTTTCCTTCCCTATTTGATGTGGTGTGTAATGTTGTCTGAAAGACGTGCGTCTTTGGTTTTGCTTATTGTGACCGTGTTGGCCGCGTGGGGATGGATTTTCTCTAAAGAAGCGATACAGGGTTTGCCTCCGTTTGGCTTTATCGGCCTCCGCTTTTTGTTGGCGTCTGTCTGTTTACTGCCGTTTTGTATAGGCAGTTTGAAGCGCGTTGAGAGAGGCGACCTTGTTCGAGCATCGGGTGTTGGCAGTCTATTATCTGGGGCGTTGCTGTTCTGGATTTTTGCTATGTCGGTCAGTACGTCGCTGGGGGAGGGGGCATTCATCATGAGCCTTTCCATGTTAATCGTGCCCTTGGTTGCGTGGGGGCTGTTTAAACAAACCCCGCCGCGAATCTTCTGGGTATCCATGCCGATCGCGGTTGCTGGCTTAGCGCTCTTGTCATTGGGTGGTGTGGGCTGGCAATTGTCGCCTAGTCAGATTTGGTTCCTGTTGGCCGCTGTGTTTCTTGCCATCCATTTTAATGTGAACAGCCGTTATGCCAAGCGTATTCCAACCTTGGTACTCACCTGTGTTCAACTGTTTACGACGGGTGTGATTGCTTCATTGGTGTCGTTGTGTGTCGAAACTTGGCCTGAGGTTATACCCCCTGCCATTTGGGGTTGGTTCACCCTGAGTGTGATTGTGGCGACGAGCTTGCGCTATTTGCTGCAAACCTTTGGGCAAAAAGGCGCGAACGCGGCAAATGCGGCCATCATCATGATCTTAGAACCCGTCTGGACCGTGGTTCTGAGCGTGGTGTGGTATCACGAAGCCATGCCTGCGCATAAGATTGCAGGCTGTTCGTTGATTCTGCTGTCATTGCTTATCTATCGTGGTAGCCAACCATTGAGAAACTTTCTTCGTAAAAAACTAAGTTAAACATTTACCAAAATGAATCCAACCTTGTGAGAGCATGAATCATCATGCTCTATACATATTGCGCCTTCAGAAAATCAATCATCACACGACATTTTCTGGGTAAATAGGCTTGCTTTCGATAGTAAGCAAACAGTCTAAATGGGCGGCTAATGCCTACCTGGGGTAACACCGGAACCAGTGCTTTTTCTTGCACTTCTTTTTGAATGATTAAGCGCGGTATGTAGACGATGCCTTGGTGTTGAATGGCGGCTTGAATCAATACCTCTGTGCTGTCAGAACGCACCGTCGAGGTCACATTGACGGACTCTCCCTGTTCGAATGTCCATTCGCTTCCCATTTTTCCTTCGGTACTCTGTTTTCCATTTCCTACGCCGTAAGTGAGGCATTGATGCTGTTCAAGATCAGCAATGCGACGGGGTGTGCCGTGAGTTTCAAGGTATGACGGAGATGCAAACAGGCCGTTCTGAAACGTCATTAATGGCACCCCAACAAACATTGCTGCATCGAGGTGTTCGACTTCTCTCGCGATAGAAATATCAGCGCCTTGCACCGGAATCTCGTCATAGTGTGTATTGGTCAGGTTGAGTGAGATGTCTGGAAACTGTTGTCTGAATGTGTCGAGTTGAGGCATAAGCACTCGGCTAAGCACAAGACTGGGTGATGCCAGAGAGAGAACGCCCGCAGGTTGCGTTTTTCGGTGTTTCGTTTCGGCGAGTAGCTCTTCCCAGTCGGTACCGATTTGGCAGAAGGTTTGATAAAAATGCGCACCATCTTCTGTGACGGCCACATTCCGTGTTGTGCGAGCCAATAGCTGCACCCCCAAGCTCGCTTCGAGCTCTGCAATCTGCTTACTCACCACGGAAGGCGTGATATTCATGACCTTTGCGGCAGATGCCATAGAACCTTGTTCGACGACATGTTTAAACAAAAGGGCATGTTTGAAATTGGTCATGACGGCATTCGTTCATTTTTGGAAACTGATACTTCTAATATTTGGTGATTATCTCGATATGGGCAATAGCTAGAGTGTCTCGATATTCATCAAAGAGGGAAAAGAAGCTAATGAATTTGAAGGACTATGTGGTTGAAACCGTTACGTGGCAGGCCAAACAGGGCGTGAGTACGGAAGACATGTCAGCGGCCATTGATGACATGCTGGTGGATCTGAAAACACTACCAGGTTTTCTGCACGAGACGCTTTGCCAAGCCAGCAATGGGGATTGGATGCAGCTTTATTATTGGGAAACGGAACACGATGCGCAGCAATCAAGTGCCTTGATGGCAGATAAAGTGTCATTTGTGCAGTTGCTGTCTTTGATTGCGCCAGAATCTGTTGAGATAAAAGTGTACACGCCTGTGCAGGCATCATCTGAGGTTGCTTTTACTTAACGGGAAACAGGAAAGGTGGACTGCGGGGAGGAAAAGGTTGGAGCGTGCAGCGGGAATCGAACCCGCATCATCAGCTTGGAAGGCTGAGGTAATAGCCATTATACGATGCACGCGCTTGGGATTAATGTAGATCGGTGGTGTGTTCGCTGCAAGATATTGCTTTTTGATCAATGCATTAATGTGAAGGTGAAGGGCGAATGGTCAGGCTTTGAACAATTATTGGCGCTGTTACGCGCCAATACCGATCAATTCTTTGACGTTTTTCAGGTAGCGACGGCTAATGGGCACCGTATGTTGGCTCAGAGTGATGATTTCTGCCAATCCGTTCTCGAGCAGTTTAATCTCGCTGATGTGATGAACACTCACTAAATATTGGCGATGGCAACGCACCAAGGTGGTTTTGTCTTCCAGTGTTTTCAGTGTCAGTTGTGTACTGGCGGATTGACGATCGGAGCGCACATGCACGCCGCTAAGGTCGCTGTATACGCATTCCACTTGTTCGATGGGAATAAGAAGAATGCGGTGATGACCAACACAAGGGATATGTATGAGCCGCTCGGGAGCAATGGCGGAGTAGTGTGGTTTCGGTTCGACCTTTTCACTTTGCTTATTGAGGCGTTGCAAGGTTTTCAGCAGGCGTTTGTGCTCAACCGGCTTGAGTAAATAATCAAAGGCATTGTCTTCAAAGGCTTGAATTGCATACTGATCGTAAGCGGTTACAAACACCACCTGCGGCATGGTATCTGGATCTAACATGCTCAAGAGTTCGATGCCGGTGACTTGTGGCATTTGAATATCAAGAAAGACCACGTCGGGTTTCAATTCATTGATTTTTTTTAGTCCGATAATGGCATTGGATGCGTCACCAATCACCTCAATCAGCCCAGTTTCTAATAACTGTTCTGCCAGTTCCTCACGAGCAAACTGCTCATCGTCAATTACCAGCGCTGTTAACATTGCCTTATGCACTCTTACGCATTCAAGAAGCGGGGATAATAAACGTCATTCTTGTAAAGATGTTCGGCTCACTCGTGATTTTTAGCGATGCGTCACGCCCAAATTGATGCAAGAGGCGTTTTGAAACGATATCCAACCCCAATCCCACATGTTCTTCATCAGGCGCTTGGTAACACCCTGCATTGTCTTCAACGGTGATGGCGGTGTGTCCGTTGATGGTTTCGCTATAAATTCGCACAGTGCCACCTTCAAGCAGGGTGGATATACCGTGTTTAATGGCATTCTCAACCAAAGGCTGCAAGGTGAAGCTCGGCAGTTTGGTATCGAGCAGGGCGCTGTCAATTTCCACGCTGACTGAGAGCCTGTCAGTGAAACGGGCTTTTTCAATGCTGAGGTAAGCATCGACATGGGCGAGTTCTTCGCGAAGTGTCACGGTGTTGATGTTCTGTTTTAAATTGCTTCGGAAAAACTGAGACAGATTTTGGATCAACTCTCGGGCTTTATCGGGGTCACGGCGAATGATCGCACTGATGGTGTTTAATGCATTAAACAGAAAGTGTGGGTTCACTTGTGCATGCAGCAGCTTGATTTCTGATTGGGTCAGCAGGGACTTTTGTTCAAGGTAGCCACTGAACAGGATTTGGCTGGATAACAACTGCGCAATGCCCTCTGCCATCGACATGTTGATGGTTGAGAATAACTTGTGTTTTCGCTCATACAGTTTGATGGTGCCGACCACTTCATCGCCAGTGCGAAGCGGGATAATGAGTGCAGAACCGAGCTTGCAGTCGGCAGACAAGCTGCATTGGTAAGGACGCTCAGCACCATCAAGGTAAATGATGCTGTTCTTCGTCATGGCATCTAGCGTGCTCTGAGAGGAGATGGGTGTGTTCGGTTTGTGGTGATTATCTCCGATACCGACGAAGGCGAGTATTTTGTTTTTGTCGGTGATTGCGACTGCGCCTACCTTGGTTTCTTCGTAAATAATGCGGGCGATTTTCTCGGCATTTGTGCTGTTAAAGCCACTGTGCAGAATGCCAACACAACGATCAGCAATCGTTAACGCTCGGCGGGAAAAGGTGGCGGAATATTTTTCGAAGATGGTTTTTCTGTCCTGCAAGATACTCATGAACAGGGCTGCACCAAAGGCGTTTGCAATGATCATCGGCGCGGCAATGGCTGAGACCAGATCGTAGGCTTGGTCAAAGGGCTTGGCGACAATCAAGAGAATGAGCATTTGCACCACCTCTGCCACAAAGGTAATGCCGAACACCACAAACGGGTTAAACAACTGTGCGCCACGGTTTCGTTTGATCAAGTACACATGCAAAAAGCCACCAATTAAGCCTTCTGCAGTGGTGGAGATTGCACAGGCAACATCGGTGAATCCACCCAAGGTATAACGATGAATTCCCCCGGTTAACCCCACCAGAAATCCGACAACAGGCCCACCAAACAAGCCGCCCATGACGGCACCAATGGCGCGGGTGTTGGCGATGGCATCATCAATTTGCAGGCCAAAATAGGTGCCGAGAATACAAAAGCCAGAAAACAACACGTAGCAAATGAGTTTGTTGCTCAAGCGGGAAGAGATGTTCAGCAGAGGAAGGATAATGGGTGTCTTGCTCAGCATATAGGCCAACACAAGATACACACACATTTGCTGAAGGAGCGAGATAATCAATTCCATGTTGCGCCTTTAATGGGCAATGCCCACGCTATTGAAAAGTGTCATGGTAGAAAGTAGGGGCATTTTAACGTTCAAAAATCTATAAACAACAAGAGCCTGCCGAAGCAGACTCTTCATGTTGCGTTTTCTAGGATCTACTGACCTTGGTGTCTACGCCGTTTTGGTTTTGACTTGTGGTTTTTCATCATCAGGAAGTTCGTCTTCACCTTTCCCTTTTGATGTTTTAATCACGTAGCCTGTCGCGGTGAGTGCGAACAGAATACCTGCGACGGTGGAGACGTTCATTGGCAAACCAAAACCAAGTGTGCTGCTGTTCAAGATGAACGTGACACACACGGTTGTCATGAACATGGCTGGAATCGTGGTGACCCAGTGCAGTTTGTTATGACGGAGTAGGTACGCAGAGGCGGTCCACAACATCATCACGGCGGTCGCTTGGTTAGCAAAACCGAAGTAGCGCCAAATAATACCGAAATCCACTTGAGTAAGAATGCCACCGATAACGAACAGTGGCATTGCCATCAGTAGGCGGTTACGCAAGGTCTTTTGTTCCATGTTGAAGTACTCAGCAAGAATCAAACGGCTAGAACGGAACGCGGTGTCGCCAGAGGTGATAGGCAGAATCACCACACCGAGGAAGGCAATAACACCACCAAACACACCGAGCAACCCAAATGATGCGCCGTAAACCACATTACCTGGGCCACCGTTAGCCACTGCATCGCGCAGGCCTTCCAGTGTGCCGAAGAATGACAACGCAATCGCACACCAAATCAGGGCGATAATGCCTTCGCCGATCATCGCACCATAAAACACGAAGCGACCGTTCTTTTCGTTTTCCATGCAACGCGCCATCAGTGGCGACTGGGTTGCGTGGAAGCCAGATATTGCACCACAGGCGATGGTAATAAACAGTGCAGGCCACAATGGTAGGTCATTCGGGTTCATGTTGGTGAACATGTCGCTGAATTCAAAGCCACCCATGACGGTGTGCTCGCTTGATAAGCCAATGGCTGTCATCAAACCCACAGACATGAAAATCAAGAGGGCGCCAAAGAACGGATAGAAGCGCCCGATAATTTTGTCGACTGGCACAATGGTCGCGAGAATGTAGTAGGCAAAAATCACCACCACCATAAAGGTCATGCTGATATCAAAACTGGTTTGTTCGTTCACCAGTGTGGTGATCATGCCAGCAGGCGCAGAGACAAACACCACACCAACAAGCAACAGAAGCACAATGGCAAAGATGTTCATAAAGTGTTTTGCGCCATTGCCAAGGTATCGGCCTGTGATCGTCGGAACGGATGCACCGCCATTGCGGATCGATAACATGCCGGAGAAGTAATCGTGAACGGCACCCGCGAAGATACAACCAATCACAATCCACAGCATGGCTGCTGGGCCATACAAGGCACCCATGATCGGGCCGAAAATAGGACCCACACCTGCAATGTTCAGTAACTGAACCAAATACACTTTCTTGGTCGACATAGGCACAAAGTCCACGCCGTCGGTTTTTGTGTGTGCAGGTGTAGGGCGATTTTCATTGATACCAAAAATCTTCTCAATGAAAGCCCCGTAGAGGAAGTAGCCGCCGATCAGAGCAGCGACACAGGTAAGAAACCACAGCATTGCAATCGTCCTTATTGAATGTAATCACAGCGCTACTATATGGCGCAGTCAGGACGTTGGCGCGGGCTAACTCGGTGAGTGGAAGAATAGCGTGTTAAGCGGCAAAAGGAGCGGGTAGGCGGTGGTGCAATCTGTTTAGCGGTAGGCTTTTTGTGTTAAGCGGTAATGGATTGGTTTAAAAATGAAATGGCGGACTGAATGGTTTGGCTGTGACAGGGAGGAGACCACAGTGCGGCATGGTCTCGCACTGTGGTGGTTCATGTTCTCGCACTGTGATGGTTAATGAAAAACGCAGATCTAACGGCTACAGCGGTTCTTACTGGCTTCTTTCGCGCGGTACATGGCTTGGTCTGCATGATGGATGAGCGATGCAGCGTCACGTCCGTCTTCTGGGTAAATCGCAATGCCTAAACTGAGCGTCACTTCTACCGTGCTGCTCACGACACTCAATCCCGCTTTGGTTGACGACACCAGCTTGTTCGCCATCGCCATAACAGCATCATCATCTTCAACATTGGTCAGCAGAATAATGAATTCATCGCCGCCGATGCGGGCAACAAAATTACTCTCAGTGACCACGTCTTCAAAAATTCTTGCGGCGGTTTTTATCACTTCATCACCAATGTTATGCCCCAAGGTGTCATTGACGGCTTTGAAGTTATCAAGGTCTGCAAACATCACGGCGAATGACAAGTTTCCCTGCTGAGACTCTACCGTGATGTCAGACAGTCTCTCCATGATGAGTTGACGGGTTGGAAGACCCGTTAGCAAATCGTGGTGCGCAAGGTGAGTCAGTTCTTTCTGTAGCTTGTCTCGTTCAATGGCGTTGGCTTTGAACACCTCTAAGGTGCTTGCCATCGTTCCCAGCTCATCTTGTCGCTCCGACACAGAGATATTGGTGGTGAGATCGTTGTTAGCGAGCTTGTTCATGATTTTTGTCATCGAGACGATGGGGTCTGCAATGTTGGATGCCAATTGAAAGCCCGCAGCAAAGATGAAGATAAGCACTGCACAGCCAGCGAGAAGTAAGAAAGTCGTCATTTTATGGAGTGAGGCGAGAATCTCGGTTTGTTCGATTTCCGCGATGGCGGCCCATTTCAACCCCATAAACTCAATGGGTGTAAAAGCGGTGAATACCGGGACGCCACGATAATCGTTTTCGACAAAAATACCACTCAGACCTTTTAATGCAAAATCGGCGGATTGGGTGTCGACTCGGGTATTAAGTATGCTGTTTGCACCATAGAAGCGGGAGTCACTCCGCATGAGCTTATCTTGGCCAACGAGGAAGGTTTCACCGGTTAACCCCATGCCCGCAGAGACATGCATGACGGAGTTGAGCGTATCAATGGGCATTTGGAAGATCAATACACCGATGTATTGTCCCAAATCTGTGTGAATGGGCGCGGAGATAAAGCTGGCGGGTTTGTTGTTGCTAGTAGGGTGTCGACGATAATCGGTGATAAAAGAAACTCCCAGTGCAGGGTTTCGATTCACCAGTGTAAATGCTTCAGCAAGGTTGCTGTTTTTTAGCGTGCCCGTTAGTAGGTTTAATCCGAAGTCATTGTCCTTTTTGACTGTGTAAATAATGTTCCCTTGGGGATCTACTAACAAAATATCGTAATAGCCTCGCGTCGCAGCCAAATTTCTAAAATAATGGTGATACTGCTTGTGGCCCTCACTGTAGGAGGAACCATCTTCTGCGTAGAGTAGCGATTCTTTTTGACCTTGAACGAAAGGATTATTAAAAATGTACAGGTCTTGAATGGTTTCTTGTTTTGGGTTTTGTAGTTCATTCCATGAGGCTGATAACGACGTCATGGCATTTTTTGTGAGTGGGTTTTGAGAGTGAAATTTCACATCTTGATTAGTCACGTTGAAATGAAAAAGTAAGGACTCTTTTCTCGACTCCAAAAGCGCTGTTAGCTTGGACTCGGCAGATGCTATCAACTGGTTTGCTGCATAGTAGTGGGATACCGTCCCGATGAGTGCGGCTGAAATCAGGGCAAATGAAATCATGATCAGCGGTAATTTCTTCTTAATCTTTATATTCTCGAGCATTCGCAGCCACCATTCTTCCGCGTATAAAATATGAAACGGTACACGCTCCATTATAGGTACGGACAATGCGGTTTGATGGGCGTACACCCAATTGTTTTGAGGAATCATTTTATTAATCGATTCTCATCGCAAATTAAGAAATAAAGATCAAAAACAGCCGTCAATTTAATGGCGATATTTTTGGTTTGAAAATTAAAATTCAAACATGAAGGGGTGGGTATGAATGCCCTAATGACTTATTTACGTTAATAAAGTCTGTGAGAGAAAGGTTAGATTTAAATGCGGCTGGGATATTATCCCTTTTTTGTGAGGGTCAATAGTTTGACGTTGCAATGAAGGGAATTCCGTATTGATGGGTGAGTTTGAGCTCGCAGAATAACCATTAAGACGTCACGAAAAAGAAAAAACCCACCAGTGGAACTGGCGGGCTTTAGGGTTTCATTCACTCTCGTGGTTCACTGACACAGTGATCATCTGTGAGCGAGTAGATTATTTCTCCAACTGAATGTTTCTCACGCGGTAACTGATACCTGCTTGAGAGGCATTCCATTCGCCCAACGTTGCGAATGGCTTGTTCACTTTGGTGATATCCAACGCGCCAGTATTCAGATCAGACACAGGAATGGATACCTGATGCCACATACCGGTTGAAAGGCCACCAAGGAAATAGTCATCACCAGTGCCTTTGGTCGATTCCATCTTCACAACAATGTCGGTGCTTGGGTTTTCACCCGGGTTTGCAACCTCGCCATAGCTGTCGATGTAAATCTCAAAGTTCAATGTACCGCTGTCGGTAAATTGGATGAGGTTCTGAGTTGTTCCTTCTAGCGTGATGATGCCTTTGTAGTGCTCAGGGCTGCTTGCGTCATACGTGACAGTGAACTCACGGCTTGCGTCAGACGCATCCGGTTCCGTCGCGGTGACGTGGCCGCTGATGTTCGTCCAATCATCGGTGCGTACTTGCCATGAACCCAGTACTGGATCCCACGTGTTCCACACATCAACCACGTCATCCGTCACTGGCGGAAGGCTTGGTTCAGTAAAAACACTACAGGCAATCGCATCGTCGGCTTGGTCAACACTCTTCGGTACGAGACGCACTTCACCTAAGTTGAACTCAACAGCATCATCGGTGTAGATGAGGAAAGGTGTGTTCAAGATAGAGAATGCCATGCCTTGGTCTGCGAAACATTGCAGTGGGATCTTAATGGTTGTCCACTTGGTTTCATTCGCGCCTGATGGCGCAGGAAGCACCTTGTTAATGGCAACTTGACCTAAACATGGCCACTCACAGTGCATCGCCAATACCATGCTTTCTGGTGCCGCAGACTTCATGTCGATATCGAACTGCAGCGTTGCGTCAGCATTGAGGTAAGACTGTTTGTCAGTCACGGCTTGATCCAGCGTTTGCATGTAAACTTGCGCTGGCGAATCACCGTTGAATTTCACGTTAATGGCATCTTGCTGGTGGAGGTAATCCATTGGCGTTGTGGTCACTGAACCAATGGTGGTAGGTGTGCCGTTAGACACGTTCTCACCGACCCAACCATTCGCAGATCCCGCGATGCGAGGAACAAATTCACCTTCAGCGCTTCGACCATAAACTTCTAGGTTTGTGGTTGCGATGCCATTGTCTGGTGCATCTTGACCACAACCGTAGTCGCGAGGGTCAAGTTCCAGATTATTCAGATCGGCATCCACGCCCATGAGGTCGCTTTTCTTCGCATTGTAAGAAAGGCCATATCCATACGGGAACAAGGGTGCATGTTCGCCTTCAATGTCTTGTTCCATGTCTGGGGTGACATAGTCTTTCAAGTTTGGCGCTTTGCGGTTGATGGTGGTGGAACATTTCATCCCAGGCCAAGAGTATGACAAACGGCCTCGGAAGTTTTTCCCTTTTTCACGGAACAACACATCGGTAATACCGCCAGCTTCCGTGCCTGGTAACCAAGCTGCGACAAACGCATCTGAGTGATTGATTTCTTCATTGACGTAAAGTGGACGGCCAGAGAAGAACACGGTCACGACGGTGAAGCCACGATCTTTCAGTGATTTAATCAGTTCAAGATCGGCGGCATACGTGGATTTAAGTGATGCGTATTCAAGCGTTTTGGTGGCGTTGATGTCGCCAAACATTTCCGCATAAGCATCTTCACCTATCACGACAACGGCAATCGCGTCGTCTGGTGCAGTATCCACTTCGGTAAAGACGTTGTCTGTACCCACTTGATCGCGCATTGCCATCAACATGGTGGTTGCACCGGGGAAATCACGCTCTAGGGTGTTTTCAGTGCCTTGCCATGTGAGTGACCAGCCGCCTGTTTGCTTCTGAATGTCATTCGCTGCGCTACCTAACACAAGATAGTGTTCATCTGATGAAAGGGGCAGGGCGTCATTTTCATTCTTCAATAGAACCAATGACTGGCTAGCGGCTTTTCTCGCTAATTTACGGTGTTTGTCAGAACCCAGAATATCCTGTTGACCCGCCAATTGGCGTTGAGAAGGTTGTGGTTTCTTCCAAAGGTTTGCACGCATTTTCACGCGAAGAATTCGGGTGACCGCATCATCGATGCGTGACATAGGAATGGTGCCGTCATTCACTTGATCGATGACATTTTGATAGAACACAGTCCAGTCTTTACGCGCCGTGACCATGAAAACATCGTTTCCGGCTAATACGGCTTGTGGACAGTTCGATGCAGTACAGCCATTGATTTCACCGTGACCGTTCCAGTCTGTGACAACAATGCCGTCAAACCCCATTTTTTCTTTTAGTACATCGGTAACGAGGTACTTACTGCCGTGGAGTTTTTTGTTGTACTCGTCGGTGTTCATGACATCGTAGTTTTCTTCATTGTGCCAAGAGTTAAACGATGTCATGACCACTTGCGCACCCGCATCAAGGCCTGAGAAGTAGCCCGTCGCGTGAATGTTACGCAGATATTCTTCAGAGTAGTGGTTCTCACCGCGATCGACGCCTTTGTTGGTGCCGCCGTCACCGACCCAGTGCTTCACGTTAGAGATAACATGACGCTGGCTTTTTAGGCCTTTGGTGCCACCTTGCAAGCCTTCAACCATTTGGCCTGCGTATTGATAGATGATTTCAGGATCTTCTGAATACCCTTCATAAACGCGACCCCAACGGTAATCACGAGGAGAAGCAACGGTAGGTGCGAATGTCCAATCCAAACCTGTTGCTGATATCTCACGAGCGGTGGCTTTACCGATTTGCTTGATGAGTTTTGGATTGTTGGCGGCACCTAGGCCGATGTTGTGAGGGAATACCGTGGCGCGGAATACGTTGTTGTGGCCGTGTACTGCATCTGTCGCCCACATAAAGGGAATGCGAAAACCGCGATCGGCATAGGCTTCTTCAACAGCGAGGTAATACTTGTCAGCCTCTTCTGCCCAGTCCAATGCGGTGGCATATTTGTTTTCATCTGGCCAAGAACCACCACCGTTCAACAAAGAGCCCAATTTATATTGCTTTGCTTCTTCTGGCGTGACGCCACGAAGGTCGGGCTGGATCATCTGACCCACTTTTTCTTCAAGTGTCATCTGCGCCAAAATATCCGAGACTTTGGCTTCAATCTCAGGATCCTTTGCTACGGCGCTCTTTATTTCCGGCCAGTCGGGGAAATAGGGCACTTTTGATTCTTCCATACAGCCCGCTAGTAACACGAGCGACGCCATTCCTGACACTACTAACTTTCCTTTGAGCATACTGCCCCCTTTGAGGGTTATTTCTTTTTAAGATTGGTCACTCACCACAAGCATATGAACCAGAAAGCGCTTTCTTCGTCAGGCTGCTTGTGTCCCTCGAGTGGAAGATTGACGCGAATGTTCTCGACAACATTTCGCCAAAATTCTGGACAATCTTAGGGGCTGTTTTGGTGGTTTCAATAAGTACACATAAGGCAATCTTATCTTATTTAGTGTTCGATACACTTTCTTATTATAGAGAGCGCGCCGTAAAAAATCGGGGCGAAAAAATATGCTTTTCTTATCACTAATACCAAGTAAGTAGACAATCTTTTCTACACTTTAGGGGCAATTGTGAAAAAAAACACCCAACCGGTTGATAACGATAAGGATAAAACACATGAAGAAAACAGCAGTTTTGGTCGTTGGCGCGCTAATGCTTTCAGGGTGTGCACAACAAACATTTGTGGTGAATGACAAACAGGGAAACTTGGAAGAAGAGGCCATGCAGAGCTTTTTCGTTTCAGGTATTGGTCAAAAGAAAACCATTGATGCGGCGAGTATTTGTGGCGGTGCAGAAAATGTCGCAAAGGTTGAAGTGCAACAGACGTTTCTTGATGGTTTTTTAGGCGTTGTTACTTTCGGTATTTACACGCCGCGTGATGCGCGTGTTTATTGTCGCTAACGATGCGTGCTCGATCGGTAAGTATTTGAATGTTGCGTGCTCTGGATACGCATCGAATACGTGAATTCCTTTAAGCTAACGTGTGTTCCATATTTTACACAGTGCGCATAAAGAAAAAGCCTGACGACGAAAACGTGGTCAGGCTTTTGTGTTATTTACCGATGATTACGTTAGTTATACGCACGAGCAAACTTGCCGTTGGATGAAGCAAAGTATTCACCGACGTATGCAGGAATAAAGACAGATTCGCCTTTCTCCAGCGTCACGCTGTTTCCTTCCGCATCTTCTACGGTCAGTGTTGCATCAACGGCCAGCAAAATTTCAGCGCTGTTGGTGTGCAGCGATTCTTTTGCTGTTGCGTTGTAAACACTGAATTTGAAGTCAGGCACAGGAATAGGGTAATGCTCAGCATTGCCGACTTTCTCTGGTGCCAAACGGATAACGTCTTTTGCCATTGGTACACAACGTGTACACGCAGTTAGCTCTTGCACGTCCATGTGTTTAGGTGTGAGTCCTGCGCGCAGTACATTGTCAGAGTTGGCCATGATCTCAAGGCCTGTGCCTTTGATGTATGCATGGGGGGTGCATGCATCCAAGAACATGGCTTCGCCTGGCACCAATGTCAGCGTATTGAGGATAAGCGGCGAGAATAGGCCGATATCACCCGGGTATTGCTCAGACAACGTCAGCAGCAATGCAAACAATTCATCTGATTGGTTCTCTGTCGCAAATGCCAATAGTTCAGCAACTGCTGTGTCTTTTTGTTCGCCTTCAAGAGAGAGTAGCGCTTCAAAGAATGCACTTAGCCCTTGCTCGTTTTGGTTGGCATCAAGGTTGGCAACCAATGCTGAAAGCACGTCGATATTGAGCTGGTGGAAGAAAGCGAGAATATCAGAATAATCACGGAAACCATTCATCGCGGTGTATGGGGTCAGTGCGTAAACCAGCTCTGGTTTGTGGTTTGGATCTTTGTAGTTACGAAAGCTCGCAGACAGCGGAATACCAGCAGCTTCTTCTTTCGCATAGCCCGCTTCTGCTTGTGCTTTGCTCGGGTGAACCTGCACTGAAAGTGCATTGGCTGCACACAGCACTTTGAAAAGATACGGCAGTTCGCCAAACGTCTCTTGTGTTTGTTGGCCAATCATCTTGGCCATGTCGCCGCTGATAAAATCAGAGAGCAGCATTTGCTCACCGTTTACATCAATTTTTGAACAACCATTTGGGTGTGCGCCCATCCAAATCTCAGCTTGAGGCTTGTTGTCTGGGTTTGGCATATCGAAAAGCTCACCCAATGCGGTGTGGCTTCCCCAAGCATAATCTTGGATAACGTTGGTCAGCGGGAAAAAATGTTGGGTTGTCGAGGTCATAATGTTCTTCAATTTTTGCGCCAATTGGCGTGCTTTATTCTGTGTAAGTCAGCGTGACGCGTTGTCAGATTTCTGTGCTGACCGACGCGAGCAAAGTGTACCAGATGTTGTTTTCATTGCATTGACACGGTGGCGAAAAATCGCTCCCATTGGGTCTATAAGCAATGTTGCTCTTTCAACCATGGGAGCGATATAGGTGTGTCTGTTTAATTTATGCCGTTGCGGTTTCTGATGCTGCTACTTTTGATTGGCGCATTTTCTTCAGCGATACTGCAACCAGTGCTGTCACAATCGCACCTGCCGCCATACATGCCAGTGCAAGTACAGGTTTGTTCATCGCACCTAGGAGTGCAACCACAGGGCCACCGTGAGCGACGCTGTTGGTGATGCCGAATGAGAAGGCCATAACAGCGGCAACCATTGAGCCGATGACGTTCGCTGGAATCACAGACATTGGATCTTGTGCTGCGAATGGAATCGCACCTTCAGAGATACCCACCAAGCCCATTGCACCTGATGCTTTACCTGCTTCAATTTCAGATTCTTCGAAGATGTTGAACTTGCGGCCGATAACGGTTGCCAGTGACATACCCAGTGGCGCAACAGGGATGGCACACGCCATCGCCCCCATGAATTGTGTTTGGCCGCTTGCGATCATGCCAACAGAGAACAGGAAGGCCACTTTGTTGAATGGACCACCCATGTCGAAGCCAGCCATGCCACCAAGCACAATACCCAAAAGGATTACGTTACCTGTGCTCAGGTTGGTTAGCATGGTGTTCAAGCCTTCCATCAATCCTGCAATCGGTGCGCCGATAACAAAGATGAACAGACCTGCAATGAACAAGCTACCTGTGATTGGCGCGATCATGATGGGTACGAGAGGTTGAATGAACTTGTGATAATTGCGCGTCGCAATCCATTTCACAAAGTAACCGACCAACAGACCCGCAACGATGGCACCGATGAAACCTGTACCCGCCTCAGCGCCATAGAACGAACCATTGTTGGCAATCCAACCACCGATAAGACCCGGCGCCAGACCTGGACGGTCAGCAATCGCGTAAGCAATGTAACCAGAAAGAATTGGGATCATCAGGGTGAAGGCAACCACGCCCACATCCAGCACTTTGTTCCACAGGCTACCAGGAGGAATCGCCATGCCTGCTTCTGAGGGTTGACCACCAATCGCCAGTGCTAAAGCAATCAGCAGACCACCGGTTACAACGAACGGGATCATGTGTGATACGCCGTTCATGAGGTAGCGGTACAAATCTGAACGTGCTTGTGATGACTTGCTTTCAGTGCTCTCGCTTGACCCTTCATCAGAAGACGCCGCGTATGCTGGCGCGTCAAGTGCTTGGGCAATCAGGCCTTTCGCATCTTTGATAGGCGCTTTTACGCCAGTTTTGATCAAGCGTTTACCCGCAAAGCGCGCCATGTCGACCTGTTTGTCACAGCTCACGATGATGGCTTCTGCGCGTGCAATTTCTTCTGCGGTTGGGCTGTTTTTCACGCCGATAGAACCGTTGGTTTCTACCTTCATTTCATAGCCCATTGCCGCCGCGCCTTTTTCAAGGGCTTCAGCCGCGAGATAAGTGTGTGCGATACCCGCAGGGCAACCTGTTACGCCAATCAGCAAACCTTTGTTCGCTTCAATGGCTTGTTCGTCGGCTTTCTTTTCCATCAGAAGTGCTAGTGCATCTGATGCAGAGGTTGCTTGCATGAATTGTTCAATGAAGCCGTCTTCAATCAATTTTGACGACAATTCAGCAAGCACTTCGATATGGTGGTTTGCGCCGCCATCTGGCGAAGCAATCATGAAAAAGAGTTTTGAAGGCTGACCGTCTTCGGCACCGTATTCAATGCCATCACGGCTGATACCAATCGCAACCGCAGGGTTCGAGACCGCGGCACTTTTTGCGTGTGGCAGTGCAACACCGTCTTCAAAACCTGTGTTACCCAATGCTTCACGTGCATGGATGTCAGCGAGGAATTGGGTTTTGTCACTGACTCGGCCTTGAGCGTGAAGCAGTTCAATCATTTCGACGAACACGTCTTCTTTGGTGGTCGCTTTCAGGTTTAAGCAAATCAGCGCTTCGTTGATTAACGTATTAATCATGAGTTTTACCTCTGAATGTTGTTCTTATTGTATGGGCATATTTTCCCGTGACAGGGCGAGACTCGAAAGAGGAAAAGAAAGGCTTTTACTGGAAAAATGTAACATTGATTTGTTGGTGTGATCTGTTTCTCACTGGGGGTTATGTGAAGGTAATATCGGGTAAAAAATAAAAAAAGCTTATATGCAAGGGGTTAAATGGTATTTTTGTCGTCATGCTTGCAGGGTATAAAAGACGGTTTATTTCTTTTGACTAGAAATTCGTAACCGAAAGGCGGGGTTTGTATTCTCATTTTATTGAGCAAGGTCACGAATTTACAGCGGTTTGTTCTGAAGTGCTCGGCAGTCGCCAAAATGGGGCAGATAATGCGCGCCATGTTTTCGCGTAAGAATAGATGTTATGAGTCAGGTCTTTTCGCTGTTGCTCGACAACCTTTTGGGGGAAAGAGAGCATTTCAATCGCATTTGGTTTGCGAGCGACCAAGTCACACCACCCACCTTCAGCTATCAAGTCAACTTTCCGCGCCTTGAATTGGTGATCAGCGGTGAATATCCCAACCAAATAGAAAACGCCGATAAGTCGATCAGCGAAGTGACCTTGTTTGCGGGCGATGCGCTTTATGTGCCACCCAATAGTTGGAATAAACCCAACTGGGAAACAGATTGCTCCGTGTTGAGTTTACTGTTTGGTAAGCGACAACTTGGGTTTAGCTTGGTGGGGAAGGCGAAAGCCCAGCCGAATTTTTATGACGTACAAAAACACAGTATTCAAACCCGTACTGGCCATGCCATCGACCACATTCTTAGTGCGTTGAACAGTTTGGCGAAAGAGCCTGTTCAGTCACCGATGGACAGCCACCTGCTGCACGCTTTATTAAGCTACAGCCAGCAAATGTTGCTTGCGCCAGAAGCGGGGCGTCGCAATCGCGTTGAAGATTTGTATCAAGGGATTTGTATCTACATTCAAGAGAACTTCCACCGCGACATCAGCAGAGAGTCTATTGCTTCGCGCTTCAGTATTACACCCAATCACTTGTCGCGGTTATTTCGCCAACAAGGCCATATGCGAATGGCGGATTACATCACCTGGGTACGTGTTGATCGGGCGAAATTCATGTTGAAGCGATATGACTTTCGATTAAGCGAAGTGGCAACGCGATGCGGCTTTCAAGATGTGAACTATTTCTATCGTGTGTTTAAAGCTAAAACTGGGTTAACGCCGTCTGAGTATCGTGGTAGCAACTATGCCCAATCTTCCTGAGGATAACGCTCAACGTTGTCGCTTTAGTGGTTAGTTAATGCGGTTTCCAGTGAATGAAGCACGATAGTTTCGACAATGTCTAACGAGGTGTTTTCCTCAAGGTAACGGCAAAACGTCTTGTCGAGAAGCTGCTGTGAAAATGTTGAAAAGGCCACGATATGCTCTCGTACGGGCGGCTTGGGTAACATTACACCAATAACACGCGTTACCTCCCCACGTTTTGACAGCCAATCGAGCGGTTGTGCCGTGGAGGCAATAAAAATGTGAATCTGACTAACCAAAGGTGTCATTACATGGGGAAGTGCAACCCCATTGCCCATGCACGTCGATGAAACGTTTTCTCGCGAGTACAAAGCATTAAACAACGCTTCTTGGGTGGACTCTTCGTTATGTTCATTTTGGGCGACGCGCAAGGCAAATTCCGCCAGTAGCGCGTGTTTATCAAGGTTCGACTGGGGAGCTTGATAAACCTGATATGAGAAAGGCAGTGAGATAAAGGTGCTGGTGGGTGTCGCTTTAGCACGCTTACCGCCGCATACCAAGACACCGTGCTCCGCAGCGAAATCGGTTAGAACCATGGCAGCAAGTTCGGCATCATTGCCTTCAATCAGCAATTGGCAAAGGTCATTGGGGCGCGAGCTAAGACTCAGAATACGGATAGGCTGTTCCGCGTTCGCGGCATTGCGCTGAGAAAGGTTGCAAAATACGGTGACGGAGCGGAATAAACCCGCCAATGTTTTTAATCGATTCAGCTTCCATGCTGGTAAACCTTCTTCGCCGATCAGAAAGGTGATGCGCCGACTGATGGTGGGCATTGTCATAACGCTTTGCAGCGCTCCAACACTCTGACTGGGTCTGTCAGTACTTCCTCAATAGTGACACAGTGGATTTTGCTTCCAGAGAAACGGGCTCTGTCTTCAATCTCAATGTCAGACGCAATCAGCACAACGTCCGCCTGTGCAATGTCACGAATGCTTAATGGGTTTTCGATGCCCATCGCCCCTTGGGTTTCGACGCTAATGTGAATGTTTTTTTGTACCGCTGCTTTTTTCAATTCAGCAGCGGCCATGTAGGTATGCGCAATGCCTGTAGGACAAGCGGTTACAGCGACAATTTTCATAGTGCTATCTTTTCGATTAAAAAGTAAATCTCGCACGGCGTGCGTGCTAGAGGGCGCGCATTGTCTACGAAGACTTGCGCAACGTCAGTGACTTAGCCCACGTTGTTGAAACGTGATGTGTCGCTTTTGCCATATGGGCAGTGGCGGCATCCATTTCCACAGCAGGTGCCACGCTTCAAGTGATACCAAGCAGAGAACACCATAAAACCATTTTCCACGGTGTAATCCAGCCCTTCAATAAGTTCAGGGCTGTTTGCATAGGGTTTAGCTAAGCGTATCAAGTCATTGACGCTGTATTCTTGATATAGCACGTCTAATTCTTGGTTAATGAGCTTTGCTAAACACGTTGGGCACAAGCATGCCAAATTGTTCTTATCGGCAACGGGCAATATGTGTGGATATTGCATGCACCAACACGCGCCAGTATCGGCTGTGCAGGTGAGTGGAGCGTCGCACTGAGGGCATGATGTCATCGTTGTATCTTCGTGTAATTGAGCAAAGCCTTTCACCGATAAGCGTATCGGCGAAGTATGAAGCACGCATTCTACCTAATTTTATACCTTTCCTTCACCCTCGGATTCATCGGGTGTCCGTCATGCTCCAGTGAAACCCAAGCGAAATCCACGTGAAACCTTTCACACTTGAGGGGCCCTCGTGCGATCCACTTCTCTAATTTATGTCTTACACTTTACTGATAAACGAAATGATAATAATTTGCATTCAAGTTATTTTTGGAGTGAATATAAATGGAACATGAACAGGCTTTTCATCATGACCCTCTGCTTAGAGTCCGAGATCTGTGTGTTGATTACATCATGGATGATGGTCACTTCCGAGCCGTAAACACCGTAAGTTTTGATATTGGTCGCGGCGAGATATTTGGTTTGGCGGGTGAATCTGGGTGCGGAAAAAGCACCATCGCATTCTCTGTGAACAGCTTGCACAAACCGCCTGCGTTTATCTCTGGTGGCGAGATTTGGCTTGAAGACCGTAATCTTCGTGAATTGGCGGAAAAAGATCTCAACATGGTCCGATGGAGTGAAATTGCCATGGTGTTCCAAAGTGCCATGAATTCGTTGAATCCTGTGTTGACGGTGCAAGAGCAGTTCGTTGACGTGATCCAATGGCACAAAGGATGGAACAAAGAAGATGCGATTGATCGTGCAATGAAAATGATGGATCTAGTGAACATTCCACGAGAGCGTATTTTGGATTATCCCCATCAGTTCAGTGGCGGTATGCGTCAGCGTTTGGTGATTGCGATAGCGCTGAGCTTGAGCCCAAAACTGATCATCATGGATGAGCCAACGACAGCGCTGGATGTGGTGGTACAGCGTGAAATTCTTCAGCAGATATTCTCATTAAAAGAAGAATTTGGTTTCTCAGTGCTTTTCATCACACACGACTTGGCGCTAATGACCCAGCTAAGCGATCGCATTGCCATCATGCGACACGGTGAAATTGTCGAGGTGAATACCTCGAGCCGTATTCGCAATCAGCCTGAGCACCCTTACACACAACAACTTTGGGCATCATTCCCCAATATTCATGATCGCGACGCCAGTAAAGAGAAATTTGAACAAGGAGAGCCCGCATGACGCTGCCATTGACCCAAGAGTCACCGATCATTCAATTGAAGAATGTCTCTAAGAACTTTGCTGTCGGTGGCGGGTTTTCAAAACAAGATGTGTTTCAGGCGCTGCGTGGCGTGAGTTTCGACCTTCACAAAGGTAAAACCCTCGCTCTGGTAGGAGAATCAGGGTGCGGAAAAAGTACGGTCGCGCGTTTAATCACCAAAGTGCACGATGTGTCTTCTGGAGAGATCTTATTCAAAGGACAGAATATCAACGACATTCGTTCTGGTAAGCCACTCCGTGACTATCGCAGCAATGTCCAAATGGTGTTTCAAGACCCCTTTGGTTCTTTAAATCCTGCACATACGATTGATCATCACGTTGCTCGCCCGTTGAAAATTCACAATGCGATCGCCAGTAAAGCGCAATTAAAAGCGCGCCAGCGCGAACTGATGGAAATGGTGGAATTAGATTCTGCATGTTTATCTAAATTTCCACACCAACTCAGTGGGGGGCAACGCCAACGCGTCAACCTTGCAAGAGCATTGGGGGTCGGCGCAGAAATCATTCTGGCTGATGAGCCTACTTCCATGCTGGATGTGTCTATTCGTCTGGGTGTGTTGAACCTTATGCAGCGAATGAAAAAAGAGATGGGAATAGGTTTTCTGTATATCACCCATGATCTTGCTACGGCGCACTATATCGCAGAGGAAACGGCAGTGATGTACCGCGGTCAAATTGTGGAGTGGGGTGATACGCAGTCTATTCTCTCGAATCCTCAGCACCCTTACACCCAATTGCTGATTTCTGCGGTGCCTGATCCTGATACGCCATTCAGTGAACTGATTAAGCAAACGGATAATTATTCGGCGAATGCCGATGAAATTCGTGCGCTCAGTGAAAAGCTTCAGCCTGTGATCAATCAGGTGAGTGACAATCACTTTGTACGTTGTTGGGAGTCCGCAGCATGACGAATACATTTGAACCTGAAATGACGGTGAATGAATGGCTATCTTTGGCACAGCAATGGTACTGCAATCAGAACATCAATGAGATCTGCTGTTTAGAAGAATTGGTTAAACATGTGCCAGCTGCATTGTATGACCCACACATTGATGAGGCGAAAAGTTTAGCCATTGGATATTGGATGGATGCGTGTATGCGCATTCATCATCACTCTGCTTCTCTTGGCGAGGTGGAAACAGCTTATGGATTTCTTCAGTTTAGCTACAGCAAGATGCAAGAAATGGCGAGTGATATTCGACATGAATTAGAGGTTAAGAAGTGGTGTTTGCAGCGCATGGACACACTTATTGTGGTGTTATTGGAGTTTTGTCAGAGCCAGTGCGCAGAATACTGGCAAAAAGAAGCTAAAACCCTGATAGAAGCCCATGTTTCCTTCATGACCGCGCAACATCATCTCAATTTGTCTCAAGAGGTCATTTCAGCGTAAATATGCTCAAAGGCTGCATGAATACTGCATATCAGATGGTTGTTAATGATTTGTTGCATTTTGGCCGGTGTTGTGGTTTTGATTATTTGAGGCATAAATTAATTTAAAGGCTCATTTTAGAGACGAACAGGAAGTGCGAATCAAGATATATCTATGGCACGTCACACCTGAAATATCTTGAATCGGTTTTGTTCGTCGGCTAAATAACTACCATCTAAATTCAATTTTACATACCTCAGCACCTTTATTGGCTCAAAGGTGAGGTTACACAATTTTTAGAGGAAAGCGCTTCCAAAGCGCAGTTTTGCTATTGGCAATCTGAAACAAGGTCTTTCATGACGGGAAACACTACTTTAGTCATGGAGGCAATATGAGTAATGCAGCATCAAACGGTGAAGGGAAGATGAGCCTCACCGCCAAGGTGATTGTCGGGTTAGTCGCCGGTATTCTTCTTGGTTTAACCATTAACATTTTGGGTTTAAACCCAGCAGGTGGCTTTGTTGACACCTACATCACAAATGGCTTGTTCCACGTCGTGGGCAAGATGTTTGTTAACGCGCTGAAAATGCTCGTTGTACCTCTCGTACTGTTCTCATTGATATGCGGTGTCTGTGGCATCGGTGATATCAAAATGTTGGGAAGAGTTGGTTCGAAATCTTTCGGTCTCTATATCCTTACTACAGCCATTGCGATTGCTGTGGCGATCACTGTTGCAGTTATCTCTGGTATCGGCAGTGGTATGGACATGGCGACGGAATCTGCGTTCTCTGGACGTGAAGCGCCACCGCTGTCTCAAGTTCTGATCGACATCATTCCAAACAACCCAATCAACGCACTGTCTGAAGGTGAAATGCTGCAAATCATCTTCTTCGCGATTTTGATGGGTGTTTGTATCTTGATGGTTGGTAAGCCAGCCAAGAAAGTGGTTGAGTTGGTAGAAGTGCTTAACGAAATCATGATGAAGATGGTTACCGTTATCATGGAAATCGCACCATATGCCGTTTTCTGTTTGATCGCGAAAGCCATGGCAAACCTTGGTCTTGCGTTGTTCGCGCAGTTGATTGGCTACGTTGTGGTTCTGATCGCTGTGTTGATGCTGCACCTGTTTGTTGTGATTCCATTTATCCTCAAACTCTTCTCTGGTCTAAGTGTTACGACCTTCTTGAAGAAAGCACGCAACATGCAAGTGTTCGCGTTCAGTACTGCAAGCTCGAATGCGACCATTCCTGTTACGCTACGTACTGTGACTGAGCGTTTAGGCGTTCGTAACTCTGTGGGTTCATTCACTGTTCCGTTCGGCGCAACCATCAACATGGATGGTACGGCGATCATGCAGGGTGTGGCGACAGTGTTTATCGCGAACATTTACGGTGTTGAGCTTGGTTTGGCCGGTTATGTCACTGTGATCATGATGGCTGTACTTGCTTCTATCGGTACTGCGGGTGTGCCAGGTGTTGGTTTGATCATGCTGTCGATGGTATTCGCTCAGGTTGGTCTGCCACTTGAAGGCATCGGTCTGATCCTGGGTGTTGACCGTCTGCTTGATATGGTTCGTACTGCAGTCAACGTTACTGGTGATGCTGCGGTTAGCTGTATTGTTGCGAAGAGTGAAGGCAAATTGGACGAATCCATCTTTAACGATCCGAAAGCGGGTGTCGTTGCTGGTGTTGATATCGACCATGATGCAGAAAAAGAACTGGCAGACGTTGCGAAAGGTTAATCTTTTGCAGCGATGCTAAATGTGAAAGAGGCACCTAGCTGTGCCTCTTTTTGATCGTGTTGATTGAACCGTTAGTTTGCCGAAGGCGCGCTTGAGGTGAGGGGCAAACGCGGTGTGATTACCACTAGCCACACACTCAATGCGATGGCGACACTGGCGTGTGCAATCAGAATTTCGATGCTGGATGTCGACCACTGACCAACCCCAAATGCCATGCCTGCCAATACCACCAATCCTGCAAGCGACCACATAAACCCGCTTTTCCCCAATGGCTTATCTCCATGAGTAACGGCGCGTGTTGAAACGCATAACGACAAGGCAAATGCGAACGCCAAGAGCATGCAATAAAGGAAACTCGGCTGAATTTGAGTGGCTGCGAATGGTGCGATGAAGAGCGCTACCGCGAACCACAATCTCGCTTTAAGAAGAAGCGAGGTACCTCGATGTGATGCATGAGAAACATAGAGGACAATCGCTAAAGACAACGCGCCGACGACAGCACCAGCAAGCACGTCAGTCACATAATGCACACCCAAATATACACGGCTGAGTGCAACCAGCGCGGCGGGGACAAGCCATATCCACAGTGCTTTTTTGCCCGTTTGTTTTACCCAGCTATACACCAAGCCCCACACTGCAAAGGCAGTTGCCGTATGACCACTTGGAAAGGCAAAGCCGGACGCTAGATCGCGTTGAAGATCTGGGAAGACGTAAAAAGGTCTAGGCACAGAAAAATGTAATTTTCCAAAATGCGTGATGACCGTTACCAACACCGCAACCAAGACAACACTGGCGGTTCGCTTTAAACCGCCTGTCGCCATCGCGATAGGGAGCAGCAAGAAAAACAGTGCGCCATTACCGAGTGTTGATACAGCAAAGAGTCCCGCTGATAAAAGGCTTGATAGGGAAGGTGGCAGACGTTCAATAAACTGTTGAAAATGTCGGTTTAGCCCTGAATTCCACACGGTAAATGCGGATGCTATGTGTGAAAAATTCTGTGAGATATCGAGTGTGCTAGGCGTGGCTGATAGCAAGAGCTCTGGGAACAAGGCGACCTGCTTTGGAAAACGCGCATCATCCAGCATGGCGTCGTTGGGCGCCATCATGTATACGGCACGCACCTCACGACCAAAATGTTCAGCGTTCCAAGCGGCAACAGCAGCATGTTGAATTTCGTAATCTTGGGAGGCAGTGTCATGAACGGGTATAGGTGACAAGGCAACACAGTCATAAATAATGGCGTTGTCCTGCCTAATGAGCTCTCCTACGGCTTTAACAGCAATACCGGTTTCCTCAAGTGTTTCTCGAACGGCTGCGTCACTTGGGGTATCCGTATCGACATATCCACCAGGAATAGAGATGCGATTATTGAGAATATCACGCGTAACTAAAACACGGCCTTGGGCGTCAGAGACGAAGCAAGCAGCGCCTTTTATCTGTTGGGCATCGTTTGTTGCAGAAAGTGTCGATAAAGAGATAAATGACAGGAATAGAAAGAGAAGGGTGTTACGCATCATGCTGGCTCGAATCTGAATGTTGGCTGCATTGTAGCTGACTTACCCCTGAGATGCCTGAACGCTAGCAATGAAAGTGAAATCTTCTTTCTAGATATTAAATTTACATCATTAAGGTGTTGGTTTTTCGTGTTATTTGACTCATTGATAAGCCATTCTGGTGTCTTTTTGAACGCTTGAACAAAATAACGCAAAAAAGGTATTTACAGGTTCGCGGTAGGCCTATAATATTCGCCGCACCACGGAGAGATGGCTGAGTGGTTTAAAGCACCGGTCTTGAAAACCGGCGAGGGTTTATAGCCCTCCTAGGGTTCAAATCCCTATTTCTCCGCCACATTCTAGAAATTGGATGGCAACATCGAGTTTCAAAAGAATTGGAGCGGTAGTTCAGTTGGTTAGAATACCGGCCTGTCACGCCGGGGGTCGCGGGTTCGAGTCCCGTCCGCTCCGCCAACACAACGAAGCCTCAGCAGTAATGCTGGGGCTTTTTTGTATCTATCGAATTTGGTTTTGGACTCTCACGAGCCTTCGGCTGAGTCCCGGACGTGCGCGCCCCCGGCCGCTCCGCCAACACAACGAAGCCTCGCTAGCTCATTCTAGAAAAGAGCGCGGGGCTTTTTTTGTATGTATCAAATTGGGACTTAGACTCTCGCGAACTTGATTGAGAGTGAATGTTATGGCTTTTGAAAGTAGAAAGGCCGCAGCTCTTGTCATAAAGAGTCAGCGGCCTTTTACGTGCTTTTCTAATGCTATGTGTTACACGGGCTTCACGAACTGTTTTGGAGCTACATCTAAATTTGTTAGCAAGCGAATTCTTCTTCCGCTTAACCCTGGGCTCATCCCACCGATTCTTTGCCATGTTGACCAGCCTGGTACGCCGTCACTCTTGTCGAAATATTTGTTCTGATCGATATCGCCAATATGGTGGGTTGTCGTTGGATCTCCGACAGTAAACGCGTGGTCAGTCTGTCCGCATGTTGTGGGCGCGACAGGCGCTTCCATTCTGTCACTGCTACCGAATGCATTTACTGCTCTAAGCACTTCACCGCCTCGCAATACTGTGTCTCTCGTCGGGCTGCTTGATGCGATAGATACGCTAAATTTAGGGCTCTTTTCTCCACAACCGTCTCGCAATATTTCTAGAAGGCGTGTTGTGTATGAAAAAGCTCTCGCAGTGAAACTCTCATCAAGGTGACACAAAACAACACTGTCCGAATAATCTTCCACAATGATCAAGCAGTGACAAGGGCCGACGCCTGTTGTGGTGAGTACTGTTTTGACTTGATCTGGAAATTTTTGAGGTTGAAAGCAGAACCCAGCATAGCCTTGAGGAACAACCAGAATTTTCCTTGCCTCATCCAATGGTTTTGACAACCTTCCTGTCTCTTGAATCTTGATCATGCAGAAATATCCTTTTTAATCTGAATGTTACCAGTTCGTAACGCTGAATATACGCAACGTTCACATGCAAATTTTTTGCTTGGGTGATACGTCCACTAAATCGAAATCCTACTCACGGCACATCCCAACGTACTGCTGGGCTCATAGTATGAGCGTAATTTAAACAGTGGAATGTTTTGCGGGATGAATTGGAGGATTTTTGAAAACCAAACAGTTCACATGTGACTAACGCATCAATATATTGTAACCTTGTCGCTACCAAAGTATCAAATTTAAGACAATAATCTTACACTGGAAACAAATCTTGGCGTAATTCCTTTTACGAGAAGCGTTTTTCTATGAATTGAGATGTACTCAGTGTGCAAATAGTAAAGCACTTAGAAGCACATCAAATTGAAAAATAAGCCTTTTTATTTCTAAGTGTTTACAGGTTTCTAACGCAGTGATTAGCGTTGGTTAGAAGAATTTACTGTGAAAGGATGTCGCAGTAATACGGGGAAACAGTATAGATATGGTATTCACGGACGACGTAAAACGCGCGCTTTCAACCCCTATCTCAAACGAACAGCCATGTGGCAAATACTTAAAAGCTGACCGAACGACGTTTAGACCATTAAGAAATGAATTTAATGTTGCCCAAACCGCGCTTAGGAAGCTTGCGCAAAATCCCGATGAAACAGAGTTGGATAATTTGCAGGAAGAGAACCTGCAAGCATGGAAGCAGCTCGGTACGAGCTTAAAAATAACATTCGAAACGGAAAGTCGCGACATTGAACTGATTGGTTGGATGCTTGCTGTTCAGCTCATCGTGGATAACAGAATCGCTGGCGCTTCAAATCTTATCGAATGGTTGAGTGAGCTTGTTGAGAATGAGTGGGAAATCCTCAATCCAGTTTTGCCGCAAGAGAAACTGAAAGGAAAGGGGGAAGAAGCCCAAAAAGAGCAGTTTGAGGCGAAGGTGAAAGCCTTTTTTCAAATATGTGGAGACAGTGAAGACAGTAGCCTTTTATATGCCCCGCTTCTTATGCTGCCATTGGTGGGCGACATCACTTTTTTTCAGTACCAAAGTGCTGAGAACAAAGGCGGTGCACCTCAGTTACGCCAGCAAGCAGGGCAACTTCTTGCGTCTCAAAAAAGCTTTGTTCAAGAGCGAATCGATAACTTAGAACGTTTGTCCAATCTCTTTTTATCGGTATCGGAATGCATTAATAAGCGCGCACAACCGATGTTGGTCAAAGGCGTTAATTTTACCTTCGCCTTATCACTCATTTCAAAAGTTCAAAGTGCAATTACCTATCTCTCGGGTTTAAAGCCTGCGAAGGAAAATACCGATTCTTCCTTAAGTCAAAATTACTCAAGCCAAGACAATAACGAACTAAGCGAGTTAGCTGCTGCAGAGAACTCTTCTCATTCCGAAAGTCAGCACACTGTACCTCAAGCGGTTGTCTCGGTGTCCGAAACCGCAAGCTTCGCAGAGGCAGCAAAAATGAACAACATGAACCGAGACCAAGCGTTCGTCCAACTGCGAGAGTTGGCGGAGTATTTCCGTGTCAGTGAACCTCATAGTCCCGTCTCTTTTCTTTTAGAAAAAGCCATTCGTTGGGGCTACATGCCGTTGCCGGAACTCATGAGTGAACTGTTGGTGGGAAGAGAAAACGATCAAGACAAAATTTTCAATCTTATCGGCTTAGATAATGAAGAAAGGGTAGTGCTGCCCGATGTTACATCTGGAACGCCAACACACGTTTCTTCTAAGCCTGCACGAAATTCAGCTCAGGATGGTGCACCCCATAGTGCTGAGCCGAAGGAAACACCCAAGGAGAGCTCTAGTAAATCCTCAAATGGTTCGACGGGTTTACGTTGGTAGGGTCGGATTTGTTCACAAATAAATAGGGAAAATTATGGCAAGTATTTTTATGCGCATTGATGGCGTGGACGTTAAGGGTGGAGCAACAATTGCTGGATTAGAAGGCACTGGCTGGTTTGCGATCAGTTCGTACAAATGGGGTGGCGTACGAAATGTCGCAATGGATATCGGTAATGCTAACAACGCTGACTCAGGCATGGTAGCGATTACAGAGGTGAATTTCACCAAGCAAGCCGATGGCGCTTCTGAAGATTTGCTGTCTTTTCTGTTTAACCCAGGCAAAGAAGGGAAAATGGTTGAGATCGCCTTTACTAAGCCAGAATCCGGTGGTCAAGGCGCAGTGGTTTATTTCCAAATTAAACTCTCCAATGCACGTCTAGTGTCTTACAACGTTGAAGGTTCAGATGGGTCTCAACCTGTTGAGAAAGTAGCACTTTCTTATATTGAAATCTCTCAAAAACATAACTATGAGCTTGAAGATGGTGAGTTGAAAGATGGCGGTATCGTCACCTACAACGTGCCTCAAGGCAAGTTGCTATCAGGTGCTAAGTAATCGATAAGCGCCTGTTTATGTGGTCGGCGCTTTTTCTTAGTGACGTAAAATTTAAAATGGAATTGTGTTATGGCACTGAATGCACAACATAAACGGGTAAGTAAGAACCGAGTCAGTATTACTTATGATGTGGAAACAAATGGGGCCGTAGAAACCAAGGAACTGCCTTTTGTGGTAGGTGTTATTGGTGACTTCTCTGGCCATAAACCTGACTCTGACAAAACGGACTTGGAAGAGCGTGAATTTACTGGTGTTGATAAAGACAACTTCGACTCGGTGATGACGCAAATCCACCCGCAACTTAGCTACAAAGTTGACAATAAATTGGCAGACGATGACAGCCAATTCGAAGTTAACCTTAGCTTTCAGTCAATGCGCGACTTTCACCCTGAAAGTTTGGTTGATCAGATTGATCCACTGAGACAATTGGTTGAAACACGCAACCAGCTTAAAGATCTGCTGAGCAAAGCAGATCGCTCTCGTGACCTTGAGCGCCTTCTCAAAGAAGTTCTGCAAAGCACAGACGCAATCCAAGGATTGGCTGATGAGCTTGGCGTGAAGAAGGAAGGGGAAGAGTAATGTCGACTGAACAACAAACAAACCAAGCCGGTGCAGAAGCATCAGAAGGCCAAGCGAGCTTTCTTGAACGTGCGATCACTGCAACCACGCAAACACCGCCTGATACAACCAAAGAGTTGCTTTCGAATCTTACTTCTCAAGTGCTTGATGGAACCGTTACGTGGGACAAAAACCTCACGTTGACGATTGAAAAGGCCATTGTCGCGATCGACGAAAAAATTTCAGAACAGCTACAAACTGTGATGAAAGAAAAAGACTTTCAAAAGCTTGAAGGTACCTGGCTCGGCTTACAGAAATTGGTGAAAAACAGCGATTTGGGCCCTGACCTGAAAATTAAACTGGCTGACTACACCAAGCAAGAATTGCTAGAGCAATTTGAAGATGCACCAGCGATCGATCGCAGCCGTTTCTTCACCATGATTTACCAAGAAGAGTTTGGTACTGCGGGTGGTCAACCTTATGGTGCGCTGATTGGTGATTATGAGTTTGGCTACGGCGATGAAGATGTGGCACTGCTGCGTTACATGGGTGAAGTAGCTTCTGCTTCTCATGCCCCTTTTGTTGCCGCTGCGAACGCGAGCATGTTCGATTTTGATTCATTCCAAACATTCCAAGAAGGCAAGCCGGTTGCAGCAGGTTTTGATTCGCCAGCATACGCAAGTTGGAATGCATTCCGTGCCAGTGATGACAGCCGTTATGTGGCGTTAACGCTACCTAAAACCCTCGCGCGTCTGCCATATGGTGAAGGCACCATTCCTGTGAAATCTTTTGCTTTTGAAGAGCTGAAAAAAGGCGCTGATGGTTCAGCCGTACCAGAGTCTGAAGATGACTTCGTATGGAGTAACGCGGCGTATGATTACGGTCTCAACTTGACCAATGCGTATCGTCAGTTCGGCTGGTGTACTGCTATCCGTGGGAATGACAACGGTGGTAAAGTGGAAAACCTGCCTAACTTTACTTTCAAGAACGATGCTGGCGACCTCCTTCAGCAATGTCCTACCGAAGTTAACCTAACGGATGAGCGTGAAAAAGAGCTTAGCGACTTAGGTTTCTTGCCGTTGGTTCACTACAAAAACACCAACTACGGTGTGTTCATGGGTGCGCAAACAGCGCATAAACCTAAGACATATACCGACCCTGAAGCGACAGCGAACGCTGCCATTTCAGCGCGCCTGCCATACACCATGGCAAGCAGCCGTATTGCGCACTTCTTGAAAGTGATGGGACGCGACAAGATTGGTTCACACCTTGAAGCCACCGATGTCGAAAAAGAGCTCAATACTTGGATTCACCAGTATGTTAACCCAAATGCAATCGGCAATGAGGCGAAAGCCCGCCACCCATTGGTTGAAGCGAAAGTCACCGTTCAGGAGCAAGCCGGTAAGCCTGGCGCGTACTCTGCGGTAGCGTATCTTCGCCCTTGGCTGCAAATGGAAGAATTGACGACCTCCTTACGGATGGTTGCCAATATTCCAGGCTAATTCAATTAGCGGGGAGTCATCCCCGCTTCTTGAACATGGATGATTGCCGATGGTAGATAGCGCAACCTTTATCAATTCTTATGACAGCGAGCACTGGCAGGCTCTGCTGGCCTCGTCACGTGAGAATGATCTCGGCGCATTTACGTCTTCTATCACTCGGCTTATCTCAGCACTTGATGAGAAAATTAGCGAACAGCTTTCGTTGGTAATCCAAGAGCCGCAATTTAAAAAACTCGAATCCAGTTGGTTAGGGCTACAAAGCCTTATCGAATTGCCTGTTTCAATGCGGCGCATCAAAGTAAAGATGCTCGATGCGACGTGGCAAGAAATTGCGAACGATGTGAGTTTATCTTTTGATGTATCTCAATCGACGCTATACAAGAAAACTTACTCTCAAGAACTTGATACTGCGGGTGGTCAACCTTTTGGCTTGTTAGTTATTGACCATCGTGTTCATCCAGATTTTAACGACGACAGCGATTACGATGATCTCTATACGCTTCAGTTACTGTCTGAAGTGGGCGAAAGGGCATTGTGCCCCATAACACTTGGCGTGGACCCTTACTTCTTTGGCGATCAGCCAGAGCGCCAAATGCATGACAATGCGCGTATTGCTCGAATTTTGGAAAGCGATGACTACCGCTCGTGGCAGTTGCTGCGTAAAAACCAATCAAGCCGCTTTCTCCACCTGGTATTGCCTGAATATAGCCAGCGTTTGCCTTGGCTAAATTATCCCGCAGGATTTGTATTCAACGAAATTCCGCTTTCAGATCCCGTGTTGTGGGGGAATCCTGCATATCTACTTGCTGCAAATGTGCTACGCGAGTTTGACCGGATTAGCTGGTTTGGTTTCCTGCGTGCCTATGACGAAAGTGCAAATCATGGCGCAATTTTGTTAGAAAAGCGCAATCAATTTGCGCGTGTTGATGTGTTCAGTGAAGAAGATGGATTTTGGTCTGAGCAAGGCTTTATCGCGCTAAGCAGTTTGTATTTGAGCGGGCAACAAGGGTTTTTCTCTAACCAGTCCGTATGGAAAGCGCCTGACGAAGCAAGCCGGTTACTGGGTATGCTTCAGACCAATTTAATGGCATGTCGTTTTGGTCACTACATTAAAGCGCAGCTTCGTGACCAAGTGGGCAGCTTCGATAGTGCAGCAGATTGTAAACGCAGCTTAGAGCGTTGGATTCAAAAATACATTAGCGAAGTGGATTATGGTGATGATGCCATTATGGCGCGCTATCCACTAAAATCCTGCGATATCGCTCTGGTTGAAGACGCCTCTGACCAAACGCGTTATCTCTGCGAAATTCGCCTTCAACCTCAGTATCAATATGAAATTCTTGATGCTCAAATCGTGCTTTCTACGGCTGTTTCCTCAAACGAAGTGGGAGAGAGCGTATGAGCTTGACCATGAAATTGAAACAACAATGGCGAGGCGATCTTGATGATGCGCGTGACGCCATTATCGCCCACATTTCCTCGTTAATTTCTGGACGCGCCCCGATTTGGACTGGGGACAATGACGCGAATTCTCTCAAGGGCACCATTGCGACCCTCGGTATGCAAAATATCTCTCGTTCTCAAAGCAAAGCGAACAGTGAAGTGGTCGGAGAAGAAATTCGACAGCTCATCAAAACGTTCGAGCCGCGTTTGTCTGCGGTTGATTTAGAGGTCAATGAAGACACAACAGCCAATAACCAACTCGAATTCCGCATTACCGCGATTATGCACACTGACCAAGGTGATGAGACGGTCGTTTTTGATTCGTTTTTAGATTTCAGTACCAGCACACTTGATGTAAGGAAAACGAACCTTGTCTGATTCTCTGCTTGCCTATTTTGAACAAGAATTACGCTTTATCCGCGAAGAGGCTGCGGCGTTTTCTCAGCGCCACCCAGGCGCGGCAAGCTCGCTCGGTATTAACAAAGAAACCGTTGATGACCCACAAGTTGCGCGGTTGATTGAAAGTGTTGCATTGCTTAACGGCAAGCTGCAAAAACGCCTCGATGATGCTTATCCAGAATTCACTGAAAGCTTGCTACGCTTGTTGTTCCCACACTACCTTCGTCCTGTTCCTTCATTTGGCATACTCAGTATTGATGTTGGAGATGATGCAACCGCGCAGCACGTGATTCCGAAAGACACTGAATTCGATGTGTCTGATGACAATGGTCATCACGCTGTTTTTCGCACCACGCAAAACGTAACGCTTAACCCTATTTCGTTGTCTGGTGTCGATGTGGCGATGGCACCTTTTGATGTTGCAAAACCCCGCGGTGCTGAACAATCTAAAGCGATGCTGGCTTTTTGTTTTAGCGCGTTTGATGAAGGCATGCCTTTATCGACGTTATCGATGTCTTATATTGACTTGCAAATGCAAGGCGATCCGAACTTGATGTTACGCCTTCATGACATGGTGTTGTCCGGCATTGAGCAAGTTGTTGTTTCTTGGGACGGGGGGGAGCGCATTCTCGGTAAAGATGCGCTCGAAGTGGTGGGGTTTGACAATGAGCAATCCACACTGCCGTATCTCGCGAGCAGCTTCTTTGGTTTTAAGCTCCTCACTGAATTCTTCGTTTTCCCTGAACGTTTCCATGCATTGCGGTTGAATCTAGGCGATGCCGTAAAGCACATTGACGCTCATAGCCTGACGATCAAACTCTTCGTTGAAGATCTCGAAGTGGATGTGGCGCGTGCCATCGACAAATCTCACTTCACACTGCACAGCACGCCTATTGTTAATCTCCATCGTGTTGTAGCAGAGCCGGCACGCATTGATTTCACTCAGTCTTCCTATCCGTTGACGATTGATGCCAGCAATCCGAACGATTTATCCCTGTTTTCTATCGTGAGCGTCGACGATGTGGATGAACGCGGAACCACGTCTGTTCCTGCGTTATACAGCGACCAATATCAGGCATCAAAAACCGGTTATCGCTGGCAGTTGTCAGAGCGTGATACCGAAACGGGCGAAACGGAATACCGGCTCAAGGTCACGGATACGCGCAATGAAAGCGCTGACAGCGAACCTCGAACGTGGCTGGTCACGACTCTGTGTTCGAACGGGCGACGAGCTGCCAAACTCAACACCAAAAGCCATATTCAATGCCGTGAAACCATTACCATTCCTGGTACGGCGCGATTGAGCCGCCGACCAACTCAGCCCGCGCCAAAGAAAGATCTCCAGAACAGTTCTTGGGTATTGCTTTCGCACCTGCATTTTAACTATCACGCCATTTTTGGTGCTGAAGATCCTGTTACGCAACTGAAGTCATTGTTCTCGCTGTATAACCACCAAGAAAGCCAACAAATCACGGCCTACATTAACTCCCTGGTGGCGATCGATACCGAGCAAGTGGTTGCGCCAATTCGTGTTTCGGGCAAAAGCTGTTTTGCTTATGGCACTAAAATCAGCGTCACGCTCAATGCGAATGAATTGGTTGGCGGCATTGAGCTTTTTTCCCATTTGCTCGATCGATTCTTTGCGTGCTTTGCAGGGTTCAACAGCTTCACGCAAGTGGATATTTTGATTGAAGGACAAGACGGCGTGTTCCAAGCCTTTCCGAGGAGGTCGGGATGCAAAAGTCTTCTTTAAAAGGATGGGTAGAGCACCCGTATCTTGCGTCCTTGCAAAGCAGTTGGCAGTTGGTAAAACACCACGCTCAAGCGCAAGGTGTGCGCCCGAACATTCGATTTAAAGCGGCGCGACTTCCTGCGTATTACCACTCTGAAATTGTGTCTGTTGAACGCAGCATGAATGATGATTGGCAGATCACCACCTCGTTGCCGGGGCTGTCTGGCGCGAAAGGGGTGATGCCGCGAAGCCTCTATAAAGAAGCCATTCAAGCGGTGTTTGACGAAGAAGATCACGCGATGGCGGACTTCTTCGACAGCTTTAACAACCGGTACTACCGTTTGCTCTGCCAAACAGAAAACAAACATAACTTATCTGCGCAATGCGAAGAAGAAACCTTCGATTGGGCAAGCTACCGACCGTCGATAACACGTTTGCTCATCAATTTACATGGTGCAGTAGGAAGCGTTGAAGGCATTCCCGCTAGCCATTTCGTGCAATACACAGGCCTGATCGGCTTGAAGGTTACTTGCCCAGAAACACTCCGTTGCATGCTTGAAGACTATTTTGGTTATCCGTTTGATGTGGAGCGCAGTTCACTTTCTTATCAACCCATTAGCCAAGATGCGCTCATACAAATCGGCATGTCAGGAAAAAATCGTGCTTTGGGTTTTGATGCATTAATCGGCAAGAAGGCAGCCATGGTGGGGCAAAAACTCGACGTCAAAATTCGACCACAAAATTACGACGATTACCGCGCTATTCGTCGCGATAAACGCCTTGTCTCTGCCATTAACCAAATGGTGACGCAATACATTGGCGTGAACCTCAAATTTCGCTTGTTGATGAAAGTCGATGGGCAGTTTCTCCCAAGACTATCGCTCTCGGAGACGCAGCAAAAAGGGCAGCAATTAGGCCAGTCAGCTTGGATAAGGACGCAGGATAACAAGATGACATTTGTAGAAATGCCACTGAAGGGATAACGGATACCATTATGATAAACATCGAACTACAGAATCTGGTGAGAAGACTGGCACCGGGTGTGAAATCTTCGCTTGAGGCTGCGGCTGGCGATTGTATGGGACGTACGCATTACGCTGTAGAACTAGAACATTGGTTTTATGAGCTCATTAAAGACTCAACCCTTGGCTGGCACGCGGCAGTCAATCAAAGCAATGCCTCAAAGTCGACCTTGCTTGAGCAGCTCGATCAGAAACTGTCTTCGTATGCACGTGGAAATGATGCTGCTCCGTCGTTGTCTCCAGCACTGATTGAACTGTTGAAAGATGCATGGCTGCTCGCGTCACTTAATCAATCCCAAGCGAGTGTGAATGACTTTCACCTGTTACTGGTATTGCAGCAACGCATTTCCCAAAGTGCTTATAATGGCCCATTGAGCAATTGGATCTCCGAACTGTCGTCAGAGTGGCTTAAAAGTAAAGCGAATGAAGTCTCTGGCGGTAAATTAGGTGAGGCATCCGCTACGGGCGGCGCACTGGTAGAAGCAAGCGATGCAGGAACTGCGGCGTTAGACAAGTTCACTCACAATCTCACCGAGGCCGCGCGCAACGGAAAACTCGACCCTATCTCTGGCCGTTCGAGCGAAATTCGTAAATCTATCGATATCCTTTGTCGCCGTCGTCAAAACAGCCCAATTCTTGTGGGTGACCCGGGCGTCGGTAAAACCGCCATTGTTGAAGGTCTTGCACAACAAATCGTTGATGGAAACGTCCCGCCAGTCTTGGCAAACGTTGAGCTGCGCAGCTTAGATCTCTCCCTTCTGCAAGCGGGTGCCAGCATCAAAGGGGAGTTTGAAAACCGCCTTAAAGATATCATCAACGAAATCAAACAATCTCCGACGCCGATCATCATCTTCATTGATGAAGCACACACGCTGATTGGAGCGGGTGGTGCGGCAGGTCAAAATGATGCCGCTAATATCTTGAAGCCAGCATTAGCACGTGGCGAATTTCGTTCATTGGCCGCGACAACGTGGGCGGAATATAAGCAATACTTCGAAACCGATGCCGCACTGACGCGTCGTTTTCAAGTGGTTTCTGTTGGCGAGCCAAACCAAGAAGATGCCATTCAAATGTTGCGTGGCGTAAAAACGAGCTTGGAAAAACACCACAATGTAAAAGTGCTGCAAGAAGCCATTGAAGCGGCGGTGACATTGTCAATTCGTTACCTCCCAGAACGTAAATTGCCAGATAAAGCCATTAGTCTGCTGGACACGGCATGTTCACGAATCGGCTTGAGCCAAAGCGCAACGCCACAGCAACTTGAAGGCTTGGCAGAACAAATTCGTTACACCAATAACGAGATAGACTCTCTTCGTCACGAGTCGGCATTGTGGTCGATTGAAAGTGATCAATTGGCGAAAGCTGAATCGCGTTTGGTGTCGTTGCAAACAGAACACGACGCCTTAGAAAAGCAGTGGGAAGAAGAAAAAGCCTTGGTATCGAGCATTCTGGATCTTCAAGATTCTTTGGATGAGAAATACCTAGATGGCGAAGATATTTCTGCATTGCCTGAGCGTAAAGAACTTGACGATAAAATGACTGAACTGCGCGATATTCAAGGTGAGCATGCCCTTGTATTGCCACAAGTTAACCAAGAAACCATCGCCGAAGTGATTTCACTGTGGACGGGGATCCCTGTCGGCAACATGGTGAAAGAAGAAGTCGAACGCTTGATGCACCTAGAAACGCATATTGGTCAGCGTGTGATAGGCCAAGTTGCCCCTATTGATGAGATTTCAAAAGCGATTCGTATGTCTCGCGCGGGTTTGACTGACCCACGTAAGCCAGTGGGCGTGTTCCTTATGTGCGGGCCGAGTGGTGTGGGTAAAACGGAAACGGCGTTGGCACTGACAGATCTGTTGTACGGCGGTGAGCAGAACATCACCACGATCAACATGACGGAATTCAAAGAAGAGCACAAAATCTCCATGCTGCTGGGTTCACCCGCGGGTTACGTGGGCTTCGGGAAAGGCGGTGTGTTAACAGAAGCCGTGCGTAAGAATCCGTATTCCGTGCTTTTGTTGGATGAAATGGAAAAAGCCCACCCAGGTGTGCATGACCTGTTCTACCAAATTTTTGATAAAGGCACGATCAGTGACAGTGAAGGCCGAGAAATCGACTTTCGCAATACCATTATCATCATGACGTCCAACGCGGCAGACAGTGCCGTGGTTGCCGCCTGCGCAACGGAGCGTCCTTCTATTCCAGATTTGACACAACGCATCTTCCCTGAACTCCAAAATTTCTTTAAGCCAGCATTCTTAGGGCGCGCCACCGTGGTGCCGTATTTCCCGTTGAATGAAGAAGAGATGGCATCGATTGCCAAGTTGTCATTGAGACGCATCGAGAAGCGAGTTTCGGCGCATTACGGCGCAACCTTTGAGTACGCCGTTGATGTGATTGAGCAGCTCGTGATGCGTAACCATTCGCCAGAAACCGGTGCGCGAGCGATCGAGCAAATCATTAATCGAACCTTGATGCCTGAACTCGCCAATCAATGCATTACACGTATGAGTGAAGGTGAGCCAATCACCGCCATTCGCGTGCGCGTTGATGGCAGTCAATTCGGTTTCGATATCGACTAAAAGAACGGCTTAGAAGCGGTTTGAAGTACGGCCAGTGCCAGAGAGTAACAAGGGTACTGGGCGAAAATTGTAAGACGTTAAGGATGATGTATGAGCGCGGCACTGTTTAATCAAGAACAGATCAAATGGATTAAAAGACAGGTAAAGATTGCGATTGTCTGTGGCGGTGAAAAACACCAATCAGATAACTATATCTATGAAAACCTGAGCCCGCGCTCGACCAAAACATATCGCCTTGTTGCAGAAGACATTGCTGACGCTATGCACTCGGCGGGCTTTCGACGAGTCTCGTTGCTCGAAGAAAGTATGAAGCTTCCGCGACAACTGAAAGATGGTGAGTTTGACCTTGTGTTCGCAAATAGTGGCGGTTTGCAAGGTTTTGACTCCATGTGTCATTTACCTTCCATGTTAGAAATGCTAGGTGTCCCTTACGTGGGTCACGCCCCCATGACGGCGGGTTTGCTCGACAACAAATTGATGTTCAAAAATGAGCTCTCTGCGCTTGGTATTCCAACGGCTCCTTTTATTACACTGCAACCAGAATCCCCATTTTTTTCCGACTCTCAAGTACGAATGCTTGATCATATGGATGCAGATTTTGGACAGGGCTACATCGTGAAACCGGTTGTTGGACGTGCATCTATCCATGTGCATCCCGTGTTCGATCGTGATGATTTGGTGAATGTAGTGAATCAAGTGCATGCTGCGACGAACAATGCAGTCATCATCGAGCCTTATCTTTCGGGTGCAGAGTTTGTTGCAGCTGTCATGGGGCCGGTTGTTTACCGTGATGGCGAGCTTGAAGAACAAGACCATCCGTTGGTGTTTTCTGTAACGGAGCGTTTGCTGGCGGATGACGAGCTGATTTTTACGTCGATGGATGTATGCCCGATAACGTCTGATCGACTCAAGGCAGTGCTAGATGAACAATTGAAGGCTGATATCTCCGCGTTAGCGTGTCAGATCTTTCGTGCCTTCAATCTCCAAACCCTGATTCGCGTTGATCTTCGAATGGACAAAAAAGGGCGACTGTTTGTTCTTGAAGCTAACCCGAAGCCCGACCTGAAATCGCCAAAAGACAGTGAAGTTAATCTGGTGAGTTATGGGTTAAGCCGCGAAGGGCTGGATTATGAATCGTTAATCCAATCACTATTATTTAATCGGCTACAGCAGCTTCACCGATACAGACCGACAAACGTTTCTCATTGTTTAACGGCAGCCTTTTCTGAACTGGGTTCAGAAGGAGGTGGGTGTGAGTAATTTATCGAAAAACAGTCGTGTATTCTTCGGCATTTTGTTGCTCGGACTTTCTCTGTCTCTCGTGGTGTTTGTTGGGTATGCGCAAACATTGAAAAGCTATCAGGAGCAAACGCGAGAAGCGATTTTGGCACAAGCTGAAGTGGCTAAACTCAACATCGAGCAAATTTTAAGTTCCGGTGTGCCGCTGCAAGACATTGCCGGCCTTCAAACCTTGTTATCGCCAATTGCTGATACCGATCCTTCCGTTGTTGACCTGCGCTTAACCTCGGGTGAAACCGAGCTTTATCGCTACACGAACACGGTGATTGAGGGCAACTTGATCACTATTCCTCTTAATAACAAATTCTCACGAGCAGGCTCGCTAGATATCTTGCTGAGTGATGCGCCAATAAAAGAAAAAGTCGATGCGAGCTTCCTAATACTTTTGTGGGCCATGGTGATTTTGCTTTCTCTGTTTATTTGGTCTGTCACGCTTAATCAAAGCGGTAGCCGATACCTAAAAAGCTTCTCTGTGATTTTTTTGACCATGACGATGTTGGTGGTTGTTTTGGTAACGGTGTTGCTTAAACAAAGTCTCGAAAACAAAGCTGACTCGATGGCGAATATCATCGGACATCGCCTAGCGCCTGTGCTGCAAGCAGACATAGATCCAGCCCTAGTGGGAGGCATGGATACGATGTTGGCGGATTTCATCCGTTCAAACAAAGAAGTGGCGTCATTGACAGTTTTTGTTGATGAAAAGGTGGTAGCACGCAGTGAAGATAATCAACACAGCCAAGTGTTATCAAAACTTGCAGAGTATGAAAGTGAAGATGACAGAGGCAATGTCGTTCACATCGCTTTCCACCCAGAAGTGCTGCTCGGGCAGCTTCTCAAAGTATTAAAAAGCTTTGCCATTTTGTTTGGCGGTTGTGCTTTTGTTTGCTTTGCCTTTGTGAAACTGCTGAGTAAAGACGCGGCAGTCAATGACCAGAGCAAAGATGATGTGCTGGATAAGATAAAGCCACTTCTGTTGATGACAGTGCTCATGGAAGCGCTGATGGCACCTATTTTGCCGCAATTCATTGAGCAAGTGGCAATAGACGCTGGATATACTGATGCAGCGGCTTCTATTTTCTTCTCTCTCTATTTCCTTGGTTTTACGCTCACACTGTTACCCGCGTCGAAAGTGGCAGAGTATGCCGATAATCGACGCGTCCTGTTTGCTGGAATTTGCCTCGCGGCGTTGGGCAGTTTGGCGATATTTTTCAGCGACCACATCACTGTATTGCTTTCTGCAAGGTTCATCTCTGGTGTCGGGCAGGCAGCGGTGTTTATTGCGGTTCAACAATATATTTTGTCTTACAGCAACCAGCACAATAAAACGCAAGCCACGGGCATCATTGTTTTTTGCTTTAATGCGGGGTTCATTGCAGGCGCAGCATTCGGTGCTCTTTTGGCTGATATGTTGGGGGTTCATGGCATTTTCGCTCTGTCAGCGATGATTGGCTTTGGCATGTTTTTGTTCGCGCAGTGGTTACCCGCTTTGGTATCAAAAACAGATATGCAACGACCTGTCTCCAAAGTCATGATGGTGAAGAACGCGGCAATGGAACTCGCCCGAGATTCTGCCCGCTATCTTCGCAAAGCCTCTTTCCTACGCACGCTATTGCTCGTTGGCATTCCTGCAAAAATGTTGCTAACGGGTGTTGTGTTTTTTGCCGTCCCTTTGCTTATGGCCGACCAAGGCATTGCTAAGGAAAGTGTGGGCCAGGTGCTTATGACTTACGCCATTGTGGTCTTGTTCGTGAACGGCAAAGTCACCCCCATGATAGACAAAAAAGGTAGTGCCAAGCTGTCATTGAGTGTGGGCAGTTTTATTACAGCGTCGGCTTTGCTGACTCTTGGCTGGGGGCTAGAACGAGATGCAATGTCAATGACAGTTCTTGTGACCACGTTTGCGATGATTTTGTTGGGTTTGTCCCATGGCCTGATCAACGCCCCGGTTGTTACGCAAATTGTTTCCAGTGTACCGAATGATGAAGAAGCAAAAGCGGCGGCGACCTATCGTTTCCTCGAACGAATCGGGCATGTAACAGGCGCAATGCTGATTGGTGTCCTCATTACTTCTTTCAGTGTCAGTTTGAGCTTCACCTTATTGGCTGCTTTCTTTGTGTTGGCGGGGCTTGTTTTCTTCCTAACGAGTACAACCAATGCTGACCGACAGGCGATGAACGAGGTGCAATCATGAGCACATGCTGTCTTCTGAAGAACAATATGATTTGGGCATGTGTTTTGAGCTTTGGTTTGTTCTCAATGTCCTTACGAGCGACACCATTGGATTGGCCTGAATGGATGGGAGAAACGGTAAAACTTGCCGCAAAAGACGATTGGACCTTCGAAGGGACAAATGGCGAATTACAGATTTCCCCACGTAAGTCCGCGCCCACCGTTTGGGTCATTGTTTCGCGAAAAGCGGCATCGTATGACACGGCGTTGCTGACCATGCTAAACGTATATAAACAAGAATTCGACAGCATTTCGTTCAATGTGGTTAAGCTGCCTGAAACAGTAGATGAGCTGAAACAAGTGTTGGATTCTGCTGATCAGCAAGCACAATTGATTTATACCGTGGGTTCAAAAGCCACGGTTGCAGTACACACGTTATATCAGGGTGGGAAATTGCCTGTCGTGTCAGTGAATGCGAAAGATCCTGTGTTAATGGGGCTTATCGATGACTATCGAGGATCTGGTGACAACTTTGCATTCACGTCGCTCAACCTTCCTGCCAACGTCACATTGAGTTTCTTGCTGAAATATATGCCAGAGCTGTCTCAAATTGGCGTTTTGTATGCTCGTACAAACAAAAGCGCTTATCTCACCCAGTTTTTACCCCTCCAAAAAGAAGCCGAACGCCGAGGTATTCGTGTGCTGGGCTTTGAAGTTGATGAATCTAATGAAGAGCAAATGCTTGAGCGGGTCATGGCATCAGAGATCAGCGCCCTCAAATCACAAGATGGCAATTTAGATACCACTCTTCTTTGGTTAACAGGCAGTTCTAGCTTACTTGCACGTGTTGATGAAATTAATGGTTTATCCCAAAACTTGCCGCTGTTGACTGTAGTCCCAGAAGCGGTCAATGGCGAAGAGCACAGTGCATTAATGTCGGTAGGCGTGAGCTTTGTGAACAACGCTCATCAAGCTGCGCTTTATGGCATTCGTATTCTTCGCGATGGTGAAAATGCGGGTGGATTACCTGTCGGCGTGATTTCACCTCCCGATATTTCAATCAGTTTTAGACAAGCAAAACGCCTAGAAAAAGCAGTGCCGTTAGTGTTGCTCGAAATGGCGAGCGATGTGTATTCAGAAAACGGCAGTGTTGTGCGTTCTCAAGGCATGAGTGTGGAGAGGCAATAATTGAGAGCAAAAAAAACAGTTAGACACGTGCTCATCACCACCGCATTGATGGTTATGTTTTCAAGTCTTCGGGTGAGTGCTGATACCGGTCCTGAGCGACTGTTGCTGACAACACAGGAATGGTTTCCTTATCAATATCAAGAAGAAGGTGAAATGAAAGGGCCCGGGGTTGAATCTATAAAGTGCGTAATGAAAGCGTTGAAACAGCCCTATCAACTTACGATGACGAAATGGGATAAGGCGCAGTTGATGGTGGAAGTGGGCAGTCAACACGGCTTCTTTCTCGCGTCTCAAAACGCCATTCGTGACACCTATGCCGTGTTTTCAGCGCCGATTGACGAACAAAAGTGGAGTTGGGTTTTTCTCTCCGATGCCACAGATGTTGGCAGTGAAAAATTCAAAGAACACGTTGAAGTGGCGGCGCTGTTTGGGTCAAACAAATGGTTTTGGTTACACAAGCAAGGTTACCGCGTCGAGCGCAAGCCGCGTTCACCCGATGCACTGCTTGAATTGCTGCTCAATGGCGAGGTCGGGGCCATTTTGGCTAACGATGCCGTGATTGATGAAACGATAAAAAAACAGGGTGTCAGCTACCGCGCGATTTCAAAAAAACGGATAAAGAGCAATCCGTTGGGTGTGTATTTTTCTCGAAACTTTGTCGAGAAGTACCCGCAATTTATGGATTCGTTTAATTCTTCTGCCAAGAAATGTACGGGAAGAGGCTATGCCGCTATCAATTAGGATTATTAGTTCGCCCTCTGGTGAGACCGTTTCAGAGTGGAATAAACAATTTCCAGAAGAAGGCGGCGAGATTGGTCGTGCCTACGGTTCGACGTTACAACTCAGTGATGCAAGTCGAGAGATTTCAGGCACTCACGCAATGATTAAAAAGTCTGCGCGTGGCTACCAAGTCGTAGATAACAGCACGAATGGTTTGTTCATCAATGGGGCGCATAAGGCCCTGGGAAAAGGAAATCAAACAACGTTAACGGATGGCGATGTGCTCAATGTGGGGCAATACCGTTTGCTCGTGTCTTGCTTTGTGCCCGAACAAGCTGCTGCCAGACACCCCTCGTTAGCGGGCTCACAAGGTATGCCGTTCAGTGATGATCCGTTTGCAAATGCGCAGCAACACGAGCCGGCTCAGCAGGCTACACCTCGATTTAATACTGCCGCGACAACGCAGTCAATTAATGGGCGGCAAGGCGCATCAGCGTCTCAACATCGCGCTGCTTTTCAGCAAAACGCGTTTGATGCTGACCCTTTCCAAGAAAACACGTTTGCGACACCGCAACATGAACAGGGCAGAGCGCCTTTGAAAACGCGACTACGCCCTGAACAAAGCAGCGGATTTCAGCAAAACCAATCTGGTTTTGGTGCGCAGGATAAAGGCGGGTTTGGTGAAAGCGGCATGCATACAGATGATCCGTTTTCGAATGCAAATTCGACTTATTCGTCACAGCCATCTGACGCAGCATCTCCTTCAGCGCCATATTCAAAACAATCACAATTTTCCTCACAAGAGCATATGGATGCGACTGCTGACTTGTCGCACGGGTTCTCTGATGATCCTTTTGTTGATGGTGATGACAACTTCCCTAGTTTTTCGGCGCAAACTGAAGATGTGTTTGAGCCTGTAGGGCAGAACCATAGGTCTGTTGCTGAATATGTAACCCCTCGAGAACATGAGCAGCAATGCGTTGAAAAGGCGATGGAGTTGGCGTTAGGACGCTTACTCGAAGAGCTTTCCCCTGATACGTTAGAAGGCATGTTTAACGATCTTGTTCGTCCCTCTTTTTTTGGTCGAAAACCCAAATATTGGGACATGTACAAACGGTACTTTCAACGACAGGTGACGAACAGAGATTGGCAAATTAAGTTCGGGGCGTATTTCAAAGAGTCTTACCGCATGTTGAAAGTGGGGGACAAGTAACGATGAAAGCACTGCTTGTTCCTTTTCTTTCTTTCGGGTTGTTAGCCGGGTGCAGTTCGTCTGTTTCCGTCAATCCGATTGATTGGTTCAGCGATGATTCACCACCGAAATTCACCGTGGATATTCGGGCAGAAAGCAACATTAATCCTAATGTGGATAACCTACCCTCACCCGTTGAGATTCGTGTTTACCAACTGGCTGATAGCGAAGCATTTAATCAGGCTGATTTCATTCAACTGTACAACGATGACCAAGGTGCATTGAAAGCAGGACTGCTGTCCAAGCGCTACTTGCCGAGCGTCATGCCCGGGGAAACCCGCACAGAAATTATTCCCGCCAATGCGGAAACTAAATTTGTCGGCATCATCGTCGCGTTTGCGAATTATCGAGAAGCCAATAACAAAGCAATTTTCACATCGTTTGGGCATAGGTCTCAGACCATCACGCTGCAATTGGATGGCATTAACCTGACGATGACAGGGACAGAGGATTAAACCGTGGACATGAAAAAGGTCGTTTGGAGTGAGGGCATGTTTCTTAGCCCTCAACATTTCCAACAACAAGAGCGGTATTTAGAGCATTTCGCAAAATCATATTGTGGGCAAATCGCGCCAAAAAACTTTGGACTGTCGGAGCTTGAATTTGACGCTTCTGTGCCCAAAATTGGCAAGGTTGGCGTGAAAAAAGCCAAGGGGATATTCCCTGATGGTACACCTTTCGAAATGGCGCAAGGTTTGGTACTAGACATTCCTAAAGGCACGTTGAATAAACGTGTATATTTGGCGGTCCCTGTGTATCGCGCGGGTGTTGTTGATGTGGGCCAAGGTCAGCATATGCGCAATATACCTCTGGAATTTCAGGCCTATGATACGAGCCGAGATCACAGCGAAGCCGTGCCGCTAGAAGTGGCGCAACTGAACATAGTCCTAAAGCTAGAAGGTGAAGATCTGCAAGATTACACCTTACTTCCAGTGGCCTTTGTGTCGGAACATAAATCGGAAGGTGAAGTGTTACTCAACAAGGCATTTGTTCCTGCTTGTTTGAGTTTTAATGTGTCGGATTATTTGAAAGATTGCGTATCAGAAATCTATGCGCAAATGCAGTATCGCGCGCAAACCATTTCTAATCGTCTTCAAGTCGACAGCGGCAGTAAGAGTTATCAAGCACTGATGCGTGATTACCTTTGGCTGCAAACCTTGGGCGGCTGGCTACCGAAGATTCGCCATTGGCTAGACACGGGGGCGTTAACCGCTGAAGCGCTCTACCTAGAGTGCATTGCTATGGTTGGCCAAATGCAAGGGCTGGAAGGGCGAATGCCAGAGTCGTTTCCGACCTGGAACCCCAACGCCATGTACGATAATTTTTCTATTGCATTCGCTGAAATGCAAGTGCTGTTGCGTGAAGTTCAATTGGATAATGTCACTACCTTGCCTTGGGACACTAGCCTGTTTGTCTCTCGTCGCCTGCTTCGCACCATCGTGAAAGATCGCGCGCTCTTCAACAGTGGTCGCTTCATTGTCGTTGTGTCATCCGACGATCTGGGGGCGGTCGAGTTGGGTGAACAGTTCTCTATGGCAGCCAAAATGGCAGGAAACAGTGACATTGCCGATCTTGTGCGTAATGCGCTGTCTGGCGTCGAACTTCGCTATTTACCTGTCGCACCGACAGAGTTGAAATCACGCAGCAACGCCGCGTACTTCGAAGTGAATATCCAATCGGATCTTTGGCAGTCTCTCGTCAAGAAAGATGAACCCATTGCGCTGCATATTGATGAGCGTGTGGGCAATGTCACTGTTGAAATCCATGTGATCAGGTAGGCAGTGTATGAGCGGACTCTTTAACGAAGAACCCACCATTGTTGTCCGTCGACAGCAATTGGAAGTGCAAACCCAGTCGGCACCTCAAGAAACGTTGCCTGAATTGGGTGACAGTGGTCAGCTGATAGAAAATCTAGCGGTCTATGGCAGCCCGTTGTTGAACGCCGCAACGGAATTGCTTGGCACGTTAGTGACCTTGCCGCGGCAAGGAGAGCCAAGAGATCTTGAGCGGTTTCGCCAACAAGTGCTAGATGGAATTGCTAACTTTAAGCGTCGCGGCTTGTACCTTGATTATCACCCCAGTGTAATTGATAGAGCATGTTTTGTACTGTGTGCAACCTTCGATGAAATCATTCTATATACCGAGTGGGGACAACGGGCTCGATGGGAGAATCATTCCTTACTGAGCAAGGTGTTCAATCAGCGTAATGGCGGTGAAGTGTTCTTTGTGCTGTTGGAAAAAGCTTGTCAGCAGCCTGCAAAACTCGCGGACTTTATAGAGCTTCAATACGTCCTGATCATGCTTGGTTTTAAAGGTCGCTATCGCCATGTTGAGCCGGGTGCGCTTCATGACATTAAATCTGACGTTTACGGCATTCTTCGTCATTATCGCGAAGAATCGCCGCTTCCTATTCCGCGAACTCCTGAATTAAACACACACACACAACCGAAAAAGCCATTAAGCATAGCGAAGATAGTTACAGTGTCTTGCGTGTTACTGGGTGGTGGATATTTCGCGTCTGAATATTGGTACCACACCCGCAGCGATGCGCTGCTCAGTCAGTTTGCTACCCTCGATTTATCAGAGGTTAATTTGGCAAAAACCAACCAAGATTTGGTGTATGTGAGCACGGAACAAGATTTGGGTTTGTTGCCATTGAATGAGACTGAAAACGTCGAAGCGACGACGCCTGCTTCGGTCACTGTGGTTTGGGAAATTCTGCTTGCTGTGTTCTCAGAGTCTGCGGATGCGCTGAGGCTTTCTAATAACCTTAGCAAGTCTGGCTATGACACGTATTCCGTTGAATCAGATTCAGGAATAGAAGTCATCTTAGATGCTGGTAACAACCTGAAGGCAATTAAAAAACTAAAAAATGAACTGAACGTTCGCTACGGATTGAATGCGACGATCAGGAGGGCGCAGCAATAATATGAAAAAGGCATTCTTACTATTTTTGCTCGCACTGTTACTTTCAGGTGCATGTTTGTTTGGCTGGTGGGTGTTTCCTGTCGATTCCAGTGTTTCATGGGCACGGATGGCGTTTCTTATCGTTGCATTTGTCTTGCCTTTTCTGGTGCTGGCTTTTGGTCTTTTCTCTAAGCCTAAAACCGAAGAATCTATTCAAAAACACGATCAACAAGTCTTGCTCGAGCAAGACACGAAAGCGATTCGAGACATCTTCACGGCGTCGACCAGAAAAATTAAAGGTGACGGTAACCGTAAGTTGTCGAGCATGTATTCGTTACCTTGGTATGTTCTTATCGGACGCCAAAATAGCGCCAAAAGTGCGTTACTTCGTCAAAATGACCTCGAACCTGTCATTGATGTTCAACTGAGTGAAACGGACGCCACACAATATCTGCGCTTTTGGAGCAATGACCAAATCGTGGTGATTGAAGCAGGGCATCGACTGTTTGATTATGATGGTATCGATCCTGCCTTGTGGAAGGTGTTGGCACAGCAATTAATGAAATACCGTCCAAGACAAGGTTTAAACGGTGTGTTGACGGTTGTGGAAGCCAATCAGTTGATCGAAGCCGACAAGAAAGATGCCCAAGCGTTAGCGACAACCTTGCAAGATGCTGTGCTCTCTTTGTGTGAGGCGCTTGGCATCAACCTTCCCGTTTATAGCGTGTTTACCAAAGCAGATACGATTGCCGATTTCGTGCCTTTTTTTGAAAGCTATTCTGGGAGAGATGTCGACAACCCGTTCGGTATCACTTTATCAAATGATGACACTCGCCGTTTCGACACCATTCAGTTTGATGAAAAGGTAAAACTGCTGCTCAAAGATCTGGCTAAACAACAAATGACCTTGCTGCGAAATGTCAGCAACGAACGCACGGATTCAGTGCTCGCATTGCCTTACCAATTGCGTATTTTCTTCGATCAAGCACGCGTATTGATGGCGGATGTTGGTCGCGAAAATCGTGTTCGTAGCGCAGTATGGGTTCGCGGTATTTATCTCGCATCGAGTGGTCAAAGCGGCAAAGAGTTGGATTTACTCACTCAGGTTGTCGCCGAGCGTGCAGAATTCAATGCATTGGTGCGTAGAGACCAGTTGCCAGGACGACGTGGTTACTTTGCTGGTCGTTTGTTCTCGGACGTTTTGCTGCCAGAGCGCAAAGTCACGGCCATGAACCCATTTCGTCAAACGCGCTATTTGTTGTCGCGAGCTGGCATGGTGGTGGTGGCATTCATAGTGATTAGCGGCGTGTCTGCCGCAATGAAAGAAAATTGGGATAACGATGAAACTTGGCGCAGTAAGGCGTTAACCCAACTAGGCCTTTATCAAAATGACATTCAACGATTAGCCAAAGAATCACACACGGTCATTGATACGATCTCAGTCTTGAGTGAGCTTAGGGGGGTGGTGAAAGAAGGCGTAACACCTCGTCCTTGGTACAACCAAGTGAGTGTTCAACAGCAAGACACCGCAAGCAAAGTCTACAACACCTATGAAGAGCAACTTCACTTGTTCTTGTTGCCTCGTATTGAAGAATTGATCAGCAATGAGTTGTATGTGTATGTGAGTCTTGGAAATCCAACCCGTATTTTTGAGATTCTGCGTTACTACAAAATGTTGTTCAACAAACAGCAATTGGATAAGGCAGCGTTGATTTCCTATTTACTGGAGAACTTAGAAGACCAAGGTGAAGCGTCCATGAGTGATGTGAAGTCGTTGTCTTTGTTGTTGGATGATTTGTTTGAAAGCCAGTACGACCACGCTATTACGCCAAACCAAGAACTCATTTCAGTGGCATCGAGTAATCTTGACGGCTTGTCACCTGAGCGCTTGATCTATGCCAGATTAAAGAGCTTGCCAGCTTATCGTGCCCAGGTGGATGTTCGACGACAATTAGGCGACAAATTCGACGTTTTGTTTACTTTCTCTGATGGTTTCCATGGCTATGTGATGCCCGAAATTTTCACTAAGCAAGGGTATGACAGCCTTGATCTCTCTGCCAATTCGCCAGTGCTGAAACAGCAGTATGAGGAGTTTCGAGCCATTCAAGGTGAGCTGTCACCAGCTTCTATCCCTGAAATGACGGCGCTCAGTAAGCAGATCCAACGTTTATATTTTTCGGATTACATCTATCGCTGGCAAGACATTCTCAACAACATTGAGGTTCGACAGTTTGCCTCTACCAATGACTTGAGCTATTCACTTCGTCTTTCACGAGAGCCATCGAGTGGCCCTTTGCTGGATTTGTTAGATGCTATCGTGGTCAACACAACGCTGGCAAAAGAAGAAATAGGAGATACAACAGCACTTCAACAGGGCGCGAAGGTTCTCAAATTGGGTAAAGTTGCGAAAGCCGCAGATAAGGTTGGCAGTGTGGCAGGTGACAAGTTGTTAAAACTTCAGCCTTCTTATGTTGTGAATGAAACCTTCGCAAGCTACAGCGCTTTCTTAAAAGGGCTGGGGGATGCGAAAAGCCCATTGCCTGTCGATGCACTCATCGCACAGTTCGACAGCTTAAATACCTACTTTGATACGGCGTTGACGAGCCCTGACCCAGGCAAAATCATGATGGATTATGCCATCGCCCATGCACAAGGCAGCCAAGATGCTTTGGTGTTGTTTGGTCGCCAGTCAAGCAAAGCGCCAGCACAAGTGGCGGGTTGGGTAAAATCCATAGAGCGTCAGTCGTGGCAGCAAGTGATTTACGCCAGTGCGGGGTACTTAAACAAGCAGTGGGATGAGCAGGTCTATCAATATTACGCAGCAACCGTTGCTGGGCGTTTTCCATTTGCGTTACAAGGGCGCGGAGAAGTGGCTATTGATGACTTTTCAAGCTTCTTTAAGCCACAAGGCAAGCTAGATAGTTTTATCGATCAGATGCTTGCGCCGTTTGTGTATTGGGATAACGGCTTGTTGAAGTTACGACAAATTGATGGCCAAGCCATGCCTATCTCGGCATCGACCCGTGATCAGATTAAGAAAGCCAAAACCATTAGCGAATTGTTCTTTGGTTCAGCGGGACAAGAGCTGGCGCTACAAGTGTCGTTGCGTCCAAGTTCAATGAGTACTGACGTAACGGAGTTCCAGATTCGCGAGGTGGAAAACGTATTCAGTTACCGTCATGGTCCGAGAGTATGGAGAAATGTGTCTTGGCCGTCGATGGGGATTGATGGCTATCTAAGTACGAGCTTTTACCAAGGAGACAATCGCTTGGCGACCCGCTCTTACTCAGGGGAGTGGGCGTTGTTTCGGGCGATTTTTGATGGGGTGACGAGCTCAACCAGTGATCGTCGAATCAACAAACTAAACTATGAGGTAGACACACATAAAATCGTTCTCGATTACACCCTGCAAGATAGTGTGGTTGTACTCGATAAAGATTTGTTCACGCAATTCTCATTGCCGAGGAGACTTTGATGACACCTAACCATCTCAAGTTGCTAGCGGAAACCCTTGCGATGCAGGAAAGTTGGCAAGTCGGGAAGGTGCTGGACCGAAAATTCACGTTAACAAAAGCGCTGAGCTCAAAGCCCGTTCCGAATGCGTACTTGGCGACAGAGATTGAAACCGGTGACGCTGTGGTGTTGCGCAGGTGTGCACCTGGTTCAGAGAGGTCAAGTTTAGAGCGCGAGTGGGAGGCTTTATCTGCATGCAAAGGTGAGGGTGTTCAACAGGCTCTTGCGCTTTATCCTGCAACACGGTTTATTTCGGTGGAATACCATCCCGACATGGTTCCATTGATTGAACTGAGTCCGCATCAGGCTGAGACGTTTACCGCCTTGCTGCCAGCGTTATTGAAAGCGGTGCGACACTGCCATCAGGCCGGGTGGATACATGGAGACATTAAACCTTCGAATGTGCTGTGGGATCCAACAGGCAATGGCGTGTGTTTGATTGATTTCGGTGCGGCATTGCCGATCGGGTTGTCACGCAAAAACCTGACGTCATGGCATATGAGTAAGGGCTTTTCATCAGACGCACAGGCAAAAGGTGAAGGTGTCGTCCAAGCGTCTGATGATTGGTTCGCGTTGACGCGCTGGTTGAGGCAAATGGATAAGACTGAGTTGTCAGAAACAGGGCGACAGCGAATTGATAAGACCATGGATTGGCTACGAAAACAGCCATAAATCTATTCTCTCCAAAATAGTGCGGTGTAGATTTATTCGCATGACGTACCGGTCGTTTGAATATTGAACGATTTTTGGGTGTTTACTCGCGGATTTATTGATCAAATTCTTTGTTTCAGGTGTATACCTCGGTATGAGTATGTGTACTGATGGCGACAATTTTGCTTCTAACTATCTGATAGGTATCAGTGTGGAAATTGCTTCAGAGGTGGGTTTTTAGTAAAAGATCGAAAATTATTATTAAGGCTTCAATCGCTAGAGTAAGGCGCAAAAACGAGATTTTCTGAAAGAACAGCTCTTCACATTGCAAGAAGGTGGCAAGAACGACGGTTTCTCTATAAGTTATGGCTATTGAACTGAAGGACATGAACCATGCTGAATGCGCTAAACTGCGGACATCTCACCATTGTTGAGAACTACATTCGAGCCAAGGACAAAAATGAACCTGCTTTGATGTCTACTGCGTTTGCAGAGGATGCGACGCTGGAGATGATCCTTAAAACCGAGAACATGTCGTTCCCTGCCATTACCGATGGACTCGATGCCATCACAGATATCCTTGTTCGTCACTTTAACGATGCGTATGAAAACGTTCATACGTTCTGCCTCGCAGACAAATCAGATTCAACCGAATATGAATTGTCTTGTAAGTGGATGGTGTGCATGACAGAACGTAAAAGCGGCGGCGTTCGTATGGGTACGGGCAATTATCGTTGGACGTTTGACCGAGAAACCGATTCCCGCGCCGTAAAACTGGTGATCACCATTGAACAAATTGCGATGTTGTCTTCCGATGTATCAGAAGAAATAGTGAGTTGGGCACAAGGGCTACCTTATCCTTGGTGTTACTCCGATACCATTCGTCAAACCATGCCTGATATCGAGCAGCTCAGCGCGCTGCGAAGAAGTATTGCCTAGGGGCTTGGTTACTTACTTACTTAGAGGTTTAGAGGCTTTTCATATTGCTTGCTGATTTTTTCAGCACATATCACGGTTCGGCTGTTTGGCGACGCTTGTCCAGCATTTGTACGATTAATCCACTCTGCACTTTCCCTTAATCTGTTTAAGATCACCTGAGTGAATTAAATGGAGCAATAGGAATAGTATGTGATCTTCCTTCACTGAAAGTCATAATTGAAAAATGCTGGAATAAATTACTATTCACTATTCATGGCTTACTCCTTTCATTACTATTTAAAATATATATTGCTGGCTAGGGTTGTTTAACTCTCTGTCGGTTTCTTTGTGTGTAAAATAAATTAATACGTGGTCTGATTCTGTTTTTTAACTGATTTTTATTAATTGCCTTTATGGATATGAGATCGCGATCTTGAAAAGGTAATAAATAATTTAAAATATCGTTTTGAGAGTTTCGTCAATTGAACATTATTAAAATGCGTTCATAGTGTCGCTCATTGAATAATGCGTTTAAGTGCATATTTAAAAACCTCACCAATGAACATGTAGTAAGGACTCTTAATGGTCACGAATAAATATAAAAAACTTGCGGTGCTCACGCTGGCTGCGCTAACTGCACCCACTGCCATTGCTGCAGAAAAAAATCAGCTCACTATCGTGTCTGATTTTTATCCAACGATGATACGTAACTTCAACCCGTACCTAGCGACAAACTTGCGTACAACGACGGATTTTATTTATGAGCCATTGGTGATCTTCAACCAAATGCACGGCAACAAGCCGGTGATGCGTTTGGCGAAAGACTACTACATGTCTGAAGACCTGACCCAAGTGACTTTCGTTATCCGCGAAGGTGTGAAATGGTCAGACGGCACGCCATTCACTGCGGAAGATGTGGTTTACTCGTTCAAACTGATTCATGAAAAACCTGAGCTTGACCCGAAAGGCATGGACCGTTGGATCAAGAGCATAGAGCGTGATGGTGACAAGGTTATCTTTAATCTGACCGAAGCGAACTCTAACCTGCCTTACGAAATTTCGACCATTCCAATCGTGCCAAAACACATTTGGGAAAAGGTTGAACAACCTGAAATGTTTACCAACGAAAACCCAGTGGGCTCAGGTCCGTTCACCGAGATCGATACGTTTACACCGCAACTTTATGTGCAGTGTCGTAACCCAAATTATTGGGACAACGACAACCTAGAAGTTGACTGTTTGCGCGTTCCACAGATTGCAAACAACGACCAACTGTTGGGTAAAATCATTAAATCTGAATTGGATTGGACGGCAGCGTTTATCCCAGACATCGATAGCACCTACGCGGCTCGTAACCCTAATCACAAGTACTGGTACCCCGCTGCGAGTGCGCAAGCTTTCATGTTGAACTTCAAAACACCACACCCTGGTAACAATGAAGCCATCAACAACGTCGATTTCCGTCGCGCGTTCTCCATGTCGATTGACCGCCAAAAGATCATCGATATCGCGTTTTACGGTAACGGCGTGGTGAATGACTACGCATCTGGCTTAGGTAAAGTCTTTGAATTCTGGGCTGACAAAGACGTTTATAACAAATACAAAGGCTTCAACACATACAGTGTTGAGAATGCGAAAGCGATGTTGAAATCGGCGGGCTTCGTCGATATCGACGGTGACGGCTTTATTGAAACGCCAACCGGTAAAAAAATCGAGCTAGAGCTTCAATCACCAACAGGTTGGACTGACTTCAACAACACCGTTCAGTTGGGTGTTGAGCAGCTGCAAAACGTCGGCATCAACGCTAAAGCGCGCACTGCAGATTTCGCGGTATACAACAAAGCCATGGTAACGGGCACGTATGACGTGGCTTACACCAACTACTTCAACGGTGCAGATCCACATCGCTACTGGAACAGCGCGTACCACTCTCGTTATCAAGAAGGCGCGAGCATGCCACGCTTCGCGATGCATTTCTTCAAGAATGAAGAGCTAGATACGCTGCTTGATAGCTTCTACAAAACGGGCAATCAAGAAGAGCAAATGGTCATCGCGCATAAAATCCAGAAAATAATTGCTGAAAACCAAGTGACGATTCCTGTGATGTCCGGTGTTGATGTATACCAATTTAATGAAAGCCGCTTCACGGGTTGGTGGAGTGAAGAGAACCCGAAAGGTCGTCCTTTATCTTGGGCGGGTGTTCCCGAGCGTTTGTTACACGTATTGGATCTAAAACCAAAAGCGTAAATATACCCTGCGGCCAATCCCTGTATTGGCCGCTTTTTCCTTTTTTCTGAATAATCTAATCCATTTCTGGGTTTAACATTTATTTAAAGAATTATTTTATTAGTGTTTAAGTAGGGCGGAACTATGGGTTTCTTCATGCGGCGCTTATCTTTTTATTTTGTCGCCTTGTTATTTGCAGCAACATTGAATTTTATATTGCCTCGTGCAATGCCAGGTGATCCTGTCACCATGATGTTTGCAAACGCAATGGCTCATGTGAGTCCTGAGCGTATTGCTGCGATGCAAAAACTGTTAGGTTTTGTTGATGCGCCTTTATATCAACAATACTTTACGTATCTCGCCAATATATTCACTGGTAACTGGGGTATTTCAATTAAGTTCTACCCGCTGTCTGTTAATGAATTGTTGGGTGGCGCGGTTGGTTGGTCGTTATTTCTAACGGGCACCGCCGTTATTCTCTCTTTCTGTATTGGTTCAGTACTGGGTATCTTTGCCGCGTGGCGTCGTGGTAGCTATTACGATGCATTTATCTCTCCAAGTATGCTGGTCGTGCAAGCTGTTCCCTCCGTGGTTGTCGCCATGCTGGTGCTTTATACCTTTGCGATTGGTTTGGAGTGGTTCCCATCAGGCAATGCATATACGTCAGGTACGTTGCCAGATTGGGGTAGCTGGGCGTTCTATAAAGACGTCGCATATCACGCAGCATTGCCGTTAGCCTGTGCGACCGTCAGCCAAATTGGTGGCTTCTTGATCAGCATGCGTAACAACATGATTAACCTGCTGAACGAAGACTTCATCACCATGGCACGCGCAAAAGGGTTGAGCGAAAACCGCGTTATCTTTAACTACGCAGCGCGTAATTCCATGCTGCCAAGTGTTACGGCACTTTCTATGGCGCTCGGCACGGCTATCAGCGGCCAGCTCATCGTTGAAATGATTTTTAACTACCCGGGCTTAGGCACAGTGTTGCTTAACGCTATCCACGCACGTGACTACCAAGTACTGCAAGGTCAGCTGCTTCTTATGACCATGTTCATGCTGTTCTTTAACTTTATGGCCGACCTTCTGATCGTGGTGCTCGACCCTCGCCTTCGTAAGGGAGAAAAATAATTATGAAGGGGTTATTTAAACTGCTTGCAGGCAACCTCAAATCATTGGCTGGATTGTGTATTCTTGCCCTTTTTGTGTTGGCTGCAATTTTTGCTCCTCAAATCACAACGCATGACCCTGAGAAGGGAACGGGCAATCCGCACGAGTACCCTGCGTTTGTTGTGAAAGCAGCGCAAAACAACCCAGATGGTTGGATTGCGACCACGCTTGCGACCAACAAACGAACATTGATGATGTCAGAAAAAGCGGAACACGTTTTAGGCACATCGCGTATGGGTCGTGATATTTGGTCTCAGCTTGTTTATGGCGCACGCACTTCCATTTCAGTCGGCCTAGGTGCCGGTCTTATGGTTTGTTTCTTGGCGACAGCGATTGGTGTTTCTGCGGGATACTTCGGTGGCAAAGTGGATGACTATTTGTCAGCGGCCATGAACATCATGCTGGTGGTGCCGCAGCTTCCGTTGCTCTTCATTATCGCGGCATTTATTGGTCAGGCAGGGCCAATGACGATCGCCATTGTGATTGCGATAACATCATGGGCATGGGGGGCGAGGGTCGTGCGAGCGCAAACCTTGTCTGTGCGTGAAAAAGAGTTTGTGCGTGCAGCTGAGGTATTGGGTGAATCGCCGTTCCGTATTATTGCGGTCGAAATCCTACCAAACTTGATGTCGATTCTAGGCGCAAGCTTCATCGGTTGTGTGATGTTGGCCATCATGACGGAGGCCAGTTTGTCCTTCCTTGGTTTGGGCGATCCAAACTCGATCAGTTGGGGCGTAATGCTATACAACGTTCAGACGTCTTCGTCGATGTTGGTTGGCGCGTGGTGGGAAATTCTTCCTCCGTGTTTGGCTCTGACCTTTATTGCGATTGGCTTGTCACTGCTTAACTTCGCCGTGGATGAAATCGCGAACCCGCAATTGCGCTCTCACAAGGGTATGCGCCGCTGGACTGCGCGCAACAAAATGGCGAAAAGTGCTGCCGCTCAAGGAGAAGCAGCACCTCAACACGTACTTGAAGAGGGGGCGAAATAATGACAAACCCTCAAATTTCCATTCGTAATCTGTGTGTTGATTACATCACGGATGCAGGCGATGTACGTGCGGTAAACAATGTCAGTTTTGACATTGGTAAAGGCGAAGTGTTCGGTCTTGCAGGCGAGTCTGGCTGTGGGAAGTCGACCGTTGCATTCTCGCTGATGCGTTTGCACAAACCACCTGCATTTATCTCTGGCGGTGAAGTCATCTTTGACGGTCATGGAGACATCTTTAAGAAGTCTGACAGTCAGATGTCGCACTTCCGTTGGAGCGAAATATCCATGGTGTTTCAGAGTGCGATGAACGCCCTGAATCCAGTGCTTACGATGGAAGAACAGTTCTGTGACGTGATCATGCGTCACACCAACTTCACGCGTGAGCAAGCGGTTCGTCGTGCCGAAGGACTGCTAGAAATCGTGGATATTCACCCAAGTCGCTTGCGTGATTTTCCGCATCAGTTTTCAGGTGGCATGCGTCAGCGTCTAGTGATCGCCATCGCGCTCGCACTGAATCCGAAAATGATCATCATGGATGAGCCAACTACCGCGCTGGATGTGGTGGTTCAACGCGAAATCCTGCAAAAGATCTACGCACTAAAAGAAGAGTTTGGTTTCTCAATTCTGTTCATCACCCATGACATTTCATTGATGGTCGAGTTCTCTGATCGCATTGGCATCATGTACTCCGGTGAGCTGATTGAAGTTGCGCCATCTAAGCAAATCCTCGAAAACCCGTTCCATCCTTATACCGAAGGGTTGGGGAGCTCATTTCCACCACTCACGGGCCCGAAAACACGATTGACTGGGATCCCTGGGAACCCGCTCAACTTGCTTGAAATCCCGCAGGGTTGTCGCTTCCAAGCGCGCTGTAGCAAAACGCAGCCATCGTGCTTTAGCCAGTCAACCACGCTGAGCGAGATTCAACCGGGTCGCCTATCTAACTGCCACCTATTTACGCAAAAGCTAGGTTAAGACGTGATTAATACCATACACCCTGATGGTTCAGGGTGTATGTAGGAGATGTTATGAGTAAGCCACTAGGAACACCGATCGTTGAAGGCAAAAACCTGATTAAAGACTTTGCCGTCAACAGTAATTCTTTGAAGAAATCGAAGATGCGTGCCATCAACGATGTGTCATTCAAAATGTATAAAAGCCGCGGCCTCGCTGTGGTGGGTGAATCAGGTTCTGGGAAGTCGACCACCGCTAAAATGATCGCCAAGATGTATCCGCCATCGGGCGGCAGCATTGAATACTACGGTCGAGATATTCAAACCATCACCAAAGGCGATGACTTGATGAAATACCGTCAAGGCGTGCAAATGGTATGGCAAGACCCGTTCGGTTCGTTAAACCCAACCCATACGATATTTCACCACATTGCGCGTCCGTTGATCATTCACAACAAAGTGACATCGAATAACAAAAAAGAACTCGAAGAGATGGTTTACCACCTGCTCGAGCAAGTTGGTCTTACGCCAGCAAAAGAAACCGCAGCGAAATTCCCCCATCAGCTTTCTGGCGGACAGCGCCAGCGTGTGAACTTAGCGCGAAACATTGCTGTGGGTGCTGAAGTAGTACTGGCGGATGAGCCAACCTCCATGTTGGATGTGTCTATCCGCGCGGGCGTTCTCAACTTGATGGAAGAGATGAAGTTCGAGCGTGAAATGGCGCTGCTGTACATCACTCATGATATCGCCACTGCGCGATACATCGCCGAAGACATCGCCGTGATGTATGTCGGGCACATGGTGGAATGGGGGGATGTGGAAGAAATTATTCATGACCCGCAACACCCATATACACAGCTTTTGGTCTCAGCAGTGCCTGACCCACGCAAATCGATTCACGAGAAGCTGAAGGGCAACCGTGGCGAAATCCCATTGTGGACGCCAGACAGTGTGGGTTGCCCGTTCGCGGGTCGCTGCACGCATGCAACACCAAAGTGCCGTGAACAATTGCCTGCTGTGACGCAACTGTCTGAGAACCACTTCGTGCGTTGTTATCTCTACGAGAAATAACGCCACTCGCGACATGTGTGCGTGAACAATAAAACCAGAATATCTATCAAAGCAAACACTCATCACGAGATGAGGAGAAAAGGACAACGATGCTACAGATTGAATTTACCCGCATTGACGCAGAAAACTGCGACTCGGTAAGAACACTTCACATCAAAATGGGCGAGGGAAAATCACTTGAGCTTAACCAAGATGTAGAAGGCTTTAACGGCGAAATCAGCAAGAACACTTATAGCGTGGCGGATGCACAAGACATCGGCTTCATGCTGGCATCGGCCTATAAGAAAGCGCAAACCCTACAACTTCACATGGATGCAGAAGTCGCCTCATTGTTTACCACTGAAACATGGGTTAAGTGGATTTCTTTCGGCATGGCGCTGTCGACCTACAACTACAAGCATACTGAGAGCCTGACACTTCAACCTGTCATCAATCTGTTTGAGTTGAACAGTGATCAAGCACCGTTAAAGTCTGCGTTTGAACAAGGCCAAATCCTTGCAAAGAGCCAGTTGATCTCCCGTGAGTTGATGAACAAGCCGGGTAATGTGATTTATCCCGTTTCGTTTGTTCAAGCGGTGCAAGAGATAGCCATCGACAAGATTGCATTGTCGTACCTCGATGACAAAGCCATGTTGGATCTTGGCTTTGGTGGCTTAATGGGCATCGCCCAAGGCAGTGACCGCGAAGCGCGTCTGTTGTGTATGGATTACCACCCAGAACACGCTGAGAAAACGATCGTCTTGGTGGGCAAAGGCGTGACCTTCGATTCAGGCGGCATCAGCATCAAACAACCGCGTTTCATGAGCACCATGAAAGTTGACATGGGCGGCGCAGCAGCCGTCACAGGGGCAATGAATGCCATTGCAAACCTGAACGTGCCAGTACGCGTCATCGGCTTGTGTGGTTTGGTGGAAAACATGCCGTCAGGCAGTGCGGTGAAGCCGGGTGATGTTGTCACCATGGCGTCGGGTAAGAGCGTTGAAATCATCACCACAGATGCCGAAGGCCGCATGGTATTGGCGGATGTGCTCCACTACGCACAGCAAACTTACAACCCAGATTACTTGATCGACATTGCAACCCTGACAGGCGCGACAGGCATTTCGTTGGGCAAAGCCTATGCGTCTTTGATGGGTAATGACGAAAGCTTAATGACAAGCGCACAAGAAGCGGGTCTGGCATGTTCTGAGCCACTTTGGGCAATGCCAACAGGCCACGATTTGTTTGAAGCATCACTGAAGAGTGATTTTGCCGATTTGCGTCATGGCAGTGAAGAGCCAGATGGCAGCGCATGTGTGGCAGCGACGTTCCTGCGTCACTTTGTTTCGCCAGTACAAAAATGGATTCACATTGATTCTGCCGCCATGTCACTGGGCATGAACCACCGCAAAATTTATGGCAAAGCGGCGTCAGGTTACGGCGCATTGCTGTTAACCGAACTTTGCCAACACCTTGTCTCTACAGAACAAAAGAATAAATAACGAGGAAACACCATGATCTTATTAGCAAACTCAGAAGCTTACCCGGGTATTGAAGAGTCGGCGCGCCGACTACAAGAGGGTGAAGACGGCTTAACCTCGTTGATTGAAGGCATTAAATTGGTCGAGTTAGACCCGCGTGTGCGTACAGTGGGTTACGGCGGTTGGCCAAATGTGTTGGGTGAAATGGAGCTCGATGGCTCTGTCATGGATGGTGACAGCCTACGTACGGGGGCTGTTGGCGCACTAAAAGGTTACATGCACCCAGTGGACGTTGCACACCGTGTTATGACAGACCTCAACCATGAGATCCTTGTCGGTGAAGGCGCTGCAATTTTTGCCAAAGAAATTGGTGCCGTCGCGGGTGACAACCTGATTGAAGATTCCAAGCAAGTTTGGTGGGAAAAGCTTGAACAAGCGATGACCCCAGAAGAACAAGCTGCCTTCCCGAACGTGCCGTTAGCGCCGTTATCAAACAACGCGACCGATCCAGAGCGCGTGCGTGATACAACGGTATTTTTGAGCAGCGATATCAACAAGAAAATCAGTGTTGCTACCTCTACATCCGGTTGGGCATGGAAATACCCAGGCCGTTTAGGCGATAGCCCAATCATTGGCGCAGGCTCCTACGCGGATAGCCGCTACGGAGCGTGTGCCTGTACACACACAGGGGAAATGGCGATCCGTTGTTCAACTTCTCACGCTGTCGTGCTTTACATGAAAATGGGCATGAGCCTTGATGACGCAGTTTATGAAGCCATTAAAGACTTGGATTATCTCAAAGACGGCTACACCGAAGGCGTGACCATCCACGCAATCGACCGTTTTAACAACCACAAAGTGGTGAGCCTAAACTGCCCAGGTAACATCACGTACTGGTTCTGGGAAACCGGCATGGACAAACCTGAAGAGCGCCAAGCGGAAGTGATTATGACGAAATAGTTATTCGCGACTCAACAAAAACGCTATCTAAAAGTCGAGTTTATACGCTCGACTTTTCAATTTTTGTGACCTGTATGAAAGCGCTTTCTTTGGATCTCACTTTTGTTTCAAAGGTGTTAAGTTGACTTGATTTAGACTTGGCCAAGTAGCTGAGAAGTGGCTACGTAATAACTAAATAAATCAATATAAAAAAGGACTTTGGTATGGCTAAGAAAATTGGAATGCTTATTGTAGCGAGTATGTTTGCATCGTCTGTTTGTGCAGAAAATAACGATGTTTATATTGGTGTTAATGTCTCTAAGACTGACTATGAATACAAGCTCGATGGATTTTCAGACACACTTAATTTTGATGGCGCGACTGGTGCCGGTTTGACAATTGGTTACTTAAAAGAAATTAACGATAATGTAGATATCGGATTTGAGGCTGTTTTACATAATTTTGGTTCTGAAAAAGCAAATGGTGCCGATTCGAGTACAGCGGCGTTCATTTTTAATATAAAACCAACATACTACTTTGGTGATTCGGGTTTTTCATTAGCAGCGTCACTGGGTTTAGGTTCTTATAACACTGACCTAGAAGTTAATGGTGTGGAGGCTTCTGAAAGTGAGGTTTCTTTTAGCTATGGCTTAGAAGCGGGTTACGATATTACGGAACGATTCAATATTAACGCGAGTTTTATGAAAACCAGTATTGGATACGAAGGCCTTGATGTAGATCTTGACGCTATGCTGATTGGTGCGAAATATCGTTTCTAAATGACGAATACCTACATAAAAACCGTCTCATTTGAGACGGTTTTTTTACGTCGGTATATCCAGATCAGAGAGAGTGTTTGATGGTGAGCCAGAAGTCATCGTCTTCATCTGCATTGATAGCAATGCTCGTTTCATTATTGATGTTGTGGCCGAGTTGCGTGACCATTTCAAATGCTCGTATTTTTTTACCGTTGGTGCTGTAGGTGTACTGAGGCACCAAGTTGAGGAACCAATCATCTGCAATTTGCCAGCGAACGAAGGTATAGAGTGTAGCGATATCCGTATCGGGAAGGCCGAACCGTTTCACTTTCTCATCTGTTGTCCACGTTTTGCCGTATAAAATGGCAGGGTTAATACGGAGCTGGTCATTCACGGGGATTATCTGAATGAAACCCGCAGATGCGCGGTTTCTATCAAAAAGCCCGCTGTTGTTGTGTTCAGCATCAATAAACACGCCCGTTCCGGTGCCTTTATAAAGCGAAAAATGACGCAGGCGAACCGTCTCGAAGTCATCTTTTAGCTGAAGGAAACTATTGTGCGCAAAAGCGCTGCCCTCCGGCTTTATACCAAGCTGAAATATCGCGCCATAGCCATTTGTGCCAGCCCGCATTCCGGCAAATGATGTTACCGATGTTGGGTCATCTTTATCTCCCGTGTATTTTGAATCATCCGTGGCTTGTGCAATGGGTGCCATCAGTAGAAACAGCAGCACGATGGGTGTCATGTTCATTCTAAAATCCTTCTTACTTTGCGTCTCCTCCCGCGTTTCGAGTTTTCATCAACAATCGAAACGCAGTGATGAAGAGAGCTGTTTGGGTCCATTTTTAGGAAAAGAAACGTATGCGGTGGTTTCTATTGGGGGCAGGGGAACATGAGTTCGACCTTGTTTGTGGTGGTATAAAAAGTGCGAGGGAAATATTTGCCCATGGTGCTGGCAATGTCCTTGTCATATTCAATTTTCTGGATGGCTTGAGGGAAGTTGTCATCGGCGAGCATATGGCGAATTTGTACGATGGATGAGTCGGTATCAAAAATACCATCCCCCTCGTCTGACATAGGGATCCAACCTATGCCGCATTCAGGGAAAGCATTGCGAGGGCGGTCGGCTGCGCGACTAACTGCAATGGTGTAATACCCATTTTCATCAACAGGGATATGCTCATCGTAGATGCAGTCGTTGACTTCAGTGACGGCAAGGCCTTTGTTTGAGCACACCGACCAATAGCGGAGCTGACCGCTTCCCATGACAGTGTCGCCGTTGAAGGTTGTGGGTGTCGTGGGTGCCTTTCCTCGCATCATATACACAGGGCCTAGCTTTCTGTTGATCACCGTGCGGATATAGTTGTTATCAAGATTGGGGTAGAAGCCACCTTCACTGCGTCTGGCATTGCCATTCACCTTGCCGTTGTATATCCCTAGTAAACTTTCACGATCGAGTTGTATGTGCCAAGTAGAAGGCGATGTCGCAGGGTGAGTATCTGGCTTATCTTCTTGAGAGATCAGTTTGCGGTAAACCGATACATCCACACCCAATGCGCTGAGCTTTGCCTGAAGTTGTTGGCTTGATTGAATGTAGTCACACGCAGCTTCGCCTTTTAGGGTTTTTCCTCCTTTGGTGGTCACCACGGGTACGGGAAGAGCAACACCTGCGGTTTCACCACTGTCTGCATCCTGTGCGTAGATACGATAGATCAAGACTTGCTGATGTTGAGGTGAGAGCGGGGCATGCAATGTATTTCGGGTTTGTCCCTCACGTACGATTGCCTTGGTATCATCTTCGCTGGGCTTTTCACTGATCAGCTCAATGCGATAGCGGCGTTGGTCGCTGTTACGTTTTTCGCCAGGTCTATAGGGGTTGACGGCACCTGGTTCGGGTTCAATCAAATAATCTGCAAGTGACTGTCTTGGCCGTCCATATTCGTCGTAACTAATGAGTGACATATAACGCGAGTAAGGAAATTCCCCTTCAAGGTGCAAGGTCGCACCCTCTGGAATTGTGAAGGCAGAGCCCCAGTATTTCACTGCAGCATCGGGATAAGCCACATTGATGTAGGGATCCGCAGAAACGGGGCCATATCGGAATAGGCAGTTTCTTTCTCCGGGAAGCGGTTGAAATGCGTCTTGGCTAGCATGAGAAACATGTGAATAAAGAGAAGTTGCTAGCAAGGTACTCGCGATTGTTCCCACGGTTAACAATGATCGTTTTGAAATGAAGGTCATCGATTATCTCCTGTTCTTTGTTATTAACACTCTGTAACATTGCGATAACAACGCTATCAGTGAGGAACGATGGAGAATGTCAAATTCTATACATTGTCAGGATGTGCCCGTTGATTCCTGCTCCGAAACCTTCTCTTTGTTTCGTGGAAGTAAGGTGTTGGAGGATGTCGATGATCATGTGCTTGCAGAGTTGGCGAGTCATGCAAAGTTTGAGCACTACCGCATTCCAACGTTGCTGAACACCGCCAACCATGAATTGATTCATCTAAGGTTTGTGATTGAAGGGCAGATCGAATTGGTTGGACGTAATGTTGATGGAGATGAGGCTTGTATTGCCGTGCTAGGACCTGCCAATTGGGTAACTTGGTTAGGGTGCTTTGATTTGCGTCCCCCACAATATGATTTTTACAGCTCTGCCAACTGTAAGGTCATGGCGATTTCCTGTAAGAAAGTGCGTGAAATCGCCAATGCAAATCCTGAACTTTACCGAATTGCGATCAATGCCATTAGTGATAGATTTCGATTGTTGATGGAATGGACAACCGATTCAGCATTGCTTGAGCATGAAAAGCGTATTGCAAAATTGTTGTTATTGGTGTCGCGTTTGAACAATGAGCACGACATTGCTCATCCCGCGATCTACTACACCCAAGACAGGCTCGCCGTTTTGTCTCGCTGCACCCGCCAAACACTTAGCCGATCGTTGAAATTGCTAGAACAACAAGCATTGATAAAAGTGGGCTATAAACGCATCGATATTATTGATCTTGAGGGGTTGGAAAGCTTCACGTATCGATAACGACAGGCTGTTTTTTCTCCGTTTCCGCCTATGAATCGACAAACATAAGAGTGCAACAATCTATGGAAATCAGATGCGCACAGCAAAGTGACTTAGCGTGTTTAATCGAATTACACCGTCAAATCAGTCAGTTTCACTTTGAGCAAGCCCCTAAGGTGTTTAATGCGCCTTCGAAGGAAGACAAAGCATTTCTAAAGAAGGTCTTGAGCGATGAGAGCCGTTGGTTCGCGGTGGCCGTTGAAAACGATCAAGTGGTCGGTTTTATTACAGCGAAAATCGATGTAAATGAAACCGTGTCTTTCATGAGCCATGACCCTATCTGCAAAATTCAAACGGTTGTTGTGGATGCTGAACATCGTTCGAAAGGCATTGGTGGTGCATTGTTAAAAGCATGCCGCGAATGGTCGGAAGGGCAAGGTGCGGTCGAAACAAGGCTTGAGGTGATGGCATTCAATCCCGCCGCGAAAAAGCTCTATGAGCGTCATGGTTTTCGCGTGCAATCGCATACCATGTCATGTTTTCATGAATGAAGGGCTGATAATTGTCAGCCCTTCGGGGAGTATTAAAAGAAAAAGAACATTTAGGCGTTTGACATAAACTCACCGTTTAGTAGCAACGGGAACACGTTGTTTATTTGATCGTCATTTAGTCCTAGCCAATGCAGCATATGTGCGGCGTACTGCTCATGAGAAATTTTAGGTATCAAACGTCCATCGCCATTGTCGTCTTCGTTAATAATAGGTAAGCCATTTTCGTCCAAGATCTTAAAATCTGGGTAGGAACCAAAGCACATATTATCGGTACTATTAGAAAGCCCAACGGCAGAACTAGGACCAAACATGAATTGACCTCCTCCCCATCCGTGATCGGTTCCTCCACGAGCATTTGTGTGCATGGTTCGGCCAAATTCAGAAAGAGTGCAAGTCATTACACTATCTGCATCACTTCCTAATTCGGTGTAAAAACTCGCTATCACCGATGCAAAATCTATCATTAATTGTTCTTGGCGGTCTTTTTGATCACTGTGTGTGTCAAAACCTTCAAGTTCAACAAAAAATACTTGTCGTGTTGCACTTTGAACTGAAACAGAGCATTTCGCATCAATTATTCGTCGAACTTCCCGGATTTGTTTTTCAAATGCATCTGTTTTGGGAACGGTGTCTGTCTTTATGTTTGTATTAATTTCGTGTTTGGGGTTTTTATCTGAGGTTGGGCGCCCAAAAAGTTCATGAAGATCTTCTGAATAGTATGAAGCTTCCTTCATTACATTGGCGTATGCAGAAGAGAGTGGTGACAACGACCCGTCTTCATTTTCATTAGATGTGACAGATAAATAATCAAACCCACTGATATTATCATAATGTTCTTTTGTAATTACCTGGTTAGTTATTAACATGGAATCAAAGCCATTTCTATTTACAGAAAAAGGCGGCGCATTATTGGAGTCTAGTAACTCATTGGAGCCTGTGTAGAAGCTATTAGAAATCGTTCTGGATTCAATAGGGTCTTGTAATTCGTCTAGTGCTTCACCAAGCCATCCTAGCTCACTATTTTCCCCTAAATGATTCTTAAAGCTTCTTTGCCATATTTCTTGCTGTTTATTATGCGCGAATAAGTTTTTTGGTAGAACGAGTGAGTTAGGATTTGCTTCAAGTATATCTCTCTCACTTAAATTGTCTCCAACCGGAATTATAAAATCAGCGGGGTTATCATGTTGCTCACGATTAGTCTCCTTCAGCAATGTACCCACATTTAAAACAAGATTAGCATTTTTGTTATTAAAAAGGCTATCCAATGGTTTTAACTTCTGGTGGATATTGATTAAGTTACCGCTTTGATCTTTAAGGCCTGAACTCCATGATTCGTCAGTGGCAATTGAACTTCGAGTGGTGTAGTAGCTATCGTTTTTATCTTCAGGAACAACCTGATGGAAAAAGTCGTTACCTCCTTTAAAGAAAACGCAAACTAATGCTTTGTATCCCATCTCACATTCCGATGCGTGAACATTAAAACTCAAACTAGGGACAAGCGCGGAAATGCCTATAGATCCGGCTCCTTGGATAAACTTTCGTCGGGTGACCTTCATTGATATCTCCTGAATATAGGTAAATAAGGCTTAATAAATATTATGGTTTATATCAATTTCCTAACGGTCAGCTGGTGCAACGGTGTAAGGAAAATAGTGAATATTTTGTTGTACATGAAAAAATGGAGATGTTAGCGCTAGTGCTAAGAGTCTCTGCGTCCATTTTATGGAATACTGCTCGAGGTGTTCAATACTGAAATCTGCTGTATTTAAAAGTTCTTCCCTCAACACAGTAGGCATGATGAAATGAAAGAAACGTGCAGACACTATGTCTATAAACGCTGTCCTTCGGTCAATATTTTCATTGCCGTCACTATTTGTTAGCGCGTTGTGGTAATCTTCTATGCGCACGAATGGTCTTTTTGATGCCTCATTAATTAGTTTTGATTTTCTATCACCAGATTTTAGATTTAAATAGTTGTGATCTGAATCTGTTCCATAAACGAAATTTTTATTAAAAATTGAATATATATGGTTATGGACAGAAACCATATGTGACCAATCTATTATTTGAAGTTCAGGAGACTGAATGTTTTCGTATTTTTCACCCTCTGGAAACAACTTTTTTGGCTTGTAGTCAGGAAGATAGAAGTTAAACACTGATGGCGACCCCAGCGGGTATTGATTACATGTCTTATTGTACAACAGGTCATCTTTAACCAGCCTGTTTCCGTCAGAGTCAGTCAACAATACATCTACATCTAAAGCACGGTAAATATTAACTAGTGCTAGCCATGGCTCTCGGACCTTGCTTATTTCTCTCGGTGTTGCGGTATACACTTTGCTATATGTTAGAATGGACCAGAATACAGCTTTTAGATTGCCTTTCACTACTTCACCGCTAGGTATCTTATCCACGCCATATATTTCTTCTAGTGCATTAGTTGAATCTTTAAATGTGCTAACAACTTTAGAAACATAATCTGGAGAAGGGTTCGATGCTACCAAGAGTTGTATGAGTTTGTAGCAAAAATTTGGTGCAGTAGAAGGATGGTCAATCAAACTATCAATGAGCTTTTCTAACTCTAATTCTGCTGGATCGCCATCGAAAGATTGAGGTCCATAATTTTGCATCCTAAAGCTAGTCTCTGTGTTAGCTGGATCTGTCACATCGTTAAATAAAATTTTCTCCTCGTTATCATGCGCCTCTGGAATTTGAATCATATCTGATTCCCAGTCATCTGTTTCACCACGCGTCCAACCAGTGAATATCCTCGCTAACTGTTGAATATCCTTTTCTGTGTAGCAAGGTTTACGTCTTCTAGATGCGTCGAGTTCAAATGTCCCATCATCATTACGTATGTGCAAGCCCATCGTGAATAATTGCATTATTTCTCTTGCATAGTTTTCATCAGGGTTATCTTTATGGTTATCCACCATTGTTAGATAATGTCCCATAACCGGTGATAAAGTAATATCTTTTAACAACTCTCTGTATGAGCCAAAAACATGTTTGCAGAGAATATCGTAGTAATTAGCCATGGCAAGAGGACGGCTTTCGAACTGGAGATCTCTATCTGATACAACAAATACCTGACTCAGAGCATAAGCTAAACGTTGACTTAACTGATCATCTTTATAAAATGCAATGTTTAGCCAAGCTTTTATCCTTGCACTTTGATGTGAGCTTGCTGGGTTTAGATCCCCATCATATGTTATAATCCCGTCTACTATTTTTTCTGCTGATATTATATTCCCATCCTCATCAACTTTTAATTTTCCAGGCGGACCTTTTTCTCCAATTTTTATAACTTCTGTTTCGAGCTGTTTAGCAGTTTCTTCTTTGTGGTTGGATTTTAGCTGATCAACTTGATCTATAAACCATACTCCTGCCTGAGTGTTGAGTAATTCATCGGGTTGACCTTTTTTGGGACCAAAAGTACATAAATCAAGCCAGCGTGATGCTTTAGTTCTAGAAGATATATGCATATCTATCTACCTTTTAAATTAATGTGTATAGGCCAATTTTTGTTTTATTGGCAATGAGTTAACGAAAATATCTATAATCACAGTTGGAGTTTTTAATTTTGAGGTGTTGTTTTTTATTTATGATTCCTGTTTTTAATTGAGAGTGTAAGTTGATATTTAATTTTGCTAAATGGTGTAAAGTTCAATGCTTAATTGAATTAAATGTCTAGTTTTTATTTAAATCCAAGTCAATAAATGTTGTCAATATGGACTGTAATAAAAAGCATATTATCTGCATGAAAAAGTGGATACTTCTCAATTCTAATAATTGGAAGTTAATATGATTAGTGGTGCATATTTTTAAATTAAAGGCCCGGATAATTTACTTTTATAATATAATGTAATGATAATTCCTCTTAAAAAGATCATTATTTCGCATGGGTGAGTTTTGGCGGGATATAAATTGCGAGTGTTTTTTGTGGTGATTCGCGAAAGCGTTTTTTATTATTCAATAGTAATTATTGATGTTAGTTCCATAAATGTAGCTATTGAATTTTTTGACCTGTAGAGTCTATTAAAAGCATGCCGCGAATGGTCGGAAGGGCAAGGTGCGGTCGAAACAAGGCTTGAAGTGATGGCATTCAATCCTGCCGCGAAAAAGCTCTATGAGCGCCATGGCTTTCGCGTGCAATCGCATACCATGTCATGTTTTCATGACTAGATAGTGCAGAATTACATTATTTTCATATGCTTATCGACACTTCGTTTTTCTAGGGGATGAACTGAAATAGTCGTTTTTAAAGGAGAAAGATTAGTAATGAAGGTGTCGTTGTTAAACAAGCTATTGCTCGGTGTGGAAGGGCTGATCGTGGGCTTTCTTTTATTGTTGTCACTGGTGCTACTGGTTGATGATAGGCCTCTCTTTTTTATCATGCTTTTACTGTCGATATTGAGCATGGTTTCACTTATCTATCTTCTTACAAAAACGATTCTAGGAAGTGTTGAGTCAGTGCGAAAGCGGTTTGTTTATCTCTCGCATGTTGGCTTGCTAGTGACTGCGTTTGGCTTTTTTATATTGCTCATTAACGGGAATGAATTTAAAAATCACTCGCCCAATGCGCCTTTTTCAATCTTCGCTTTTGGCGCGATAGCGTTAATTCCTTATTGTCATGTGATGGTGATTAACCGCTTTTTTAAACATCACGTGTGACCATGAGGCAAGGATGAACAGAGACAGGCGCTACACTGTTGTTGGACGATACATTGTTTAGCTTCTGTCCCTGCACAAATCTGCCTAAATGACACTTTGGCCGAACGCACTGAGTATCAACGAGACGGCACGTTCTGCTGAGATGTTTCCTTTGTCCAAGAACGGATTCAGCTCAACCAAGTCGAGTGATGTTATCAGGTTTGTCTCGGCGCATTTCTCTAACAACAGGTGCGCTTCTCGGTAGGTCACACCACCTGGAACCAATGTGCCAGAGCCGGGAATGACTTCAGGATCGCAACCATCAACATCGAAACTGACATGAAAGCCCACGGTATCTTTCGTCACGATTTTAATGATTTCATCGCTGACTTTGTTCATGCCCATTTCATCGATGTCGCGCATGCTAAACAGATTGACGCCTGACTCTCGAATCAGTTCTTTTTCTTTATCATCAATATCTCTGACACCGACCAATGCCACATTTTCTGGTTTTATCTTAGGGTTTGCACTCAAAATACCGGTGAAATCTTTATCGCCATAACCCATCAAGTGTGAAAGCGGCATGCCGTGAACATTTCCTGATGGGGAAATACCCGGAATATTCATGTCAGCATGGGCGTCAAACCAAACTAATCCAATGTTCTGGTTTTGTTGTTGGTAGTAGTCAGCAATGCCAGAAATTGACCCCATGGCGATGGAGTGATCACCACCAACAATCAAAGGAACATGACCCTTGGTGAGGGCATCTCGAGTGACCAATGCCAAATCACGACATACCTGCAAAATTTCACTTCTAAATCGCATGGTGCTGCTTGTTTCTGTCGGTCTGGATTCCATTGATGGAACCGTGACATCAACTTCCTGAGATATGCGATACCCCATCTTTTTAAGTTGTTCACCTAAACCAGCAATACGCACAGCAGAAGGACCACCATCGGTTCCTCTTCGAGATGCCCCTAAATCTAAAGGGACACCGATAATTTGAATTGATTTTGCTTCGTCTCTCTTTTTCACACGGTTGCCCCTCAAAAATCACTGCCTTAAAAGGCAAGTTTTTCACAGTTCGTTTTTCAATAACGTGCATCGTTAACACTTTATTAACGCAATAATTGTGAAAAAGAAGGTGGGATCAAAGATAAGTAAACTGGAAATTTTTGGTTAAGCAGTCGGAGAGGTCACTAAACGTCAGTTATTTCGGTGGCTGATAGGAAGGAGCCTAAAAGGCTCCTTTGCTTTCTATCATGAAACTAGGCAAGTATTAGTTCATACATATATCCCGCAGTCACTGCCATTCCAAACACAACAAACAAGAACGCAATGATGAGTTTGTTTTTAAACAATGATTTAAGGAGGATAACTTCAGTAATGCTGGCGCCTGCCGAACCGATGATCAATGCAATGAGAGCTCCCATACCCATGCCTTTCGCGAGCAATACAGAACTCAAAGCAATAAGGGATTCAACAGTAATGTATAAAGGAACACCAATGATTGCGGCAACAGGAACAGCAAATGGATTTTCTGGACCTGCAACTGCGGTAATGACTTCTGTCGGTACAAAACCATATACAAATGCACCAATGCTGACGCCAATCATCAAATAAGGGAAAGCTCGTTTGAAGTCAAACGCGGCATTTCTGAACATGCGAATGAGTAAATGCTCATTGTGAGTGCTTTTCGTACCACAGCTACTTGAGCAACGAATACTTTCTTCTCGACCTTGCATGGATTCAGTTTTGATTGCGTCTTCAAAGCCCAAAATTTGTAACAGCCAACCTGCAACAATGGCCACAACCGTTGCGGTTATGAAGTACAATGCGGCGACTTTGATATTAAACGTATAAATCAGCAGGCCAAGCACGGTCGGGTTGAGCAATGGGCTTGCAATCAAGAACACCATAACACTGCCAAACTTAACGTTTGCTCGAAACAAGCCTTTCAAAAATGGAATGGTTGTGGCCGAGCAAAATGGCGTGATGACAGCGAGCATTGCAGCGATCAGGTAACCTTTGTTACTGCCCATGATATTCTTTACTTTCTCAGGGGGCATGAAGTGTGCAATCAAGCCGACGAGATAGCTAAGAGCAAAGAATAGAACGGTTAATTGTGCGGCTAGGTAAACAAACATGTACGCTGCATCTTGCAGCATTACGATAAACTCTGAATTCATATGTGGTCGCTTCAACTACTTATTTTGTCATTTCATGAAATCATGAAGTGTATTGAGGCGCGGAGTTTATAGCTGTGATATTTTTATGTCAACATTTCATGAAATCATAAATTGTTATGCGAAGGCATGTATAGAGATAAGTAATGGATTCGATAGAAAGCGCTAAGGTGTTAAAAGAACTCGGTCACCCAGAACGACTTCGTGTTTTTCAGGAATTATCTGACGTGGGCTTAGAGGGGATCACAGTCGGAGAACTGAGAGATAGGTTGAAGCTAAATGGGTCAACGCTCTCGAATTATCTCTCCAATTTGGTGGCGGTTAACCTTGTTGTCCAAGTGCGAGAAGGGAAGTCTATTCGCTGTACTGCAAACTATGACACCTTTGATGCTGCCTTCGACTATATCCGTAGAAATTGCGGTAAGTGCCCAGCAACATATTGAATAAATGAGTCAAATACGCCCGCTGAATCCTGCATCTTCAGCTTGTTTGGGTATAACGGGCGTATGATACCCACTCATTCAGCGCTATTACATTTAAAGTGACTAAGCGATTGTTAGTGTTGCGATAAAATCGTCTAACCTTTGATTGCTAACACAACGCCACACGTTGCTAAAATCCCACCAGACAGCCTATTGATACGCGCTTTGGCTTTTTCACCGTTAAACACATGCGTTGCTTTGTCTCCCAATATCGCATACCCGCTTAACACACCGCCTACGGCCACAGTTGAAAGAATTAAAACCGTTAAGATGCCGGAAGTGGAAAGGGTTTGAACATCGATAAAGGCTGGGAAGAAACCCATGTAAAACAAAATGGCTTTAGGGTTCGAAAGGGTAATGACCAACCCTATGGCGAGGCTGGATGCGCCTTTTGCTTGGTTAGGCGTATCGTTTTCTAAAGAAACGGTGGGCGATGTCCAGCTTTTGTAAGCCAACCAAAGTAAGTATGCAGCTCCCGCATATTTCAAGACGCTTGAAAATTCCCCTAACGCTGACGCAACAGCTGTTAGCCCCGAAAGCGCTAAACAAATAAAAATGTAGTCTGCCAAAAGCACCCCAAGCACAACCATCAAGCCTTGTTTAACACCGAAAGACAACGAACGAGAAACCACCGCCATCACGCTGGGGCCGGGAATGATCACAGACAAGAGTAACGCAAGAAGCAGGGCGAAACTTGAAAGTAAGGTCATTATTCTTCCTTGAAATGAGTGGGATGAGATAGGGCAGTTTTCTCTTAGCTCAGAAAAACGGCGCATCCCTCGCGCCGTGTTTTAAAAGAGGGGACTTTCGATTATGCGGGCTCGTTAACCGCCTATCAAGACAGTTGGCATGCCGACCACAATAGTGCCGCCATGCGCTGTCATGTCACCCATTCTTGCGGCGGGGAGGTTGCCAAACAACACCGTCGCACTGCCTTTGGTGATGGTGTCTGGTGGCCCCACGCACGTGCACATTTGCCCGACCGTTGCGGCAGGCATGTTGGCAATTAGTACGGTGCAAGGTAGTGGCAATATTGGCCCACCAACATGTGGGATTGGCGGTACAGCAGGGGTTTGCATCGGGCAAACGTGCATGTCACCAGCACGGGCTGCAGGTAATGTCATGCTGCATGTCCTATGTTTCCATTGCCGCCGTTGGCAATGTCTAAACCCATTTCGATAAACAGTCTGTATCGTGTTTCTGCTTCTGCGCCATCTGGCAATATGGCGGTCAGATTGATCGCGCCAGCTACCGCTTGTGCATATAGATACTCAGGAGGGGGAACAATAGGATCTGTAGGGCCAGTCATGCTGCCGCCACTCCAAAAGACAGCCTGTGCGACCCAACCTGCGCCATTTTGCAACGTAGCAGCATTTGCTGTGGTTTCAGCATAGCGACGGCTGGTTTCATCTGGCGTGTGTACCCATGCTTTGGCAGCGCGAATGGCATCCAGTTGTATTTCATCCCAGTCTTGGCGCGTACTGGCACAGCAACATGCCCACCACACGGCTTCACGTACAGGTAGACCATGGGCAAGAAAGATAACGGCATCGGCATTCAACCCTTCCTGTAGGGCGCGATTCAGCAATTGCTCTGGGGTCATGCTCGGTTCAATCAATGGTTTGATACCGTCTTGTGGCTCGTATTGGCACAGAATGTTTTCCGCGAACGGGTGGGGGATTTTTACAAAACTCATCAGTTCACCTTCGTAATCGCGCCTTGGATTTGGACCATCGCCCCGCCTTTCACTTCTGCCATGGCACTGCCATTAATGCTGACCATTGCCCCTTTAATGTCTGTTTTCCCTGAGCCTTCTACTGTCACCATCGCCCCCTTCACTTCTGCTTTTCCGCTACCATTGATGCTGATTTGTGGCGCATCAAGTTTGATGCCACTGGCGCTAATTTCCAGCTTACACGCACCAACAGACAGTGAAATTTTGGTCTTGCCGCTGATGTCGATGGTTTGTCCGTCTACAGACACTTTTGATGTCGCGGAGATTTCAGCGTTGCTGCCCGCTTCAATTTTTACATTCTTGTCTGACGACAATGCCATGTCAGCTTTGCTGCTGGCTGTAAACTTGTCGTCAGTTTTTGCAGTGAAGGCTTCTTTGCTGGTGATGTCGAGGGTTTTTTCGACAGTCAGTGCTTCTTTTCCTGTGACGGTTCGTGTGCTGTCATTCAACACTTCAACCATAAAATCACGCTCTGCATGCAGAAAGACCTGTTCTTTGTCTTTCTTATCTTCGAAGCGCAATTCATTGCCATTCTTGCTGCTGCCTTTGGGCGTTGAACGGGTTTTGATACCGCTCTGTGTGGCAACGGAATAGGGCGGAATGTTTTTTGTGTTGTAGATTGAACCTGATACAACGGGTCGATCTGGGTCACCCTCGATATAGCTGATAAGCACTTCATCGCCAATGCGCGGAATGAACTGCATACCAAAGCCATTGCTTGCAGCGCCTTGAACCACGGGTAGCCAGCAAGAGGTGTTTTCGTCGTTTTTGCCTTCGGTGTCCCAGTGAAACTGAACTTTTATTTGTCCCGACTTATCTTTGTAAATTTCCTCACTGCTAGGGCCTGTGACCGTTGCAGTATGAATACTGTGAATACGTGGTTTATCGATAAATCCAGAGCGAAAAGGGGTAGTAGAAGGAATACATTGAAAGCGATTTGAGCACTCAAACGGCCGGCCACTTGATGCGCCGGAATAGTCGCTTTGAATTGAAATTACGAGATACTCTTGATTGCATGTCGTGATGGGGTGCTGTGTGAGTTTGAATTTATTTCCAGCACCGAGGGTCGCGACTTTGGATTCAGCAAAGCTAATGATTTTTCCGCTGTCATGCGCTTCCATCTGGCGCTTTGCGCTATCACGTATGGCTGCTTTATCAGTGAAACCTTGCCCGTAATGGTATTGGCTAAGTCCTGATACGAATGCGGCGCTCGCGGTTTTCTTATCGCCACTGGTAATGGCTTCAGCCAAGGCTTCACTGTGATCGCCCAGCGAGATGGTTGATGTATTCACTCGCGTTTCAGTTAACCAACTGGTGACTTCCCGCGAAGGATTGGGGTTTGGCGTTTGGTAGGTAAAGGTATTGTCTGTGATGGTTTTGAATGCTTGGTTGCTGTCACCTACGGTGAGCATGGGTTTGCTGCTTGAGTGATCAAAATGGTAATGCCAGCCTTCAAAACTCATTAAGCGTTGCACAAATGCCAGATCAGTCTCGTCCGCTTGGGTGCAATATTCGTGCGTTGCTCCTGAACCTGAAACGGATATTTTGGCGTTGCTTTTTATGCCGGCTTCATTGAGCACATCTTCGATAATTTGCTTACTTGTCATGTTCTGGAAGATTTTTCGATTTCGACGATAAGCAAGGAGTGAAAGGGGATCTTTTGCTTCTAAGGTGTAGTAATAAAGCGCTTTTTCTTCGCTGAATCCTTGCAGTGAAATGGTAGTGATCAGACCCAGCAATGTGGTGCTTTCTTGCGGGCTTTTGATGTCAAACTTAAGTACTTTTCCGAGTGATTTATCAGCAATCAGATCTTCACAAACAAGGGATGCGCTGAGTGTACAGTGGTTTGAGATTTCAGCGCGCATAGAAAGCGTCGTGACAATGTGGGGGCCTTTCCCATCAATGGTCGCGGTTATGGGGCGAACATCGGCCTGATAAGCGGTTGGCATAGATTTTCTTCCCTAAAATTCAGCAATCGCTATGGGCACAGTCGATTTCCTTCAGGAATGCGTGCCGTTATTTTTTTGTTAATGACTAATCTTATGCTAGCTGATGCACAGCGCCTTTAATCGGAAGTTTGTTTGCGGGGCGGGTCAAACTCTTCTGCAATTTTGATGAGATAAAAATAAACTTTCGCTGCTTAACAGTTTGTTTTTAAAAGAAGCCATGAAGAAGATATGGGAATTTAATCGCTTGTTGCCAAAATAAGGGGTTGTCAGGGCAAATGCGATTTGGATATACTCCGCGCCCGGTTAGAGAGGCTATTTTTCATGAACGAAAAATAGATTCAGCCAGCTTTCAATCGGCTGCAAAATGGACACTTGCCCCACGGAACTGGGCCCAGCGTAACTGTGAGCATTTACGGGCCTTATTATTCACCGTGATGGTAAGCACACCACTTTGCATGTCCTGCCAGTAGTGTTGTCTTCGCACGCGTGTGGATTTGAGCGCCCGCCTAAATCCAGATACTAAAGCAAGGTAACATAATGCAAATCATCTTCAGTTTGGCCGGTATTTTGGCGCTGTTAGCGTGTGCTTACGCGTTGTCGGAAAGTCGTCGCGATATCAAATGGCGTACCGTTCTTGGTGCATTCGGCCTTCAAGCCGGTTTTGCCGCTCTTGTTCTCTACATCCCTTTTGGGCAAGCCGCACTTGGCGCGTTAAGTAACGGTGTTTCATCCATTCTTTCATTTGCCGATCAAGGCATAGGCTTCGTGTTCGGTAATCTAGCGTCTGGCGATTTTATCTTCGCAATTCGTGTTCTTCCTCTCATCATCTTCATCTCTTCACTGGTTTCTCTGCTGTATTACCTTGGCGTAATGCAATGGCTTATTAAGGTGCTGGGCGGTGCTATTCATCGTCTTCTCGGTACCAGCAAAATTGAGTCTGTCGCCGCCACGGGTAACATCTTCCTTTCGATGAGTGAAGCGTCTTTGGTCGTGCGTCCATTCTTAAAAACCATGACGCGCTCCGAATTGTTCGCGGTACTGGTGGGCGGTATGGCGTCAGTGGCCGGCTCGGTACTTGGTGGCTATGCGGCAATGGGTGTCGAACTGAAATACCTGATCGCGGCAAGTTTTATGGCTGCGCCGGGTGGTTTGTTGATGGCAAAAATATTGGTGCCGGAACGTCAGCAGACCAGTGACCAATCTGATTTTGAGCTTGAAAAGAGTGAAGATGCTAATGCAATTGATGCTCTCGCATCAGGTGCGATGAACGGCGTAAAAGTGGCGGTTGCTGTGGGTGCGATGCTGGTGGCGTTCATCAGTGTGATCGCCATGGTCAACGCAGGTTTTGAAGTTGTGGGCAACTGGTTTGGCTACGAAGGCGTTACATTACAAAGTATTTTCGGCTTCTTGTTTGCGCCGTTGGCACTGGTTATTGGTATTCCAATGAGTGAAGTGCTGACCGTGGGTTCGTTGATTGGTCAGAAGACCATCATGAACGAATTCGTCGCATTCCTTGATTTCGAAAGCGTTAAATCAGTGATTTCGGCACACAGCCAAGTGATTGTGACCTTTGCTTTGTGTGGCTTTGCCAACATTGGTTCGATTGCGATTCAGCTAGGCTCCATCGGTGCAATGGCACCTGAGCGCCGTCATGATGTGGCGACGTTGGGTTTCCGAGCTGTTGGTGCTGCAACATTAGCTAACTTAATGAGTGCGGCATTGGCTGGCTTGTTTATATCGCTATAATCGGCGATTGAGCAAAGACACATCTTTTCCTTAAAAGGGCTGCGATATTCGCAGCCCTTTTTGTTGGAGGGATTTTGCGTCTAGGTTATTGACCTCGGCCTGTTAGCATCACCCAGATGGTTTTAAACATGATATAGCAGTCCATCTTAAACCATGTTTTTAGCGACGTGAGAGACAGTGCGTATGAGTGGTCGAAGCCCACTTTAGAACGCACATCTGCAATGCACGTATCGTAGCCTTGGTTGACTTGAGCAAGACCCGTGATGCCGGGTGTTACCCCGTAGGTGCGTTCTGCAAAGTACGGGATAGCGGCTTCAAGTTTTTGATAAAACCCTGGGCGTTCTGGTCGTGGGCCGATCAACGACATGTCACCGACCAATACATTGAAGAACTGCGGGATTTCATCCAAGCGGGTTTTACGCAAAAAACGACCGACACGAGTAATACGAGGATCACCATCCGTCGCCCACGTTGCACCTGTTTTGCTTTCGGCGTCGGTTCGCATGGTGCGGAATTTCACCATGTGGAAAATCAGACTCAGTTCCGGTGTTGAACGGCCAATACGCATTTGGCGGAAAAACACGGGTCCCGGGCTGTCGAGCTTGATAGCAATCGCAATCAAAGGAAACAGAGGGAGTGTTAATGTAAGGCCAATCAGAGTGAGAACAACATCAAACACACGCTTAGACTTTGCCGTGATTGGGTCAATATCACTGTGGTTATTCATAGTCACCTTATTCATTCTTCTTCGAGTGTTAGTTAAAAATGATGCGATGCTGCTTTCTGATTTTGCCACTTGCGTAGTCATAGTTTAGCCCTCAATAGATTTAGATTCGGTTAAACGCGCTGCCAGCGGCCCGCTTCAAGACCGACAATGTACCGAAGTGTGCCAATCATGTTGGCGGTGTGGCCGGACACCAGATAGCAAAGTGTCGCAAGCATTGGATTCTTTGGGGTGATCTTAAGGAATTTGATGAACGCGACGAGAGCGTAAGCTGCAACCTGAGCGGCTGCACCCATCAAAAAGAGTACATGAAATTGTGCCAACCACAGCCAGCCCATGAGCGCGATGAGCATAAGGAAAGGCATCACCACACGCAGTGCTTTGCCGGATACAAAGGTGAATGCCACACCGCGATATTTTGGGTTTAGCAAGGCCGCCAAGCGCACCATTTGTTGGTAGTTACCGGCACCAATGCGAAGACGGCGTTTGAAATCTTGGTCTGCATTTGTGGGCTCAAGCTCGACAGCGCAAATCGTGTCATCAACTGTGCCGCGATAGCCTTGTGCGACAATGCTCATTGGCAGCACGAAATCATCATTGATTGTGTCGGCAGCAAGTGGGGTGAACAATTCACGACGCATTAAGTAGAGAGCGCCATGTGCGCCTAAGGTTGCGCCCATTTTTGCTTCACGATGCTGAAGTGCGCACTGGTAATCCCAATATTTCTTCTCGCCTTCGGTAGGCTCAAGCAGGTGATAACGGCTGTTTACGACACCAATTTTTGGGTCAGCGAAGTGCATGGCGGCAATCAATAATGCATCAATCGAAATGAGGGACGAGATATCGCTCATTGCCACAATGTCTTCGTCGATCAGGGCCATCGATTTGTTGATGACTGCGACTTTTCCTTCATTCACCGTGTATTCGATGACCGTCAAATCCAAATGCTGACAGGCTGTTTCGTTTAACGTTTCGCGAGCAATGTTGGCGGTGTCATCTGAGCAACCGTCACATGCGAGTACGATGCGCAATTTGTTGTTTGGATAATCTAAGGTCGCGAGATTACGAATTTTGTCTGCGATCCATTGTGCTTCATTGAATGCCGGCATCAGAATCGCAACAGAAGGTAACTCCTCATCGGCTTTTGAACTGTTGTAACCCCGTGTCATTGGTGTTGATGACAGCGATGAAGGAACACAGCGCACCAGCACTTTTAGCAAGAGGGGGTAACCAAGGTGATGGTAAATCACCAAAAACGTACTGATGGCTGTAAGCCATAAAATCCATGTGCTCATAGCGATTTCCCCTCAGCCAGTGCGTCGTAAGCACTTGCCATGGTGCGAATGTCGGCACTGTTCGTGACAAATTCACGGGGGCTAGCGATGAGGCGCTCATAAAGGAAAGGAAGCATTTTTTCCGCCATGTCTTTTGCGTCGCCGGCTTTCAAAATCACACCTGTTTGTGGACACAGCGTTTCTACAGCTCCGCCGACATTGGTGACAGCGGCAGGAATACCGCAGGCTTGTGCTTCAAGAGGAGCCAGCGGGAAGCCTTCATTGAATGAAGGTAAGCAAAACAAATCGAGTGCTTGGTAAAAACGCGGCATGTCATCGACATACCCAAGAAAATGGACGCGTTTTTCTACATTGAGCGATTTTGCTAATTCACGAAGTTCGTTTTCTAGCGTACCGATCCCTGCAATGGTCAAATGCGTGTTTTCTGGCAAGGTTGCCATCGCTTCAATCAATACTCGGTGACCTTTTACATCTTCCAGGCGACCACTCGCACCAATCAGTTTTACGTCTTTTGGTAGGTTGAAAAACTTACGCGCAAACTGCTTATTGCCAGGCGAGTATTTATCGACATCAATGCCGTTTTTAATCACTTGAACACCCGCCATGCCTGGCATGGTATTCAGAGTTTTTGCGACGACATCAGCATCTGCGACCAAGGTGGGGTTCGCGACAAGGCGTACGATTTTTTGAAGCAATTGATGGCGCTTATCGCTGTAGTGCCAAGCATCGTGTTCGGTGTGAATCAGTGAAATGCCAGCAAGACGCGATGCTATCCCTGCGTAGAAGTAAGGGCCGATATGATGAGTGTGAACCACGTCTGCATTCAGCTCGATCAGCAAAAGCTTCAATTGCTGAATAAGCGGCAATGAAAAACCTTCTGGTTTGTTAAGAAAAATTAGTTGGTCTTTGCATGCTTCAAGGCGGGGCCAAGCTTTAATCGCTGATTCTTTATCGCCTTCCAAACTAACAATCTTCATGCGTTTTCCGTGGCTGGAAAAGCGCATAAATTCGAGCGCCATCACTTCAAGTCCGCCGGGTCTTAAATGCTGTACTACTTGAATGATTGTTTTCATGGTTGCCTCGGTTGTTTTTATATGTCGACACTTAAGGCTACCAATGCATGAGGTGTGCCAAAAAGTTAGACGTTTTAACATGCTAATTTTTCAATGAGTTAACAAATCGACGTGCCACAGGCTGTTCGAATTTTTTATTATGAGAATCGGTATGAGAAATTCGTCAGTGTTAGCGTGCTAATTCAATAATTTGCTGCCGCCATGTGTTCAGTTGCTGCGGGGTAATGCCTGGCACATCTTCCCACTCATCAGGAATGGTGCGTTGTAGTGTCGAAAGTAACGCGCTGGCTTGTTTGTCGGTTTGTGCCTTCTGTTCTAGCCAAAGCATCCAACGGTAATCGACGATACCTTCCATGATTTCATAGAGATCGCGGTGAATATCCGGCTCTTCGGGGCACGGGTTCTCTGTGGGGTATAAGAACTGCACATCAAACTCTCTGCCATCTGTTGGGTCAAAAGGGTCTGCCGTTGGCATGCGTCCATGCCATTTCAAAAAGCCATCTGCTTGTGTTTGCCAAAGATAAAAGCCTGACGAGGCACGGGGGTTTGGAAGGTTGTATAACCAGACTGCTCTTTCGTCTGCTTGAGCCTCTGCAATGTCGTCCTTGTCTGCGCCAAAGCCATCGTTGATCAGAACCAGATCGAACATCGGGAGGTAGGCTTTATCTTTATCGTGATTGAGGTGGCCTGCTAATTTGGCGGTGGGAGCAAACATGGCGAAATGCCGTTGCATGTCTTCAAACAAATCAACATTGCCGGGGTTGCTGGGTTCATCGGCAATCGACCAATAGGGTGAAGGCTGTAAGCGCTTTTTATACGAGGATTCAAGCTGTGCCACTACATTGGCGGCATTTCCTGTGCCGATGGCTTGGCTAAGGCGTTTAGCGGGGGCGTAGGCCATGGATGCGGTATACCCCATTTTATTCAGTGAGGCAGACAGTTTCTCAAAAGCCCGTTGTTCGTCTGCGTTGTGGGGCGTTGGAAAGGGTGGGGAAATGCCTGTTAATCCAAGGTTTCGTAAATAGGAGAGGTCACACATCATGGCCTGATCACCTAAATGCGCAATGTCTTTGAACCAGCCATAATGCACCGGTTTTTCGAGATAAATGCCCACTGGTTTACTTAATGCGGGCAGTGATGCCTTAACCACTCTGACGGTTAACGGCTGTGTAAGGGATTTACCCTGCATCATGACGTGCAGTTCACCCGAGTATTTGCCTGCAGGCGTGCCTTTGGGTACATCGATACGCAATACCAGTTTGCGTGGCATGGCGACGCCTTCATTAATGGGCATGAGCCCGTGGCGTAAAAAACTATCGTTGGCATTGAGTAATGTCGACGAAAGGTGTGTGCGGGTTAAGCTCCATTGGCTCCAATGCCAACTGACATTCAACGCCGTTTCGCCAAGCGTGGGTTTACTGATCATCACCATTGGCGCGCCGGGAACGTTGCCCTGTTCGAAGTTAAATTCAATCAATGCTGATGTATCGGGTGCTGCGTTCACGATGCTGCCAGCGTTATTGCTTGTGTCTTTTTGGGTTGGCTTTAAATGCGCACTGCCTGTTGGCCAAGCTTTCCAATCTGAAACAGGCCAGTTCTTCTCCCACCACGCTTGTCGTTGTCGCGTGAGCATGTCCAAAATCATCGGGTTGTCAGCAGGAACGGCCAGAATGCCGCTCACAAATTGCGCGTCAGTGGAGTCGCCATAAAGCTTAATGATGACAGGGTCGCCATTGCTGGTGACATTGAATGTGACGCGGTCACTTTCTTGTTTGCCGTAAAGATCCCAACTGTTGCTGTTGGGGGTAACAGCAACATCGCGTCGTTTGAGGTAAACCTGCTCAATCCACTCTCTTGGTGAACGGTTCTGGCGATACACAGTGTTTCCATTTACGCGGATTTCTCGCTGTAAAGGGTGGGGTAGATATTCCCATTCCCCTGCATCACGTAACCAGAAGGTGATTTGCCAGTTCCCTGCTGGCAGCGGCAACGCTGCGGTATCAATGCCACGAATACCGTCAATGGTTAAGCTGTCTGCAGCTTGCATGCGGGCGCTGCGGTCAATGGGGTTTAACCCTTGCCCCGTTAAAAGCCCAGACTTAATCGTGAGCGGTTGAAATCCTGGCCAAATGGCACTGCCGACAGGGCCAAGATCCCATGCATACACGTTCTCACCCAATGGTTTAGGCGTTTCCACGTTGGCAGACACCAACGCAAAGCCGCGTTTTTTCTCGCCAGGGAAGATAATGATTTTTTCGAGGGCATTGAGGTTGAGTTGTCGACCTCCGGGGGTGCGCATGCTGGCGAAAGGCACTTGGAGTTCAAACTCGCCTTTGGTTAGCACACGTTCGATATTGGCACGGTCTGCATAGCCGGGGTTCACGGTATCGTCAGCTCGGATCACCAAAATGACCTCACTGTCTGAGAGATTCATGCCCTTGATGATGAGCAAACTGGTTTCTGACACCGTGTGCAATGAAGATTTTTCGATGCGAAGTTCTGCACTGACAGGTGCAGCAATTATCGCCAATAAATACAACAACCAAGCTTTCATACCAGAGAACCTTCCTTGTTGACTGAGTGTGTTGGCTTTACAAGCGTGCCGTCTGACACGCTATTCGTTATTTTGATTCAATGACTTTGGCTTCACCCGCAATCAATTTACTCCCTTCTTTGGGGGGAATAATATCGTCGCTCAATTCAGGAATACGGGTTAGCACCGGTGCGCCGGTGATTTCTTCTAACATGGCGATGCGGCGAACGGAGGTATCGGTCAGCTCCAGCAACACTGCCATACCGCAACCAAGGAAAACGCCACCCACCATGCCTGCAATGGTGAAAACAAAGAAAGGAAGATTGCTCGGCACGCCGGGAGAATAGGGGCGGTCGATGACTTTGATACGTTTGTCCTGTTCGAACACACCCAGTGAGCTGGTTAAACGTGCCATTTCGTAGCGCTCTAGGAGTTCATGGAAAAGATCGCGCTTCACTTCGAGGTCGCGTTCAAGTTTTTTGATTTGCTGTTCTTTTTCCCCTGATTTGCTGGTTTTGATCTCCAGCTCGGTGATCATTGAGCGAAGACTTGATGTTTCTTCTTCCAGCATCTCTACTTTGCTGCGGGCGAGCTGCAGGTTTTCTAATTGGGAGATCAGGAGAGGTTGAGAATCACCGTCGGTTTCCATGGTTGAGCTACTGGCGATATCCCAGAGCTGGCTTGCATCCACGGTTTCAGAAGTGTTGGATAAAAGTTGGGTGCGTTGTTCTTCCAAGCGACGAAGGCTTCGTGTTGCCCCTTGAACCAGACTGTGTTGGTCGGTGTAGCGTGCTTTCAATAGCGCGAGTTCACTGCGAATTTTGACGATTTGGTCTTCAATCTTTCCGATGACGGGGTTGGTGCTTGATAGCTGTTGATCGAGTCCACCCAAGCCTCGTTGTGCACCCGCCATTTCTGCTTCTTTTTCGGAAAGCCGCTGCTTGAGCGCTTCAATGCGCGAAAGGTTTGCGAGCTGTAATGCAGGCAAACCATCAGAGTGTTCGGTTTTAAATTCTGTCAGGGCAGCTTCTGCTTTATCGAGTTCTTGGCGGCGAAACTTGATGTGCTCAGAGAGAAAGAAGCTGGAATCTTTCATTGAAGAACGCTCTGGTGCGAGCAGCTCTTCGATGACATGTTGACTCACGATTTCCAGTGTTTCTTTCATTCCATCGGGGTTGCCCGCGCGATAATCGATGCGGATAACGTCTTTGCCTATGGTGGTCATCGACAAGCCGGCGGATAAGGTCGCAATGGTTTCATCGACAAGCGCTGGGTCAGAATCTTCTGCAATCAACTCTTGTTCAATCGCCACCTTGCCGAGAATATGTCGGCTGTGGAGCAATGTTTGCAGCCCGCTAAAGCGCTCTTTCATCTTAGCGGAAACCGCCAAGTCTTCGAGGAACGGGTTCATCTTCGATGTTTCTTGGATCAACATACTGGTGTGAGAGTTGTATTTTTTGGGGCTCATCAAGCCAATTGCTGTGCCCATGAGCGGCAAAATAATGATGGGCATCATGATGACGTAACGGCGACGCCACGCCCCATCAAGTAGAATCAGAAATTTGTACGTAAGCGTGTTCATAGCGCGTCCAACCATCTCTCAAGTTCTTCTGCGCGAGCCTCCCATGTGTGAGGCTTCACCGCGGCCTGTTGCTGCTCATTTCTTAGCTGGAATTGCGCTTCTTCTAGGGCTCGAATCATTTCTTTGTCCGTCGTGACCACTGATACGTATGCCGAGTAGCTCGATAAAGCCGGAAACGGCGTACTCACCACGGGTGTGCCTGTGGCCAAATACTCGCGAAGCTTTAGCGGGTTACAGGCATGGATTTGCGCATTGTCAGCAAACGGCAGCAAACTCGCTGTCCAGTGTTGGCTGTAGCATGGCAACAGGTGATGTGGGCGCGGGCCAAGTAATCTCACGTTGCTGTGTTTGGTGAGTGCTTGAGCGCGTTCACATGCCTGACCGATGAACACAAAGTCCCATTCGGGCAACGCAGAAATCACGGCATCTAACAAATCATAGTCCAGCCATTCAGACAATGAGCCATAAAACCCAGCAATGGGACGTCGGGTGTAAGGCATATCGTCAGCGCGTGGCGCAGGCGTGGAAAATAATGAGTAATCAACACCATGTGGCAGGAATTGTGTGCGCTGCTCAGGAAAACGATGCACCAAGGTCTCGCTAGAGGCGAGGATCAGATCTGCTTTGTTGATGAGTTCTTTTTCGCGCTCTGACACGGTGTCGTGATCGACACCTGCAAGGGAAGAGAAATCATCACCGCAGTAATACACCAGTGATTCAGTGCCAAGTTTGTCTGCGACGTCCACAGCGGTTGGCAGTGACGTCCACAAGATAGGGTCATGCAGGTTATGTTTTTTGATGATTGGAAGCAGCTGCTTCTTCAACCAATTGGCGGCAAGGTTACGGCTAAATTCTGTGCGCGGAGCCGGCAATGTAGTTGGGTTCACTATTGTGATGTTGTCAGGCGTTTCAATTGATATGGCTGCGGCACTGCCGACTTTCTTTGCCGTCAATTTTTTCCATGCGCGTCTCATGTCGTTAAGCGAGAGACGAGGTTGACGTAAACCAATAGAATTTACCCAAATCACTTTGCGTTGCAACGCAAGATGACGAATGAGGTGCTGTGTACTGGATGGCAACCCGCCCCAGTCTTCGCCGAAAACGATCAAATCTCTGTTCATTTTTTCATCTCCTCAGCGGTGAGTGGACGAAGTACTTTTGCAGGCACACCTCCGGCAACAACAAATGGCGGTAAATCTGAGGTAACAACACTACCTGCGGCAACAATGGTGCCTTCGCCAATGGTAACGCCAGCCATCACGGAAACTCCCGTGGCGAGCCAGACATCACGCTCTAATATGATGTCGCCGACTTGGCTATCTAGTTCGGGTAAGCCGGCAGCACGATCTTCTGCATTCATTGGATGGCCTGGGTATCCGGCTAAAAATGCGCGTCCTGCAATGCGTACGTTGTCGCTAATCACCACTTGGGTACCCACCGCAATCGTGGTTTGCCAACCGATATCTACATTGCTTCCAACGGTCAGTGACGGTGTTACGCTACCCACCGTTCGGCCTGAAAACGTGGTTTGGCCGGAAACGCGGCACTGGTTGCCGAAATCTAACGTGACTGGGCCGCTAACGAAGGGCATTCCACCGTAAAGATAGAACCCTTTACCCACGCTCCGTACACGACCTTTGAAGGTGGGCGTCCAATAAAACGTGCGGGTAAAATTTGCCCATAAGCTCATGATAGTCGTCGTAAAAAAATACAAGGGTGCAGAAATCAATTTTGGTGCGGGTACGCTCATTTGCATCATGGCTTTTAGCACGGTGAACAGACCACGAGCGACGGGGTTTGGGCTGTGTTTTATCCACTGACGTGTTGATTGCATGTTCATGGCAATCACTCCTCAGCCACTGATAGGGAGAAGTGATAAGAACGGCTAAGATGGCCGCCATGTAAGCAAAAGCTGAAGATTGACGTTGAGGGTATAGAAGATTCAGATACTGCAGCAAACATCCCACACATAAACTTCTCCTTCTTATTATTCGTTCGAACGTTAGATTGTTCGTTGAATAAAGGAAAAGCACAAAGTAGGCCAACTTTAAATTATATAAAAATCATAATGTTAAAAGTGTTCGATGTTTTAACGCATGGCATTTTCCCATTCTGATTGTCAAAAAGACTAAATCAGACACACAGAAATATGCTGCCTTTTTAATTTTGCAAAACTGCCTACTATTACGGCAAGACAAGGCAAAATAAACCCGCCATCTTTAGTATATAAAGCCGAGCTTTTTGAAAACCAAGCGTTAAAAATCACATCACAAAACCTGATCTTCAAAACTCCGATCTTCAAAAAACCAAGCATCAATCACTATTGATGGCGGACTGCACCCTGACTGTGGTAGCGGGTTATGCTGCCAGCATCGGCTCGTTGGATGGCGTAGACTTGCGCCTTGTCATCACAATTAAGCCCGCAAACATCATGAGTCCAACAAGGCTTTGCGCCATTGGCGGCAAAGGCGCTGTTGCAATGTTTGACCCACCAAACGCTTCTGCTGGGTCGCTGTAGACCATGAATATTGCATCATTAAAGTCTTCATCAGATCGAATACCCCAATCGTTTGAACTTGGGTCCACACGGTTGAGATCTTCGAACCCCATGATAACTTGCTCTTCATTGCTGTCTGCAAACAACATAGCAACGTGACGAGACGACGGGCTGGCACTGTCCAGTTCATAGGTAAGATCTGCCTCAGGGTTGAGGAAATCTAGACCATAGAAGGTTTGATCAGCACCAGTCAGTACGCCATCAGACACGGTATCGCCGTTGGTGTAAGCATTTTGTGAGAGGAAAAAGCTGACGTTTTTTCCCGCCTCAATGGTGGAGTCCGTTACCTGTACTGTGTCGCCCACGTTCAGACTACCGCCGCTACCTGACTTTGAAAGGTTGGAATACAAAAAACCGTAGTCCACGCCTTCCACCGCGCCAAGTTCCGCGAGTGACACAACACCTGAGCTGTCAGTGTCTATTGAGCCTTTGCTCAGACCGCTAAAGGTATCGTCATCAAACGTGAAGTAACCGAGGCTGTTTTTATATCCTGCACCTTCATCAAGAAAGCTGACGTATACATTACCTTCTTGGTTCATCGAGAGGTAAGGGTCGTAATCCGTGTTAAGAAACTCGGTATTCACAGCTCTCGCTTCTGGAAGCACTGTATCGGCAATGTTCATCAATGATGCGTCGACAGGGTTATTTACAATGTCGGGTGAATTGGCATCTAACGCATGTGCGGTTGATGCAGTGAGTATTGCTATCGTTCCTAGTAGTGTGTTTATCGCATGCTTCATAGGATACCCCCTTTGAGCGCGATGTGGTTGAACGGAAGTTGGTCTGCTCTTGCGCATCGTTCAGGGTGTGCGATAGCAAGGGCGGGACCCGGGTAGAACACGGTGTGTGCGCCAACTTTTCGAGCAACGGCGTGAACCGTTGTCTTAAGCCAGAACACGGCGCGAGGGAACTCGTTGTACAGCGTTCCATCGAACAAAAATTGTGTGCGGTACTGGCTTCTTTCAGCCAGCGTTTGCCATAGTCCTGCGAGTTCGTCGCCATCTGGCATCACCAACATGGCGAGATACCCTCCACAACTTGGCACTGACACCTGAAGGCCTTTAATGCCAGCATCTTCTGTAAAATGCACCGACTTCACATTGAACAAGCCTTGAGAGCGGAAAAAACGCACCAGTTGCTTTTCCGCTGAGCCTTCTTGGTAGAAACCTTGGTTGAACCGCGGCTGCCCCTGATGAGGGAAAGCAGGGTTCGGTGTCTGACCATGCAGAGCGTTTGGCGATATGACAGCGTCGGTACGTAAATAGACGCCACTCGTCACCATCGCCAGCACGAGAGACACGCTTAACCAATCAATGAGTGAATTCCGTTTTTGCATAACGGGTCCCCCAAAAAATGATCGACAGCGTCAGGGCTGCAGAAAGGAAAAGATAGGTGTCCTCCCCTGTGGGTGAGTGCCACCAGGTGTGCCATTCCATAGTGAGACCCATGCTAAACAACCGAAGCACATTCAGTAGTAAGGCGCTGATCAGCAATAACGATACAACCGTCACTTCGCGCAAAGAAAACGCCACATGATGCCAACGAGCGATGGCGAACCAGCAAGCGAATGCACTCATAATGGCCGGCAAAGATGAACAATTTCTTAGCATCAGCACTTGGTGATCTGAAGGGCCAAAATAGACATTGCCGACGGCATGGCCTGTTCCTGTCACAAGCTGCAATAACGCGGCGACCATGTTGGCATCGAGCGCGAGCACAGGTTCGGTAAACCATTTCAATGCGTACAAAATGGTGAGCGCTTGAGCCGAACACACCATGAGAATAAGCGCACTGTTTCGAGTGGCTAAGCGTCGGATAGGAAGGGTTTGATGCGATGGCGCACCGCAATCACGTGAAGATCGCTCGAAAGCAAGTGCGCGGATCCCAACCCAAAGACCGACGAAGAAAAGCACAATCAATGCGCCTTGAAAGCTAGGGATGACGAGGAGCAATGCCAAGGCGATGGCAACAGCATAATCACTCGTTCGGGGTGTAATCATCGGGCTTTGCACAAGTAAAATCAGCCCTAACCCTAAACACAACATGGCGGGAATAGCATCGAACTCAGACACGGTGGGAACGTTACTCGAGAAAAACGGCAAGGCCAGAGAGATGCAAACGCCGAGCAACAAAATCAAAGCGAGACGCTGAACGCTGGGCGTAGACGCCCAGCGTAAGCTTTTCACTGATAAGGTAAGCGTATTCGTGACCCCTTTGTTCATGCTGCTTGCCCTCGTAATTTCTGCAACGAAAGAGGTGGGACAAGTCCAAGTTTCTGCGCCAGCATGAATACGCTAAGCGGGGCCAAAGCCGTCAAGGTGATACGGGTGATCATTGACCATTCGAATTGGCTCACTGACAGCCAGAGAAGACTAAACGCAAGAATGAACATCAAGGAAAAAATAGGGTACGGCAAGTAATAGAGATGCTGACTGACACAGAAAAACATCACCATGCGTAATCCTTGGGTGAAGGCTAGCGCCGCAAGGATACCGTAAACACCGTATTCTTCGCCCCACATCCACAATGTACCGAAGGCAACGACAGCAGAAATCGCATTGATAGCGAGTTGCGCGTAGGAGGTTTCTCCTGCGTAGCTGCCTAAATTGATGAGTTCCGCGATTTCTTTAAACAATGCTGCAGCAATCAAGAGTGCCGTGAATTGGGCAGCCATCATGTAGCTTTCTGGCAATAAAAGTTGAATTGCGACGGGAGCGGAGAAGGCGACGATAACCGCGATGATCATACCTAGCGTAAGGCCATAGTTGGTAAAACGCGTGGCGTTTTCTCGGCCGTTATCGCCGTATAAAGTGTCAAAGCGTTTTGGCATCCACCACATACCAAAAGGTTGTAGCAATAGCACAACCGCCAGCGCGAACTTGGCAGCAACACCAAATTGCGCGACGTCTTCGAGTGACGCGACGTCTGCCAATACCCAACGGTCGAGGCCATTAAGCGAAAACGCCATGAGGCCGCTCGCCATAATGGGTAGGCTATAGATGAGTGCTTGTTTGGCGACGTCTTTTGAGAAACCAAAGCCAGTGTCTTTAATTTGTAAGGCCGTGAGGAGAACAGATTGTGTAATGGCTGCAATCACACCGGCTTCGAGTACGCCATCTATGCCGCGTCCCATTAGCAACATGACGACAGTGAGCCCCGCATGGAGCAGTGCACGCCCAACGGCGACAGTAAAAAAGGCTGTCGCACGGTTTTGCATTCTCAACCAGCCAAGTGGAACAGCAATGCAGCCTTCCAGTGCGAGCATCAGTAGCACTAGGCGCAATTGGTAGGTGCTTAAACCGCCTGGCACAAACGCGTCTAACCATGCAGCAAGCATCCAGCCTGCAGGCACAACAAACGCGCCAACAACCAGCGTGAGTGTGAAAATGCGCGCGGCCATGCGCTTGCGTTCATTGGCTTCGTTCTGACCACCGACAAAGCGATACAGGGCATCTTCTAACCCCAATCCCACCAAAATACTGCCAAGGGCAGCAATACTGCTGACGATCTCTAGTTTCCCGAATTCGGCTTGCGGCAAATGATGGGTGATGAAAGGCAGCATCAGCAACGAGATACCTTTCATCAATGCAATGCTGCTTCCGTACAACAGTGTTTGCTTCATCATCGGCGTCATGGTTTTCATCCTTGCCATTCCGTGTGTGTAGAGTTGTTTTTATTGCTCTTTTGACACTAATTCAGGCATTACTTGGCGCGACTTATTCAACAGGCTTTCGCAAATCGCGGCGAAACAGAGGTCAGCGCGATATTGAAGGGCAATGGTGCTTGCTGCCTGTCCCATTGCCTTCACCTGTTGCATGTTTTGGTCTGCGGTTTGAATTGCTTCGATCAGGCTGTCTACATCGTCTGGTTGATACTTCAGGCAATGTTGATTGGCGGTTAATTGGCGGTCCCAAAAGGCGTCATCTGAGGGGATGATCACGCACATACCCGCGGCCATTGCTTCTAGAATCGACAGGCCAAACGGTTCTTTCGTGCTGGTTGAAACAAAAATATTTGCGCCAGCACGGATCTCATCAAGGTTTTCTGGCGCATGGTGCCAAAACACTTTGCTCAAGGTTTGTGGTGCTTCGCTCGTGGGTAAATTGCTTTGCTTGGGACGGATATAGCAAACGTGTGATTCAGGACGTTCTGCTGGGGTGAGTTGGCTGAGTGCCGCGGTGAATGTGTCTAGACCTTTCCATTTTAGTAAAGACGCTGCCCAAAACATAACGGCGTAGTCATACTGGCATTGGCGAGGCCAAGACTGTTTTGGAAGGCCGTTTCTGAACGGTTGAAACTGGCTGTGTGACGCGACGTCTGGAGAGTGACCGGCGGCTTTCAACGCGTCCGATAGCGATGGTTGAGTGGCGTCTAGGTAAAACACGTTGTCTGCTGTGTTAAGGCAACGGCCGATAGTACGAGAAGTGGCAACAGGGCCGTGGATCATTTGGACTAAACGATATCCCAGCAAGGCCTTAACCAGATATAACCCTAAATCAACACCTGGGCCAGAAGCGCCCAGCGCGGTGTGCATTTGACCGACAAAGAGGCGAAGCCATAGCAGTTGCATGGCGATCAAGATGTGACGAGCAAAATATCCCAACCCTTGTTCTGCCATTTCTAAGCGTTTTGGCATGTGAAGCTTGGCAACGTAGGCCTGCGACGATGCCCATGTCTCAGGATCTGCGGTGAGAATGGTCACGCGTGCTTCTTGGCTTTCTAGCTGGCTGAGCACATGTTTGGTTGAGACTTTCGAACCTCCAGCAAAGGCGATGGGGTCAAGGATCACAATGTGTGTTAATCGGCTCATAGTGCCTCCTTCGCAAAAAGGTCTTTTGCGGGTTGCGCAGGTACGTTGCGATTTTTCACAAACTTTAATGAGGCCTGAATAGGGGGAAGTACCTGCCAGTGGCTATGCCACTTCAATGGCATGGCTGGGTCTGTCAGCAAGGTGTTGTAAAGCGCTTCGAACTTTGCGGTGTGAGACGAAATCGTGAATTTTTCCATGACGCGCTTGTAGCCATTTTGACCAAGCAACAAACGCTGTTCTTGGTTGATGTAGAGATGAAACATGGCTTGAGCAATCGCGTGTGCATTTTCTTCAGGCACTAATATGCCCGTTTCGTGATGCGATACGACGCTTGGAATACCACCCACATTGGGGGCGACAACAGGTAACCCGCTGAGTCCTGCTTCTGCAAGCGTCAGTCCAAACACTTCTTCGCGTGCACCTGAAACAACCATGTCAGCACCGCCACGTAAAAGCCCAACAACATTGTGTTGTTCGCCAATCAAATGGACATACTCTTCAAGGCCCGCTGCACGAATTTGATTTTCTAAGTTTTGGCGTTCAGCCCCTTCACCAATGACCACGAGGTGGATGGGAAGGTACATTTCACGCAGTTGTTTGCAGGCTTCAATCAGCAGATCAACGCCTTTTCGGGTAATCAGTGAACACACGCTAACGGCAATGAATGCATCGCTTGGCAGTGACAACATTTTGCGAAGGTGGGTGACGGGTTGAGCAAGCAATGCATCGGTATCAATGCCATTTGGAATCACTTGGCAGCGATCTTCTTTGCCGCCGTCGTTCAGCAGTTGATCGACCACGGGTTGGCTGACACCTACCGCCATGCTGGCGTGGTGAAGGCCAAGTGTGATGCGGTCTCTCAATGGGTAGCGTGAATGAAGGTGCAAAACCAAGGGCAATTTTCGAGCGCGAGAAACGACGTTAAGCCACTGGCTTGGCGCACCGCTGTTTGAGTGGAGAAGGTCGATGTTGTGCTTATCGACAATCTCAATGCCTTGATTGATGAGTTTTCTGTAGCCGCGGAAATTATATTTCGGTGCGGTTTCACCGAATAGGAGTGGAAACTCGCTAACATAAACGTCGATGTTGAGTTTGCGTGCTTCATCAGCAAGCAACTCGCTGTTACACCAAAGGACAGGGGTAAATGCGTCCTTGTCGATGTGTGTCAGTAAATCAAGTAGGCAACGTTCACTTCCACGAATCCAGTTATCACCGTAATGTACAAATAAGACATTGCGCGATGTTGAGAGAGTTTGAGTGGTTGAATACATACTCTCTTCCTCCAATTAGTTCAGTGGCTCGTCACATTCTGTGTTTAACGTGTCTGTGGCGAGATAGTCATATTGACGATCGGCTTTCTTGTTGTACGTCATTGCCAATGGTCATCCCTGTAATGTCTAAAATGTTTGCAAGGAGTAGGCCATATTTGTAACGTATTGAATATAAAGAAAAGCGCCGCGTGAGCCTGTAAGGAAAACAGAGTCGGCGCGACGCCAGTTCGTCATTCTGAGAAAGAAATTTGGTCATTTTGCGAAAGTGGCATAATCCGCAAGTAGTTTTGGTACGACGGCTTCCGTTGAAAAGCGCTGTTTGACCGTGGCGATAGCTTCTTTGCTCCACAATGCTTTTTGTACGCTATCTGACATTCGCCAATCTTGAATGGCAGAGATCATGCCTTCCATATCCCCTTGTTTTACCAGCCAACCGTTTTCATTTGGCCTGACGAGTTGATCCAGAGAGCCAACATTAAACGAGACCACTGGAATGCCGCGTGCCATAGCTTCAAGCGCTGCCATCGGAAGGCCTTCTGCGCGTGAAGGGATCACTAGCAAGCCAATACGTGGCCACACATCGTGCATTTCTTTTTGTGCACCATGAAATTCAAGGTTGTTCGGGGCTTTTAGCTCAAGTTCTGATCGTAATGGTCCATCGCCGTACACATGGAAGTCGAGGTGTGGGAAGCGCTTTGACAGCACGCTAAAACGATCTGGCGCTTTCTCTTTACAGAGTCGACCTACAAACGCGATCTCTGTACCGAAGGATTGGGTGATTTTGCTGGTGTCTACGAAATTATCTGCCAATTTAGCCGAGCACGGTAACGTAGACAGTATTGGGCTGCTCACGGCGTAAACATGGTTCGCGAGGAAAGCCGTATGACGATCAAACCAGTCATACCATTGGAGTTTGCCTTCTTTCTTTTCGCCGCTGTGAAAGGTGCTGGCACAAGGTACTTTCATTAATCGCGCGATAGGGCGCACCAAAATACCGGCTTTGTAACCGTGGGTATGAATCACATCAGGCTTTTCTTTTTTTAGCGCTTGCCACAAAGAAGCAATGCGTCCATCAAGCATGATGCAATCCAATCCTGAGAACATGAGTCTGCGTTGAAGAGGGTGTTCGCCGTAATTTTGAAGAAACACGATGCTGACTTGATTGTTGGCGGCTTTCAGGCCAAGCGCGAGTTGTTCAACGTGGGATTCAATGCCACCAAACCCGCGACTGTCCAAAACGATCCATATGTTATTAATTCTCTTTTTCATGTCGCCCTCCACGGTTACCGTCAGCGCGAGCAAAAAGATCTTTATTCGAAAAGGCTCGCGAGTGCGATATGAAACTGCAAAGTTAATGCCAGTTCGGCATATGGTGAGAGTGAATGTTGGTCAGCCGTTGTTCTCAGAAGGCTTAGCGGTCTTTTAATGTCGAAAAGCCAGTTACATGCACAATGGATGCGTGTAGCCGCACCCGAAAATTCTCATTTTGATGAAAAGAGTGCGTCATTTTGCGAAAAACATGTTTTGTAGGCATTCAAACCGCAAGTCAGATTGACCAAACAAAGGGTGAACCTTGGGAGCAATAGACGGTGATTTCATGCTTTTTATCTTCCAACGATGAACATTAAGAATTAAATGCATCTGAGTGCGTAGGGCGTAAAACCTAGGCCAAATGTCTTTGGGCAATAGAAAATGACGGGGCGTGAAATAACTTGGCAAACACTTTGCATCGAACGAGTCAGCTCACTCTTTTTATGCAGAGGCAGATATGGCAAGTTACCTAGTTACAGGCGGTTGCGGTTTTATTGGTTCACATTTGGTTGAATCTCTCCTCGCAGATGGTCACCACGTTCGCGTTGTCGATAACTTATCCACGGGTTCTCGTGACAATGTACCCCGTCACTGTGAATTACGTGTGGCCGACATTTCTGTTCCTGGTGTACTCGATGATGCTATGGAAGGCGTTGATGGCTGTTTTCATTTGGCTGCGATCGCGTCTGTTCAACGTTCTAATCAAGAATGGATCGAGACTCACAATGTCAATTTAACGAGTTCAATTCGTGTGTTTGATGCTGCCAGGGTGGCCAAGACCCCCGTTGTTTACGCATCGTCGGCTGCGGTTTATGGCGACAATGCAGAATTGCCATTATCTGAACGCTCGACAGTTCGTCCGCTCACCGCTTATGGCGCGGACAAACTAGGCTCTGAATTGCACGCAAGAGTGGCATCTTTGGTGCACGGCGTGCCGACGACCGGTATGCGCTTTTTCAACGTGTTCGGTCCGCGTCAAGACCCTAAATCCCCTTACTCCGGTGTCATTTCTATTTTTGCAGACAAAGTGTTGGATGGGCATTCACTCACCATTTTTGGTGACGGCGAGCAGACGCGAGATTTTATTTACGTGGGCGATGTGGTGCGGTTCCTTCGTGCGGCAATGACAAATGTATCTGTGTCTCCCGATGTGTTTAATGTCTGTCGCGGAGAGGCCATGTCAGTGAATCAATTAGCGACCATCCTTATGTCTATCACGGGCTCACGGGTGGCCATTGAACATATGCCAGCACTACGTGGTGATATTCGAACGTCTACCGGGAGTCCGTCTCGCGCCACAAAGGAATTAGGGTTGGTGGCAAAAACCAGTGTGACGCAAGGTTTGAGAGAGTTGCTGAATCATTTGACTGACAGCGACAAGTCGAGATTGTCTGTGGGGTAAACACTGTGGACTGCACAAACAAAAACGCCGCGACAAATGAAGCGGCGTTTTTTTGTTTTGTGTAAACCAGTTGTTGAAGCGTGTTTTGAACGATGTTCTCTACTACTAGGCGTTATCTGTGTCGGTTTCCCATGCTTGTTTCTTGCGATATAGCGTAGAGGGGCTGACTTTCAATAACACTGCAGCTTTCAGAACATTTCCGCCACAAAACTCGATGGCTTGTTGTATTGCTTCCCGTTCCACATCTTCCAATGGCCGAATGTCTGAGCTTTCTACAGGTGTTGAATCTGTGGTCGCTTCATGGGCATCTGTCGAAGGTTCAACATAGGTTGTTGGTGCCAATGATTGTATTTCTTGATCGCTCAGCGTTTCATTGAGTGGCGGCGGTAGTTGCTTAATGGACACCGCATCACCGTCATGGAGAACAACCACATTCCGAATGACATTTTGCAGTTGCCTTACGTTACCCGGCCAAGGGTAGTGACGAAGTACCACCTCTGCTTCTGGTGAAAATTGTGTGAAGGATTTTCCTTCTTCATTGGCATAGGTGCGCAAGAATTTCGTGGCGATGGTAAGAATGTCATCACCACGCTCTCTAAGCGGTGGCAGGGCAAGGGGAACGACATGCAATCGGTAGTACAAATCTTCTCTGAATTTACCCGCAGCCACTTCATGCAAGGGATCTTTGTTGGTAGCACAGAGAAAACGAATATCTACGCTTTCCTCTTTGCTGCCCCCAACTTTTTGATAGCGACCAGTTTGGATAAAACGCAGCAGTTTTTTTTGTAGCTCCAAGTCCATTTCGCAGATTTCATCAAGGAACAGCGTGCCACCATCGGCTTGCGCGGCTGCCCCTTTTCGTTCACTGCTTGCACCTGTGAATGCACCTTTAACGTGGCCGAAAATTTCGCTTTCCATGAGGTCGTGGGGAATGGCACCACAGTTGAGGGCGATGAACGGTGCTTTTGTGCGAGGGCTTTGGGCATGAATGGCTTCAGCGCAGACTTCTTTACCCGTGCCGCTTTCGCCGGTAATAAACACAGTCGCTTTACTGGGAGCTGCGGCATCGATAATACGATACACGTTCTGCATAGGAAGACTTGCACCGATAAAACCTTGGTAAGTATTGCGTTCGAAACTGGTTTTGATGTCGTCCACGAGGTGCTGCAAACGTACGTGCTCTAGTTGGTTTTTCAACGTGGTTTTAAGGCGTTCAGCACTCACTGGTTTTTCTAAAAAATCATCCGCCCCTTGCTGCATCAGCTCTACAGCGGTGTTTACAGACCCGTGACTTGTAACAACGATGACGGAGCAGGGAAGGCCTTGTTTTTTTATCCAACTAAGCACTTCCTGTCCGGACATGTCTGGCAATTTAAGATCAAGCATGATGAGGTGAGGCGTGGATTTGTCGAGGTAATCCAGAGCCTGTTGCCCCGTCTCTAGGCAGACCAAATCGATAGGTTCACCTGATAAATACTGGATATACAGGTTAGCTAACGGCTTTGAATCTTCAATGAGTAGTACTCGGTATTTTGACTTCATGGTGCATGCGTCCCTTGAGATGTCTACCTACGCCGACCCCATTGCTCGAGGGTTAGGGTATTCTGTTTGATTAAATTATATGCAAGTAAGTGTACGACAATTTGGTCAAAAACCAAATGTGTCAGCGCAAGAATCACGCTTTTAAATCAACTGGTTACTTCATCATTAAACCGCGTTGCAATCGCTTATCCAGAGCCTCGAATGATGCATCCGCCGTGACGGCAAGTTGTGTTGCTGTGTCGAGCGCCTTATCAAAGGCTTGCTCTAGGCAAAAGGCTTCAATGCTTCGGCAAAGTTTGCACAAGGCAGCATTGCCATGCGCCGCGGCGCTGCTGCCCAAGGTGTGAGCCTCAAATTCTAGGGTGTAAAAATCTTCGCTTTCTGCTGCATCAACCAATTTGAGCACACGTGTTTTTGCATCTTCTATATAAAAGCTGATCAGATTTGGGGCGGCTTCTGCGGATGTGTCAGACACCAATTGCTGTAACGTGGATTCATCAACCAATTCATTCTGTGGAGGGCAGTCTGTTGCGCTGCCAGGACCATTATTCGCGTCACCCTGCCCACGAGCCGAAGAGGTTTGGTGTTTAATGATGTCTCGTTCACTGCCCGTTTTTGAAGCATGATCTTGCCAGCGCCCTAAACAATCGAGAATGGATTGGCGCGTGACGGGTTTTGACACAAAATCATCCATCCCTTGGTTTAAAAAGTGTTCTTTATCGCCACGAATAGCATGTGCGGTTAATGCGACGATGATGACGTCTTTGGTGGGTGAATCCATTTGTCGGATCCGTTGTGTGGCTTCAACGCCATCCATTTCGGGCATCGAAATGTCCATAAAAATGATGTCGTAAGGAATTTTGCTGACAGCGTCCACCGCCTCTTGTCCGTTGCTGACAATATCCGCAGAAAGCCCGGAAAATTCGAGCATAGTGCGGAGCACCACTTGGTTGGCGGGGTTGTCTTCTGCCAAAAGTATTCGCATTGAACTGCTGATTTCTGCTGTGCCGCCAAGGGTGGGGTTTGATGTGCTAAGGGGGGCACAATCTTCTTTTTCAGCGAGTTTGAGTTCCAATGTAAGGGTAAACGTGGAGCCAACGTCTTTTTGGCTATCAACCTCGATTTTACCCTTCATGAGATTCACGAGTTGCTTACAGATCGCCAGTCCAAGACCGCTGCCTTCATGGCGTCTGTCATAGGTATCTTCCGCCATAGTGAACTCATCGAACAAGTCGGTAATGTGCCCTTGGTCAATGCCTTGCCCTGTGTCGGAAACATCAATTTGAAGCTGACAAGCATCGGTATACAAGCGTGCACATTTGATAGACACAGTGATGCTGCCTTCTTGCGTGTATTTGATGGCATTCGACATTAAATTCAGCACGATTTGACGAATGCGGTCTCCGTCCCCAATGAGATACTGAGGCGTGTTATCAGCAAAAATAACATTCAGTTTTAAGTTTTTGTTCGCCGCTTGAGGGCGCAGAATGTCTAAGGTCTGTTGGAGTAATTCAACAATATCAAACGGGTTTTTCTCTAGCGTTAATTTACCTGCTTCCATCTTAGAAAAATCCAAGACATCGTTGATGATCGCAAGCAACAGTTCACCGGATTCTCGTGCCGTTTGAACTAACCCCAACTGCTTGATGTTCAGCGGCGTTTCTTTCAATAACCCGAGCACACCCAGCACACTGTTCATGGGGGTGCGAATTTCATGACTCATGGTAGCCAAGAAACGGCTTTTCGATTCGTTCGCGCTTTCCGCTTCATGCTGGGCGGTACGAAGAATACGTTCATTGTGCTTTTGTTCGGTCAGGTCGAAGAAGTGCGCCACGTAGTGGGTGAGGGTGTCGTCTTCATCACGCACTGCAGTCATACTCATTCGAACGGGAAGCTCGTTACCATCCCGGTGACGAAGCGAAATCTCACCGTTCCATCGTCCTGAGTCGATCAAGGTTCGCCAAATTTGTTTGTGGAACTGAATGTCTTCTGGATTGGCAGAAAGCGTGCGCGGCTTTTCCCCTTCCACTTCAGCACTTTCAAATCCCGTGATGGAGGTGAAAGCAGGGTTGGTGCGAATGATGTGTCCTTTTGCATCAGAAATGAACATGGCTTCAGACGATTCGAAGGCGTGCGCCGCGATTTTGAGCTCGGTTTGGTCTTTCAGTCGCTGAGTAATATCGCGCATGTAAGAAACGAAAATATACCCCTGCTTTGTTTTTGCTGGGGAGATCGACACTTCAATCGGGAATTCACGGCCACTTTTTCGAACGGCTGGTAACTCGATACGTTGATTGAGAACTGGGCCTTCGCCTGATGCGAGGAAGTGCTGCATGCCTTTAATATGGGATTCACGCAGAGCAGGGGGAATGAGGGTGTCAGCAAGGCGTCGACCCACTATTTCGTCTCTGTCCCAACCGAACAGTTGCTCGGCAATAGCGTTGAACTCGATGATGATGTCTTGGTCGTTCGCCACCACAATCGCATCCAATGACGCGTTGTAGATCGCCACGTTCTTTTCTTCGATTTGCTGTGCTTCTACATAAGAATACTTTTGGTCTCGAATGGAATTCTGGAGCTGCTGGTAGCTCTTATCGAGCTTTTTCTGCATGGAATTTACCATGTCTACCGTGGCTTCAATTTCATCTTGGAAGAACATATTGAACGACGAAGGAACGCTGTCCTTTTTACTGAGTTTTTGCAGTTTTCTTAGTGGGCGCGTGACCGCGAGCATCATGATGTACATGGTAGCGATGGCAAGCAAACCGATGCCTGAAGAACTCCAAATCAAAAACTGGCCGATAGGCGACGCGACGGCATCGGAATGATGATTTCTGAACCCGATGATAACGTCACCAGACTTGTCATCAGGTGATCCAATGGGGTACTTGGCAATCGTGACATCATTCATCTGCGTGTCAGAACGCTGGGTATGCGCGAGCACACGTCCATCTCGCTCTATGGTGAGGAAAGCGAGGTCTGAATGCTGAATAAAGCGCTCTGCCTGTTGGTGTAGGGTATTGAGATCGTTTTCTTCCATCGGTACTTCGACGGCAAAGGCAACAAGTTCTGCCACTTCGTTCGAGCGATAAGCCAGCTCAGCTTCTCTTGCTTGTGACAAGTATTGAAAGGCGTAGCTGATGAACAAAACGAGCACCACGGTAAAAATGATCATCGTGGCAAAAACGGCTTTTAGCCTTATATTCAAATCACACCCACCTGGTTAAGTTAAGCAATGAGACGAAAGCACCATAAATGAGAGCCTGTATGACTTTGAGTTTAGTACAGATATTTCGGTGAAGATGAATGACGCGAAGATCTCGATCCGCGGTGTTTCGGGGATGTGATAAGAAACACATGGCACAACATGTGCCATGGTGATTTCATGTTCTTTTATTCGTCGGCAGCACGTTGTAACAACACCAACGTTGTGTCGTCTTTGTTTTGTTCGCCTATGTCATCAAACACGCGCATCACTTCCTCTGCCGCTTCGTTTAACGGCAGTGAAAGCGTGGTGTGCAACGCCTTAATAACCGTATTTTCGAGCACTTTACGTGCCTCATCATCTTCCGCTGATTCAAACAATCCATCGGTATAGAGGGCAAGTCGTTCGGTGCGATCGAGGGTGATGGATACGGTGTCATAACTCGCGCCATATAACACACCTGGGAGAATACCGCCGACGCTGACTTCTTTGGTTCCAGTGGGCGAAATCAGAAATGGCGCAGGGTGCCCAGCAGTGGCGATATCAATTTTGCCGCCATTAGACATGGCAACGGAGCAACAGGTTAAGATCACCTGAGACAATAAACCATCTTCAAGAGCGCTGTCTGACAAGCGGCTTAACAACGTTGCACAAGGATCATCTTGGTCGTCAATGTGATACATCAAACCGCGTAGGTAACCGCCAAAGGCATAAGAGAAAAACTTGGCCGCAACGTCATGGCCCATTACATCAACCATATTGAGCATGAGGTGTTTGTCGGTATCGCGGTGTAACACTAAATCACCACCGCCAATGCCTGTATTGCGACTGACGACCGCCATTTCCCAGCCGTGTGCTTTGCGCGGTAATGATGGGGTTAACGCGTCAGTGATACGTTTGTTCACGCGGTCTGTTAGCTGGCGATAGATTTGGTCTGAGCGGTTGAGCACCCGTTTCACGCTTTGCATGAGTGAAGATTTGCTGACCGGTTTCACCATGTAGTCATCAATCCCTAAACCTAGTGCGCTTTCACGCGTTTCAGGGTTGTCGGCATAGGTGAGGAAAATAAAGGGTGTGAGTAGGGTATTGGTTTGCTGGTGAAGGGCTCTTTTGAGGCTTAAACCATCCATGCCAGGCATGCGAATATCGGAAATGACGAGGTCAACATCCTGCTTCAACAGCATTTCGAGTGCCATTTCACCACTTTCAGCTTCGATGACTTGGTAACTCTCGGACAAATAAGCGCTGTATAGACGACGCTGGCAGATATCATCATCCACGATCAAAATGCTCGGTTTGGATATCTTCTTCTCGATATGCCATGTCAACGATAGGGTGTTGGTGTCAAACATCTCCCTGACTTTGTACGCCATGTCATCGGTCAAGCTATGAATGAGCGCGAGACCGCGGCCACCCTCTTTTTCTTCAAAGGTATCGAGGGTTTGTACGCGATTGGCAAGAGTAGGATTCCAACTTTGTCCGTCATCGCTTAAATGCAATTCCCACCCAGAATCAGTGCATTCCAACTCGACCAAGATAAAGGTGGGCTGCGGGCTGGTATGGTTAACGAGGTTTGCCCCGGCTTCAGACAAACAAAGCTGTATCTTGTTTGATAGGTGGTCAGACACGCCGCGCTGTCTCAAGGTGTCAGCAACCAGTTTTCTTGCTTGGCTCACGGATTTCAGTGAGGCTGGACGGCATTCGTGGTGGACGACAGATACCATGAATTAAATCTCCAAAGACAAAAGGTGGCTACTTAGCACCATTTTTCTCAGTTTTCCTGCGAGCTTGGGTAAGCGTTTTTTGAGGCGACCAATTTCGCGAAGAACTTCGACCTTCAACGAGGGATTGTTTTTATCATTGATCACACTGCCTAGGATGTGTGCGCCTGCATCGTTGAGCTTTTTAACCGACTCGGCTGCCATCGCCGTGGTTGTTTGCCCTGCCATTACCACAAAGATCGTACCATCGGCCGCAGCCGCAACACGTTCTGGTGGAATGTTGTTGGCATTCAAACGCGACATCGGGGAAGTATCAAAAATCACGAGGTCATAGTCTTTATGCCATTCCTCCAAATAGGCTTCTAGCGAACCTGGGCGGCGTAATTCCATGATGGTCTCGCGTTTCGATGGTGCAATGATGCCGGTGAAGTACGCATGTTCACCTGCTACACCCACTAACTCGGGATTGGGTAGCAAACCTCGCTCACTTTGTACGGTTGTCATCCCCTGACTTTCAAGGCTGGGGTGATAAAGGTTGAGATCGACCACCAAGGTGGATTTTCCCGCAAGCAAAGAACGCTGAGCGATGGCTGTTGCGAGAGATGTGACGCCTTCCCCTGACTCTGTCGAAGCGAAAGCGAGGGTTTTATAGTCGTTACGGATAACCTGAAAATAGATCCGTTCGACTTCAAGGTTGAGCGGAGGAATATTCATTAGAGTATACCTACAAGTGCTGCGATACCTGCGATCTGGAAGATATCGGTGATCCCTTGGCGAATCTTCTCCGCCGTGCTTTCTTCTTTCGTTGGGACGTAAACTGTGTCGCCTACTCTCAGTACTGGAAGGTCTTGGAATCGCGCAGTGCGGCTGAATTCTGACAAATCAAACGTGCGGGCTTGGTCACGACAGCAAGACATGTTCACGACCGTGATTTTCTCGATGTAGGCGTTGGCACTTGGGCCGCCAGCTTCTGCAAGCAAATCGAGGATCGTCATGTGGTCGTCAAAGGTATAGCGACCTGGTCGATTGATTGCGCCAAGGACACGGATGGTTTCTTCTTTTGGTCTATCGAGCCAGTTGCGGTTTTTCTCTGGAATATAAATGGTGTCACCCATTTTGACTTCAGGAAGTAAGGTGGAATCTCCGGTTTCAAAGAACATGGCAAGGTTAAGTCTGCTGACACGAGCGTGTTTGCCGTCTAAATGGGTCACACGGATGTTGTGCAAGTCGGCATTCGCCGTAGGGCCGTCTGCAGCAGAAAGAATATCGAGAAAGTGCATTTCATTGGTGAAACGGTAACGTCCTGGGGCGCCCACTTGACCGAACACATAGATGGAGCTTTCTGAACTTTGGCGGATCCATTTGGATTTGTTATCGACAGGATCATCCGGTAAATCGTGAACACGCACGGTTGTGCCAGCCCTGACTGGCGGAAGTTCTGAATCTGGGCGACCCTCCTTGAGGAACACATCAAGGTTGAACGTATAAGATTTCGATTTGTTTGCTGATACTGGGGTAACGACTTCAATCTGGCTGGTGTCAGCACGGCTTGTTGGGCCACCAACGTGCGCGAGTAAATCAAGCAGTGACATTTCATCAGACCATTCGATGCGGCTAGGGCGCAATACTTCACCTATTACACGGACCGCGCGCTCAGGCTGTACTTTTAGCCAGGATTTTTCGTTTGAATCGAGTTTCTCAGGCACAAATATCGCATCACCGGGCTCAATGTTTGGTGGGCCACCTACCATTTTTCCTTCGGTGAAAAGATTCAGATCAAAAGGGACTGTCGTTCCATCGGCTTTGATTACGCGAATCTGACGGCTTTCGGCAAAACGGGTTGGGCCGCCAGCATTCGCAAGAATATCGATAAAGGTAGCGTCATCTTTCCCTTCATAAGCACCGGGCTTGGCAACTTCCCCCATCACATAGACGGTGTTTGAACCTGTTTTGATTTCTTCTTCTTGTTTGGGGACAAAGATGGTTGAGCCTTCAACGATGTTCGGTAACAAGGATTCATCACCGCTGTCGAGGTACTGCTTTAAGTTAAAGGTGCGTGGCTCGTTGGAAGAGATAACGCGGATTTGCTCAACCGAAGCATAGCGGGTCACACCGCCCGCGCGCATCAATAAATCCACAAGGTTGTTCTCTTCTTTGGCGGAGAAACTGCCGGGGCGAATCACTTCACCGAACACTTTAATGGCTTTTCTGTCTTCTGCAGCATCACCGGAATCGGCTAACGCCGCAGGGTCAAAGTTTTGCTCTACGTTCCCGATCATAGGGGAGGCCGGAATGAAGAGGGTATCTAGCGAGTTTAATGTTGGCAGTAAAGAGTCATCGCCAGTATCAAGGAATTTTTTGTAGTCGAAAGTGAGCACTTCACCATTTCTGCGCAACTGAAATCGGTCAAGCTGTGCGCCCGTGCGAAGGCCGCCTGCAGCGTAAAGTGCCATTTGGATTGACGCATTTTGTTTTAAGGTGAATTCACCCGGCTCTTCAACATAGCCTTGGATCGTCACAAGCAGCTGTCGCTTGCTGACAAACACCTGCAAGGAGGAAAGGTCGCGAAAGACAGTAGACAAGGTTTCTTTTACTGCCTCAGCCAGTTCTGGTTCGGTCTTTCCCTGCGCTTGTACCATCCCGACCTCAGGGAGTGTTAAACGTCCCTGACGATCGATTTGGAATTCTTTGTTAAGGGTGACCTCGCCCGGCAACATGATGGCGATTTGATCACCAATCTGTGCCCGATATTCATCGGCGCTCGCAGTGAGGGACAACCCCAATGCGTGTGTGACGAGGATGAGGAGTAAGATGATTTTTTTCATCATAGACCTCCAGCATGCATTTTTCTCTTAACGTCCGCTTCGACCAACTCGATGGAAACACGACGGTTGGTGAGACGAACTTCGGGTTGGTTGCCTTCAAAGAGTGGGTCTGTTGCACCAACGGCGTCCACAGTCAGACGCGAGGGTGCAATACCAAAAATCTGCAAATAGCGCTTCACTTGATTTGCACGCGCTAGAGACAGGGCTTTGTTTTGGGGGCCATTACCGACGGAATCCGCATGGCCAGTAATGTGTAAATCGTATTGGGTAACATCACGCAGTAGGGTAGCGGCTTCTGCTAAACGCCCCATGTATTTAGGGTTCACTTCAGAGGAGTTAAAGGAAAACTGATTGTCGGCATTCAGCAAACCGTATATCTGGGCGGCGAGTTCTGCTGCAGATTGGAAGCCAATAGACCCCGGAGGGATACAGGCTTTACTTCCGCGAACGGCATCAAGTTGCTTTTCGAGTCGTTCGAGTGTTGTTCGTTGAATAATGAGGTCATTGGCGGCGTCAAATTCTAGACCACCTTGAAGCTCTCGAACGATACGGTTTTGCATGCGTCTTGCTTGAACCACGGTGGCGGGAAAGCAAAGCTCTGCACCTTCTAAGATGAGGATGTCGAGATGTCGTGACGTGAGTTCCCATTCGAAACGCAGGCCGTGTTCTGGCCCTAAAGGTTCGTCTGCCATCACGGGGGTGAGTGATGAATAGTTGTGTTCTGCCATGCCACCTTGGCCATGGTCAGGAAATGCCGAGCAACCAGAAAGAACGACAATGGGCAGAATCAGAGAAAATAGCGTGCGCATGCCTCGCCTCCTTCTTGCGTTGAAAAATCCGTCTATTCTCTGTTTGCTTTAAGGCAAGACAGAAGACGGGGACAACGAATTAACTAACGGTTGAAGCCGGTTTAACTGAGATCGCGCTGTTGATGCGAAGCAGCTGGATAATTTCCATTGGCTGGCCATGCACCTGTATGAGCGAAAGCGCTTTACCTTTAGCTTTTAATCGTTTGAAGAGGAAAACAATGGCACCGATACCAGAACTATCGAGAAAGTCGACATTGTGGAGATCGAGTGTAATGTCTTTCGGGGTTTCATCGTTCACGAGTTGGTCTAGCTCAGGTTGGATTTCACTGCAACCTTGCGCGTCCATGTCGCCACAAATAACGAGAGTGAGTGTGTCGTCGGGTTGTTGAATATGTTCAATTTGCATGATTTCCTACCTCCCCTGTATAGATATATGTCTTAAGCGAAAACTATGCCAATAATTTCATATTGTTTAAGATCAGAGACTTATGACTATGCACTGCATTGGGAGCTAGCGATTTCGCAATCTGACAATGATTTTGGGAAAGTGAAACTGACATCTTTAGCGCCCTAATTTGTAGCCATGGTTTTTTAGTAAAACCGTTTTTATTGTTATCTCGTTCTTGCAGGACCATGTGATCCTGCAAGAACGATAGCCTCGACTACAAACTGGGGCTCTTGAAGACCAGCATTTTATCTCTGGTCATTTCATGCATTGAATATTGAATACCGCCTAGGCCAATGCCTGATGCATCGCGCCCACCAAATGGCATCCAATCGACGCGAAACGCGGTGTGGTCATTAACCATAACAGCAGTTGCATTTAATTGCTGTGTGAGTGATAGCGCATCTTCCAAATTATTAGTAAAAACCGAAGCTTGGAATGCAAAAGGGAGATCGTTCGCACGTCTTATTGCATCAGCTTTGTCGACATAGGAATACACGCAAATCACAGGGCCAAAGATTTCGTTTTGTGAAACGCGGACATCGTCAGGAGGATTGAGTAGCACCGTCGGTGCGTAACAGCTGTCAGACAACCGTTTACCGCCACTGATCAGCTCAGCACCCGCAGCGACCGCTTCATTCACCCATTCTTCGACGCGATCAACTTCGCGCGGCAGAATAAGAGGGCCCACTTCTGTTGAAGGGTCGAGCGGATCGCCCACCTTCATTTGATCCCCTGCTTCTGCAATGCGCACGGCCAATTCACGGCAGAATCCCTGCTGCGCATACACGCGTTGCACTGACACACACACTTGGCCCGCGTGGTAGAACCCACCTTTGGCGAGGCTAGGTACAACCTCATCAAGATTGGCGCTGTTATCGACAATAACGGGCGCAGCGCCGCCATGCTCTAGGGCACAGCGTGTGCCTGGTGCGAGTTGCGAGCGCAACATCCATCCGACATTGGCAGAACCAATAAAGGAAAGGAAGTTAATGCGTGCGTCGGACACCAGCTGGCTGGCCGCATCGTTGTCCGTGACCAGCGCCTGACACCAACCCTTCGGTAAGCCTGCTTCATGCAAAATCTCCACAAGACGCAGACACGACAGGGGCGTTGTCATCGCAGGTTTGATTAACACCGGACACCCGACGGCAATCGCCGGAATGACTTGGTGAACAATCAGATTGAGCGGGTGGTTAAAGGCGCTGATAGAAGACACAACACCGATGGGCTCGCGAATAGTGAACGCAAGCCGGTTTACCGACGCTGCGGTTTGCCCCATTGGGATTTGCTCGCCTTTGATCTGTGCGATGTGTTCAATAGCAAGTTTGACGCCATTAATGGCACGGAGCACTTCGACTTTTGAATCGATGTAAGGCTTCCCACCTTCTTCGGCAGCTAAAAGTGTTAGCGCTTCAACCTGATCAGACATGATGCTGATGGTTTTTTCTAGAATCTCGATACGCTGGTGGGCAGGCAACCATGCCTGCCGATCCAAGAATAATGCATGGGCATTGGCGATTGCCGTATCGACATCGCTGGCGCTTTGCATTGGGATGGTCTTTATCAGCCCGCTATCAAACGGGCGATAGACACTCAGTTCCGTCATGGTCATTTCCTTTCTATTTAATGCCCTCACTTTCCTTAATCAATACGTTAAGAATGGAGTGGTTAAGTGAGTAATCGACAGGGAGATCAATCAAGTGAACGCCTTTTGAATTCAGTGCATGTTTTAAGATGGATTGGAATTCATCATGGCTGTCAGGTCGATGACCGATTGCGCCAAAGCTGTTGGCATATTTGACGAGGTCGGGGTTATTGAAATCGAGGCCATAATCCTCAAAGTTCATGCCTTCTTGCTTCCACTTGATCATGCCGTAGGCACTGTCATTCAAAATGATGACCACCAAGTCCAGACCCATGCGCACAGCGGTTTCAAGTTCCTGCGAGTTCATCAAAAAGCCGCCATCACCGTTAACGGACACCACTTTTTTGGTTGGGTTGAGTTGTTTTGCTGCCATTGCTGACGGCAAACCCGCACCCATGGTGGCGAGTGCGTTATCAAGAAGCAGGGTGTTGTTGGTGTAGCACTGATAATTGCGGGCGAACCAAATTTTGTAGACCCCATTATCCAGTGTCACAATGTCTTCATCGTCGAGTTGGTCTCGAAGAATCTTCACCAAACGCTGAGGCAACATAGGGAAGCGGCGATCTTCAAAATATTTGGTGGTGCGCTGATCGACATTCTCTTTTACGCGTTGGAAGAAACTAAGGTCTTGGTTCAGTTTGCCCACTTTTTCCGTAAGGCGGTTCACTGAAGAACAGATGTCACCCACGACATTCAATTGCGGGAAATACACTTCATCGGTTCTCGCCGCGAAGAAGTTCACATGAATGACTTTCGTGCCGCCTTTTTCCATAAAGAAAGGCGGTTTCTCGATAACATCGTGACCCACGTTGATGATGAGGTCTGCTTTTTCGATGGCGCAGTGCAAGAAATCGTGGCTTGAAAGCGCGGCAGTACCAATGAAGCGTTCATGGCGCTCATCCACAACCCCTTTGCCCATTTGCGTGTTAAAGAAGTAGATGCCGGTTTTATCGATGAAATCTTTGAGTGCTTGACTTGAACGTTTACGGTTTGCACCTGCACCAATCAGTAGCAGTGGCATTTTGGCATTCTTGATCATATCCGCCGCTTGCTCGAGGCTTTGCATGTTCGCATCAGGGCGGCGATGGTGAACGGTATCAAAAATGGTCGCGGCTGAATCTTCGTCGGCAATGTCTTCAGGCAGTTCTAAATATCCTGCTCCTGGACGTTCTTCTGAACACAAGCGGAAACACTCGCGTACCATGGCGGGTACATTGTTTCCGTCTACGACTTGTTCGGAATATTTGGTGATGGGCTTCATTAGATTGACGACATCGACGATCTGGAATCGACCTTGCTTACTTTTGCGAATAGGCTTTTGGCCGCCCAGCATCACCATGGGCATCGCGCCCAATTGCGCATACGCTGCAGCGGTGACAAAGTTCGTTGCGCCGGGGCCGAGGGTCGACAAACATACACCCGGCTTGCCAGTTAGCCTGCCGTAGGTGGCAGCCATAAAACCTGCGGCCTGTTCGTGCCGAGTGAGGATAAGTTCGATCGGGGAATCTTTTAGCGAGTTGAGAAAATCGAGGTTTTCTTCACCCGGGATACCATAGATGTATTCAACACCTTCATTTTCGAGCGCTTTTACAAACAAATCTGAAGTTTTCATTATGGTTCTCTCGTCGTCTCTCATTACAAACCCACGCTCACATCCATTCGGGGGTAATGCAAAGACTCGGTAAAACGCATTAAACGTTGCACCTTTGAGAATCTCATCCCTAATGAATTCAAAACGCAATTTACCTGTTAATAACACAAGGCTTTTTTCGAAAGTGTAGTATCTGAGACAGAAAAAGGAGCAATTAACGACTAGCTTGCGCCGGACGGAGCACAAAATGAGCGTGCCAGTGCAGTCGGATCGGGTAGGAGGGGCAGAATTGGCGTTAACTGTTCAAAAACTCCGCACTTAATGCATTTTGATGAAATTAACCCTTTACAGCACGCCATCAGCCCATTATTATGCGCACCACTTACGGAGAGATGGCTGAGTGGTTGAAAGCACCGGTCTTGAAAACCGGCGTGCGTTTATAGCGCACCTAGGGTTCAAATCCCTATCTCTCCGCCACATTCGAAATAGCCCGCCTGCTCTTAGAACAAAGAGCGCGCGGGCTTTTTCATTTCTGCTGCTTGAAAACAAGACGCAGCTGGCGACACGTTTCCAATCATTCGATTCAACGTAGCATGAATACTAAAGACGCTAAGTGCTTTGCGTATGTCATGTTTTCGAAGTTGGGAATAGCAATGCTATCTCGCCAGAAATATTAGATATTTTACAGAGAATCGAATTTATGGGTTTCACCTCGTTAGGTCTATCTGCACCAATCCTCAAAGCCATCGAAGAACAGGGTTATGACACACCGTCGCCGATCCAAGCTCAAGCGATCCCTGCTGTTCTTGAAGGACAAGATGTAATGGCTGCAGCCCAAACGGGGACAGGGAAAACAGCCGGTTTTACGCTGCCAATTCTTGAGCGTTTAAGTGCTGGTCCGCGTGCTAAAAGCAACCACGTTCGTGCGCTTATTTTGACGCCGACTCGTGAGCTTGCCGCTCAGATTAATGACAACGTTGTTAAATACAGCCGTCACTTGAACGTGAGTTCTTACGTTGTGTTTGGTGGTGTGAAAATCAACCCTCAGCTTTTACGTCTTCGTAAAGGTAGCGACATTCTGGTGGCAACACCGGGTCGTTTGATTGATTTGTACAACCAAAACGCAGTGAAATTTTCACAGCTTGAAGTGCTTGTATTGGATGAAGCTGACCGCATGCTGGACATGGGTTTCATTCGCGACATCCGCAAAGTACTTGCTCTGTTGCCAAAACAACGCCAAAACCTGCTGTTCTCCGCGACATTCTCTGATGAGATCCGTGAGCTCGCGAAAGGATTGGTGAACAATCCTGTTGAGATTTCAGTGACGCCACGTAACTCAACAGCACAAACCGTTGAACAAAGCATTTATCCTGTCGACAAGCGCCAAAAAGCGCCAATGTTGGTTCGCCTGATCAAAGAAGGCGATTGGCGTCAGGTTTTGGTATTTAGCCGTACTAAGCACGGTGCAAACAAACTGGCACATTACCTGAACGATCAAGGTATTACTGCGGCACCGATTCACGGCAACAAAAGCCAAGGCGCACGCACTAAAGCACTGGCAGATTTCAAATCAGGCGAAGTACGCGTATTGGTAGCAACGGATATTGCAGCGCGTGGTATTGATATTCCACAGCTTCCGCAAGTGGTTAACTTTGACTTGCCAAATGTGGCTGAAGACTATGTTCACCGTATTGGTCGTACAGGCCGCGCAGGTGAAACAGGCAAAGCTATTTCACTGGTATGTGCAGACGAAACGATAGATTTGTTTGGTATTGAGCGTTTAATTCAACAAGTATTGCCACGTGTTGAGATGGACGGTTTTAAACCTACCAACCCGATCCCAGAGTCTCGTTTGGACAGACGTCCAATGAAGAAACCGAAGAAGCCTAAGACGGGTCATTCTGACGGCCAACGCTCTGGTGAGAATGCACGTGGTCATAAACCATCAGGCAAGAACCCACGTCACTTCGGTGGACAAAACAAAGAGGGTGGCGCACAAGGCGAAGGCCAGCGTCGTCGTCCTGCACAAGGTCAAAGCCAAGGGCAAGGTCAATCAGAAGGTGGGCAACCTGCGCGCGGTAACAGTAGTCACCGTAACAACGGTTCTAACCGAGGCAACAGTGCAACGCGCAGTGGCGGCAATGGACGTTCAGGTGGTGGCAACGCGAAACCTGCACAGCGTCGCCAACAACGCCCAGCACCAACAGGCAATGCGTAATCGCTAACGCTTAAATGTGAAGAAAGCCGCGGTATTTCGTTCTTTGGAGCGGATTGCCGCGGCTTTTTTGTTTTTGGTGATCAGTGAATTTAGCGAACATGGCATTTAGCAAACGTAGCTCTTAGCGAACGTATTTTTTAGCGAACAAAGCAATAGCATTTAGCGATGAAACGTAGAGGGGGCTTTCTCAAGCAGGAAGTCTACCAAGGCACGGGTTTTAGCCGGGATAAACTCCCGCTCAGGGTAAACCACATAGGTCGGGAGGCCACCCACCGCCTGATACTCTTCAAGTAACGGCACGAGTTTTCCCTCTTCGATGGTGTTCCCTAGCAAACCTCTGTCGAGCAACAGCACACCGACATGGTCCAATGCAGCAGAGACCAGCACACCGGGATCATTGACGGAAAAGGGCCCTGACACAGTGACGTCTTCTTCTCGGTTGTTCCCGATAAACGACCAGGTGTTCATGGTGACTTTCGTGCTGCGGTAATAGAGACAAGGATGATTGAGCAAGTCTGATGGTTTTTTTAACGGTGGTGCGGTTTCCAAATACGTTGGGCTGGCGCAAAGTACCCAAGACACATCCCCAAGTTTCCGCGCGATCAAGGTTGAATCTGGCAAATACCCCACACGAATCGACACATCGATGTTTTCGGCAACCATATCGACGAAACGGTCTTCCAACTGCAAGTTAATGGACACATCCGGGTAACGTTTTAGGAACTCTGTCATCAACGGCGTAATGTGTATTCGTCCTTGTGCCGCAGGGCAAGAAACCTTCAGTTCCCCCGCCACCACAGACCGAGAGTCTTCGCTGATGTGCTCTATGCGCTGGAGCGCTAACTCGACATTGTGCGCTTCTTGCAGCACTTTTCGTCCGACGTCTGTGAGCATGATTTTGCGGGTCGTTCGGTTGAAGAGTCGCGAACCAATTTTCTTTTCTAGCGCCGCGAGCTGCTTACTGACCGATGACCGACTGATCCCTAATAGCTGTGCTGCTGCCGATAAACTGCCCTGGCGGTTTATATGAGAAAAGAGAATCAATTCCTGCATATTTTCATTCATTAATGCCATTTCCATACCAATTGTTTCCAATTTGTAAACAATATAGTGATGGTTTCGTGTCTAATCAAGAGGGTAAAGAAAGGTTACGATTTGCTCACATTGATACTCAACAGCGCTTGGTTGTTTGGGTATGTAAACAAACCCAAAGGAGAAGCATGATGAGCAATGTAATGAAAGCAGTACAGATAAGTGATTTTGGCGGTCAGAACGTGCTTGCGTTAAACACGATTGATATTCCAACACCCAAGGCCGACGAAGTGCTAATCAAAGTACGTGCTGCATCAGTAAACCCTGTTGATTGGAAAATCCGTGAAGGTTACTTACAACCATTGCTCAATCACTCACTGCCTTTAACCCTTGGCTGGGATGTTTCTGGCGAAGTGGTCGCAACGGGCGACAATGTAACAAGTCTTACTATCGGTGATGCGGTGTATAGCCGCCCAGAGATCGCAAATAACGGCAGCTATGCTGAGTACATTGTTGTTTCCGCTGACGAGGTTGCCATCAAACCGGCGTCACTAAGCTGGCAAGAGGCTGCTGGTGTGCCGCTTGCAGCGTTGACGGCATGGCAAGCTTTGAATGAATACGTGCAACTCAAAGAAGGGGAACGTGTACTCATCCATGGCGGTTCAGGTGCGGTAGGTCAGTTTGCTATTCAATTGGCCAAACTTCGCGGCGCAACGGTGTACACCACGACGTCTTCACGCAACACTGAACTTGTGTTGGGGCTTGGCGCTGACCATGTGATTGATTACCGTGAAGAAGATTTCTCAACACTTGAAGATTTGGATGTTGTGTTTGACACCATTGGCGGTGACACGCAGGACAACAGCTTTAAAACGCTGAAAAAAGGCGGTCGCTTGGTCTCGATTGCGAAGACACCTGAAGAAGACAAAGCGGCGGCGTTCGGTGTGAATGCATCATTTTGCTTTGTTTTGCCGAACCGCGAACAGTTGGAAAAACTAGCAGTGCTTGCTGATGCAGGTCAGTTGACGGTCAATATCGATAGCGAATTTGCCTTAAACCAGGTTGCAGAAGCCCACGCTCGCAGTGAGACAGGTCGAGCACAAGGTAAGATCATTATTAATGTTTCTGCATAACGTTGAAGAGGGGACTTTGTTGCCCCGTTTAACGATGTGCTTATAAGGATATTTGGATATGTTGAAAAAGTTATTTGGCCTTGCCCCTAAGCGTGAATCTGATGGGTCTTACTCACCGTCGAAGCTTGCATTGAAACTCGCTACATCTGATAAAACAGATTACGAGAGCGTCACGTATCGTCAGTACCAAGGCAATCGCTCAAAAGTGTTGGTGATTTTCACTGAACAAAAAAACATGCAAATGCAAAATGGGAAACAATTCTCGACAGGAAATCATCCTGTAGAAGCTTTGTTGCCGATGCTGCACTTAAAAAATGCGGGCTTTGATTTCGATATTGTGACACCGACGGGCAAGCCTGTGATATTCGAAATGTGGGCGTTTCCTAACAAAGATGACAACGTCGTCGCATTCTTTGACGAATACAAATCACGCTTCGAGCAACCAGGATCGCTGGCAGACTTCGTGAACACGTCGTTCAGTGAGAGCGATGCGTATGCGGCAGTTTTCATTCCGGGTGGGCATGGTGCCATGCTGGGCATTCCGGAAGACATTAACGTAGGTAAAGCACTGCATTGGGCGAACGACAATGGTTTGTTCACTATCACGCTTTGTCATGGTCCGGGTGCATTGCTTGCAACGTCGTTAGAGGGAAATGAATTCCTTTATGCTGGCTACAAGATGGCTGTGTTCCCCGATTCCGTGGATGATGTCACGCCGAAAATAGGTTACCTGCCAGGGAAGATGCCTTGGGGCTTGAGCAAAAAACTCGAAAGTCTTGGCGTTACGCTAATGAATACTAAGTCAGACAAGACTGTGTGCCTCGATCGACAGCTGATCACGGGGGCGAGCCCAATGGCGGCAGATGCACTTGGTAAATTAGCGGCGAATACCTTGTTGGATTCACTGAAGTAACGCGTATAAATCAACGCTATTAAAGCATTGAATACAATGCTGCTACGAAACGGGTGTGTGCCATTTCTGCTTGCGCACACTCGTATAATTTTATGTGCTCACTCTACATCTTCGTTCACGTCAACACGTTGGCCTTTTCGCCGATACCTCAACACTACGCGTACTTGCCTTCCTCTTCGTCAGATTTCACAACAAAGGTGAAAAGTCCACATTGGCCATGATGTGCGCCTCTGTGTGAATTGTCTTCACCGCGAAAATGGTATCTATCGCTCAAGTTACGAGCTCGACATGTCTAAAAAAACGTATCAGTGCTTAGGGCTGCGCGCACCAGATAAAAGTACCTGATTTTGTGTCTCATATTAGGGCTTGTAAGAAGGGGGTACTGATATAAATATGAGTTATTTCTTGATGTTTAGGTTGTCATTTCTGCGAGGCTTCTTATGTGGAACCATGTGTTTTTTTCGCTGACGTAAATCACGGAGTGACTAATTTTTTAGATATTTTCGACCTGTAATGCGTAACGCTTTTATTTAGAAATAATTGCTAGCTTTTCCAAATGAGGAATACCTGTTTAAAACGCGTAGCCGTTGATTATGTCTTTTGGCATAGTTTTGCCACCAAATGTGATGCTTATTCCATTTATCAATCTGGCGGGGGTATTGATAACAAAAAATTAATAAAAAGATTAATTGGCGTGTATTTTTATTTCTGAGGCGTTTTTAATTTTCTAGTTTATTAATTTGTCTCATTAATAATAAAATATAAATTGCTTTATTGTTTTGTCTTAAAAATGATATGTAATTAATTCTAATTAAATATAAGAGGTTGAGCTATGGATGGTTTATTTAAAGTCGCAATTATTTCCGTATTTACTTTTGGTGCTACGAATGCACTGGCGGTGAGTGATACGTTTAATGCGACGTTAGAAATAAAACAAGCGATCTCAATGACAAAAACATCTGATCTTGATTTTGGTTTAATCACTTCTGATCAAGCGACAGATGTTGTTGTTGCCAAGTCTGACAGTGGTGCGGCTACATTTACTATCAGTGGAGGTACAGGTGAAGTTGTTGATGTGGCGATTTCAAACACTAACTTGGTCAATGGGGCGAATACTATTCCAGCAGAATTCAGTTTTGACCCGAGCCTTACCCTCACAGGGGGAGCGGTTGAATTGAAAATTGGTGGCACTGCAAAAACGGCGGGTGCAACGTTAGTGGCAGGCACGTATTCGGCAAATGTGCCTGTTGATGTTACTTATCAATAATGAATTAAGTGGCATATAACGTTTGATAATTATGGCGACATTACTTGGTTTTTTATTGAGCAGTTTAGGGTTGTGTCGCCATATCAATATTTTTAAATCCAGAGTATTTATATTATTTGTTTTCTCAGTGACGTCTTTGCCCTGTTTTTCTCTTTGTATTGTTCCAGAAAGAATGAAGCTTGAATTCTCTGGCTTGTATGTGACAGGAATCAATCAAAAAGCGAAATCAACGCCATTTTATAACCGAGTGGACGTGGCGAGGTTTTATGTGGAAGGAAAGCCAGGTAAAAACGTTGTTGTGACTATTCCGCATCGCCAATTTTTGTATAAAAAGGTTGGAAGGGAGCGATTGAAAATTAACCGGTTCGTCTATGGCTGTGGACTGTCAAAAAGAGGAAGTGTGAGGATCAGGGCCAATGGGAGAACACCGTTGTTGTGTATTGGTGCTGTCGTGAAAATCCACGCCAAAAATTCTGCGGGTAGGTATTCCAGTGCTATTCGCTTTGAGGTGAATTATAAATGAAGTGTATCCTGCTGGCCTTGTTCGGTTTCATTGTCTCTTTTCCCGCAACGTGTCAATTGCTGATTGCACCCACGCGGTTTGTGTTAGATGCAGAACGTTCAGTCACTGAAAAGATCGTTGTTGAGAATACCTCAGATCAGCCGCTTCGATTGGACATTAAGGCAGTCTATCGGCCCATTGCGTCTCAAGGTGTGCGTCGATTAAGTGATGATGTTGAAAGGGAGGAAGATATTTCTGACTTTCTGCAAATATCCCCGCCCATCATTCGGAAACTTAACCCCAATCAGCGACGCACCATAAGACTGCGGCTAAAGACCTTGCCGTCAGACAAAGCCAAGGGGGAATACCGCGCATATGTCCGCTTTTCTCCGACGGTGAGTGTGGCGTCGACTGGGGAAGACAAGACCGCTTCCGCCTTCGCACTGAACTTCAAGCTCAACACTTATATCCCAGTTTATGTTCAAAAAGGTCAACCGACGCAAGATGTCTCTATTCAGTGTGAGGCAAATGGAATTCGTATCCAAAACAAGAGTAACTATCAATTCAACGCATTGTTGAAGTACGGGGATTGGACACAAAACTTGGTTGTTGTGAGAAACGCTGAACTGATCAAAACCCTGCCCAATACCACTCCCGAAGCGCAATTGATTCAACATGAGCAAGTCCTTCAGAGGTGTTCGTTCTAAACACGCAAATTTAAGGCAGAATGAAGTACAGCAATATCTGTTTATTTTTATTGTTCTCTCTCTTGTTGATTATTTCTGGCTATTTACATGCCTCAGATGAATTTGACGATGATCTGTTCGACGCTCACATTGAAGTGCATGTTGGGCAGGCGGGAGACAATTTCTATCGTGTGAGAATGGATGAGGATGAGCAGCCTTATCTTTCGCTTGGTGATGGGTTCTTTGAACTTATAGACATGGCGGGAGAGTGTTCAGAGGAGAGGTGTGAAGCCTATCTGCCACAGGATACGCATCGTGAATCGCCACCCTTTGTCATTGATGGCATGCGTGAACGTTGTTACCGAGGCGATGCCGAACAACGGAGTGTGACTCTGATTGAGGATGGCGGTGATTTGCTCATCCACTGGCAAAGCGTTGAAGCGTGTTTGCCCGTTAAGGTTAGGTGGTCCATTGATGACTATCGGTTAAACATTGAGCCTTTGTTTACCTCATCTGCCGAGCTTCGTAAGAAAGCGAAATTACTCAAAGAAACGACACGGCAAGAAGCCAAAGCGATAGCACTTCAAACACGAAAACCTGCAATTAATCCCGAAAACGGCGTTGGATTCTCGAGCCGTTTTGCTATGACGTCTGCTTACCATTCACGTACCCATCAGGACGTTTTCGTTCTGTCCGACTCGCTCATCAGTACGCAACATTCCTATTCAAGGTTATCTATCGATTCACGTGCTGATGACCCCATCGTGTATTACAACGTTGAAGTTCATGACGATAAACACGAAACGTCTCTTCAATTGGGGCACGTATTGCTTGATGGCGGGATTTTCTCGAGACCTCAAGCGCTAGACAACGGTGTTTACTACACAAATCGAAAACAGATAGTTGAGTTCGGCAATCTGCAGTTAGAGCGGACGACAGATCCGAACATCAATATTGATGTGTTGGTAAATGGCATTTATCAAAACGCTTATCAATCCGACGATTTTGGACGCTTCGTTGTTGAAGAGAACAACATTGCCCCAGGTGATGTTTTAACGTTCCGTTACTACTTAGACAGCGGTAATTGGATGGATGAGCAAGTTGTTGTTGCAGGGCTAGATGAAGCCTTTCTAATGAAGAATCAATGGGGCGTTGACGTCGTCGCAAATGGTGGTGGTAACCATGAAACGGCGGCTGTTGTTGAATACGGAATAGACAGTTACTTGACCGCTGGTGGCACAGCGTTTACATCTGAAAACGAAGACATTTTCGCGCTGCAAATGCGTTATCTTCCCGCACATTGGCTTGCAGGATACATAGGCTTTGTGCCGTCTACAGATCGCTTTCCCGTTGAGTTGGAAATACTGTTCGATACGCACCAATCATTGTCTATTGAGTGGAATAAATCCGATGTTTTTGAGTCCAGCGAAGACACTTACGATAGCGTTAAGTATTACGGGTCGCTCGACAGTGTGAGCGTTAGTGCCAATTTAACGCGTGAGGAAGACCTGTACCGAGCGGTATCTCGCATCAATACAAAAGTAGCTAAGAGCCTATTTTTGGCTGTGGAGTCCGATTACACAGCGTCTCGAGACATGCAGAGACATACGTCCTTATTCAGTATTGAGTTAACGAAAAGCGGGTTTTCGGATACATCATGGCGTGTGAAAACACAATGTGACGATCATGGTCAATTTCAGCAAACAGATGCGTCACTTCGGTACAGCTGCAAAGGTTGTCGATTGGGTGGTTTCCTTAACACAGACACTGTCATTACAAACATTTCCTCCCGCTACCGTGACGATAACGTTGACGTGCACGGATCCATTGAAGCGAGGTTTAATTCCAACCTGTTGATCAAGCTTTATGGTTCATCAGAGGATGTCGGTATTGAGTTGACGGCTCAGTTTGGGGCTAAGGCGTATGTTCCTGGTCGTTCTGTCGAAGAGGTCGACACCTTTCTCCCACCCATGGACATTGAATACACTGATTGGGACAAGTATGACGCGGCAAAGCTCAAAGGGAGGGTGATTGACGCTAAGGGCAATGGTGTTGCTGGTGTGGGGCTGAAGGTGATGAATCAACGAACAAAAACGCAAGCAGATGGACAGTTTGAACTTCGCGATGTGCCAGTGCGAAACAACCTGTCTATTTTCATCGATGAAGGCTCGTTGGATTTAAATCTCATGCCAGAACAAAACCCCGTCTATGTGAATACGCGGAGAGTTGCGGTGACAAAACCTACCATTTCTTTGGTGTCTTCGTTTGGTATCGATGGACACCTCCATGGTGATTTTCCGCCTGATGGGTATCTTCATTTCTTGCATATAGAAAGCCAGTTGGAGTATTCCAGCGAGATTGAAAGGGACGGATTTTTCATGGCCGAAGGGTTAACCGCCGGACGTTACATGGTGACACTAGACGTTGATGGTAAAGAGAGGGTTATGGAGACCTCATTTGATGGAGATTTCTGGATTGGAGGGCTTATGTATACGGTGTCTGATTTCCAATGATGGTCTGCTTTATCCATGTGTCTGTTCTGGTCGCGAGGCCACGCCTGAGACATTGATGTGAAATAATGCACAGTCTTTAGCTTATTGTTCAATAAACGGTTTATCGCTTGGTGAGAGGGGTTACACTCATCTGACTGTAAATGAAACGGTGGCGACGCAAAGCGTCTTCGGCCACGAGCGATAAAGGACATCGTCTTGACTAAACCGAGTAAAACCAAAACCAGCTTCTATCGCCGATTGTTAGTGGCATACCTCATTGACCAAGGGGTGAACACTGTTCCTTCGTTGATGCAAGAAACGGGGATGCCAAGACGCACGGCGCAAGACACCATTGATGCATTGTCTGAGTTGGATGTGCGCGTAGAGTTTGTTGGTGCAAACAAAAATGGTGGGTATGAAGTCAAAGATTGGGGCGCGATCAACCGTACGTGGGTGAAAAAGCATGCTGCTGAATTACGTGAAGTCTTAGGCTATCCCAATAGCCAATAGCCAATAGCCAATAGCCAATAGCCAATAGCCAAATACGGCCATTAGGCTAAATCTTTACCAAATAGACGAACAAAACGCAGATTGTATGGATGATCAATCTGCGTATATGGAAGGTACGGTTAAGGTCGTAACGTTTTTAATGCATCCAAACTGATTTCTGTTTGGTAATCCACGTCATCAAAACCAAAGCCATTGAGTTGCAAAAATTCTTGATACAACCCATCAAAATCCCCTAATTCACGAAAGTTATCCGGATTCAATAAAGGCAGAATGTCATTAACGGCATGTTGCACGTCGTCGCTTAACTCCCAATCATCAACGCGGATCAAACCTTCTTCATCTCTGTCGTCAGTGTTTGGCCATTTTTGATAGAAAAGACGCACCATTTGCTCGATGCATTGCTCATGCAAACCTTGCGCTTTCATGGCTTTATAAAGCACTAACAAATAAGGCGTTAAGCCGGGAATGAACACGCTGGCTTTCGTTACTAACGCTTTGCACACCGCAACATCTGCGTGGCCATTGAGTGGCGCGAGCAGTGTATTAATGGCGGTGCGTGTTTGATGGAGGTCAATCTTGGCTTTGCCTAAGGTGCCGCCATGATAAATGTCATGGGTGTGTTCAGGCCCAATATAAGAATAAGACACCGTAGAGCAGCCTTCCGCCAGCAAATGGTTGTCAGACAAAAACGACATCCAATGTAGCCAGTCTTCACCGCCCATGACCTTGATGGTTTCATCCACCTCTTGCTCTGTTGCAGGAGGGAGTGTCATCAGCGAGAGTGATTGCTTTTCGAGGTCTATCGAATATCCGGATACCGTTTTGCCAACGGGTTTGATGGCAGACCGCCAGAACTCACCCGTTTCAGGGTTAGGTCTCACGCCCGTTGCCAGTGAATACACCACCATGTCGACCTTTCCGCCAAATTGACGATGAATGGTGTCGGCAACACGTTGGCGAACATCGTCTGAAAATGCATCGCCAATGATGTTGCTGGTGGTTAGGCCCGACGCGTCAGCTTCTTCTTTAACAAACACATTGTTGTACCAACCCGCGCTGCCAACCCCTTTTTCAGAAGGGCCACGCTCGAAAGACACACCAATGGTGGATGCCGCCGCAGGGCCAAACATCAATGCGATGCGAGATGCCAGCCCAAATCCAGACGATGCCCCCAATATAAGTACACGTTTGGGTGTGCTTTCTTTGGCGGCTAGCGCATTTGATTGAACGAGTGCACGTACGGTTTCAATGTGATCTTTTACCGCTGCTTGGCAGCCGTAAGGATGGCAATTACGTGCAACAACGCCCTGGATTTGAGGCTGGATGATCATCAGTGCAGACGCTCAGCGAGGTACGCTTCGTAGTCAGGGATCTCTGTATCCACGTCTTCGCTCATCATCGGCGAGCTAATCATGAAACGTGCTGATGCACGGTTGATGGCAACGGGAATGTTCCATACTGCTGCGATGCGAAGGAGTGCTTTGACATCTGGGTCGTGCGGAACGGCACTGAGTGGATCCCAGAAGAACACCAACATGTCTATTTTCTTCTCACAAATCAGCGAACCGAGTTGCTGGTCACCGCCCATCGGGCCGCTCATTAAGGACGTTATGACTAACCCTGTTTCTTTAGAAATGATGTTCCCAGTGGTGCCAGTGGCATAAAGGATGTGCTGCGCGAGCATCTCTTTGTTTTCTTTAACCCAACGCAACAGCTCAGATTTACAGTGGTCGTGCGCAACGAGCGCGATGTGTTTTTGTTTTTTGACGCTACGAGTCGTTGACTTCATGTCTGTATTCTTTCTTCTAGTGTGTTATTGAACAGTATTGTGATCACTTTGACTGGTTTGAGCGACACATGAATCTTCATTTCCTGACATTGATCGTCTATTAACAAGCTACATTATTAACTGTATGGCATGTTTTAACGATGAAGGCGGAAAACTTGCTGTGGGTGAATGATGAAACGCTATTCACCGTGATTCGCGTCTTTTTTACCGTAGCCAAGGTAACGTGCTTGATCGGTCGCCGTGTTGAGCCAGTGTTTAATAAAACCTGCAACCGCCTCGTGACTATTGATATCGATTTGTGGGATATCGTTTGAAACAGGTAGGGGATATGCACTGTCAGTGGCTATCGCGATGATGTCGTCATCATGTTCACATAACAAGGGTTTTTCATGGCTTGGTCGATGAACTTCAATTTTTGTCAGGCTTGTATCACGAAACCCTTCGACTAAAACGATGTCCAATTTATTGAGATCAAGTTGGGCGAGGCATTCTTTTAGCTCTGGCTCGCGGTCTTTGTCGTCATGGTATTCAAAGAACAGCATATGGCGAGAAGAGGTGGCAAGTAATAGCTGGTCGGATCCAGCATACCGAAGGCGATAGCTGTCTTTCCTTGGTGAGTCTGGTTCAATGTTGTGGTGGCTGTGTTTTAACAGCCCAACGCGCAATCCAGATTGCTTGAGTAGAGGAATGACACCTTCTAGCAAGGTGGTTTTGCCTGAGCCGCTGTATCCGGCGAAGCCAATAACAGGTTTGAGTCTGGTGGTGTGCATGTTCTGTGTTGCCTTAAATGAAAGCGGTTATTCCAAAAAGTGATAAACGCCGAATTTATGGTGACTCCTAACAAAGTTAAGACGGTCACCTTGGTAAAGAATCGCTACATTTAGCAGTAGTCGTACCGTTGTTGCATATGGTTATGCCTGAAAGAGGACAGGTGCGGACAACTTGAAGAGAATATGACAGGGCAGCTAACGGATGGTTTCCGTTGTCATTTCTTGGTTGGTTCCGCTGTAGCCTCAGGCGTCTCTTGAATACACTAGATTATCACGGAGCGATAATATGTGGGTTACTCTCGATTTTGAAGCGTCGGGATTGTCAGACGCTTCCTATCCGATAGAAGTGGGTTATTGCTTACCCGATGGAAACAGTATCAGTTTGATCATTAACCCGGATTCATCCCCTGAGGGATGGCAGTACTGGGATGAGTTTGCGGAAAAGGAAATCCACGGTATAAGCCGCCAGCAATTGGTCACGCAAGGCGTCTCGGTACTAGATGTTTGCACGCATTTGAACAATGCACTGTGTTATTACGATGATGTGCTTTGCGACAGCCAATGGGATTTGTTTTGGCTTGGGCGGTTATACAAAGCCGCACACATGCGGCCTACCTTCACGTTAACAGAAGTGGGGCATTGGCTGCGTGATAAAGAGGGCGTTTGCCGAGAAGATTTCTTGTCGGCGTTGGATGCACTTGGGCCCGCGCCACATCGAGCGGAGCCTGACGCGCAATATATTCGTCGCGCGCTTTCTTCGGTATTGAAGGAAAAAGTACACGTTTCTTCATAGGCCGTTGCCTGCTGAAGTGTGATTCATGGCGCTCGCTTGGCAGTAGGTCTTTGGTTGTAAGGTCATCGGCCCAAGGTGATAGGGTAAGTGACCATGAAAAGTGACAAGGAGACATGCCTTGTCCACGGTGAATACGCTACTATCAGCGTATTCACTCTTTTTGGTCGCTTTCATTTACATGTCTTCTTCAGATTCTTCTTTTCACACATTGCCTTCTGACGCTGAACCTAACGGCGCAATCTCTTGCCGCTTTGCAACGTTCAACGTTGCTATGTCTGCAGACAATGCGGGCGACATGTTTGAAGCGCTGAAAAGTGCAGATGACCCTCGTATTTCAGCGCGATTTAACAACCTCGCAGCCATCATTCAACGTGTTCGTCCTGACGTGCTTTTGTTGTGTGAATTTGACCACCTTGGTGAAGGTGGTGATGACGGCATGCTGGCGTACTTTCATGAGCATTTTCTTGGCAAACCCCAACAGAGCCAGTCGCCGATTTCTTATCCGTATCGCTATTTGCCCCCAACAAATACAGGTTTAGCCATTCAGCAAGGTATGGATGTGTCCATAGTGCCTCAAAAAGCACACGGCTTTGGGCGTCATCATGGGCAATATGGTTTCGTGGTGCTGAGTCGGTATCCGATTGATGCTGATAACATTCGGTGTTGGCAATCGCTGCGATGGGCTGACATGCCGAACCATCGCATGCCGAAAAACTTCTTCGACAAAGAGACGGAATCCGCCTTGCGTTTGTCTTCAAAGAACCATGTCGTTGTGCCCATTAACGTGGGCGAAAAAACGATCCATCTGATTGCCTGTCACCCGACACCGCCGGTTTTCGATGGCAAAGAACGTCGAAACCTACGCAGAAATGCGGATGAGCTTCGCTTGATCAGCGACATCATCGAGGATGCGGCGTATTTGGTGGATGACGCGGGACAATCTGGCGGGCTTAGCGCGGACGATACTTTTGTTGTGATGGGGGATCTTAATGCGGATCCCACCAATGGCGACGGCGATAAGAAAGTGATTCAAGGTCTGCTTACCCATCCAAGAATCAAGCCTTCATCCATGCAGACCGCGTTACCTGAAAATAATCATTTACCGCGACACATTCCAACCAGTGACGGAGCGATTGAGTCGCTTTCCGGTTCGCGAACCAAACACAAATCAAGAGCAACACACGCAAGAGGATTACGACTCGATTACGTGTTGCCATCGAACGATCTTAACGTGGTTGACGGTGGGGTGTTCTGGCCACGCTCATCATCCGAGACATATGATTTCATTGCCGACGAAAGTGGGCGAGTCGTTTCCTCTGTTTCTTCCGATCATCGGTTAGTTTGGCTGGATCTTGCTATAAATCATGGTGAAACACGCTGATTTATAGCGATTTGCATACGGCAAATGCTTTGGGTGTGTGAATACGTTCAAGATTTCATCTATTGAGACGCGATATACAGTGCTCGAAATGTAACTTAAATGTTAATGTTAACAATTCGGTGAAATATTGGACCTCTATTGACGGAGTAGCAAGGATGAAAGCAATCACCTCATTAGCCGCAGCAGTTGCGCTTGGCATCGTGTCAGCATCTGCACATGCAGCAGCATTTAAGCCCTCAGTCGTTTTTGACATGGGTGGCAAGTTCGATAAATCATTCAACCAAGCCGCGTATACTGGCGCAGAGGCCTTCAAAAAAGAAACGGGCGTCAGCTATGGCGAGTTTGAAATCACGAACGAAGCACAGCGCGAACAAGCAATGCTGCGTATGGCACAACGTGGTTTTAGCCCGATTGTTGCAGTGGGTTTCCAACAAGCGCCGATCGTAGAAAAAGTCGCGAAGCAATTTCCGAAAACACAATTCGTCATCATTGATGCCGTGGTTGACCTGCCAAACGTACGTTCAGTGGTGTTTAAAGAGCACGAAGGGTCGTTCCTTGTCGGTGCGCTTGCTGTCATGAAAAGTGAATCTGACAAAGTCGGCTTCGTTGGCGGCATGGATATTCCTCTGATCCGCAAATTTGCATGTGGTTATGAGCAAGGTGCCAAATTCCAAAGTGCAGACGCTGATGTTGTTCAGAACATGACAGGCTCTACGCCTGCCGCTTGGAATAACCCAACCAAAGGCGCAGAGCTGGCAAAATCTCAGTTCGATAAAGGCGTTGATGTGGTGTATGCCGCTGCGGGTGGTACAGGCGTTGGTGTTTACCAAGCTGCCGTTGATGAAAGCAAATATGCCATTGGCGTGGATTCAAACCAAAACTACCTGCACCCAGGCGTGATGTTGACGTCTATGGTTAAGCGCGTTGATGTTGCGGTTCAAGACGCGTTCAACGATGCGAAAGCGGGCGAGTTCACTCCGGGTCTTCAAGCACTAGGTTTGAAAGAAGGCGGTGTTGACTGGGCGCTGGATGATTACAACAAATCACTCGTGACACCAGAAATGGAAGCGCGCGTGAAACAAATTCGTGATGCCATCATTTCTGGAAAAATCGTGGTTCACGATTACTTCAGCACGGATTCTTGTGAGTATTAATCGCTAAAATGTTCGCCCCCTGAACATGCTTTGGGCGTGTCAGGGGGCGAATTGCTTTATGCCGTTAACTCGGTGGGGCAATGCGCGAAATACGTCGGATAAACCCGTGTTCGTGCTCACTATGGAAACGTATCGTTCTATTGCTTCGCCTTGATGTCCCATTTTAATGCCAAGGAGTAGGCATGACTCATCCCGCAATCCAACTGCGTGGAATCAACAAACGGTTTGGCGCGGTTCACGCAAATAAAGACATCGATTTATCGGTCATGCCTGGCACTATTCACGGCATTGTCGGGGAAAACGGTGCAGGTAAATCGACATTAATGTCGATCCTCTATGGTTTCTATCAAGCCGACACTGGCACCATCGAAGTCGATGGCGAAACCGTCAATATCCGCAATTCTCAAGATGCAATTTCTCATGGTATAGGTATGGTGCATCAGCATTTCATGTTGGTGGAAACATTCTCTGTATTAGAAAACGTGATGCTGGGTGCTGAAGGGCACAGCATGCTTAACGTGGCGACAAAAACCGCACGCACTGCGTTGGAAAAAATCGAGGAAGATTATGGCCTAACGGTCGATCTCGATGCCATTGTGGGCGAGTTGGCGGTTGGTCTTCAACAACGGGTCGAAATTCTCAAAGCCTTCTATCGCGGTGCTCGCATTCTTATTCTTGATGAACCTACAGGGGTTCTGACACCGCAAGAAACAGAACAATTCTTCGATATTCTTAACACCCTCAAAGCGCAGGGTGTCACCATCATTCTTATCACGCACAAATTAAAAGAAATCATGGCGATCACGGATTCTGTGTCCGTGATGCGTCAAGGCACCATGGTCGCGCACCGTGAAACGGCGAACACCAACGTGGATGAACTCGCTGAACTAATGGTGGGGCGCAAAGTGCTCTTAAGTGTGGATAAAAGCGAGGCCAAACCGGGCGATACGCGCTTATCTGTGCAAGATGTGTCATGGAAAGACAACCGTGGTGTTGAGCGACTGAAATCCCTCAATTTTGAATTGCGAGCTGGCGAGATCTTGGGTGTTGCCGGTGTGTCTGGCAATGGTCAATCCGAACTCTTGTCGGTGCTTTCTGGTGTCATGACCCCGCAGCAAGGCGAGTTTTCTGTTTCGACCAGCAAAGGGAAAACGCTGTTTACCTCAACGGTTAAACGTGATGCTGCAAAAATGCGTGCACTGGGTGTGGGCCATATTCCGGAAGACCGAATTCGGCAGGGTATGGTGAAATCCATGCCTGCGTCTGAAAGTGCGATATTAGGGTTCCAACACGATATTGCTTACGGCAAAGGGTTATTTAACCCTGTTGCGATTGAAGATGCGACAAGGCACATGATGACGCAATACGATGTTCGCCCTGTGGATCCGCATTTGAAATCTGCCAACTTCTCCGGCGGCAACCAACAAAAACTCATCATCGCCCGTGAAATGCTGCGTGAACCTGACGTGCTTTTGGTGGGGCAACCGACGCGCGGTGTGGACATTGGTGCCATTGAATTTATTCACCGTAATTTGATTGAAGCGAGAGATAAAGGCGCGGCAATTTTGCTGGTTTCTACCGAGTTGGAAGAAATCATGTCGCTGTCTGATCGCATCATTGTGCTGGTGGATGGCGAGATCACTGGCGACGTAATCGCGAAAGACATTGATGAACGAGACCTTGGTAAATTGATGGCGAATGCGGCACAGCAGGAGGGCGAGGAATGAGCCAACCACAAGAAGGTGCCCCAACGTGGGTGAAAATATTTTTAGTCCCACTGATTCAGCTTACCGTTGCACTCGTGATTTCCAGCTTAGTGGTGTTGCTGGTTGGGGAAAGCCCGACAGCAGCTTTTAGCGTGATGATCCAAGGGGCGACCAACCTTGAATACGGTGGCCTGAACAATACCTTATATTACGCCACCAATTTTGTGTTTACTGGCCTTGCTGTGGCCGTCGCTTTTCATGCCGGTTTGTTCAATATCGGTGGTGAAGGGCAGGCTTACATTGCAGGTTTAGGCATCGGCATTCTGATGCTGGTGTTGGATGATACGCTCTCGGTGTGGTTGATGGCGCCTCTCGCGATCATTGTTTCTGCGGCATTTGGTGCACTTTGGGGGGCGATACCGGGTTACTTGCAGGCTAAACGTGGCTCGCACATCGTGGTAACGACCATTATGTTCAACTTCATTGCATTCTCTGTCATGGGGTATGCATTGGTCGAGCACATTGCCAAATACGGCGGTAACTCAACAGATTCCCGTTATTTCAACCCAGAAGCGGTGTTCCCTAAGCTCTATGAACTGGCAAGCAGTTGGGGCTATGAACTGCCATTTTCTCTGCTGAACCCCTCCATTATTCTCGCGTTAATCGTCGCTTATCTTGTTTGGGTAATGCTGTTTAGAACCCGCCTTGGCTATGCCATTCGCGTGGTGGGTCAAAATGCAGATGCAGCGGAATATGCCGGTATCGACGCCAAGAAGATCATCATCATTGCGATGACGATTTCTGGTGCCTTAGCGGGCTTAATGGCCGTCAACGAAGTCTTTGGGGCGCAAAATCGCTTGATACTGAACTTCACGGGTGGCTTTGGCTTCATTGGTATTGCGGTGGCGTTAATGGGGCGAAATCACCCTTTCGGCATCATCGTTGCTGCATTGCTTTTTGGTGCGCTTTACCAAGGGGGGACGGAGCTGCAATTCGAGATGCCAAGCTTGAATCCGGAGCTGATCATGGTGATTCAAGGCCTCGTGATTTTCTTCACGGGCGCGTTGGACAGAATGATCCGCAAACCGGTAGAAGGCTTCTTCTCTCGCCGTCGTTCGAACGATAAGGAGGCAGCAAATGGAACTGTTTAACTGGCTACTTTCCTCTGCTGATTCCACGTTACGTCTCGCCGTACCGCTAATCTTTGCGGCAATGGCAGGGATCTTCTCTGAACGAGCTGGGGTCGTAGATATCGGTCTTGAAGGCAAGATGCTGTTTTCAGCGTTTGTCGCGGCGGCGGTGTCTTATGTCACAGGGAATCCTTGGCTTGGATTGTTCGCTGCCATCTTGGGGTCGATGTTACTGTCGTTGATTCATGGTTATGCGTCGATCACTCAAAAGGGCGACCAAATTATCTCCGGGCTGGCGGTTAATTTCTTTGCCTCTGGAATGACAATTACCCTTGGTCACGCGTGGTTTGAGCGCGGCGGTCAAACGCCATCGTTGAACAGTGACCAACGTTTTCTTCCCTCCGAATTGCCAGGTGCGGAATGGTTGGGTGAAACCGTGCCTTATTTAGGCCCTTTGTACCGTGATGTCATTTCAGGGCATAACATTCTTGTCTATTTGGCGTTTGTTGCTGCGGTTGTGACTTGGTGGGTGCTGTTCCGCACGCGCTTTGGATTGCGTTTACGTGCGGTGGGTGAAGAGCCAAATGCGATTGATACGGCAGGTATCTCTGTTGTTTGGCTGCGGTACCGTGCGGTACTGATTGCGGGTTTACTTTGTGGGCTTGCAGGGGCGTATTTATCAACCGCGCAAAACGCCGCGTTTGGTAAAGAGATGACCGCAGGGCAAGGTTACATTGCGTTGGCTGCGGTTATCTTTGGTAAGTGGCAGCCGCGTAACGCGTTGTTAGCATGTTTGCTATTTGGTTTCCTCTCTGCGCTAGAAACACGGATGCAGGGCGTCGATATACCGCTGATTGGTGTGCTTCCAACACAAGTGTTCTCTGCATTGCCTTACGTGTTAACCGTGGTGTTGCTAGCAGGCTTTATCGGTAAAGCCGTTGCACCGAAAGCCATCGGGCGGCCTTATGAGAAAGAACGTTAAACATCTGAGTGGATAGCAGACATAAAAAACGAGGGCAGATGCCCTCGTTTCTTTTTGGTGGTTTGTTAATGGTCGAGCTTTCTCGAAAACTTCTGACCAATGACGAAGCCACAGCCAAAAATGGCGGCAAAAACCAATACTGACAAAACATACGCCAGCATTTCTGGCACACCAAGGCCCCAAGCAAAGGTGAATGCGACACCCATAAAGGCATCATTCAACCATTCTGAGTAAGGCGCATTGTTGGTTTGACCCATCAAGGCGATAAACGCAAGTAGAAGAATTAACCCTACTTTAATGCCAACCAGTGTTGAAGTGCGCATACACAGCTCCGAATTTCATTTGGCAGCAGTATACGCCAGCGCAACATTGTTAGAGAAACAGCTTTTTCAATTAATTGCGCGCGCTTTCGCTCTCTGAGTGTCTACTCGTTATGAAAGCCAAGGCGCGGCAATCTCATTTCTTTAAAGGTTGCCATCGTATTGGGTTACAAGCACTGCGCGAGCGCGCCTTTTTTGGTCGCGGCCATGACACACCCACGTGCGCTGTCGTCAGCTGCCTTACATTGGCTCATGAGTTCACCCGCACTTGGTGCCATGGCACCCAGCACTTTCTGTGCATGTTTCACTACCTCACCGCATTTACTCTCAGGCACGGGATCGTGACCGGAACATGCGATAAGGCCGAAAGAAAGGAGAGACGTACAAAGGATTTTTGTTGCGGTGTTAGCGAGTTGCATATCGTTTTCCTCGTTGGGTCGATTTCTACTAGCTAAGCGTAGGAGAGGAATTCCTTTGTTGCGACATCTGTACTTTTTGAGAAACAAAAAAGAGGTGCTTAACGCACCTCTTTTGAAGGAAGGACACAATTCTTACTAAGTTTGCGTCCTCGAACAGCGGTGTCTCGCGACATATTTTTGGCTAGTCGCCAATAAACCCACCCGTTTGATGCTGCCAGAGTTGCGCATAAATACCGCCACTGGCGATCAATTCTTGGTGCGTGCCTTCTTCGGCGATTTCGCCATTATCAAGCACGATCAAGCGGTCCATTGCGGCAATCGTTGATAAACGGTGCGCAATGGCAATCACGGTTTTTCCTTCCATGAGCTGATACAAGCTTTCTTGAATCGCGGCTTCCACTTCTGAATCTAACGCGGAGGTGGCTTCATCCAAGAGCAGAATTGGCGCATCTTTCAACAACACGCGAGAAATCGCTACACGTTGACGCTGGCCGCCTGACAATTTCACGCCACGCTCACCGACTTGAGAGTCATAGCCAGTGTTGCCGTGTGGGTCAGACAAGGTTTCAATGAAGTCATGGGCCTGCGCACGTCGGCTGGCCTCATGCATTGCATCTTCGCCCGCATCGGGATTGCCATACAGAATGTTATCGCGGATTGAGCGGTGTAATAACGATGTATCTTGCGTCACCATGCCGATGTTGGCGCGTAGCGAGTCCTGAGTGACTTCTGAAATGTTTTGGCCATCAATGCGAATCGTGCCGCCTTCAACATCATGAAAACGCATCAGCAGATTCACAAGGGTAGACTTACCTGCACCTGAACGGCCCACTAACCCCACTTTCTCGCCCGGCTTGATGTTGAGGTTTAGTTTCTCAATCACACCTTTGCCTTCGCCATAATGGAAGCGCACATTGTCGAACGATATTTCGCCTTTGGGTACATTCAAGGCTGGTGCGTTGTCTTTGTCGCTGACTTCCACAGGTTTCGATAGTGTGGTCATGCCATCAACAACAGTGCCGATGTTTTCGAACAGCGAGCCGATTTCCCACATGATCCATTTCGACATGCCGTTAATGCGGAGCGCCAAACTGACTGCAATCGCAATTGCACCAACGCTGATGGCTGAATCTAGCCATAACCAGATTGAGATAGCAGCAATAGAGAACACCAAGGTGTAGTTAATGATTTCTACCGCGATGTTAAAGCCCGTTGCGAGTCGCATTTGGCGGTGCACGGTATCAAGGAAGGTATTCATGCCTTCTTCTGCATATTCCGTTTCACGGTCAGTGTGCGAGAACAGCTTCACGGTAGCGATGTTGGTGTAGCTGTCGACAATACGTCCCGTCATGAGTGAGCGTGCGTCAGCTTGTTCTGTCGATACCGCTTTCAGGCGAGGAACGAAGTACATTTGGATGCAAATATAAGCAAGCAGCCAAATCAGGAGCGGGATCATTAAACGAATATCAGCTTGTCCAACCATGATTAACATGGCCGTGAAGTAGACGCTGATGTACACCGCGACATCCAACAACTTCATGACGGTTTCGCGTATAGACAACGCGGTTTGCATGACCTTGGTTGCAATGCGTCCTGCAAAATCGTTTTGGTAGAAGCTAATGCTTTGCTTGAGTAAATAACGGTGCGCTAACCAACGAATCGACATGGGATAGTTACCAAGCAACGATTGGTGCAACACAAGAGAATGCACGGTGACAAGCAATGGCATACCGACAAGAACCAATAAACCCATGCCGATCAGCGTTGAGCCTTCTTGCTCTAGAAAGGTGTCTGGGTTTTGGCTGGTTAGCCAATCAACCATTTGCCCCATAAAACCGAACAGAGACACTTCCGCCACTGCAATCAATGCAGTAAGGATCGACATCGCGATGAGTGGACGTTCAAACCCTTTTGTGTAGTGACGACAAAACGCCAGCAAACTGTTGGGTGGTTGTTCCGTTTGAGATTGAGGGAACGCGGCGGTGACCCGTTCAAAAAGTTTATAAATCATGGAACCTTCACGAAAAGAAGAAAGAAGAGACAACATGTTGTTGCTAGTAGATCTGTGCCTATGATACGACGCAACGGAACAAAAGAGCAGCGTGTTTGTATGAAAAATCCTACTGCATAGGATCAATATCCCTAAAGTGTTTTCGGGTGTCAGGATATTTAATGACAGTGTATTAAGTACTGTGAATTGCTAGAAATCAGAAGCCTTCTTTTCTGTGGATCAACTAGGGTAACAGCACGATGTGAGGCAGATGAACTGAATCACAACAACCGTGAGGAAGTGACCTATGTATGCGAGTTGTCACAAATGCGGGGGAGAGCCAGCGTTGACGAACGGCTTTTCTCTTGCCTCTCGAGGTGCCCGAAGCGCGATGTTAGAAAGACAGCGTCACGCTGTTGTTCCTCTGCACACTGATGTTCCTCAGCACGCTAATGTACCTCAGAATAAACAGCATGAAAGCGACTTACCAACCGCTGCGTGTTCTCAGCCTGTGTTGGGTCGGCGGGAAATAGAAACGTCGCCGATTGGTATTCAAATGATCAGTAAAGAGACGTTGAATTCGGAGAGTGCAGAACGGGAAGCAGACTCCGTGGCGGAGCAAGTCACACGTTCGCCAGCGGCACCCCCTTGCCTTGCTTGTCAGAAGAAGCTCAGTGATGCTTCGCCTTCTCGACATACAGTTCGCTTGTCGAGGCCGCAAATCCCGAAAAACCTTCAAAGCATCATCCCCAGTGGCGGGTCGCCCTTAGATGCGTCCCTTAAACAAGACATGGAACAACGCTTTGGTTATGACTTCTCGCATGTTCGTCTTCATACTGACTCTCGAGCCGCGAGCAAGGCGTCTGGCTTAAATGCAAGAGCGTACACCGTGGGAAGCAACATTGTTTTTAATCGCGGGGAATTCCAGCCAGATCATTCTTCGGGGCGCAAGACACTGGCGCATGAACTCACGCATGTGGTGCAGCAATCACAAGCGGGGCGCTCGACAACGCAGTTTTTAAGTGAAGCGGACTGCTCACAAAACTGCTCAGAAAAAGACGGCAATACCACGGAAACAGGCAAATTTTCTATCACGGCGTTTGCTGATAAAGAAGGGCCATTTCTGCTGTTACCTGCCACTCAAAAGGTGGGTCATGCGTGGGTCAGGCTGCAAGATGACAAAGGGAATTTGTGGACATACGGTTTTTGGCCAAAAGAAGGGTATGATGCGACCGACATGAAAGCCGATGTGGACGGCTGTGTGCATCATCCAGACATCACAAGTCACAATAAAAACAACCCCGCCAGACAAACATTTGAGCTGACCGCTGAACAATTTAATGCAGCGTACAAATTTGCCGTGAAAACCTGTAAGGATCGGCCGAAATACAACCTGTTTGGCCTGCAATGTACGGAGTTTGTGAAACAGATGCTTGCTGCCTCAGGTCAAGGCAGTACAGGTGGGTTTGGGCTGATATGGGAAAGCCCAAATGCGTTGGCGTCATGGATAAAGACCAATGCGTTGGTGCTCGGTATGAATACAACAGGCGCAACCTCTGCCGACGATCAAGCAGGCCAAAGGTCGGTGGGTTTCGATTTACGCTACCGTCATCAGTTCTATTCGTTGTTAGGCAACAAATTACGGTTGTATGGCATGGGACGTGCCGAAATCAGTAAACCTGTTAAAGCAGGCGCTGCGGGGTTTGGCTTAGAACTCAACACGCAAAAAGTATGGCTTCCGGAGCTGTACCTAGAAACGGGTGCGACCATTGGGGATTTGAATCCGACAGCAGGGAAAAACGAATTGGGTGCAGGGATAATGGGCAGTGCGGGATTGCGTTATAGCATCGATGAGTTGGCGTTCATTGGTGTTGAATACAACGTTGTTAAAGACATTGTGAATAAAGATCCTGAGCTGCACCGTTTGATGTTTAGTATCGGTTTACGCTTGTTCTAACGAAAAAAGCCAACTCATGAAGAGTTGGCTTTGATTTACGCTTTCTAGCTTCTAGCTTCTAGCTTCGATTAGCCACACACGACAGACCAGCTGCCATCGCTTCCTGGAACAGACGATGTCCACCAGTTCGCTTTGTACACTTTGCCTTCATGAACGATTTGGTCACCTGAACCCGCGTGGGTAGGGGTGCCTTGCCAATCGGCTTGTGGCCAGTTTGGATATACATTTAAGCCAGTGGTGTCACAGGTACCTGGGTTTGGATTGTCAGGGTTACCTGGATCTGTCGGTGTTGACAGGTCAGCCAGAGGCAAATCGCTGTACTCAAACGCGAACGCATAATCTACGCCGTTAATGTTAACTGTGTAGTTCGCTGGGCCAGAGATTGGGAGGTAGTAAACCATATCCAATTCATAGCTTTCGCCAGCTGGTAGTGATTTCCAAGCTGGTAGCGAGAAGGCTGCACGGTGCATAACACCTTCCAAGCCGCCGATGTTGTCAGCTTTCGTGTGACCAGAAGCAATCACTTTCAAGCCACCACCACTTTGGTCCTTCGCGTTATCTGGTGAAGATGTCGGAATATCGAATTGGAATTCCGTGCCACCAGGTAAGTCAGTACCTGTGTTATTAGTGAAGATGACTTTCGGGTTGATTGGGTAGTTTTGGTCACCCACTTTGAAGCCACCAACGCTAACGGCAATGTCTACTGCTTGTTCAGGCATTGCTGTTTCAGACAGCTTGTTACCATATGGCGCTGCCGCCGCGAACTTCTCGTAGATCGCGTTGGTCATGCTGTTACCCATGTGGAATTCACCGTTACCGGTTTGACAAGCCACTTCGGTTTTATCAATGGTGGTTGAACGGTTGCCGTTTGCATCAAACACATAACAGTTGTAGTCGCCCGCAAGCTCCCAGAACATGATGCCGCCGATGCCTTTATCGACAATGTAGTCAGATTTAACAGAAACAGAGTCGACATCTTCTGTAGACAGGAAGACTTTCTTCTCTGCGTTCCACAACCAAGGTGCTACTGCCACTGCGTCGTAGTTGCGGGCATAAGAACCAGTCAGTACGTCAGATGGGTCGTTCGCTGGATCTAGCTGATAAGCCGTTGCATACGAACCGAAGACGCCATTTTCAAGGTTCTTCGCGTGCCACATTGGGTTAGAACCTGCACCCATTTCTTCGCCGAGTGAGTTCTTGTCGTGCCACATGTTGTCGATGCCGATAGCACCGTTACCACAGTTGTTCTTCTCACCTTCGCCTGTACCAGCAGCACATTCAGCTTGGTTAGGCAGTGCAGCTTTACCCCACAGACCGTTTTCACCGCCTGTTACGCCTTGCCAACCGCGGGTGTAGTAAGGAACACCAATGTTGATACGACCTGCTGGCATAGAGCCGCGGAAGTAATGGTAAGCCCAGTCAGTGTTGAGGTAGCCCATGCCGCCATATTGGCTAGTGCCATAAACGTTCCATGCTGCTAGCTCGGAGTCTTTACCTGTATCGAACAACGCAGCGTTATGACCAACGTGGTCATTCCACGCACCATGCAAGTCGTAAGACATGATGTTGACGTAATCAAGGTACTTAGTGACATCGAACGTTTCCATACCACGGAGTAAGTAGCCCGAAGATGGTGACGCGATGGTCAGCATGTAGTGAATACCGTCTTGTTCAGACGCAATGTCGATCTTCTCACGAAGTACGCGCATCAGTTCTTGGTAAGACGCCCATAGGTATGGACGAAGCGGTTCCATTACTGCTTTATCATCTGGGTTACCCGCGCCCGCCATAGAGGTTGGGTATTCGTAGTCGATGTCGATACCGTCAAACTTGTAGGTACGAATCATTTCAACGGCAGAGGCCGCGAATTTCTCGATACCCGCATGGTTGATTGAACCGTCAGAGTTTGTGGTCATCGAGTAGAAGCCACCATCGGCGATACGGTCGCCGTTTTCAGCAAAGTGACCACCTGTTTCCGCCCAGCCACCGATAGAAATCAGTGTCTTAACGTCATGTTTTTGCTTGTACGTTGCAAGTGCACCGAAGTGACCTTTGAAGCCCAATGCAGGATCAACCTCAACGCCTGGCCATTCTTTGCCTGTTGCTGCGTTGTTTGGATCGTTGACGTTACCCACGTTCACTTTACCGTCAGAGCCAATGCTCACGAAGGCGTAGTTAATGTGTGTGAGTTGTTCCCAAGGAATGTCATCAACAAGGTATTGCGCTTGCGGGTCATCGCCTGAACGCCAGCTTGTGAAGTAACCGATGATACGGCGAGGGTGGTCTGCCCCCATGTCTTCACGGCCTTCAGCATCGTAAATCGTACAGTAAGGCACGTTTACGCCAGGTGTTTGGTAAAGACCTTCTGGGCGACAGTTAGACACGGTTGGAGCGCCAGTGACTTGCACTGAAACCGTGCTTGAATCGGTGGATGCGCCTTTGTCATCTGTCGCTTTTGCATACAGTGCGATGGTGCCTGCTTTGTTAGCAACCCAATCAAGCGTAAATGGCGCAGCGTTGGCGGAACCAATCAACTGACCCGCAGCATAAAAATCAACGTTGGCGACTGAGCCGTCGGCATCTGCTGCATCGGCGCTAAGCGTAACGGTTGCACCTTGGTCTACAGCAGCAGAAGAAACAGCCAGTGAAACAGTTGGGGCTTCATTGTCAGGAATGATGACATCAGCAGCAACGGTGAGGCTTAATGCTGTGCTTTCAGTCACTGCGCCTTTGTCGTCTTTTGCTTTAACAACAATGGAATGTACGCCTTCTGCAGCAGTCCAAGATGCGGTGTAAGGAGAAGAAGCATCTTTCGCAATAGAAGCGCCATCAATGAAGAATTCAACGTCTGTCACTGAACCATCAGCATCGGCAGCAGAGGCACGAAGGGTGACGACATCGCCAGCAGTCACTGAATCAGTGGCTGTTGGTGCGTCGAGTGAAACGGTGGGTGCCTGATTGTCTGGTGGTGTGCCGCCATCGCACACATCAATTTGTTTCCATTCTTTAAAGTCACCAGAAGACGTCGCTGGGCTGTTACCCATGGTCCACCAATTTGCGGTGTAAACCTTATCATTCTGCTGAACTTTAGAACCGCCACCGTAAGCTTTATCCGCTTGCCATGTTTCGATGTTCGTACAGTCGGTTGCAGCCTGCGCGTTGAAAGCAAACATACACGCGACGGCAACTGCCGATAGCGTGAGTCCTTTGCTCTTGCGTGATACATCCATTGTTCTATCCCTCGAAAAATTAAACTACTTATTGATTAGTATTTAAAAAGCGCCACTTAAATCGCGCTTCTAATAAAGTAGAGAAGTTTCAAGAATGAGACATGTCGAAAATGACCAGATTTAGATCTCTACTCACTAAGTGGAGGGAAAAGCTTCGTTGTCTTGGTAGCGATTCACAGTTTCACTTGCTGTGCAAAAGAAGAATTCATCAATTTTGTGCGTTCAAATAGCGCGGAAATGTTAATGCCCTGTAGACTAACGTCTAACTAAATTGTCGACAATCTGTGTTGTTAATTGACAAATTATGATCAATAATTGCTTCATTAGTTGAAATTGTCGACAAAAAGAGTTTCAATGCGACGCAGTGTTAACAAAATGTGTCGACATGATGAGGGTTGCAGATTGAAAGATGTTACGAAGTCGGAAGGGATTACTGAATGGCTCATTGAGGCCATCGTACTCGGCAAATTCGCGTCTGGAATGAAAATTTCGGAACCTGAACTATCTCGTGAGTTGGGTGTTAGCCGAGGACCTTTGCGTGAAGCCATGATGCGATTAGAAAGCATGGGATTGGTTGAGCGTGTGCCGCATGTTGGTGCGCGGGTTGTTACCATCAGTGCCGCTCAACTCGCAGAAATCTATGCGGTTCGAGAAGCCTTAGAAGGCATGGCGATTCGCCAAGCGTGCGCAAACATCACTCAAACCGAGATTGAATCACTCCGGCAGTTGCTTAAACGACACCAACAACACATCGATCATGTTGATGGGGCAACGTATTTTCATCAGCAAGGCGATTTTGATTTCCATTACCTCATTATCCAAGCGAGCCGGAACAAGAAATTGATCAGCTTGCTATGCGATGAGCTATATCACTTAGTCCGCATGTATCGCACCCAATCTACACGGACAGAATCTCGTCCAGAAAACGCCTTAAATGAACATGTTCAGTTGCTTAATGCATTAGAGGAAAGAGACGCCGAGCTTGCGGAAATGCTGATGCGTCGACATATCCGACGCAGCGGCCTACTCGCCGCAAAACGTCTGGAAGCCGAACATGCCAATCGTCGATTCAAAGAATCGGTAGTGAATCACTCAACGAAAGGGAAAGCATCATGAGTGCAGGGAAAAAATTTCGCGATGCGGTTGTGTCCAACAATCCGCTTCAAGTGATGGGTACCGTCAATGCCTATTGCGCCATGCTAGCGGAGCAAGTGGGGCATCAAGCTATCTATTTGTCGGGCGGTGGTGTTGCTAATGCGTCTTATGGATTGCCCGACTTGGGCATCACCACATCGAATGATGTGCTCGAAGATGCGAGACGCATAACAGAGGCTTCAACATTGCCATTGCTGGTGGATATAGATACCGGGTTTGGCGGGGCATTCAGCATTGCTCGTACGATCAGAGAGATGGAAAAAGCGGGCGTTGCGGCTGTGCACATTGAAGATCAAGTCGCTCAAAAGCGCTGTGGGCATCGTCCAAACAAAGCGATTGTGAGTCAGTTAGAAATGGTTGACCGCGTGAAAGCGGCTGTCGATGCAAGGCACGACGAAAACTTCGTCATCATGGCGCGCACTGATGCATTAGCCGTTGATGGCATGGATGCGGCGCTGGAAAGGGCGCATGCGTTTGTTGAAGCGGGTGCCGATATGATTTTCCCTGAGGCTGTTCATACGCTTGAGCAGTATCGTTGTTTCACGGATGCCTTGGACGTGCCGGTGTTGGCGAACATTACGGAATTCGGCAAGACACCTTTGTTTTCGAAACAAGAACTCGCGGAGGTAGGCGTGGACTTAGTGTTGTATCCACTGTCGGCCTTTCGCGCGATGAATCAGGCTGCCCTCAATGTTTATCAGCACATTTTAGAAGACGGTCATCAACGCAATGTTGTAGACACTATGCAGACGCGGGATGCGCTGTATGACTATTTGGGCTATCACGCTTACGAGCAGAAACTCGACAGCCTATTTTCAACGCTAAAAAATAATTGATTGCGCGTCACGTCGTTACATACGTTGAGCGGCGAAGAGAGAAATACGAAATAGAAAAGATGGATATAACGTGAATTAGAGACTCAGATAACGACAAGGAGTGGACAATGGTGGACAAGAATAAACCGTTGAGTGGCGAAGGGTTACGCGGACAAAGTGCAGGCACAACAGCCTTATGTACGGTGGGAAAAACCGGCACCGGATTAACGTATCGAGGTTACGATATTAGTGATCTTGCAACGCACGCTGAGTTCGAAGAAGTGGCGTATTTGTTGCTCAAAGGCGCATTGCCAACGCATTCTGAGCTTCGCGGATACAAAGACATCCTTGTTTCGCAGCGCGGTTTACCAGAACCCCTTTGCCGAGTCTTGGAACAAATCCCTGCAGATGCACACCCTATGGATGTAATGCGCACGGGGTGCTCCATGCTTGGTAACCTCGATATGGAAACGGATTTTTCACAACAAAGTGAAAAAGCGGACACCATTTTGGCGCACCTTCCCGCCATCATTTGTTACTGGTATCGCTTCCACCAAGATGGGACGCGCATTGACACAGCATCCAGCACCCAAGAAAGCTTGGGTGGGTATTTTCTGGAAATGCTGACGGGAAAGGCGCCTTCCGAATTGCACACACAAGTGATGCACTGTTCTTTGGTGCTTTACGCCGAGCATGAATTCAATGCATCCACTTTCGCTGCCCGCGTGTGTGCGTCAACGCTTTCAGATCTTCACTCTTGTGTGACGGCAGCCATTGGTACGCTCCGAGGGCCACTACACGGTGGCGCAAACGAAGCGGCGATGGCAATGATCGAGGATTGGCAAACCCCAGACGACGCTGAATCTCAATTGATGCAGATGCTAGCAAACAAAGAGAAAGTCATGGGATTTGGTCATGCCATCTATCGTGAATCTGATCCCCGCAATGCGCTGATTAAGTCATGGTCGAAGGAATTGTCGGCATCAGCATCAGACGCGAAACTCTATGACATTTCAGAGCGTGTTGAGCAGGTAATGAAGCGAGAGAAAGATTTGTTCGCCAATGCGGATTTCTTTCACGCGTCGGCTTATCACTTCATGGGCATTCCCACCGAATTGTTTACCCCAATTTTTGTTATGAGTCGAGTGACGGGCTGGTGTGCACATGTCTTTGAACAGCGTGACCACAACAGAATTATTCGTCCTAGTGCGGACTATGTTGGCCCTGAACATCAAGACTGGTTACCTATCGAACAACGCTAATTTTTCTATCCAACTTCATAAGGAAGGAACCTAATTCATGTCACAGAATGTTGATATTAACCAACGTCCAGAGCCGGATGCATTGCTCCAAACCATCGCAGACTATGTGTGTGAGACCAAGATTGATTCGGCTGAAGCGTATAACACAGCCAGAAACTGCCTGATGGATACGCTGGGTTGTGGACTTCTGGCATTGCGTTTTCCTGAATGTACCAAACACATGGGGCCGCTCGTGCCAGGCACAACGGTTCGACACGGTGCACGTGTGCCGGGCACATCCCATGAGCTCGACCCTATCACCGCTGCGTTCAACATCGGTTGTATGATCCGCTGGCTTGATTTTAATGACACTTGGCTTGCCGCTGAGTGGGGGCATCCATCAGACAACTTGGGCGGTATCTTGGCGACGGCTGATTACCTTAGCCGAGTTGCAGTCGCTGAAGGAAAAGCGCCATTAACAATGCGTGATGTGCTCACTGCCATGATCAAAGCACACGAAATTCAAGGCGTAATGGCCATAGAAAACAGTTACAACCGCGTGGGACTGGACCATGTTTTGTTGGTGCGCGTGGCATCAACGGCGGTAGTGACGCGTATGTTGGGTGGAAATCGTGATCAAGTGATTGATGCGTTGTCTCAAGCCTGGGTGGACGGCTGTTCATTGCGGACTTATCGCCATGCTCCAAATGCGGGTTCACGCAAATCATGGGCGGCGGGCGATGCGACATCTCGAGCTGTTCGCCTCGCCATGATCACCATGAAAGGAGAGATGGGGCTACCGTCTGTGCTGACCGCTGAGAAATGGGGCTTCTATGATGTCTTGTTTAAAGGTGAAGCCTTCAAGGTAAATCAGCCGTTCAACAGTTACGTCATGGAAAATGTGTTGTTTAAAATTTCGTTTCCTGCTGAATTTCATGCGCAAACTGCAGTGGAATGTGCTGTTACCTTGCATCCTCAAATCAAAGATCGATTAGATGACATTGACCGCATCGAGGTGACTACCCACGAATCCGCGATTCGCATCATTTCCAAAGTGGGTGATTTGGCGAACCCTGCTGATCGCGACCACTGCTTGCAATACATGCTGGCTGTGCCGCTGATTCATGGTGATTTGATTGCAGAACATTACGAAGATGATTTCCACCGCAATGACCCTCGCATCGATGCCCTTCGTGACAAGATGGTGATCCAAGAAGATACCCGCTACAGCGAGGAGTATCTTGACCCAGAAAAACGTTCTATTGCGAACGCAGTTCAGGTGTTTTTCACTGACGGCTCTTCAACCGAGCGCGTAGAAGTGGAATACCCTATTGGTCACCGTCGTCGCCGTGAAGAAGGGATCCCAGTGTTGGAAGCCAAATTCAAACGCAACCTTCAAACGCGCTTCCCTTCAGCGCAAACAGAAAAAATCTATGCGCTGTGCTGTGATCAGGACACTTTGATGACAACACCAGTGACTACCTTTATGGAAATGTTCTCTATCAACTGATACGTATCACGCTAGCCAATGTGTTAGCGACGTAGCGGTGACTTAGCGGTAAGACGTGACATTATCTTGCCGCTAAGGTTATTTCCTCATGGTCATCGTGGGGGAATAGACCCGCGTTCACCCAGAGGCAAGAAACATGACGACGTCCGCCTATCAACACGCTTTTCAGCAAGCCACTGACACTCCTGACTCTTTTTGGCTGCAACAAGCCAAACAAATCCACTGGTTTAAACCGCCAAACGTTGCGTTTGAAAAAGATGCCAACGGCATTGAGCGATGGTTTCCTGACGGTGAACTGAACACGGCGTATTTAGCGTTGGATTATCATGTTGAGAACGGGCGCGGCGATCACAGTGCACTGATTTATGATTCGCCCGTAACAGGAAAGAAAGAGCAATACAGCTATGCGGTTTTGCGCGATCAAGTCGCGAAGTGTGCAGGCATGTTGGCTGCGCTTGGGGTAGAAAAGGGCGATCGTGTGGTCATTTACATGCCGATGATCCCACAAGCGGCGATAGCGATGTTGGCGTGTGCGCGTTTAGGCGCGATTCACTCCGTCGTCTTTGGTGGTTTCGCGCCGAATGAATTGGCTGTGCGCCTTGAAGATGCTGAACCTAAAGTGCTTCTGACCGCATCATGCGGGATTGAAGTTAGCAAAGTGATTCCTTACAAACCTTTGGTTGATCGCGCTGTGATGGACAGTCGCTGGAAACCTGAACATGTGGTGGTGTTCCAGCGACAAGAACTCCCTGCAAATTTGGATAATGCGCGCGATGCGGATTGGTCAACCTTGATAGAGAAGGCGGCACCGCATGACTGTGTGCCAGTGAATGCCACCGACCCGCTTTATATTCTTTATACATCGGGAACGACGGGAAAACCTAAAGGCGTGGTGCGTGATAACGGCGGTCATGCCGTCGCCATGAAATACAGCATGTCTGCCATCTATGATGTAAAGCCCGGTGAAGTGTATTGGGCGGCGTCGGACGTTGGCTGGGTTGTCGGTCATTCCTACATTGTGTACGCGCCTTTTATTCATGGCTGTACCACTATCATGTTCGAAGGGAAGCCTGTGAGAACCCCAGACCCCGGTGCATTTTGGCGAGTGTGTGATGAGTACAATGTCGCTGTGCTGTTTTCTGCACCGACAGCATTTCGTGCCATCAAGAAAGAAGACCCTGATGGTGTTCATGTTCCGCAGTATCCGATGTCTGCATTGCGCCATATTTTTATGGCGGGTGAGCGTCTGGATCCGCCCACGCTTGAATGGGTGGAATCAAAAACAGGGCGTCCCGTGGTTGACCATTGGTGGCAAACTGAAACGGGCTGGGCGATAAGCGCCAACCCGATCGGGCTGGAAACCTTTGCCATTAAACCCGGTTCGTCCACCAAGCCTACTCCGGGCTTTCATGTCGAGATTTTGAATGAGTCTGGCCAGCTTCAACCTGCCAATACCCAAGGCTACATTGCGATTAAACGCCCATTGCCGCCAAGTTGTTTGAGCACGGTTTGGCGTAACCATGATCGGTTTGAGTCTGGCTATTTACAACAATTTCCAGGCTACTACGTGTCTGGTGATGGTGGCTACATGGACGAAGAGGGTTACTTGTTTGTGATGGGTCGAATCGATGATGTGATCAACATATCGGGTCACCGTTTATCGACAGGGGAGATGGAAGAGATCGTCGGGGCACATGAAGCGGTCGCAGAGTGCGCCGTGGTCGGTGTTTATGATGAACTAAAAGGGCAGGTGCCGTTAGGTTTGGTGGTGTTAAAAGACGGTTATGTGTCAGTCAGTGGTGATATTGAAGCTGCGCTGGTGGCGAAAGTGCGCAATGACATTGGCCCTGTTGCTTGTTTCCAACGTGCGATTGTTGTCGACCGGCTTCCTAAAACACGCTCGGGCAAAATCCTGCGCCGCATTATTCGACAAATTGCCGACGGCGAAAGTTACACCGTGCCATCGACCATTGATGATCCCGCAAGCCTTGAAGACATTCGTCAGTCTTTGAGTTAGCGGGCTAAGTTTTGTATTCAAATTCATGTGGTGGGGTGTTGGTTCTTCTGACCAACACCCCCTTTCTCTACTCTCCATTCTTCACTTTCGAATCTCATTCCTAGGCCCTCAAATTTATAAACAAGTATTTCAAATGTGCCTTTGTGATCCTACTGCCATTAAACCACTAAAAAAATGTGGGTATAGATAAGCCTTTCTACGCTTGGGTTGGAGAGTCAGCCAGTCTTCAATTGAACATAAAAACAGGTAGGAAAAAGCCTGAGCAATGTCAGTGTGTAGTGAGGTTCGATATGAGCATGAAAAAATATAACGAACACATGAGGTTAGTTAATCTTATGGTGTTTTTGATCTTTGCTGTGCTGTTTTTCAGCTCAGATGTAGTGGGGGCGCCGAAGGCGCTCGTCATGAAGCCCTTTGATCAACTTAGTGAGCAAAGTAAAGAATGTGCAGCCTGTCATAAGGAGAAAAACCCCTCGATTTACGCCCAATGGGGACGTTCAAAGCACTACGGTGCAAACGTTGGATGTTATGAATGTCACCAAGCTGATCCTGACGACAAAGACGCGATTGTCCATGAGGGACAAAGCATCGCGGTGATCGTTTCTCCCAAGGATTGCGGCAATTGTCACGTCAAAGAAGTCGAAGAGTTTGGTCAAAGCCACCATGCGAAAGCGGCACAAATTCTCGGCTCTCAAGATAACTTCCTTGCCGAAGTTGTGGAAGGCGCAATGACCATGCATGGGCAGTCTGCCGTTGCTGTTAATGGCTGTTGGCAATGCCACGGGGCGGAAGTCAAAGTGCTAGAAAATGGCGACCTGGACCCAACAACATGGCCAAATACAGGCATAGGGCGGATTAACCCTGACGGCTCACTTGGCGCGTGCTCAGCGTGTCACCAACGCCACGAGTTCGATATGGTGCAAGCACGCCGTCCTGAAGCGTGTGGGAAGTGCCACCTTGGCCCCGATCACCCACAAAAAGAAATCTATGAAGAATCCAAACATGGCATCAACTTCTACGCCCATGTCGATCAAATGAACTTAGGTAACGCGAAGTGGATTGTTGGTGAGGATTATGATGCCGCGCCCACCTGCGCAACCTGCCATATGTCAGCCACACGTGAATTACCAATTACACATGATGTTGGCAACCGTATCTCTTGGACACTAAGGCCCGCCATCTCAGAGAAAATCGATGCCAAAGACATTGCATCTGGCACGCCTTCAAAATCGTGGGAAGCACGCCGAGCGGACATGCAGAATGTCTGTCAGTCATGCCACACCAAATCGATGATTGAAAACTTCTATATCCAGTTTGATTCCTTGGTCGAGTTGTATAACGAGAAGTTTGCGCGTCCCGGAAAATCATTGATGGCGGTACTAACGCAAGAAAACATGCTGACTGAGATCAGCTTCGATGAAGAAATCGAGTGGACATGGTTCTACTTGTGGCATCACGAAGGCCGACGCGCGCGTCATGGTGCAGCGATGCAAGCGCCGGATTACGTGCAATGGCACGGCATGTTCGAAGTAGCAGAGCGCTTCTATGTTGAAATGGTGCCCCAGTTCCTCGAAGTGGTGGAAGTGGCTGAGCATAACGGCAATGTCGATGGAGCAAAGCGTGCGAGAGCCGTGCTTGATGAAGTGCTAGCGAGGCCTGAACATGCTTGGTTTAGTGGCAACGAACCGGAAGAAGTGAAGAAAGCCCGGCTGGATGCGCAAAAAGCGTTTAAAGCGCGCTACTTGAACGAGAGTCAATAACACCGTATGCAGGCTGACCTCACGCGCCAGCCTGCATTTAGGAGGCATTATGAATCAACCTCTAAGCCGGTGGCAGAGACTATGGCGATGGCTTAAACACCCGTTGTGGCTAGGCATTCCCATTGGCATATTTGTTCTTGTTTTAATGGGCGCTGGATTTCAGGGCGTGATGGTGGCTTCAAATCAGAATGCGTTCTGTTTTAGCTGCCACCTTTCCATGGACACCATCGTTCAGGAATACAAAGCATCACCACATTACGTCTCAGATGGCGACGTTTACGCTACCTGTGCAGACTGCCATGTTCCTCATCCATTTATCGACAAAATGAAAGTGAAGATCGCTGCCACTGCAGATATCTATTACATGATGACGGGAAAAATCACCAAAGAGAACTTCGAAGAACATCGGCCAGAATTGGCACAAATGGTGTGGGATGACATGGAAGCCGATAATTCCGCAAACTGCAGACACTGCCATGCTGGAGATAACTTTCTATTGTCCGAACAACCGCAACGGGCAAGGTTAAACCATGTCCAAATGGATAAGCGAGGCGAGACCTGCATCGATTGTCACACAGGCATTGCGCACAAACGCATCACTGTTGAGTAAATACCCCTAAGAAACGGCCATTCTTGGCCGTTTTTTTCAACTGATACATTAAGTTACGTTGTCTGATTAGGTGTTTCTTTGGTTGTGCTTATGAGCGACGCAATGATGATGAGATAAAGGTAAATACTCATTAGGTAAGTATTGAATCTGGTTTTTGGTTTATTTGTGATCGTATGGTATTTAAGTATTTTCAGAATGTATGTTTCTTGATGTTTATAGGTTTAATTTATATGGCTAAATAAAAGGCACGGTGAGTATTTAACGTTGACTGTGTTTTATATCGAAAAAATTAAACGTAGTAAATTTTTTCATCAATGTCTTAGAGACGCTTGTGTAGGAGTGTTTTAAAGTACTGGTGAGATTTCTATTGAGTTACGGATATGAATAAATCATTAGTCACACTTTTAATTTTACCTTTTCTATTGTCTGGTTGTGGTGGCTCTTCCGAGAAAAAAGCCACTTTCTCAGCGGCTAAATATAATCAAGACTCAGGAAAAATTGTTGGTACATATTTCACGAGTTGGTCTTCATACAATGGATACACGCCAATAGATATCCCTGGCGGTGATCTAACCCATATCTTTTATGCATTCTTAGCAACATGTGGTGGAGAAAAACCCAAAGAACAAATGAACAGCTCAGATAAAAAGCTTGAGCAAGTGTGCAATGGTAAGAAGTTAGGTGAATTAGTATTCACCGACAGGTCGGCTGCCCTAGGTTATTATCAGAGCAATGGAACACGTTACAAAGGTGATATTGAGGAATTTTCTTTATTGAAGAAAGAGTTTCCACATTTGAAGATAATGCCGTCTGTTGGTGGGTGGGATCTCTCTGGTCCTTTTCATGACCTTATTCAGACTGACGAGGGCATGAATCATTTTGTTAGCTCTACGGTTGAGTTTCTAAAAAGAAATCCCGTATTTGATGGTATTGACATTGATTGGGAATTCCCCGGAGGAGACGGAGCGACCACCCCAGATAGTGATCCTGAACTTGCTTTGACACCAAAAGAAAAAGCCTTTGAGAAGAAGCAGTTTACGGTTTTAATGTCTCGATTCCGCGCTGCATTTGATGTGCTCAGTCAAGAAACGGGAAGACACTACGAGCTCACGGCTGCTGTGAATGGTTTTGAAAAATTTGCTCAGCATATTGACTATGAAAATGTTAGTCAGTACATGGACTATTATCTTGTTATGACGTATGACTTTTTCGTAGTAGGTCGGAAAGACATTGGTCACTTCGCCAACCTTTATGCAGTCGAACCTTTTCCTGAAAGTGGCGCTGATATTATGGTTGAATATCTACTTGGACAAGGCGTGCCTTCAAATAAGCTTGTAATTGGATCTAACAATGCGGGGAGAGGTTGGGAAGGTGTACCTGAGTTTGGGAGTACCGGTGAAGCGACGTTTGGACCAAATCAAGCAACAGGTGCTATGGATGATGCATTTCCTACGTATAAAGACATCTTGAGAAAATATAAAAACAATCCGGATTTTATTGATAAATATGATGAGGTCGCAGAAGCTGCCTATTTGTATAGTCCGAATAGAGAGCAGTATATTAGCTATGATGACCCTCGGTCTGTGACAGCAAAAACTAAATATGTTGTTGAACAAAATCTCGGAGGGGTTTTTTCATGGGACATAAAATCTGATAACTATGATCTATTAAATGCGACCAATGCAGCGATTGGTAATTCAGTAATAAGCCGTGATTAAATGCATAGACTGTGAAGCAATGAGATAGAACAGCGACCCTTAAGGGTCGCTTTTTTTATGAGAAGTAAATGTCGAATTAAAAATTCGACAAGAAAAAGGGAATCATTAGGGCATTCACAAGGTCGATGAAAAACGCGCACACCAAAGGCACGATAATGAAGGCCAAATGTGAGTTACCGTAGCGCTGAGAAACCGCGGACATGTTTGCCATGGCAGTCGGTGTTGAACCTAAAGAGATACCGCCAAATCCACTACAGATAACTGCTGCATCGAAGTTCTTACCCATAGCAGGGAACACCACGTAAATATTGATAAGGATCGCGACCAAGAACTGCGCCGCTAGGATTGTGAAGATAGGTCCCGCGAGGTCAATCAGGGTCCACAGCTGCATACTCATCAAAGACATGGCTAAAAATGTGCCCAGTGAAATGTCAGCAAGTAGGGCGACCGCAGGTTTGCGTGATGGCCATTGAGTGCCTGTGAGCCTTGGCAGAGATTTAGGCACGAGGTTGGTAATGATGATCCCGGCAAACAAACAACTGACGAACAGCGGTAATTGCAAACCGAGTTGCGTAATTGCCTCATTGAGTCCAAAGCCCAAAATAATGCAGACGTGAATGGCGAACACAGCATCGAGAAAATCAAAGCTATTGATCTGCGGTGGTGCTGAGTCGTGTTCGGATCCAATATCAAGTGGCTCAGTGGTATCGGGTTTCAACTGGTGTTTTTGAATCAAAAATTTAGCAATTGGACCGCCCATCAAACTCGCCAAGATCAAACCGAACGTTGCACTGGCAATACCAATTTCCATGGCGTTTGAAATGCCATACTCCTCAGCAATTCTCGGTGCCCAAGCGATAGCGGTGCCGTGACCACCAATTAATGACACGCTGCCGCCTAGCAGACCAACAGGCGCATCTAATCCAAACAAACCAGCAACACTGATCCCTGTTAGATTCTGAATCACCATGTAGCCAATGGTAATTGCTAGCAACACGATCAAGGGCTTTCCGCCTTTCATTAAATCGCGCAGGCTGGAGTTAATGCCAATGGTTGTGAAGAAATAAACTAGGAGGATATCTCGCGCCACTAAGTTGAATGAGACTTCAAGGCTGGTAAAGGCGTAAAACAGTGAAAATAACACCGAGAAGAGAATGCCACCCGTGACGGGTTCAGGAATGCTGAATTCCTTTAAAAACGGAATCGCTTGGTTTAAACGTCTGCCAATAAACAGCACGAGAATGCCGAGTGTTACAGCGAAAAAGGCGTTTATTTGAATTAGGTTTTGTTCGAGTAGGACTTCCATGTGTGTCTGACCCAATGTGAGAAAACAAAGAATATTGGGCTAGCTAAACACAGCGAGAAAGTGAGAAAAAGCGATAATCTTCAGAGGGCTGAGTTGATGAAAACCGACTGCGATTTTTGCGAGTAATGTATCGTTAGGGGAGTGCGTGGGGTCAATTGCGCACCAACGACATAGGTACAAACCGAATGCCATTAAACGCCGATTCTTCTCCCGTCGCTTCAAACCCATGACGCTGATAAAAACCCACAGCATTGATGGAGGAGCGCAGGCTAATTTCCTTTGAATCTGTTGAATTCAAAAGATAGGCGAGCATTTGGTTACCCAAGCCCATACCCTGAGATGCATGAGAAACAAAGAGGTGCGTTAAGTAATCCCCGTCTCTTAGCGCTGCAAAGCCAAGCAATTGGTGGTCAGATACGGCTTTAATAGTGATAAACCGCTCCTCATCAAGTGTTGTTGCGAGGTCTGGCAACACGCGTGCTTTGTATTCTTCTTGCCCTTGAGGGGTAAGCAAAGGCAGTACGTCAATTTCTGACACGGCTAAGACAAGGTCCGTGATTGCTTCTAAGTCTGATGTCGTGATCTTTTGAATGTCCATATGCTTTCTCGATCGGGTATTAGTGCGGTCTTTCACTATGTGTCATGTTCGACGTATTACCTATTTAGGTTGAGAGACGCTTAACCATCAATAGATCAATAATGACCTCGCCCTCGAACTCTGTTGAAACGGCACCCTCTGCAAACTCAAAACCTTGTTTGGTATAAAACCGTATCGCGGCATCATTATTGTCTAAGACATAGAGTGTTATCTGATGAACATGATGGGATGCCACTTCCTTTTCCAAATAGTTCATCAGCAAACTGCCAACGCCTTTTCCATAAGCACTAGGACAAAGGTATAGCTTGCTTAGTTCGATTGCATTCTCATGTGTTTGGCTGATCTTGAAAGAGAGGAAACCTATGACTCTGCCGCCAAACTCCGCGACAACCACGGTTTCTGCATTATTCGTAAGTAACTGATGCCATTCGGTCACTCGGCGTGGCAGGGTATAACTGTCGATATAGTTATCCGGCATACGGCCCGTAAATGCTGCCTTCCACGAGTCAACATGTATTGATGCGATCTCATCGACATCATCTCGTTGCGCTTTTCGGAGTGTAACGGCCACTTTGTCGTCCTTGAATTTGAATGCCTGACGCAACGTTGGCGTGAGGGATGCGCAAGAGATGATGCCATAAACATGCGAATAAATGATGAGGGGGCTCTGGAGGTGGGAGAGAGATCGAAAAGGAAGCCATCGTAATTTGAATATCTAAAACTAGGAATTTTCATATTTAAAGTGATATGGCAACACTTAGACACTGTGCTGCCATACTTTTACCGATATTACTATGTTAGCGAGAGGATCTTTCTTTTCTCTTCTTGATATTCTTTATCTGAAAGAATTCCTTTTTCGTGAAGGTCTTTAATCTTTAACAAATTTTCATATTTATCGGTGCTAGGTTGTGAATTGGCTTTTGGTTTTTCAGAAGTAGAACACACGAATATTATTTCAATTCTAGGAAAGTTACCAAGAATATAAGGAGGCGATGCAGTGTGCTCAGAAAGTGTATACATCTCGGTATTTTCATCCATGCTCCTACAGAATGCATTAGCTCTTTTTGTCGCCGATTTTCTCAAAACAGACGTTAGCGTGAACCCAGTAGAGGCTTGGTGGAAAATACGGTACTGCTCGCCTTCTTTTTGATGAGCTGCAACATAGAAGTCCTTGTTGCCCTCATATACAGCGCCTTCGAAGTGAGAACTGCTGTTGCTTGCTTTCTCAATCGGTGACATTTGCGAACATCCGCTTAAAATAATTGTTGCTAAAATAAGCAATTTTTTCATGTGAAACCTTAAATATTTACTCATGAAAAAACAGTTTGATGGTGTTATTTTATTTAACTGGATTGTTAAACTTTAGCCATCAAAATATTTTTTGGGTTTTATTAATGATTATGTTCAATTTGTTGCCTGGTAAGATCGTATCATTGTGAGTGTTTTTAAAATTTGATTCAGATCGTCAGAATTTAGTTAAATCAATTTAAACTAAAATAAAAAGGGCTTCTCTTTGAGAAGCCCTTTTTCAGAATAGTATTTAGTGACAGTAATTATTACTGATGGCGGCTCTGTAGATAGGTATCTTGAAGCATGTACATGCGCTTGATGTCACAGTACTCGCCGTTGACGAATATCTCTTTTACCAAGTGACCTTCTTCGATAAAGCCACTCTTTTCATAAAGGTGGATGGCTTTTTCGTTATTCACTGCAACGTTCAAATACACCTTGTGCAAGTTCAGGATCGTAAAGGCATAGTTCAGCGCTTTGTTGATCAGTTTGCGTGCATAGCCGCAACCTTGATAGTCAGGGGCAATAATGATTTGGAATTCGGCGTTGCGGTGAATCGAGTTGATTTCAACCAATTCAACCAAACCGACTTGCTGCTTTTCGCCATTTTCTGCGATAAAACGACGTTCATTGCTGTCGTGGATGTGCTTGCGGAACAACTCTTCCAATTCATAGTAAGACTCATACGGCTCTTCGAACCAGTAAGACATGATTGAACGGTTGTTGTTGAGTTGGTGAATAAAGCGAAGGTCGGTTTGCTCTAGAGCGCGTAGTCGGATTTCATTATCCATGTCACTTTCCATTAACAAATAATAATATTGCTTATAGCATCATGTATAGATGCTTGTGCTGAATTTGAAACATATCACCATAATGTGAAGTGGGAAATAAATATTTCAACGCGTTCGTTTCAATGCTGGTTATGTGAACGAATAGGTTAAAAACTCGTTAGGAAACGCAGGGTGAAAGCCAAAAAAAACCACCCAAAGGTGGTTTCTTAATCACGTTATAAATATGCGCTAAATGACAATTAGTTTGCGTTGATAAACGCTCTGAATCGATTTTTCGTTTCTTGGTCGGCTTTTTGGTACCAGTAATGCAATTGGTACTCTTCTTCGTTTTTACCCACGCTATCACCGACAACCACTTTGCCACTGCGAACTGTTGGCACTGGCGCTGCAACTTGGGTCGCTGACAGCTGCAAAGAAGCAGGCTCTGCGGTTTGATTGAAACGTTGTAGTTCCGACACATAATCACGGCTTAACTGAAAGCCGCTTTTTTCCAATGTGCCTTGTGCAAAAGGCACGGCGCTGTCGCTACCATCAAGCAATTTGAATTCTGGCTTTTTGCGGAATTCGCGGGCTTGTTTGGTGGTGCGAACGTCTGGGAAATCAAAGTGGATTTCTTTATCGTCAGCATTGAATTTCGCGACAATCACGTCAGACTTTACGAAGGTAACGTCTTTACCTTCTTCAATGCTCGCCACATAGCGGAACGCGATTTGTTGCGTACCGTTTTCTAACACGATTGGCTCTTCTGTGCCGAACACTGTGCCTTTGTGTGCTTGGCCATTAAAGGCAAGCAGCTCAACATTGTTATTTAGGTGAAGCGTAACATCCGCGTTTGCGCTCATTGGAAGCAGCATTGCGAACAGAGATGCGAGAATAAGCTTTCTCATCGGTATCCCTTCTTGGTCATTTCTTTACGGCTTGGCGTGCAGGAAGTTATTCACTTCATACACGCCAAACAACGTTGTCTTATTTTACGTAACACGCAAACCCTTTCAGGTAGAAACCTTCTGGGTACGCACTGTCAATTGGGTGGTCGGCAGCTTGCTCAAAACGCTCAACGAACTGAACGCTTCTGTGTGCATCGAGTGCTGCATCGGCGATGATTTTCTGGAACAAACCGTTATCCATCAATCCTGAACACGAGTACGTCAGTAAGGTGCCGCCTGGATTCAGAATTTGCATCGCAAGCATGTTGATGTCTTTGTAACCACGGCACGCGCCCGTTAGCTGAGATTTAGATTCAGCAAACTTTGGTGGGTCCATGATCACAACGTCGAATTTCTCGCCTTGTTCGCGGTATTCACGAAGCAGCTTGAACACATCCGCGTTGACGAACTTGGCTTTAGATACGTCGAAGCCGTTCATTTCAGCGTTGGTTTTCGCGATGTCTAGTGCCGGCTGAGAGACGTCAACGTTGATCACTTCAGCTGCGTTGCCTTTCAGCGCGTAAAGACCGAAACCGCCGGTGTAGCAGAAACAGTTCAGTACACGTTTACCGTTAACGTACTTCACCGCAGCTTCGCGGCTGTCACGTTGGTCCAAGTAGAAACCGGTTTTGTGGCCACCCGTGATATCAACACTGATTTTGATGCCGTTCTCTTCAATAACAACGGAAGCAGGTGGCATGTCACCGTGTAGAACGCCTGTGCGCTCTTTAAGGCCTTCTTTTTTACGAACAGACACATCAGAACGTTCGTAGATGCTGCACTCTGGGTAAAGAGCGACAAGGGCATCCACCAAGTTTTGCTTCTGTGCTTCTGCACCCGCACTTAGCAGTTGGCACACCATAAAATCGCCGTAACGGTCAATGGTGATGCCAGGTAGGCCGTCAGATTCCGCGGCAATCAAGCGGTAGCCAGTTAAACCATCGCGTGCAGCAAGAACATCACGCAGACCTTGGGCTTCTTGCAGACGCTTTTGGAAGAAGGCGACGTCGATCTCTTCTTGCTCAAAGCTCCATACGCGAACACGGATTTGAGAATTAGGAGAAAACGCACCACGAGCCATCCATTGACCTTGATGATCATACACGTCCACTGTTTGGCCTAAAGAAGGTTTACCTTCAACACGCTGAATACCGCGAGAGAAGATCCAAGGGTGGCGACGGCGCAGTGATTTTTCACGGCCTTTTACCAAGTAAACAGACGGATTCATTGGTTTTTCCTAATGTCTGAAAGAGAGACAACCGCACGGTGAGAAGCAGCTGACACAATATGGACGCGTATTGTGTGAGATGAGGGGCAAATTTGCAAACGGCCGCTGAGTGAGCGGCCGTTTTTTCATCAAAATGCTGATGGTTTTTGGATCGATTGGTGTCGTAGGCGTGATTACTCTGTGCGTAAACCGTCAACTAACGTAGAGAGGCTGCTTGATTGCTTTTGCAGGTTGCTCACTTCATTTGCTGATTGCTGGATCATTTCGCTCATTTGCCATGCTTGTTGGCGCACTTTTTCCACATCTGAAGAAAGGGTGCTCGCCACGCTGCCTTGTTGGTTTGCGGCAGTGGCAATTTCGGTGCTGCGATCGGTAATACGCAGGCTTCGTTCTGTGACGGAATTGATCTCTGATTCGATGTGTTGCATCAGAGATTCACTTGCAGTCGCGTTATCAACCGTGCCTTGCATCACGCTGCGAAGGTGTCCGGTGTTGCCTTCCAAATCTTGGATCATACGTTGAATTTCAACGGTGGCTTGCTGCGTTCTGCCCGCCAGCGTGCGGACTTCATCTGCGACAACAGCAAAGCCTCGGCCTTGCTCACCGGCACGGGCAGCTTCGATGGCAGCATTGAGTGCAAGCAGGTTGGTTTGCTCTGAAATTGCGCTGATGGTTGCTACCATACTGCCGATTTCTTGAGAGTTATGTTCAAGTGCACACACGGCTTCTGATGCCTGTTGAATTTCCGTGGTCAATGCTTGAATGGCATGCAGTGTCTGGCTGACTTGTTGTGCGCTTTGCTCTGATGCTTCACCCGCGATTTTAATTTCACCAGAGGTGTTTTCTGCATGGGCCGCGACATCTCGAATCGATCCTGCCATTTCTTCTGTCGCGCTAGCCAGTGAATCAAGATAGCCGCGTTGTTCGGTAGACAGTTTTTCGCTTTCAGCGCTGCGACGATTCAGATCGGCAGATAAACCTTCCATTAGCGTGGAGGCATTTTTAATGGCTTTGACTAAGCTGTGTTCGCGGTCAGCGATATTGTCGACGGTATTCGCAATCACACTGAACTCATCACGCACACGGAAGAAGTTCATCCGGCTCGTGAGGTCGCCGTCTAACATGCGTTGAAGCGCAGAGTTCATGGTGAACATCGCGCCGCCGATGAAGCTAGACACATAATGCGATGCCATCAAACCGAGAACAAAAAGTACCGTTAATAGCGCCCATGATGCCGCACTGATGTGAGACCAAAGGCTCGGTGTCTTTACATGGTAAGTGGGGGCTGAGCCATACGCCGTCGATGACACGACACCTTGACCTGCCAGCATGTTTGAAGCTTGCAATGGATCAATGTCGTACTGAGACAACACAGCATTCAGTGCTGCGCTATGTTTTTCTTGTACTTGGTCGATTTGGGTTTGAGATGCGGAGTATAAAATGGAACCCGTTGCGATGGTCAGGGCAAGAAGAAAAGCATAAAGAAGGGTGAATTTTTCTTTAAGACTCAGTTTGATCAGATACTGATCGATCCAGCGAAAAGGCGTTTCTTTCAAGATGTGTGCTCCAAGATGTAGTGTGAGCGAGTGCATATATACCGCATGTCATGTTACACGGTTTATATCGTGAGATATGCAGCACACCAATAGAGGGTTGTTGATTAATGTCACAATTATGCGTCAGAGCGTCAATCTCGGGACACGTTCAAGGTGTCGGGTTTCGTTTTCACACTGCGCACGAAGGATTGAAGCGCTCGCTAACGGGTTACGCCCGCAATGAAGTCGATGGCAAAGTGACTGTGCTGATGTGCGGAAAAGAAGAGGACGTGCATGCCTTGCTTGAATGGCTAGAACAAGGGCCTCCAACGTCGCGAGTGGTAGACGTAACGTATGAACAGGTGGAGTGGCAAGCCATCGACGGTTTTTCAATCCGCTAGTACAAACCGCTAGTACAAACCGTCAGTGCAAATCCGAGCAGGTACGCTTTGAAAAGAACGTTTAACGAGAGCAGTGCGTGTTGCGAGAGTGTTGTGTTAACGCTCATTAGGCTGGATAAAACGAAAAATAGGTGGTTAAACCACCTATTTTTTTAAAGACATTTTGCAGGTTTTGGTAAGCCAGCGAGTTTGGTGGCTTGTTTTGCTGGCCCTTTGGGAAAGAGTTTGAACAGGTATCGGCTATTGCCTTTTTCTGGTCCGTATTTCTTTTCCATGGCCTTCACCAGCATGCGAACTGCAGGTGAGGTATTGAACTCTTTGTAGAATTCCTGCACAAAGTAAATCACTTCCCAATGTGCTTCTGTCACCGTGATTTTTTCTTGCTCAGCGAGCAAAGGCACTAACGCTTCACACCAATCAGAAAAGTTCTTCAAATAGCCTTGGGCGTCGGTATCAATGTGCTTACCGTTTACTTCCAACATGGATTACCTCGTTCTTCGATCGCGCAAAGCATATCGGCTTGTTGCCCTGTCATCAAGACGGAGAGCAGCACAAAGGCAGATCGCAGAGAAATAAAAAAGCGCCCGTAGGCGCTTTTCAAATCTTGCTCTCACGTAGAAGCGAGATTAATCATCACCGCCGCCGAAGATACCCAGCAGCTGCAACAAGCTTAGGAACAAGTTGTAGATGGATACGTACAGGCTGATGGTTGCTGAGATGTAATTAGTCTCGCCGCCACGGATGATTGATTGTGTGGTTAGCAGAATCACGCCTGTTGAGAACAGAACGAATGCGCCGCTAATGGCCACTGAAATCATTGGCATTTGAAGGAAGATATTGGCAATCATTCCCACTACGATAACCACGAAACCTGCCAAAAGCATACCGTTCAGGAATGACAGATCACGCTTCGTTGTTAGAGCGTACGCTGAACATGCCATGAAGGTCAGTGCGGTGCCGCCTAGCGCTGGAGCAATTGCCCAACCGAGGCCCGCGCCAATGTACATGTTAAGAATTGGACCGAGGGTATAACCCAAGAAACCTGTGAACAAGAAGGTGAACACAAGACCCATTGAGTTGTTTTTGTTTTTCTCGGTCAAGAAAAGCAAGCCGTAAAAACCAACCAGCGTGATAATGATGCCAGGGTAAGGCATGTTCGCTGCCATTGACACACCAGCGACAACCGCTGACCACACAAGGGTAAGTGACAATAGGAAGTAGGTGTTACGTAGTACTTTGTTGGTTACTAACTGACTCTCTTGCGAGTATTCATTAGCAACAAAACGATCGTTCATAGCTTTCTCCCAATGGGGTACGAATATTTTCTATTACGACAGTTATTGCGTCTTTGGCTCAATTTTTCAAGTCGCAAGTGTCGCATTAGTGATAATAAAACAGCTTAGCCGTTGAGAATACTAATATATCCCCTTGGCTAAGCCTGTTTGAGTTTGTAAACGGATGTTAATGGCGTGTTGGCGATGTCGCGCAACACGCGCATGAGCGCTTTAATGGCTCAGAATCTGACTCAAGAACAATTGAGTACGGTCAGATTGTGGATTATTAAAGAACTGTTCTGGTTCATTTTCTTCAATAATCTCACCTGCATCCATAAAGATGACGCGATCCGCGACTTCCTTGGCAAAGCCCATCTCGTGCGTTACACACAACATGGTCATGCCTTCTTCTGCAAGCTCCACCATAACATCTAACACTTCACGCACCATTTCTGGGTCGAGTGCAGACGTTGGTTCATCAAACAACATCACATTCGGGTTCATACAAAGTGAACGTGCGATAGCAACACGTTGCTGCTGACCACCAGAAAGCTGACCTGGGTACTTGTCGGCTTGCTCTGGGATTTTTACGCGCTCAAGGTATTTCATAGCAATCGCTTCTGCTTCTTCTTTCGGCATTTTCTTTACCCAAATCGGCGCAAGCGTGCAATTTTCAAGCACGGTGAGGTGAGGGAAGAGGTTGAAGTGCTGGAAACACATGCCGACTTCTTTTCTCACAAGCTCAATGTTTTTAAGGTCATCGGTCAATTCTGTACCGCCAACCATGATCGAACCTTGCTGGTGTTCTTCCAAGCGGTTGATACAGCGGATCATGGTTGACTTGCCTGAACCTGAAGGGCCACAGATAACGATTTTCTCGCCTTTTGCGACCGTCAGATTGATGTTTTTCAACACATGGAACTGACCGTACCACTTGTTCATGTCTGTCAGTTTAATCACTGGGGTGTCTTGTTGCGTCATAATACAATCCTTGTTCTTTATCGCTTGTGGCCAGTGTGAAGTTTATTTTCTAGATAGATGCTGTATCGGGACATCCCGAAGCAGAAAACCCAGAACACCAGAGCGACAAACACATAGCTTTCTGTCGCGAAGCCAAGCCATTTCGGATCCGTATTGGCGGCTTGCCCAATACCAAGTACATCAAACATACCGATGATGAGTACAAGGCTTGTATCTTTAAACAGACCAATGAAGGTGTTAACGATCGAAGGAATGGTAATCTTCAATGCCTGCGGCAAGATGATAAAGCCCATTTTCTTCCAGTACGTTAAACCCAGCGCATCAGCAGCTTCATATTGGCCTTTTGGAATCGCCTGTAAGCCACCACGAATCACTTCTGCCATGTACGCGGAGGCAAACATCACCACACCAATCAGTGCACGCACCAATTTGTTGGTTTCAGATTCGCCCGACATGAACAGTGGCAGCATGACCGATGCCATGAAGAGAACAGTGATAAGTGGAACACCACGCCATACTTCAATATAAACCGTGCTCAGGCTGCGAATAATAGGCATGTCTGAACGACGTCCCAATGCAAGCACAACCCCGATTGGCAAAGAGATCACAATACCCACAATCGCAATGATCATGGTGATCAGCAGGCCGCCCCAAAGGTGAGTTTCCACTTTCGGCAAACCAGCAACACCACCAAGCAGTAGGTAGATTGCCATGAGCGGGAACGCGATAACGAACAGCAGCAAAATCCACGGACGTTTTGGCGTTTTCTCATACACGAGTAAAGCGACAAACACAGCGAGAATTGCGTAGAACAATTTCGGACGCCAGAGTTCTTCTGACGGATAAAAGCCGAACATAAACTGATCGAATCGGACGTTAATAAACACCCAACAAGCACCTTCACGAGAACATGCGTCACGCGTTGCGCCGACCCAGTCTGCATTGATGAATGCCCAATCAATCACAGCCCACACACCATTCAATGCGATGAACGCAAGTACAAGGGTCATGACCGAATTGAGTGGTGACGAAAATAGATTCTTTTTCATCCAACCAATCACACCCACCGTGTTCGGTGGTGGTGGCAGGTCTGGCTGAAACTCATGTTGTTTTGTCATGGGTTACCTCTCTACCAGAGCCACTTTGGCGTTATAAATATTCATCAGCATCGATGTCAGCAAGCTTAAGGTGAGATAAACACCCATCGTCATTGCAATGATTTCGATTGCCTGACCGGTTTGGTTCAGTGTTGTACCCGCAAACACGGAAACAAGGTCTGGATAACCAATGGCCATTGCCAACGACGAGTTTTTCGTCAAGTTCAAGTATTGGCTGGTGAGTGGCGGAATGATGATGCGCATTGCCTGTGGAATAACCACCAAACGCAACGTTCTATTGCGTGGCAAACCCAAGGCCATTGCCGCTTCGGTTTGACCGTGACTCACCGCATTGATACCTGAACGTACGATCTCAGCGATGAAAGAAGCGGTATAAATCGCAAGTGCCAGCATCAATGCTGCCAGCTCAGGGATGATGGAGAAACCACCTCGGAAGTTGAAGCCTTTCAACACAGGGTATTCCAGTGAAACAGGCATGCCTGAAACAAAGAAAGCGATGAGTGGCAAGCCAACAATGGCCGCGAGCGAAATGCTTAATACGGGTGTTTGTGCGCCCGTTGTTTCTTGTTTGCGTTTCGCCCAGCGAGAGAACACAAAACTGAACACAAGTGCCGCAATAAGTGCAACAAAGATGATGGTTGAACCTTCCTCAAACACAGGGCGAGTGAAATACAAGCCACGGACGTTTAGGAAAAGTGATTCACCGATGCTCAAACTTTCTTTTGGTGAGGGTAATGCTTGGAGTACCGCGAAGTACCAGAAAAAGATTTGAAGTAGAAGAGGGATGTTCCTAAATGTTTCGATGTACACCGCGGCAAAACGACTGAGTAACCAGTTGTTCGACAATCGTGCGATACCAATCAAGAACCCTAAAACGGTAGCAAGAAGGATACCCAGCACAGAAACCAGTGCCGTATTAAGAAGCCCAACAAAGAAGGTTCTTCCGTAGGAATATGTTTCATCATATTCGATCAGTGTTAAACCAATGCCGAAACCGGCCTCTTGGCTCAAGAACCCAAACCCGGTAGCGATCCCTCGTGCATCGAGATTCGTCAGTGCGTTGTCTACGATGGTAAAAACAAAGAATACCAGTGCGACAATGGCGACAAATTGAAAGACGACAGAGCGGAAAGTCGGGTTGTAGAAAATATTTTGCTTCTTCTCTGGGCGAGCGCTCGCCTCTGAATTCAGCGCATTTTCTTTAGATGCCATACAACTGCACCCCTATCCGTTGATAGTTAAACAAAGGGGCACAACAAGGTGCCCCAGCGTATGTCAGAGGTAGTAATGAACTACTTAACGGATAGGTGGCGCGTACAAGATACCGCCATTGCTCCATAGTGCGTTTACACCACGTTGAATATTCAGTGGTGAACCTGTGCCCACAGTGCGTTGGAAGCTCTCGTCGTAGTTACCGACTTGTTTGATCACTTGGTAACCCCAGTCATCATTCAAGCCAAGACCTTTACCTTTAGGACCATCCAAACCAAGAATACGGCGGATGTTCGGATCTTTAGAGTTCTTCATCTCATCAACATTTGCTGATGTGATGTTGAATTCTTCACCATTGATCATGGTGTTTAACGTCCATTTAGCGATGTTGAACCAGTTGTCATCGCCTTGGCGAACAACAGGGCCCAATGGCTCTTTAGAAATGATTTCTGGAAGTACAACCGCACTTGTCGGATCGGCAAGCTTGATGCGAGATGCATACAGACCAGATTGGTCAGTCGTCAGTGTGTCACAACGGCCAGATTCAAAACCTTTCACCGTGGCATCATACGTATCGTAAACCACTGGCTTGAACGACATACCGTTTGAACGGAAGTAGTCAGACAGGTTTAGCTCGGTAGTGGTACCTGATTGAACACATACTGATGCGCCATCAAGATCCAATGCGCTTTCTACGCCTAGGTCTTTCTTCACCATGAAGCCTTGACCATCGTAGTAGTTAACACCCACGAAGTTCAGACCCAGCGTGCCGTCACGTTGTAGCGTCCACGTTGTGTTACGTGAAAGCACATCGATTTCACCAGACTGAAGAGCAGTGAAACGTTCTTTCGCCGTTAGCGGTACAAATTTAACTTTCGATTTGTCACCCAGAACAGCAGCAGCCATTGCCTGACAGAACTCAACGTCAATGCCTTCCCACTCACCGTTAGAGTTCGGGTTAGAGAAGCCTGGAAGACCGGTACTTACGCCACAGCTGATAACGCCAGCGTTTTTCACGCGATCTAGCGTGTTTGCGCCTTGAGCAGACGGAGCAGGTGCCTGAGCAGAGCCAGCTTTTGCTTCAGAGAGTTGCTTCTCTAAAGAGGCGACTTGCTGGTTTAGACCGTCAATTTGCTTTTGGCTATCCGCGTTTCCGCCGCTGTCACAGCCCGCGAGCAAAAGTGCTGACAGCACTGCAAGCCCCAATGTCGACTTTTTATTAACCATACCTATTAATCCTTTGTGGGTTATTACTGGTTGCTATTCATGGACGAGAGTCATTTGAGACAAGCTGCCTAAAAAAGGGTGTGAATCTCGTAAAACCATGTCAAAGCGTTCGTTAACGTCAAAAATTTTGTTAATCGAAAGCGCTCCGTTAACACTGCATTAACAAAGCCCAGTATAGGACTTGGGATTTTGGCTGCAAATTGAACGAGTAAGAGGTGTGATCTATGCAATGATCTTCGCGAAAAATCTCAGAATTTCTTAAGAAAATATGAATATATGGTTTTGTAACACATTGTTTTTACATTACTGATGGCGTTTTTGCGCGCTGATTATGCAACCTGCACGAGCATTCGCGCTTTGGCATTGTTTTTATCGGTTTACTTTTGACCAGAATATTAGAGGTATCTTGATTAAATGTTTATGCAGTACACCATGCGTATAAAAAATTAATTTCAATCAACTGTTTGAAATTAATCCAAGATTGGCGCGGGATATGCGCATGGTGGCGTAATAATGCGCGAACGAACAAGAATGCATAATTAGTGGGTTTACAAGCCTCGAACTCCCCATTAATATACGCCTCAACAACGGAGAGATGGCTGAGTGGTTTAAAGCACCGGTCTTGAAAACCGGCGAGGGTTTATAGCCCTCCTAGGGTTCAAATCCCTATTTCTCCGCCAAATTAGATTAAGCCCGCCTGCTCTGACAATAAAGAGCGAGCGGGCTTTTTCGCGTCTGGAATATGCCTTGAAAGGATAGGGTGCAGAACCCTAGTCAGGGTTCAGCCGAGCGAAGCGAGACAACGTTGCTTCGACGCAGTCGGAAAAGGCAACGGCCCGAAGGGCAAGGGAACGAAGTGACCGAGTAAATCCCGCTTTCGCATTTCTCTTGGCTCCGCCAAATAAGAAAAGGCCGCTGATGATTCAGCGGCCTTTTTCATGTTTAAAACTCATTTCTGGCTAGGCGTTAGCGGCCACTGGCCACACTGGGTTTTGCGCTATCTCTTAGTTCTGTCGATTCCAGCTCCGCGGCGATTTCGCTTTCATGTCGGTGGCTTTTACCAAGGTTAACAAATAGACAGAGAATGATCCCTGCACCTAAGCCCCATGCGGCGCCTTTGGTGGCAATGATAGCGGCCATTACGCCTGCAATACCTAAATCATTGACTGTTTTTGATTTCGTCACACCTACGCGGAACGAGACAAACCCCTGTATAAGCAGCGTTGCTGCCAGTGCGATGCCCAAAACAGGTTTCACTAACGTGACGATAGGCAGTAAAAAATAGCCCAGTGTGGTGCCGTAACGATAGGAGATAGCACCACTGTTTATAGAGTTCATGGTCTTGGGACCCAGTTTGAAGCGTTCACACACAACCACTTGCATGGCTGCCGCGAGCGGGCCGCACAAGGTGATCGTCGGGCCGAAAACTCCCATGAGTACATTTCGCATGCCAAAGATCATATTGGAACGGTTGGCATTGTAGTCAATCTTCTCATCAGGGCGCTTTTTGCTGGCGTCTTCCAACAGACATTTTGCTTGAACAACATCACCAAACAAAATGATGTAGGTAGAAATCACGGCAGGTAAACCCATCACAAACATTTCGAGCGGTGGCAAACCAAGACCGAAGATAGTCCAGTTCTGGAACAATTCCCCAAAGGCGAGGGTAGTAAAACCCCATTCAATTTGAGGCCATGGGATTTCGCCCACTAAAGGGCCGACAATAATCGCCAGTAGGATAATCGGCAATGATCCTAAATCGGCCAGAATCTTGGTGAGCTTGTTGGCCTTTCTTTGGCTCTTGAAGTGGCTAGAGAACAACAAATAGAAGCCAACACCGGTACAAACGATGATGGAAATGGGTGCCTGTTCAAAACGACCACCCTCAACCAACACTGAGTTAACGGCCGCGATGCCCGCACCGATAATAATTCCGGACTTCATGGCATTAGGAATGATAGACGCGACACGCTCTCCTAGGCCTGCGACGCCTAAGAGAATAGAGAGCAAACCTAAGGAGATCTGAAACGCGATGAGTGCATGAACACGTTCTACGCCAATATCAAATTGGCTAAGGTAGAGAATAACAATGGGGATTGCTGGCGTTATCCAACCGGGGATGATCGGGTCACCCAGTAGAATGTGTAGAAAATAGAACAAACCATTTAAGACAACAATGGTCACAGCGACTTCAAATGGCATGCCTAAATATTCTTGTAGAATCGGTATCATGCCTAGACACACTGCACAAAGCAGCAGGCCTTGCATAAAGTCTACTTTTTCAAAACCTACATGAACGAAGGGTATCCTGAGTTTAAAGGGGCCAGCCGGTATATATGGCTGTTCCTCTCCATGTTCTCTTTTCATGACAAACCTATCAATAAAATTTCCATATATATCCACTCACACAAACAGTGTTGGTTGCTGTCATGAAAAGTAGTTATATATCGAACTTCTGAGGGTTGGCACTCAAAACTCCTTGAGAGCGAAGAGTGCCAATATAGGTCGATCAGATCGCTTGCTTGTAAAGCTCAATCATATCTTCAAGCTTGGTCTCTCGAGGGTTGCAAAGGACATTGCCGCTTTTCATTGCATCTCTTGCCATCTCCTCGATCAGATCGCTTTTCACTCCGACTTCAGAGAGCGTTCTTGGGATCTTGAGGTCGTCGTTCAGTTGTTGAATCTCTTCGATTAACATTTCAGGCGTGAAGTTTTCTACTGGCGCATCACCTTTACGGATGAAGTTGTAAATCACTTCATAGCGGCCTTTGTCAGCCACCGCGTTAAACTTCATCACGGTTGGCAGCAAAATGGAGTTAGCGACACCATGTGGTACGTGGTAGAAGGCACTCACTGGGTGGCTCATTGCATGCACGTTACCTAGTCGAGCCCATGCAAAAGCGATCCCCGCAAAGTTACTGCCGACCATCATGGCACAAGCCGCGTCTTCATCTTCGCGATTGGCGACGAACTTACGCAAGTTAGCTCCAATCAACTGCATCGCTTTCTCTGCCATGGTATCGGTAAACGGAGACGCATTCTTTGATACGTACGCTTCAATCGCGTGAATCAAGGCGTCCACACCACAAGCAGCAGCAATAGACTCTGGGGCTGTCATGATAAGTTGTGGATCTAAAATCGCGTATTTTGGTAGCGTCTCGTAGCTGACAACAGAGAACTTATAGTTAATCGCTTCATCAGTAATGACAGACGATGCAGTGGCTTCGCTGCCTGTTCCTGCCGTTGTTGGGATTGCGATCATTGGCACGATAGGGCCAGGCACTTTGTTCAGGCCTTCATATTGTTTAATGTCGCCGCCAAATTTCGCAAGAATGCCGACGGTTTTAGCCACATCGAGCGGGCTTCCGCCACCCAATGCAACGATGCTGCTCGCGCCACATTCTTTGTAGAGTGCGACGGCCTCATTAACGATTGCAATAGTAGGGTTAGGTTTAACATCCAAGTAAGAGGTACATTTGATTCCACCTGCTTCGATAATCTCTTGAACTTTTTTTACCACGCCAAGACTTTCAAGTCCGCGGTCAGAAATTAAAAATACGTGGTCTGAATTATTGTTGGTTAGGATCTCAGGTAATTTGTTTAAGCTGCCCAAGCCAAATTCAATATTTTGTGGAATTTTAAAATTAAAGTCTTTCACTGAATGTTCCTCAACAAACAAGTACGCCGATAAGCAGTACTTGTTTGGAATGTAAGATATATCTGTAGCAACAGTTGCCACTTAAAAAGGGTGCGGTGAATTAGCGAGTCTGAAGCTTTTCAACGTTTACTTTACGTTTTTTGAATACGTTGAATGTGTAACCCGTGAATACGATGGCGGTGCCGATCATTGACAACATTTTTCCGTCAGCCGTCCATGGGATGTTACTGAGCAACATGTTGGAACCGATGATCAGTAGAACCACGTACACAATGCGTAGGAATTGTTCGCGGTTTATCTTCTCAAGGAAGCGCATACCGAAGAAGAAGCCAATACCCGCCAGAGGAAGGCCAACCAAGAGTGCGCTGTTCAGTTCGTTGGTGAATGCGCCGTTTTGGTGTTGGTTAAAGAGGTTCCAAGAGTTCAGTACGACCCAAAGCATGGTCATGGTATTACGGAATTTCTTCTTGTCTTTTACTGCTTCCAGTGTGTAAACAGTGATAAGTGGACCACCGATGTTAAACGCGCCGTGCACAATACCGCCAAGGATCAAACAGCCATAACGGAAGGTGCGTTTAACAATCGTGTCAGCCACTTCAACGTCGTCAATTTCTTTGATGACAAGCGGCTTAATGACGTATTTGTGAAGGTTCATTAAGGCAATCACGGTGACCATGGCACCGATGAGCACTTTTGCGGTTTCTGGGCTGATTTGGTAGAACAGATATTGACCAATTAAAATGCCCGGAGCGCAGAGTACGACAATCTTACCCAGATCTTTCCAAGAGATATCTTTTCTGCCTTTAACGGCCAAGTAGTACAAAAATGGGATGGTAATAGCCGTACCGTAAGGCACACCCATAGTGGTACCCAGTAAACCGTTGGTTATAGGGGCGGCGATAACGGTACAGCCAAAGCCTGTTGTGCCTTGGATAAAGAAACCAATTACTTGCATTAATCCAACAAGCAAGTAGTCAATTTTAAACGTGAAATCCACGAGAGCGTCTCCAGACGAGGAGGATAGACGTCCTATCCTCCTGAGTTAATTTCGGTTGATTTGCGTGATTAGAAACGTAGCTCGGTGCGGTCAATCAAGTCGTTTTGCAATGGGATACCCAGTTCCACGAAGTAAGCACTGTAACCTGCAACGCGCACCAGCATGTCTTTGTACAGTTCAGGGTTCTTCTGAGCCGCACGCATTTTGTCAGCACTCATGATGTTGAACTGAACGTGCATTCCTTGCTTTGACATGTATTCATCAATGAAGCTGATTAAGATGTCTCGGCCTTCAACGCCAGCAACGGAATCTTCAGGGAAACGAAGGTTCAACAGCGTGCCGTTAGTGGCTTTGGCATGGTCAACTTTAGTGACTGAGTTAACCACGGCAGTTGGGCCTGCATAGTCATGGGAGCCGCCAGCTGTATGCACTGGGCCCATGTTGTCTGAAATTGGCTCTTGGGCTTTGCGTCCGTCAAGAGAGGCATTCATAAAAAGTCCCATCCCCACGTTAGCATTCACTGTGTATACGCCAGGGCTGAATGAGCCACCACGCAGGGTTGGACGACCGGAAATGTTCTTGCAGTAGCATTCAAACATGTATTTGAATAGCTCATCCGCCTCGTCGATATCATTACCGTAGTGAGGGATCTTGGTGCTGTTTACCAACGCATAAAGCTTGTCGTGGCCTTCCCAGTTATCGCGAAGTGCAGCGAGAAGCTCTTCACCTGTGTAAGACTTGTCTTCGAACATCAGTTTTTTGATGGTCGCTAACGAGTCTGCACAGGTCGCAATACCTGCCGCTTGAGGGCCTATACCGTTGTATTTCACGCCGCCCGCAGTCATATCACGACCAGATTCGATACAGCCTTCGAAGAATGCTGAGATAAATGGCGTTGGTTTGAGTGCTGCATGCACTTTATCGGTAGTGTTTAGCGTGCTGCAGAGTTGGTCACACCAGAATTCGAACTGTTTATCGACGCTGGCAAGCACGTCTTCAAACGATTGGTAAGTTTCGAGACTTCCAGTGTCAGGCCCCAACTGAAGATCAGTATTTGGACCCGCCACAAGACGACCGTGGTTAAGCACCATTTCCATCATTTTGGCGGCGTTAACATAGCCCGCATCTTGCCAGCCATGCTCTTTACCTGGAATGGTTGGCTCTACACAACCTACAACGGCGTAATCAAGCGCTTCTTCTTGTGTCATGCCTTTGGCAAGCATGGCTTTAATCGCAGGGCCGTCGTTAAACAGTTTCGGGTGACCGTATCCAGCACGGATACATTCGGTGACTTTAACTTTCAGTTCGTAAGGCGTGTTTTCGTGCATGCGAACACACACCCACGGGTTCATCATGCGGGTATGAACAGAAGCCTCAAGCATGAGCATGGTGAGGTCATTCGTCGCGTCATTTCCTTTTGTATCAACACCACCAATTGTTAAGCTTTCACCACCAAACCCGCGGCCGTTACGAACGCGTACGGTGCCTTTGTCTTTCAGTTTGGTTGGGTTGTTCATTTTGACGTAGAGCACTTCAATCAGCTCTAGAACGAATTCTTTTGATACGCCGTTGTTTTTAACGTCTGCAAGGTAAATAGGGTGCAGCCACTGGTCCATGCGTCCGTAAGAGATAGAGTGACCATTGCCTTCAATTTGCGTCAACGTCGTCGCAAAGTTAAACAGCTGAACAGCTTGCCAGAATGTTTGCGGCGCGCCGCCAGCAATCTGGTAACAGTTTTCTGCCATTGCTGCGAGTTCTTGCTTTCTTTTCTCATCTGATTCGCTTGCCGCCATTTGGTTTGCAAGATCGGCGTAACGAGTAATGTATTTCTTCGCAGCGTTTTGTGTAATCAACGTCGCTTTGTAGTAGTCACGCTTAGCTGCATTATCGGCGTCTTTCTTCGACAGTTTCGCCAGTGCCTCTTCTGCTTGTGCTATGACCCCGTCAAAGCCTTCACGCATCAAACGCGCGAAATCCATGGCGAAGTGGCCGATACCGGCAAAGTGGTAGTTATTGGTTTGGAAGATCTTTTCACCGATGTGTGAACCATTTTTCTGGTCTTGGTCTAGCGTGGCAGTGATCATTTCGTTCACTGTTTTGCCTTTCCAATACGCGCAAAGCTCTAATATTTCAGCACGTTCTTCATCGTTGCGAATATGGAATTGGTCGTTGGTACGCTCTTCAAAAGGAGAATTAGTGATTTCATCGATGATCCAATCTACAGAAAATTCTGGGTAGATAGGCGACGCTTTTGCAGGAGCTGCAATTTCACCAAGAATCAGGTCTTCTTCGTAAATATAAAGCGTGGTATTGAGGAGAATGTTTTCGAAAGCATAAGCACTTTGCAGCATGCGTGGTGCGACTTCATGCTTCTTAAAGGCCTCGGTGACTAAGCGTAGTCGTTCTACATCGATCTCATAGGGACGATCTAAAAACGTTTGGCGTAAACGGTTAACACGTGGAAATGGAGACCAATCATCGTGTCCTACTTCGTAGCCTAGACCATAGACTTTATCAAACGTATCAACGCCACGAGCGGAAGTCGATTGCGTATTTGCTACAGATTCGTACATGTAACATCCTTATATTTAATCAAATACAAAAACAAAGATGATTGGGTGAAAGATCTTTGTTTTTATATTTAAAAACGGATTGTTGACGTGATAAGAAAAAGAGCGAAGATGCTCTTATCTCTCATCTGCTATATACATTATGATGTGAAGGCTATTTCTCTCTTGTCCCAACAACACAATGAATACCTCTGCTGTTGAAATAATCTGCGATGTTATTTATCTTTTGTTGGAACTCATTTCTTTCAAAAAAAACATCTTCCATTTGATAGGGCAAACCCAATGACCGATATTTTTCCTCACCTAGGCGCATGAAGCTCAATAGTTGAAGCGTCCTGACTTTGTTATTTAACTTATTAACAATAAAGTCTGCGGTGGCTTGGATGTTTTTCTCATCATCATTCACATTTGGAATGACGGGGATTCTCAAAATAAACTCAATGTTTTTGTGCGCTAGTTTCGTTAGGTTCTCTAAAATTCTTTCGTTATAAACACCGGTATAGGATTTATGCACATCCGTATCCATGTGTTTAATATCAGAGATAACTAAATCAGTATGAGGCAGTATTTTTTCGAGTTGAGCCCATTTGCCATAGAAGCTGGACTCCAGACAGGTATGGATCTCTTCTGCTTGGCAGGTTTTAAATAGCTGCGCGACAAAATCCGCTTGTCCGATGGGATCACCGCCAGATACTGTCACACCGCCGCCAGAACGCAGGTAAAACCCTTTGTCTTTACGAATCACTTTCATGCATTCGTCGATAGACATAGTGTTGCCCCATTTCTTTATTGCGTCAGAGGGGCAGGCATTATGGCACTTCATGCAGTTTGTACATTTACTGCTGTCAATTTTAGCCAGCTTCTCGTCGACAAACGTCAGCATGCTGCTGTCAGGGCAAACATCGATGCAGGCGCCACACTTATCTTTACCAATGCACTTGGTCTCATAAATGCCGGGTTGAATATAGTGTTTAAAACTTTCTGGGTTTCCGCACCACTTGCAGCGAAGCGGGCAGCCTTTTAAGAACAACTCGGTACGAATGCCAGGGCCATCATCGATAGTAAACAACTGAATATTGAACACATTTCCATGCTGTTTGTTATTTGAGGGGTTGTTACATAAGTTCATTTTCAGTGGTGCTTCCATGCATACGTATTCAATGAAATCTAGACGATCGCATTTTGTCGTTTATTGACATAAATCAGAATTGCATGATTTCCGGCATCACATGCCGTAGTAGTGCGACATTTATCACTTAATAGTTGGGTTGATGCGATATTTTTGAGTATTGGGTAGGGGAGGTCGGTGGATTAACCGTGTTGGGAAAACATACGCAACTTTATCAGAAAGGGGTGCATGTGAATGCTATGTTGTAAATCTGTTACTCTAATTCGACTGGCTTTATCTAGTGTCATAAATAGATGGGTAGCCGAGTCAAATGAGAAAAAAGAGAAAAAAGAGAAAAAAGAGAAAGACTAAACGATGCTGACTACCCTGGGGGAATGGATGATGGTGAACTGTTAAGATGCGCGCTCAACTAAGGTGCCTTTAAACAATATGTAGTGACCCGTTCGTTCGTTGTTGCCGTTAATACGGCCGAACAGATCTTCGACGGCAGACTTACAAATGATTTCAGTAGGTGGTTTTATCGTGGACAGTTGGTAAGAAGGCCAAGAAGCCATAGGAATATCATCGACACCGATAATTTTATATCCCCCTTGATTATGCACTTTCAGACCTTCGATAAAGCCAATACCAATAATGTCGTTTGCACAAAAAACGGCGTCAACCTTAAGCGTACTGTTTATCAATTGTTCAGCGGCTTGCATCCCTGAGTCGATATCAAATGATGCGGATATTCTCATCGGTTCGGCTAAACCCAACTCAATCGTTCTGCGATGAAATGCGTTCCAACGCAGCTCACAGGTCATTGACCCGCCTTCGCTACCTACAAATGCAAATGACGAACAGCCTTTTTTGAAAAAGTAGTCTGCGGCTTGGTTGCCTGCATCATCATTATCGAGGCCGACACTGTTGGCTCGGAAGCCATCTATGTATCGGTTAATAAAACTTAAGCAAACGCCATATTGTTCGCATTGTTCAATAACATTACTGCTCAAACGACTGGTCGCAATAATCAACCCATCGACTTGATACTCAAATGCTCTTTGAATGGCGGAATCGAGGTCGCCGTTTGAGATAGGGCAGAGAATGGCTTGCCCACCGTTCGCCTGTATTTCTGAAGCCAATATACGTGCTTGCAAGTCGTACATTGGGTTGGCACTGCTGTCCAATGCGATCGCAATCAAACCGGAACGATTGGAAATCAGACTGCGAGCTAGTGCATTAGGTTTGTAGCCCAACGTTGCAGCACCTTCCAAAATATAAGTACGCTTTTCATCGCTGATACTGGCCTTAGGGTTAAAGGCTCGAGATACCATCGATTGGGAAACGCCTAGATGTTTGGCTATATCATTGGACGTCAGGTTAGGCTTCTTCATGGGATTTTTCTGCTTAAGTTTATGTATTTATTCTAGATTTGTGGTGTGATTTTATTCTTTATTAACCCTTACATCAATCATTGTCATGTCTATGAAGATATACCCCACTTTTAGCGTATGCACTAACGTGTTTTCCCCTATCTATTTCGATGACACCTAGGCAACAGACAATGTATTTTCCTCTGTTTGGGCAGGCTCAATGACGATTGTTAGGGACAGGCACCCGATAAGTACTTCAATTCAGATAGGTGAAGACTGAGCTCTAATGTGGCTCTGCCGAGCGACATTATCGAATAACCCCTAACTTCTCCGCCACATTCGTATTGGAAAAGCCCTCGGCGTTAAATCGGTATTTTCCCCTTTCAAAGAATCACCTCAAACCAAAGAGGTAAGCCAAACGTGCGTTCACACGAGCTATGTTGAAGATGATGACTGCGGTCTCTGTCTGCCAAGCAGAAATTTGCGCCTAAACAACACATTATCTAGTCTCATTATTGATGTGGTGCGTAACATTTGAATACTCATCGCCCGTTTTTGGCGTCTGCCATAACGGTGATATCAGGTGGGTCTTCCTTTTTCGTTTTAGCTTTTTGTTGGGGGAGCACCAACCATGCGTAAGGTGTACGAAGGACGTCAGGGATGGTGATATCAGGTTTGCGGCGTGTGCGTGTTGGGATGTTAATAGGGATCAGCGTGTGTGCTCTCACTCTGGGTGGCTGTTATTTGGGGGAGGGCGGTGATACTCAATCTGATGGTGTAGCGGCGTCAACAGAGCCACCACCAGCACCATCCGCACTGAATTTGCTGCCATTGACGTTGACCAGCACTTCTGGAGTAGGTGCTGTTCCGGTGACGTTTAATTGGGATGTCTCAGAGGGAGCGTCGAGCTACACAGTGTGTCGTCGAAATGACACCCTGCTAAATAAGTGTGACGCTATTGGGGGTACGACCGACACGTCTTTAACCCTGTCTTTGGGTGGACTAAGAGACCACCTGTCAGCGTTTTTTGTGCTTGCGGTCAATGAAGGTGGCGTCGCGTCATCCAATGAGCAAGCGCTATCCTCTGCTGATATCACGGCCCTTGTTACCTATTTCAAAGCATCGAACACTAACGCTGATGATCTTTTCGGCCGTGCAGTTTCTCTGTCTGCTGATGGTAGCACTTTGGCTGTCGGTGCGTATGGAGAAGACTCTGATGCCACGGGTGTTAATGGCGACCAGACAAACGATGATGCACTTGGATCGGGGGCGGTGTACGTTTACCGCCATAATGCGGGTGTTTGGGCGCAGACGGCCTACATCAAAGCATCAAACACGGGTGCAGATGACTTTTTTGGCTTTGCCATTTCTATCTCCTCGGACGGCACTACTCTGGCGGTGGGCGCTTACGGAGAGGATTCTTCCTCCACGGGTATTGACGGCGACCAGACAAACAACAGTAGAGGTGATGCAGGGGCGGTGTATGTGTATCGTAATGACGCGGGCACTTGGGCGCAGACTGCTTATATCAAATCACCGAGTACAGGGGTGAACGACCTTTTCGGCTATGCCGTTGCACTGTCTTCGGATGGAACCACCTTGGCGGTAGGTGCATATAGAGAAGATTCTTCTTCCACCGGCACCAACGGCGACCCTGCGAACAATGCTAGAGGTGACTCTGGGGCCGCGTATGTGTACCGCCAAAGCGCGGGCGCATGGGCGTACGAGGCTTACATCAAAGCATCCAACACAGGGGGAAATGATTTTTTCGGCAATGCCGTTTCTCTGTCTGCAGATGGTAACACTTTGGCAGTAAGTGCCTACAGAGAGGACTCTGCTACCTCGGGGATCAATGGAGACCAAACTAGCAATGGTGAATCGGATTCAGGCGCTGTGTATGTGTACCGCAAGAACGGGGGTGTTTGGGCACAAGAAGCCTACATCAAAGCATCGAACCCGGGGACGGTGGACTTATTCGGGAACGTCGTTTCCCTATCAGAGGACGGTAACATCTTGGCTGTCGGTGCGTTCAGGGAGGATTCCGCTGCAACGGGCATCAATGGTGACCAGTTGAGTAATAGTGCACTTAAATCCGGGGCTGTGTATGTGTATCACTATACCGCAAGCGCGTGGGCGCAGATGGCTTACATCAAGGCATCAAACACGGATTCGGAAGACTATTTTGGTCATGTTGTTTCTCTGTCTGCGGACGGAAGCACCCTAGCGGTAGGGGCGTACGAGGAGGACTCTGATGCCACAGGCATCAATGGTGACGGTACGAACGATAATGCTGTTGATACAGGCGCGGTGTATGTGTACCAACAAAACGCAGGCATCTGGACACAGACCGTTTATATCAAGGCGTCGAACACGGGTGCGAGTGATTTCTTCGGCTATGCTGTTTCACTGTCTGAAGACGGCACTGCCTTGGCGGTGGGTGCGCATGAAGAAAATTCTGCGGCCACTGGCCTCAATGGTGATGAGGCGGACGAGAGTGCCCTTAAAGCAGGATCGGCCTACCTTTTTTAGGATTGATACGGCTCTGCGCGCTTCGCGATGAAGCCCGGTAGCAAGGGTGTTCACGGCTACCGGCTATGCGTCGCGTTTAACGTCGCTGTCCGAAGAGAGTGAATCGAAGCAGCGATTTGCTTGATGAATATTTACCGACATCAGGTTTAGGATTTTCTGCAAGGTTGTCGATTCTGGTGCGATGTTCATTTTCGCTTTTTCTTCGTTCTCCTGCGCGATCTTTGCAAGATTGGGCATGTCCAATTCCCATGCCGTGCCTTTCACCACGTGTAACGTATTGAAGAGCAAATCAAGATCGCCATTGCTGAAAGCGGCAATGAGGTTATCAGAGGCTTTTTCAAACTCCTGCACCATAAGCATCATCAAGCAGCGCTGTTCTTCTTTATCGTCATCGAAGGCTGCCAACGTTGAGCTAGACGACAATTCTTCCTCTGTCATGGGGAGGGCGCTTTTGGGCATCCTCGACAAGCAAACGACATTTGAGGTCTCGGCACCTTGTGTGGCAATGTTGCGAGCATTTCGCAGGCGTTCGAAGTCATTCATAAAGCGCTGAATTGCACTTTCTATGCTGCTTTTTTGGAGAGGCTTTGTAAGGACATGGTTTGCGCCAATGTTCAGAAACTCGTCGTGTGCTTCTCGAAATACATCGGCAGTGCAGGCAAAAATGATGACGGGAGAGTGCATTTTCTGACGAATAAAATGAATGGCACCAATGCCGTCGAGTTCTGGCATGTGTTTATCCATTAGAATGAGATCATAGGGTTTCGCTTCAAGTGCTTCGATGGATTTTTGCCCGTCTACAGCAATATCAACACAATGCCCCATTTGTTCACACAAACGCTTGGCGACCATGGCATTCACCGCGTTGTCATCAGTGATAAGGATATCAAGCGATTCAATGAGGGGAGCCAGAGGTCTGGCTGTTTGTATCTCGATTTCTTCCGCATATTCGTCAATGATATCCACGGGCACGGTGATCACGAAGGTGCTACCTTTGCCTTCATCACTGACCACGCTGATCGCGCCTTTCATCGTGTCGACGATATTTTTCACGATCGACAAACCCAGCCCTGTCCCCCCAAATTTGCGTGTGGTTGACGCCTCGGCCTGACGGAAAGGTTCGAAAATATCAGCGAGCTTGTCCTTCGAAATACCCACCCCTGTGTCTTGTATCCAAATCCCCAATTGTTTTTCGCTTAACTTGTAATCGCAGATGATTTTCACGCTGCCTTTATTGGTAAATTTGATGGCATTGCCAACGAGGTTAAAAAGCACTTGGCGTAAACGGGAACTGTCACCCGCAAAGGTGATGTCATCGGGGATGTTGTTTTCTACCTCGAATGAGATGTCTTTTTCGTCGGCAATCGGGCGTAACGCATTGGTCACAGGGTGAATGAGTTGGTTGAATTTGAAAGGATGGCGTTCAAGTTCGATAAGCCCTTGCTCAACTTTAGAAAAATCCAAAATATCATTGAGAATGGTCATCAAGTGCTCGCCGGAATCGTTGATGATCTGAATGTTTTTCTTCGTCGTCACTTCCTGTGTTTCATCCGCAATGAGCTGTGCCATGCCGAGTACACCGTTCATGGGGGTTCTTAACTCATGACTCATGGTGGCCAAGAAAAGTGATTTGGCTTGATTCGCACGTTCTGCATTTTCCGTCATTTCAGTCAGTTTGAGGTTCAATTCACTTAACGTGTCAACGCGTCGCCATGATGCTAAGAGAATGAAACCAATCAGGCTGAGGAGTGAAAGGCTGAATAACACCACAGATGTTTGGAATGTTCGAAACTCTAATTCTTTTAGTGCATTCTCTGTTGTCTCTACAAACTCCCCTCGATGACCGAGCACCATGTCATTGATCAGTTGCGAGATTTCATTGTTCAATGAAGTATATCGTTCAATAAACATTGCGTTTTCTGCGTTCGAAAAACGCAAATTAGCCGCTACTTCTGCGGGTAACGTATTTGACGAGGTATCGAGATTTGAAAGGGTGTGTAGCGCACCGTTTCGGGTAATGATTAATGCGATAAGGTTGTCGATGGATTGTGTGAGGTGCTGAAATTCTTTGGCAAAATCATCAAGGGCATCGTCGATATGCTGTGTGTTTTTATCAAAAATATCGACATGGGTTGTGTGTGCTTCTGCCACAAAGCGCTCTAACGCTCTTTCCGTGTTTACTACGCCAAGGGTGATGATGTAGGGCGTTACGGTATGCCCTGAATTGAATGCGATAGCTTCATCCCTTAGATACAGAATTTCATGGCCTAGGGATGTCACTTCGATGTTGAGGCGCGTCAGCTGATTTTTAACGGCGTAACCGTTGCCGGCCATTAACAGCAACACAGCAGAGATGAAGAGAAAAACATATCGGAGGTTAGGGAATTTATTCACGTTCTAATATCTCCAGAATCTGCGGCCTTGGCGCACTCAGTGCGTGAAGGAATGCAGATAAATCGCTTATCACTGATTGTTCTAAGGATTGTCCTATTTGGATGTTCGCCATGATCTTGATGGCTTCTTCTAGGCTGTTCGTTCTGCCGTCATGAAAATAGGGCGGCGTTTCGGCAACATTTCTCAAACTGGCAACGCGAAACAGGTATTTGTCTGCGTCATTTTCTGTCACCTGGAATCGCCCCATATCTATGTTCTTGGCTTGTGTTTTGTCTCGAGTGTCGTTGCCGTAGTAGCCAAAACGTTGCATCAAACTTCCACCGATGTTTTGCCCTTGATGGCAATTGATGCACCCCAAGCGTTGAAATGCCATCCAACCTTGTTTGGCCGGGTAGTTTATGGCGTATTGGTCACCGTTAAGATACCGATCGAAAGGCGCATTTGGTGTTAGGAGTGATTCTTGAAAGGCAACAAGCGCATACTGAATCGACGCTGCACTGATAGGCAGAATGTCTGCATCTTCAAACAGGGTTTCGTATTCAGGCTTAGAGGCAACATATGCCACAATGAGTGCCCACGACGACGCCATTTCTAACGGCGCATGGACAGGGCCGTCCATTTGTTTCTTCAGGCTATTTGTTCTTCCATCCCAAAAGAATCGGTAGTTCAGCGCGGCATTGAAAACCGTCAATGCATTTCGTGAGCCTGCGCCACCCACGCCAACAGAGACGGGCGTGATTTCAGCGCCGTTTGTTTGTAGGTTATGACAACTTTCACAGCTCACACTGTTGTTTGACGAGAGGCCTTTGTCTCTAAAAAGTGTCCAGCCAGCCCTGATTAAGGGCAGATCATAATCAGAAGGGGACGGAATAGGGAAAACGAGGGCGTTTTGATGTCGGGAGTCTTCGTCACCTTTTGCTCCGTGGCTGTGTGAGTCATGACTTTGTTCGTCTATAAGCGAATGGACAGGCAAAAAGATACTACCTACACCTATTGCGATGACGATAGACAGACACCCGATAAGCAACGTTCGACGATTAACCATAGACTCTATATGTATGAAAATTCATGCATAAAGCATAGTTCAGCCACAAGGTTTGTCGAATCTCTCTTAAACGACTAACTTCCATAAGCAATTCTAAAATAATGACTTTGTTATCAATGCGAAACCACTCTCTGCTTTTTCACGTCAATGCCTCCCTCAATACGCCAGATATGCAACAAATGAACTATTGTTAAAGATGTCATTAGTTATGCCTCAAGTATCATATTATTGATGCTCGGAACGCATTTAGTGGCAACGCTTATTGCTGTGCGAAAGAGAGGTTAGAGAATGATCATCGTCTCTAAGGAAGGGGAAACGCATTTTTCCGATGGGACAGGAGTCGCCAAAGTCGGTGACCTTATTGTCGCGATTCAGGATAGTGACGGCGCTCCACTCTTGGGTGAGGCGGCAGCACAGCTTGGAGGCAAGATAGCCTCAGTGATTTTGATTACACAGTCTGGCCCTTCGGTGTTACTCGACTCCGTGCCTGCCGAAGAGCTAGAGTTAGTCCTCTCAGAAATGCGCCCCAGTTCTAGTTTCCCTTCTCTCGTGTCCCAGTTAAACCAAGAAAAATTTATAACGCTGGAACCGAGTGCTGGCCAAGACGTGCATGATCATACGCATGTGCCGATGTTTGTGATCCTAAGTGCCCTTAAAAGAGGGGTGCCTCTCTCTGAGATGGCAGGGTTCGACACGCTCGGGATATCTACCCCCTTATCTGAATCTCAGCGTTCTGTGGTCTCTCGATTCCTTCCTGTGGGAGAGCTCATTGACAATGATGACGCAAATAATCACCTCAACGAGAATGCTCAAATTGGAGATTTGGTGGGCGTTTCCGTCGCCAAGGCGTTTGCTGATGGACACGGCGACGTCACTTATTCGCTAAGCAATGATGCGGGTGGGCTCTTTGCTATCGACCCTGGCACTGGTGTGGTGACAGTCGCTGGGAACTTAGACTTTGAGGTCGCATCGGAACACACCATTGAAGTCATGGGGACATCTGCCAACAACCAATCCACAACTCAAGAATTTACAATTGTTATTGCGAACAGCTCTCCTGAACAAGGAGACATGGACCATGCGATCACAAACATCTCCGCCACTGATGGGGTTCAAGGTGAAGTCGGTGAAAGCATCAGTAATGGGGTATCTACGGGATTGATTGTTTCTGCCATCGATGAAGATGGCGACACGATCACGTACTCGCTAGTCGATGACGCCAATGGTGCTTTCACCATAGACAAAGACACGGGTGAAGTGACCGTTGCAGACAGCAGTTTGCTGGATTTTGAGAACGCACAATCTCAAACGATAGAAGTGCTCGCGGTGTCGACGGATGGCAGTTCGACAACGCAAACGTTCAGTATTGCCATCACTGATGACAATACTGAATTTAATATATCCGGATTGACTGATATCGAATCCGGGACGAATACCGTCAATGAAAGCGCAGCACTAGGGTCAACCGTCGGTATAACACTGCAAGCGACCGATGATGATGGCTCGGATTCCATCAGTTATAGCTTGTCCGACAATGCGGGCGGTTTGTTCGCGATCGATGCAGTCACCGGTGTTGTTACCGTCGCGAGTGCTTTGGATTATGAAACGGCAACCAACCACAACATTACTGTTGTCGCGACCTCGACAGACGGAACAACATCGAATCAAACCTACAATATTGCCCTCACTGATGACACCTCAGAATTCAGTGCGAGCGCATTGACCGATTCAGATACTGACGCGGACGTGGTCTCTGAGAGTGCAGCGATTGGCACTTCCGTTGGCGTGATATTTAACTCAGAAGATGCCGACGGCACAGACAGCGTTTCTTATTCCTTAACGGACGATGCGGGCGGTTTGTTCACCATTAATCCCAGCACGGGAGAGGTCACCGTTGCGGGAGCATTGGACTATGAAACCGCGTCATCACACGCCATTACGGTGCTCGCCACATCCACTGATGGTTCGACATCAAGTAAGAACGTCACGATAGGATTGAGTGATGACACCTCTGAGTTTGCCGTGACTGCAATTGCAGATACCGACGGATCAAGCAGTGTTGTGTCGGAGAATGCCACGATGGGTAGCTCGGTAGGTATTACTGTGCAAGCAACCGATGGTGATGCCTCTGATTCAGTGACCTATAGCTTGCTAGACAACGCGGGCGGTAAATTTCTGATCAATGGCACGACCGGTGTGGTGACCGTTGCTGGCAATTTAGATTACGAAACAGCGACAAGTCACGCCATTATTGTGCAGGCTCGCTCGACAGATGGCAGCACCACGACGCAGACCTATACGATCAACGTGGCCAATGTGGATGCGTTGACCGGTGATACGGATGCCAGTGTTGGCGCCATTACTGATACAGACACCGATATGGACCAAATTTCGGATGTTGCCGCGATAGGCACAACCATTGGCATTGATGTGTCTGCGGTCGATGCCGATGGCGATAACATTGTCTATTCGCTTTCTGATGATGCCAGTGGCTTGTTTACGATTGATAGCAGCACGGGTGTGGTGACGGTGGCCGCGGACTTGAGTGGATTGGCAGGGTCTTCTCAAAGCATCAATGTGGTGGCGACATCCAGTGACGGTTCCTCGTCGAATCTCGGTTTCGAAATCGATGTGATTGACGGTGGCGCGGGGGCAATATCTGATGCTGATAGCGCACAGAACATGACGGGTGACGCAAGCAATGGAAAATACATCAACCTGACGGCGGTGAGTGTCGATGGCACGGGAGATAGCGTGACATATAGCCTGACCGACAGCTATGGCGGCGCGTTCGCCATTAATGCGTCAACCGGCAGAGTTACCGTCAGCGATCATACCTTGCTTGATGCATCCACCACCCCGAGTGTGAACATCGAGGTTACCGCAACGTCTTCTGATGGGAGCACAATGGCTCAAACCTACGCTATCGCAGTGACGGCAGAAACGGATGGCGATGACATCTCAAGCATCACTAACTTTAACAGTGCGGAATATAATGTGGTGGGTGAAAGTGCCGCAAATGGCTCGACGGTAGGCATAACCGTTTACGCCGCCAGCGAATCGTTTGCAAACTTGATCCACAACCGATCGTATTCTGCTGTGGGTTCTGTAAACACTGACCTTCGAGGGCTGTATGTGTCTGGGCTGCCACAAGGCACGGTGCTTAGAACGTATCTCAATGGGTCGTTGATATATACAAGCACCGCGACCAATGCAGTGAATACGCCGATGAACCCCGCAGACCCCAGCAATACGGTGGTGTCTTTTGCGCAAGGCGATCTGCTCACAGGCACAGCGACATACAATGGACAAACCATCACCTTGGGTTATGGGGTAACGACCAACGGCGGCACAACAACGGCAACTCGCGTGTCGTCATCCGCTGAAACCATTTCTTACTCGCTAACTGACGACTACAACGGCGCATTTGAAATCAACGCATCCACGGGTGTGGTTACGGTTAAAGACGCAACAAAGTTGGATTATGAAACGGATCCCAACCCCACCGTCACTGTGCAAGCCACGTCATCTGGCGGGGCCGTATCATCCAAAGTTTACGGTATTGCACTTGAAGATGATTATGTGGCAATTGCTGATAGTTATGCCGTGACGGAAGAAAATTCACTGGTTGTGAATGCTGCATCGGGTTTGTTGGCAAACGATACGGGTGACACCAATCAATTTATTGAACTTGCGTCAGACAGCAATGGCACGAACGCCACCACTGTATCAGGGGCTGTGACGTTTACCACTGTGCTTGGTGGGGTCGTGGTCGTGAATGCAGACGGTTCTTTTACCTATACCGCGCCGAATCTCGACCACTCTTCATCCAACAACATTGAAGACAGCTTCTACTACCGTGTCGGTGATGGCAGTTGGGTGAAAGTGGCGCTCGATGTGTCGGATCAAAATGTGGTTGCCAATGACGACACTGACAGTGTGGGTGAACTGGGTACCGTTTACGGCAATGTGATCACCGACAATGGTGGGGCAGATTCCGGCTCATCAGACATGAAAGTCACGTCTGTTGTTTACAGTGGCACCACGTATGCAGTGTCTGGCGCGACCACGATAGTGGCTGCTGTAGGTACACTCATTATCAGCCCTGACGGCAGTTACAGCTTTGCTTCATCAGCTACAGGCGGTGGCGCTCATGCTGATGAAGTATTTACGTATACGGTCAGTGATGACGATGGTGACAGCGATACCGCCGTGTTGACGGTGAGTCACGATAGCGCAATGACGGCGGTGGCCGATGTGGTCTCAGTGTATGAATCCAGCCTGGTTTATGGCTCGGAAGCTGGTGCGAATCTCCATGATCGTGTTGGCAACGTACTTGATAATGATTTGGGTCTCACGGGCGATGCGCAAATCACCGGCATCAATTGGGATGGTTCGAATTATACTCCCGATGGCAACGGACAAATCACGGTTACCACAGACAATGGTGAATTCTCGTTATACACCCAAGATTTTGGCGTTCATCGAGCAGGGGAATACCAATTCCTGCTGACCTCCGCGAGCAATGGCAGCAATGAAACCGAGGTGTTCACGTACACCCTTGAGAATGCCTCCGAAACGGTAAACGCCTCGCTGACAGTGAGTATCGTCGATGACCCCATTATTTCATTTGCAGGTGTAGAGACGGATGAATCTTTCACCGGCACTGCTGCGAACGAGACGATTTACGGTGGTGGCGGTGCAGATACACTTGACGGCGGATTGGGTGACGATCTTATCGTCGGCGGAAAAGGGGATGATACGTTAACGGGCTCGACGGGCGCTGATACCTTTAAGTTCCTTCATGCTGACGTGGAAGGTCAAGCTGGCGTTACCATCGATCTTATTACGGATTTCGATTTCACGTCTGATGTGCTCGATTTGTCCGATTTATTGCAGGATGAAACCGAAGCAACGCTGGAAGACTATTTGTCGGTGATTGATGATGGCTCAGGCAACGCCGTGATTAGCGTTTCGAGCGAAGGTGATGGCAATGTTGATCAACAAATCGTGTTGGATAACACCAGTGTGAATGACATGGCAGCGGCATACTCTCTTGATATTTCCGGTAAATCAGACAGCGAAGTGAGCAATATGGTGATTGAATCTATGTTGATGCAATCCCAGTTGTATATTGACTAGCTCATGTCTCTCTTGCAGGAAAAGATAACGGTGATCTGGTACTAAAACGGCAAGCTGAGCTTGCCGTTTTTTTCGTCGTTTCGCTCTGTTATACGTGCACGGGGTTGTGCTCTTTCGTCGCGCTTCTCGCATTGTTGTTCACATACCCTAACAAGGTGCAGTACGCACGTTTTGGCAAGCTCATCATCACCAGCGGCACGAGGTACAACACGGTGAAGAACGACGTGGTCATGCAGAACACAATCACCACCGCGATGTTGTATTTCGCCACTGCACCAAAGTTGAACTGAAACACCAACGGCAGCACGCCGAGTATCAGAGAAAACGAGGTCATGAACACCGCATTAAAACGTTGAGAACAACCTTCGATGATCGCGTCTTTCAGCTTGGCTGGGTCTGCATGCTCACGCGCAATACGAATCACTTCGTACACCATGATCACCGCTTGTTTAGACGACAAACCCACCGCCGTGAGAATCGACAAGCGTGTATAAATGTTGTCGGACAGACCAAACAAATCCAGCGCGATATACCCCGAAAAGTAGGTCACAGGTACAGTGGAAAGCACGATGATCAGCGGTGCGACCACAGAATCAAACAGCACCGTCAGCAGCAAGAAAATCAGCAGTAGCGAGAACAAGGTAATGTTCATGTGCTCGGTGACTGACGATGAAATCGAACGGCTTGAGCCAATGAAGGTAATGTTGTGCTCGGCAACGCCCTTAGACATTAGAATGTCTTTCAAGGTATGTATGGCATCGTATTTGTTGACGCCAGACAGTGTAATGCCGCGAATTTGAACACTTGGCAGGCCGTTGGTTTTATTGATGTTAAGCGGTTCAAAAGACGGCTCAACATGCTGAATCGCACTTTTCATGATTTTACGGTCGCCATCATCATACAAGGCGTAATCATCGATGGTGGTTGTGCCGTCTACCATGCTTTGACGCTCTGACGGGCTGACGCCGAGATACACCTTCACATTGTCGTTTGCATGTGGCGTTTTACCGATGTAATTCGGTTGAGAAAATGCCGCAACCAGCGAGGCGAAATAACGGCGCTCTGCGCTGCCATAGGTTGTTGTATCCACCAAAGTGTCGATGTTGAATTGGTTCGACACGTATTTGGCATCGTGTACCAAGAACTCATAAAGCCCGGTGGCGCGCGCTTCTCTTAATGCCGCTTCCACCTTATCCAACAACTGCTCGGTGTCGCTGCCCATGATCGCCATGTCGATAGGGAAGGTCGATGCGCCTGGAATGTCCGTTGGCAAAATCACAAACGAGCGGCTCAATGTTTCTTGGGCGAGCAGTGACGCCAAGCGCTCAGATTGCTCCACCAGAAGGTTATTCTTCTGCGGGTTATCGACGAACTGTTGCAGCGTGTTTTGAATCGGCTGGGTAACGTGTTCCCACCACGCCAGATTGTCGTTGTTTTCTTGCGAGCCAGAGACTGACTCTTTCAGGCGGACATAATGGGTGATCATATTGCTGTCAGGCAGGCCAGTGACATAGTTGGTGGAATCCACCCAATCTAGCGCCAAAATACGTTGCGTCAGTTTGCTGGCTTGCGCCTGAACGTCGGATGACGTTGCATTCGGGCTGACTTCACTCAGTACCAACAACAAACGTTTGTCTTCCGGTGGCGCGACTTCGCTGTCGCTGTTTTGCCATGAAAAGAACCCCGCGACTAACACACCCATGATGACCACAGCAGTCAGCGACCGGATCACGCGGCTTTCTGCGAAATGGCACAGGGATTGGTGATACGCGCGTAACACTGGGTTTTGGTACGCCTCGCTTTTGGCGTTGCTTGCTGTGTTATTTGCCACTTGATTTACATGAGCGCGGGCGCTCGGCAACAACTTGGGTGTGATAAGCACGGAAACAAACAAAGAACACAGCAAGGCGATGGAAATGGCGATGCCGAACTCTTTGCTGACCACACTGTAATCGGCACTTGAGAAAATATACGGCAAGTACACCACCACCAATGTCAGCGTGATAGCAACCAATACCATCAAGATGGCGCGTAATCGCATCAATTGGCTGCCAGATTTTGTGTGGGCTGTGGTTGGCGCGGCACTGTGTCCGTTTAAGTAATCTGTCACCACAATGGAATCGTCCACCACGAGGCCAATGGCGATGATAAGCGCGGTAATCGTGATCAAGTTGATGGAGTCGAGTGACACGGAATAGAACGCAAAGGCCAACAGCAAAGAAAGGGGAATCGACAGAGAAATGGCAAAGGCCGAGGCCACAGAGCGTGTCGTGAAATACACGATCAAACAGGTCACGGCGATAGACAAAATAATCGACAGCAGCGTTTCCTTGATGGAGCCATACAGCATCACGGTGCTGTCCATGATTTCTTGTGCTTTGATGTCTGGCTCACCGACCAAGAAATCCGTGATCATGGTTTTCACGTCGGTTGAAACGGAAAGCGGGTTTGCGCGTCCATCGAAGGTCGCCAACATCACCACGCCGTCTTTGTCATTAAACTTGGCTTTAACGCGGGTGTATTCGTTGGCGACACGAAACGTCGCAATGTCCGACAGCGCGTGAACCCCTTGCGTACCGTCGTCTTCAAGGCGCAAGGTCGCCATTTTTTGAATGCCGTTATCGACGGCTTTGTGGTGGTAAATCTCGTAGTTTTCACCGTCCACCAAATAGCTGGCTGGCTGAGTAAACGCAGATTGTACCGTGTCATACACTTGGTTGAGGGCAAGACCTGCGGCGTTTAGGCGGTCTTGATCCACGTCGATGTAAATCGCGTCACTTGGGCCATACAGCGCGACTGATTGAATGCCGGGTAAGCTGCGAAGAATCGGCGTGATTTCGCTTTCAAGCAAACGGCTGACCAAAGAATCTGAGCGCGCGTTAGAGGTGAACACATACCCCAAGTCAGGCGCGAAATCGCCTTTGTCCAAGCCGGATGTCAGCTCATTAAGGTTGTTTTGCACCATAGGGCGGTTAGTGAGTTGATTGCTGATATCACGGGCGACGGCATCAATGTCGACACTCTTATCGAATTTCCCGGTGACGCGCAGCGAGTTGTTGCCCACGGTTAAGCGGGTATATTCCAGCCCGTCTTGCTCTGCAAAAATGTCCTCAATGTCGCTCGCCACATGGGTGGCAATGTACTTCGCAGGCTTATCGTAAAATTGGGCGGAAACAAAAATGGTGCTGCTGCGAGAGTAGGGGAAAGACGTTAGCGTGACGAATTTCAGCGCCGCCAACCCACACATCGTGATGAGCAACATCAGAATGATGTAGCCCATGCGCGATTCGAAATAGCGTCCTAGCCAAGAGGTTGCTGGGTTATCTATGCCTTGTTTCATCGTTCCCTGTTTAGTCACATCAGGTCTCATCACATCACGTTTCATCGGATCATTCCCACCAGTTGTTCCGTCGGCTCCGCGTCAGACATTGACGGCGTTTTAGGCGCAAGCTGCGGTCTTTTCACGCGCACCAATTCGTTATCAAGTAACTTGAATGATCCTGCGGTGGCGATGCGGTCGCCCTCGGAAACACCGCTTTCCAGCTCCAACACACCGTCGTCATACCAACTGACTTGCACGTAGTTCTTCTTCACGCGACGTCCATCAAGCTTGAACACATAGAAGCCTTTGTAATCCAAATGCACATACTTGTTTTCAAGGAAAATGCCTTGGTCAGCCCGTTGCAGCGGCAGGTTGGACGTGCAGCGTTCGAACAGCGAATGGTTCACTAAATTCGCGGGTGTCCCCGTGCTTTCCATCATCACATCGTCTGGGCTTAACGTGCCGTATAAAGTGACAAATTCGCCGTTGTCTTCTGGCTCGTGGTGGCTGTATTGCGCCGTGGCAATCACGTCACCGTTATCGACGGAGCGCAGGGCGATTTCATCCCGTAGCGCGATAGACGAAAAAATGTGGAGCGGGATTTTTGAGGTGAACTCGAAAGTTTGGTTACCGTAAAACGTCAGGACAGACACGCCAGGGTTTACGCGATCATATTGCTTCACAGACGGCGTTTCGAACACCCCGTCTTCTGGCGCGTAGAACTTGAAAGACTCAAACAGTGAACGTTGATACGCCACTTCAGCGCGAAGGTTATCGACTTTCAGTTGTAACTCGTCGGTTTCTTGTTTCGAATTTTTCACGCGAAGTGAGCGATAGCGTTTCAGGTTCAATTCGTTCAAGCGCAGGTTGTTTTGCGCCACTTGGTAGTGGTAACGCACCGAATCGTTTTCAATCTCGAGCAATAACTCGCCCTTCTTCACCTGATGGCCGCCTTTGCGCACATACACCACTTCGCCTTCCACTTTTGGCGCGAGGTGGTAGATGTTTTGCGGGGCAATCATGCAAGCCGATTGATAGATCTTGTTGCGGTGTTCCGTCTGCACCAACAGGCTTTCCACGGTTTTCATTTGAAAGCCTGCGGGAATATCGGTGTCAGGCGCTTTTTTCTTCACGCCCGCCACAGAATAGACGGAGACACCGAGTGCCACGGTTAAAACAGGGATAAGAAGCGCGAGTTTATTGTTCATAATGTCTCTGCTAACTGTCTTGGTTGAACATGAGTGATGGGCTCTGGCAGTTGCCATTCCACGAGGTCACCGTCGAGCAGGGCTTGTTTCAGCTTCTGCTTGTTGTGCTTGCCGTTGTCGTTGATAGGAATGTCCACCAAGCGTTCAACGCGCTTCGGTAAGTGCGATGACAAGGCAGAACGTTTCAACAAGCGCTCGCGCAGCAATTCGTCAGACATGGATTCACCGACTTCTTCCACGATGAAAGCGGTGATCGCCATGGTGTCCGCGTTCACCAAAATGCAGGCATCGCGAAGTTCAGGCTGCGATTTCATCCACTGCTCGTGTTCTTTGCAGGAGTATTTCAAACCATCAATCTTGAACACCTCGTCTTTGCGGCCGCTGAGGTAGAGATAACCGTCGCTGTCCATGCGGCCAAAATCGCCGGTCGCCAATTTCTTCTGGCGATCATTTTCATCAAAGAAAATCGCTTTGCGGGTCGCGTCAGGGTTATCCAAATATTCCGTCATCACATGGGGGCCAGACACCACGATTTGCCCTTCGGTACCAGCGGGAACAGGTTGGTTGTTCTCATCCAAGATCTCGATGCGTGTACCTGGAATGGCAATGCCCACGCTGTCCGGTTTGTTCGCGTACTCGTCTGGGTGCAGCCATGTGGTGCGTTTGCACTCGGTTAAGCCGTACATTGAGAAGAAGCGGCAGTTCGTGAAAATGGTCTGCATGTATTCCACTTCACCGCGGTGAATCGCTTCGCCGGTATTGGTGATGGTGGTGACAGATTCCAGTTGCTTGGCACTGCCAAATTGTTTAATCAAACGCGCCATTGACGGCACGATAGGGAAATGGGTCGCGCTGATTTTCTGCACTTCCATCAAGTTCTTCTGCGGGATCATAAAAGAATTGGTCAAGAAGGTCTGACAGCCCGTGAACAGCGGGAACAGGATTTGGTAGAAGCCATAATCGAAGTTCAGCGGCAGCGCGTTATAAATCACGTCATCGCCATCAATTTCCAAATACTCGATGATGGACTGCGCTGCAAACAACACGTTGGAATGGCTCAGTGCCACGCCTTTAGAACGGCCTGTAGAACCTGACGTGAAGAACACCAAACCAATGTCGCTGGCGACAGGTTTGCGGTTGCGTTGCTGCGCAGACACATTGGTTTCGTTTACGCCAGTAGCGCGGTCATTTCTGATCCAACTAGGCGCATCCAACGAGGTATCCAGCTCGCGATAGTAGCTCAACTGATAACTGGCTTTCGCTGCATGCTCAGGCGCAATCAGCAGCATGTCCGCTTCGTATTGGTCGATGATGGATTGGTTTTTCAACTGATCGGCACGTGCATCAATGGTGGCGAACAGCACACCGAGTTTGTTGGCGGCAAGCAGCAGCGGCAAGGTGTTCATGCCACGCCCAGCGATGTACAGCAGGCGATCGCCCAGCCCTAAGCCTTCTTTTGCGAGTGCTTCTGCATGGCTGTTGGCTTTGTCGAGCAAATCTGTGAACGTCCAATCGTTCTTCGCGTCGCTCATACAAACCTTGCTCGGTTGCTGTTGTTGGATGTGTACCAACTGATCGTAAAGTGTCGTTTTCATTGGGATATTCCTTTAAAGAGTCACAGACTGCATTTTCTGCATGAGATGGTATTCGTAGCGTGAGCGACCGATTTCAAACAGGATGAAAATAGCGGACGCGAAGAAAGCCACGGCAAGTAAGGCATAAAGCTCAGAGCTGGTGGTGCAATAAGGACGCACCATTTCAATCAGGGCGACTTCTCCGCCAAGGTAGAGCGCGTTGTAGATAAAGGCGCGACGTGAGCGGAAGGTTTGTTCCATGTATACCGTCATGCCGACATAGGTGGAGAGCACCAAAAGTGCAGGCGAAATCATGCGAAGGTATTCGGCACATTCCGCGGCAATGGATGGCTCGTTAACCAGCCACAGTGCAATGTTTTCGCTGAAGATAAACACCGCGAGTAGCACAGGGATTTGGTACAGAATCGATTGGCTCACAAACTGCGTCACGCTGTTTTTCAACATGCTGTAGTCGTAGTCTGCCGAGTTCTTGTTGAAGCGAATCGCTTGGCTGACACCCACCGCAATCGACAACATGATGATGAGGTTCTGAATACGTGCATAAAGCGGGAAGGCAGAGGCCGCAGCATCGCTGTATTGCAGCAAGATGTAAGTGATGTAGAACAGCCAAGCAATCAGGAGTAAGTAGCTGGAAAATATAGGCACAATAATGGACAGCAGCTGCTTAACCTGGGCCTGCATGGCAGAGAAATAGGCCAGTGCACGAGGCGCGATAATTTGGCGTAACGTGGGTGACAGTGTCAGCCCCATTGTGATGGCAACCAATGTTGAACATGCCGCCGCATAAGGCATAGACATCACGCCGTGGCCTTGCTTGGCGAAGATGAAAATCAAGCTGAGTTGCAACACGTTGGCGACAACCACAATGCTGGTGGCGAGCGCGTTTTTCTCTTTCGCAAACAGACAGGTCGTCAGAATCGAAGAGACAGTGATGGGCAGGAACACCAAGGTCATGGCGAGCAGCAAATCAGAGAAATCGAGATAGGCGACGATAGGTAAGTGGAAATAAGATTGGAGCAGGGGCATCAGCCCCCACGCCATCGCGCCTAACCCACCAAACACCACGAGAGCCATGCCAAACAAGGTGGCAACCGCGCTGTGAACCTCGGCTGATCCTGCATCTTCGTGGCTCGATACGATAGGCAGTGCGCCCGCCCGCATTGCGTCAGATAACGACGACAAGGTGAAACCGAACGGCATAAACACCGTCAGGATCAGCAATGCGCGTTGGTCTTCTTGGCTGATTATCCATACCGCCAACAACTGCGTGACGAACGTGGACGATGACGACGCGAAAATGGACAGCGTCGATGCAACCGAAGAGAAGGTCGGGCCAACCGAAGAAAGGATAGAGGCGATATTTTTCATAGTCCGCTCCATGGGCTCACGTAATCGTTCCGCTTCAGGATGTTGACCAAGTTATGCTTTTGAATAACGTGCGTGCCTTCCATGAAATCAAAGGCGTAGCTGTCACGCATAAACTTGCGAACATGAGTGAAGTGGTCAGATTGCAGCTTGCTGAAGTGCTGGAACAAGAACGGACGCATTTGTTTCACCAAGTCATCCAGTTCGATTTTCGCCAGCGACGAATACGCCATGTTGTCAGGCTCTTTATCCGCCGTTTGTGCTGCCACCAAATTCACGTCACGAATGGTGGCGAGAATGGTGTTGAAGTGGCTGCATGCTTCAAGCGGAATGCCTGCGTCTTTACCGTGATCGAGCAACACATCCACCGCCGCTTGCGCATAGCCGATGCTCAGACCGACCACACACGGGCGCATTTTGTTGAAGGTGCGGATCATAGAAAACAAACCGCGTTCACACGGGTGAAGGTGTTCACCGAGTAACTGTTCCTGCGGGATGGGCAGCCCATCAAATTTCAAGTAAGACAAGCGCGCACCACGCAAACAATGTTGCTTCAACAAGCGGCGTTCTACTTGCGGAGCGTCAATCATTTCTTTGGTGAGTAAAGCTGCGCGTGTCGCCAGTGGACTCGCCCCTGTTTTGAACAGCACCACGCCCATGTCGCCTTTGGTGCCGTTGCCAATCAACCATTTTTCGCCGCTGAGCGTGCCTTCGGTGTAGCGAGATTCCAAGCGTCCCGCATCACTGCCTTTGCTTGGCTCTGTTACTGCAAAGAAGGTGCGGCAGTTATGTTCTTTCAGGTAATCGTAGAATTGGGCTTTCTGTTCTTCCGATCCGGCTTCATTCAAGATGACGCCAGACAGACTTGGTCCAGGGGAAAACAGCAACGCACCAGGGTCGCCGTAAGAAAGCTGTTCAAACATGCGCACGCGATCTTCCGTCGTCATGGAGAAACTGCTCAGGAGCAGCGCGTCCAATTGTTCGTTGCGAAAATCCGTGTTGCTGTGAATGTCTTGGTAGTTATCGACCGCGCTGGCCACTTCGCGAAGCCACTCAATGTGCTCGCCGTATTTCTCGCCGTAGGTTGCGGCATATCTGTCTAAATTGATCATCGCCATTGCTCCAAATCGTTCAGTAAAAGGGCATATTGCAGGTGATGTTCGACGCCGCTTCCGGCAAGAATGGAAATGCCGCCTTGCAGGTTCGAAATGATGTTTGAAGCCAAAAGCACGCGCTCTGACAGAGGCACGAGCGAATCAGGCAATGTTTCCGAGGCAAACTGGAGTTGGAAAAGAAAACGGTGATAGTCGGTGACAGACATACTCACGTTTTCAATGTCTAGCAAGGTGTTATCGCCGACCTTTTTGGTTTTTAAACGCGCCACGAGGTGGCGGAAAAACACCGACATTTCCGTGTGGAAGCAAGAAAGGGATTGTTGAACGAAACCCTCCCAAGAGAATTGTTGTTTGCTGGAGGATGCCAATGCAGACAGGGCAAGGGCGGGTAAGGCTCTCCCTGAACGTGTTGAAACCTTCACGATGTAAGTGTTGGGAAGGGCGATGAGGATTTCAGCCTCAATCGCATCCATGCTGACGGGTTGACCGTTGGCATTCCCTCGGCGATCTATCATCACGAAGGTGCTTTCCGCACCGTGAAACACAGAGACCAAGGTTCCTTTTAGCTGCTCTTCTTGCAGATCATCAATGATGCTGCAATTGTTTTCGAAATCGAGACGATACATTACAACGGCCTCAACAAGCTGATGGTTGTGTTTAGCGATTCGGCATCTTCATCAATGAAGATCCAAATGCTGCTGCGGAATGAATCGGGGTTTTTCTGATATTCATCCAAGAGCTTCGGTAAGGTATTTACGGAATACTCTGGCGATAAATAGTGTGCGTTCTTCAGTAAATCAGGTGAGATTTCACGCTTGTCAGACAAATAATCCAACTGCTTAAACGCCGCGGTATTTCGGTGAAGAAACAAGGTGCAATCGCCCGCGCCGAGTTTGTGTTTCTCCAGCAGGGTTTTGATTTCTTCTGCCAGCGCAAAGCTCGACGAATAGATCTTGTTTTCATTCAAGAACACAGAATCTTCAAGTTTGAACAGCGCACCGTCGCTGTTGGCTTGGCTGACGAACAACGCAGAGCCACTGGAACTGACCGGCATGATGTTGTGATCAGGCAGGTAACGCGGCACAGCGTTTTGCTCCATGCCCACCAATATCTTGGTGCGGGAATCGTCCAAACTGTCGGTGTTGAAAAGGATGTGAAGTGCCGTGGTGGTTGCGATTGAACCCACATCGCACACATCAATGATCTCAGCCTCTAGGTCGCTTTTCCAAAGGAAGTAGGTCGCAAAGGCGGAGTACTCTGGGTCCCACTCGGGTGTCCAATAGCTAAAGGCCACATCAGAAATGTCAGGATAAGCTGCAAACGGTAAATCGCTCTCAAGCACCGTATCAATGATGTTGGTGTAGCTATATTGGTCACCCGTCAAAAAGGTTTCTTGCGACAGGTCCTTATCGGAAATTCGGTATAAATCCTTAAAGTAGGTCGTATACCGATCCCGCGGTTCCTGTCGTAGGCTCCTTTTTTCAAGTGGGAAATATTGGCAATAATTAATGTACATAATTAAGCAGCCGGTGCGAGTTCTACATTTTCAACAATGTAATCAACCATTGCGCCAATAGAACTGAAGTGACGTTCTTCCAAGCTTTCAGGGTTAATCGAAAAACCGTCAATGGATTCTTCAAGCTCCATTAAGAACGTCAGTGACCCCAATGAATCCATCCCCAGATCGTCACGCAGGCTCGTGTTTTCAGTGAGCACCACATCCTCTGGAATCGTGATGGTTGATTTCAGGATGGCTACCATATTTTGATACGCGTTATCTCTTTGCATAATTAACTCCATTTACGTGCTTTGGTTAGGTTGTGTGTTGCCATAAATCCATGAGTTCAAATTAAGCGTGGGAGGGCGATTTGATAACCTGACACTTTTAACAGTAAGGGGGCAGAACGGGAGATTTGAACGGGTTATTCGCTTTTATTTGTATGAAAAATAAAGGAATAAATAAAAATGATGGTTGGTGTGGGTTGGGGATGAAAGCGGTACTGTCATTTGTGACAGGCGAGCGGGTGCATAATGCGTAAGAGCAGGGAGAGCAGGGAG
>NZ_MDAG01000013.1:5596-106382 GCF_002876705.1 Enterovibrio norvegicus | reverse complement strand
CAGGGAGAGCAGGGAGAGCAGGAAGAGCAGGAAGAGCAGAAGAGCAGAAGAGCAGAAGAGGAGCAGGTTTGAGTTTCGAGAGGTTAGATAAGAGCGAGAGAGCAGAGCAGGAAAAGCAGAAGGAGCAGGGTGGCGTTTCGAGAGTGCTAGGTAAGAGCGACAGACAGGAAAAAGAGCAGAATGGAACGACTATCGAGAGGTGGGCTCTGCGACCAGAAAAAGTGTTAGAGCCCACGAATCTTTGCTTAGACAGATCCCGCATTCACTTGATAGAAATACACACCTATTCCCACGAGAGCCGCAACGCTCAGTGCTGTTAGGCCGATTTTCACCCAGCTATACGGGCGCTCTCCTTGTATTTCACCAGTACGGGCATTCACCAATATTTGGTAGAGCTCGCCCTTGTGGCGATAGGCAGATACCCATACAGGGCACAGTAAGTGTTTGAATGTTTCCTTACTGAATTGGGTTTGCGTAGAGGTGATCTGTTGCCGATCGCCGCCAATGTCTCTGTGAATAGTTCTCTCAATTTGTGGTTTCATGATGTCTTTTGCTTCAATGAAACCTTCTTTTAGATCAACCTGATAGCTTTCAGTAACATATCCACTCAAGTACTCTTTTTTGTAATCAACAACGTTGTTGAGATCCCAAGGTTCTAATTCATAGAGCATTTTTCTTGGCAGCGAATGCGTAGCAGGTACCAGAACATCGTCAAAAGAATCATAGACTTCTCCCCTAACGCTTCTCCATCGTGTTTTTCTCACCTGCTCACTGACAGATTCACCGTCTGAATTTTGGCGTGTCACTGTCTCGTAGTAATCATCACCTCGCTGCCCACGATATTGCGTTTTGGTCTCGCAATCGTACGTCCAGTAAGGCAAGTAAATACCTTTGAATTTCTCGTGCTGCGTAATTTGCTTTTGAAGCGAATTCGGGGCAAACCAAAGGCCTTTCAACCAACTGGAAAAACTCTCCCTTGCTTGGCTTCGCGAAACGTCAAAGGCAAGCAAGCCTTGCGGTTTGATCAACTTCTTCGATTGCGCTTGTCCAACCACAATAGGAGAATCACAGAAAGGACAGTTGCCAGACTCCTGATTCTCTTCCAGTTCAGGTTGAGCACCACAGCCTGAGCATTTCACTATGTGCCGCTCAATTTGCTCTTCCGGCAACGGTGAGTAGCTCTCTAGGTAGCTGGAAAGGCAGAGTTCTTCGTTCGCTTCATTGGCAGCGGTTTCTTCGGTCTTGAATTCAGTGAAATGCCCACAGTAGTTACAAGAAAGCCCTTTCGTTCCGGGTAAATAGACTTGATCAGCAGCACAGTTTTCACACTGGGTTTTTAGCTGTTCCATTTACGCCCCCGGAATTGGTGGTGGCACAGCACCAAACAGATTACGTAATTCACTGACGTCAGCCGCACCCGCCCAGCTCGCCATGCCTTCTTTCCAAACCAGAGTTTGACGAGTTATCTCTTGTGACTGCACTTTGGCCTGAATAACATCTAGACCGAACGGACCTGTTTGTTGTCCATTGATCGCCACGAAAAACTGGGCTTGAGCTGGAAGTGGTGGCGGCGCAGCTGGCGCTGCAGCCTGTTGGGTGTTGACGTTTTGCTGTTGTGAATTTTGGTTATTGAGTGATTGCGCCATCTGGTTAGCCATGGCAAAACCCATCCCCATTTCCATCCCTGCGTTCGCACCGCCGCCAGGGTTGTTTGCCGCTGTTTCCATGGCGTTTGCGGCCTGAAATTGCGTGTATTGATTCAGGTTACCCAAAATACCCATTGATGAACGCTTATCCAGCGCTGCTTCTACGTTTTCTGGCAGTGAAATGTTTTCTACCAAAAATTTCTGCAAGCTCAGTCCATAGCGAGCAAAATCGTCATCCATTTTGGTGCAAAGAAACGTAGAGAATTCGTCGTAATTTGCTGCCATATCAAGAACAGGCAATTTGCTTTCTGCAACGGCATCAGAGAATCGAGATACGGCCAGCGTGCGAAGTTGGCTCTGGATTTCATCCAGCGTAAATTGCCCGTCTGTGCCGACGACTTCCTCAAGCAGTTTCTTAGGGTTACTCACTTTGATATCGAAGTTGCCAAACGCGCGGATTCGGATAGGGCCGAATTCTGGATCGCGAAGCATGATAGGGTTTTTAGTACCCCATTTGTTATCCGTAAAAGTGCGAAGGTTTACGAAATATACTTCTGCTTTAAACGGAGAGTTAAACCCGTGTTTCCATCCTTTGAGTGTGCTCAGAATAGGAAGGTTAGCCGTGGTAAGTTCGTACATCCCGGGTTCGAAAATATCGGCAATCTGTCCTTCATTGATAAAAATGGCAGCCTGTCCCGGTCTTACTGTCAGTTGTGCGCCGTTTTTGATTTCATTCTGATAGCGCTCAAATCGCCAGACAAGCGTATCGTTGCTATTGTCTATCCACTCAACAATATCAATAAATTCGCCGGTGATTTTATCCCATAAACCCATTGCTTAAACTCCATTTCGCCAATGACTATTTTTTGAAATAGTAACAATTCTCGAAGGGATAAACGTCGCTTGGGAGAGCCAAGTATGGCTGAAATAGTCACCTATGTGATTCGGCTCACATTGGTTTGTAAAGTGTCACTATTCCATTTAAAAACAGATGTTTAATAAAAAACACAAAGGGCTCAATAAAGAGAGGGACGATGCGTTAGACGTCGTTTGGGGAATTGCGATGAACCAAAAAGGCAGCAATTGAATCGTTGGTAAGCAACCTTGTTTCGAGAGCGGTTAAGCATATCCTCGGTACTTTCGTCATTCTATCTATCTCATCTCATCTCATCTCATCTCATCTCTTCATTCATCCAAGACGCCAATCCGAGTGTTGGATGTGTGTCCTAATTAGTACATTGCTTAATTAGTATTCACTGAATATGGACAGAGAAAATCGGGAACGTTAGCTTATTCTTGAACAGCAATTGTTTGAAACAGCAATTGTTTGAAACAGTAGTTATTTGAAATAGTAGTCATTTGAATAATAGGGCGCTCGAAAATGAATCAAGTGAAGAAGAACACCGCCCTTTGGGCAGGGATGGCATTGGCGTTGAGTTTTCCAATGCAGGGACTTTCCGCAGAAGCATCGAGCAGCACTTACCAAGGCACAGGCAGTATCACACAAGGTACGGCGACACCCATTGAAGCATCCATGTTTGAATGTAAAAACGGTCGCAGCCGTGTGGCAGGTGTTGGCGAGATAAAAGACGGCGACGGACAGGTATGGACAGTACCGGCGGATACGCAGTATTTAACCGCGACGAAAGCGGTCGATCTTTACGAAGAATGCGCCAACATTACCCCGAAAAACATCGAACAGGTTGATCTCGACAGCGTGCCTGTTGTGACGGTGGATGCAGATGGTGAGGTGGTAACAGGTTACATTTTTGCGGATAACTACTTCGAGCTGTACGTGAACGGCAAGTTTATCGCATTGGATTCCGTCCCTTTCACGCCATTTAACTCAAGCGTGGTGAAGTTCAAAGTCAGCAAGCCTTACACGATCGCCGTAAAACTGGTCGATTGGGAAGAGAACCTTGGTCTTGGCTCTGAAAACAACCGTGGCAAGAAATACCACGCGGGCGATGGCGGCTTTATTGCAAGCTTTAGCGATGGCACCATCACCAATGCAGATTGGCAAGCACAGGCTTTCTATACCTCGCCGATCTACGATCTCACCTGTTTGAGCGAAGAAAACGGCGCGAGATTATCGACAGATTGCACTACTGAAGGCACAGATGACGGCGCAGACGCGTATGGCGTTCACTGGAAAACCCCTGAGGCGTGGATGAACCAAGCGTTTGATTCCGCATCGTGGCCGCAAGCAACCCTGTACACAGAAGATGAGATTGGTGTAAACAACAAAAAGTCTTACATGAATTTCAGAGAGAAATTTGCAGGCGCGGGGGCGAGCTTCATTTGGTCTACCAATGTCGTGCTCGATAACGAAGTGTTGTTGCGATACACAGTGAAGTAGTTCTGCCTCGCGGTCATACAAAGGTGCTTATACATTCGCGCTAGACAAACGCGAAGAGGTAAAGGGGTGAGTGCATCGCCCCTTTATCCGTCCCAATCCGTTATAAACCGTTAGCATTCCCAAACACCCGTCAACGTATCCCAACTACTCCCACCATCCTGATCTTCGTTTATGGCGTTCGCATTTTTATCGCGACGTCGGACTGGTTGCGGGAGGTGTTAAGACGCCTACATATTCGTTCTGAAACTATTTCGAACAAAAAAGGCCTAACAGATGCCTACCCTTTGAATTTCCTATTCGATAGTATTGGCGATGTCTTCGAAATAGTTTGGAAAACGAAACAATGAAGAGTGTTCCTACACACAAGCCACGCCCTATGATTGACCTGATGGTCAGTATCGTTGCACCCGCATTTATCCTCATGAAAATGAGTGGTGAGAATGAATTAGGTGCGAGTGGTGGTTTGATCCTAGCGCTAAGCTTCCCATTGGGATGGGGCTTATTTGAGCTAGTGAAATACAGAAAGTTTAACTTCATCGCGTTATTGGGCTTGGTCAACGTACTGCTTACGGGCGGCATTGGATTGCTAGAGCTTGATACCAAATGGTTAGCGATCAAAGAAGCTGCTATTCCTGGGGTTATCGGTCTGGCGGTTCTCGCCTCAACGTTTACCTCTTCGCCGTTGATAAAAGCGCTGCTGTTCAACCCATCGGTGATGGACGTTGAGAAAATCAACGAACGTCTGCAATTGCGTAACAGCATGGCCGCGTTTGAATCGCGCTTGCTGAAAGCCACTTACTTTGTCGCGGGTTCGTTTGCGTTCTCTTCCACCATGAATTACATCCTGGCGAAATGGCTCGTCACCAGCCCAGCCGGTACGCCTGAGTTTAACGAGCAATTGGGTCAACTCACGCTTTACAGCTACCCAATGATCGCACTGCCATCGACAGTGATGATGATGGCCATTTTCTATTACCTATGGCGCACCATTCATGGTTTGACAGGATTGAAACTGGAAGAAGTGCTGGCGAACAAATCTGCGGGTTAAGTTTGTATACGTGATATCGACATCGCCGAAACATGGAAAGGCCGCTGAGAAATCAGCGGCCTTTTTTGTTTTCAGCAAACGGAATGCTTCGACTTCAGCCTGAATGCAGAGGCTAACCAAAGTGAATTCGCTTAGTAGTGACCGCCATGATCACACCCAAACAGAGAGAAGCTCGGCATATCCCAGCCGTGTGTTAAATGCCCATCAAACGCGTATGCGGTTCCCATCAAGCCAAACAGAACCAAAGCACCAATTGCGAGTTTTTTCATTGCGTTAATCCTTCTATTTCGAACTCAAACTTTGGCGCTAGTATCGCCATTTTTACTGGGATGAGAAGGCGATTTACGTAGCTTTACCTTGGTTTACGGTTTGATAAATAAATGGAATTTTTAGAGGCAGAGTACGAGGTGCGAGATAAAGGGAAGGGACTAGAAGTGAGATTGCGAGTATCGAGATAAGAGAAAGAGCCAAAGCGAAATGGCTCTTAGGTTCTCCCCACTTTACAAATCAATCGAGTCTTTGGGATGATGAATACCATCGTAGATTTTCACTGGCTCTAACTCATAGGCATTGATGCCTTCTAAGCACGCGACGTTTATTGCAAATTGATGCGGGTTCGAACGTCTTTGGTGGTGCGTATAAATGCCACAGGTTTTACAAAAGTAATGCTTTGCCGTCATTGTATTGAATTGATAAAGCGTAAGATTCTCTTCGCCTTTAGTGATTTTTAAGTTCTCTAACAATACTGAAGCAGCAATCGCACCGCGTTTCCGACACATAGAGCATGAACAACGACGTGGGTCTTCAAGGCCATTGGGTAACCTCAATTCAAGCTCGACCGCGCCACAATGACATTTTGCGATGTGAACCTTTTTCACTTCCATTTTTTCTTCTCCCTGTCTATGCGCAGATGATTGATTTATTGCTCATTCACGGGTCTAGCCCACCCGATACGTCATGAATGCTTCTACGAACGTATCATACTGACGCAATGCATCGGTTGAACAACGTATTGTATTGCGACACGAGTAAAAGCTCAGGGGCGAGAGGTGAGATTGCGCGAGGGACGAGAAGTGAGATTGCGAGTATCGAGATAAGAGAAAGAGCCACAAGCGTGAGCTAAGTGGCTCTTAGATTTGCCCTAGAGGGCTCTGTGACTAAGGATAATGAGATTTGGGATGTCTATCCCGAAGCATATTTTATCTATGCCTCAACAATATCTAACACAGGAATGGCTTTATCGGGTTGTATACACTCACTAGGGATAACAAATAACTTTGCTCCCTCTGATATACCTTCCCATTTCGAGTATAAGTCACCAGATGTATTTTCTTTTGTTAAATAGTACTGGTTTGATTCTATATCTTTGGCAAATTTTCTTGTGGTATCTTTCATTACATGATAAACCCTAACTTCAACATAAGACGAATCTATTTCATCTAATCCCGTTCTTTCTTCAGTTAAAACGCTGATGTGTTGAAGCGGGTTTTCTGGGAAATCAATATTTTTTAGCTTTATTACGGTTTCTTTTATTGCTTTGACTTTAGATTCTGTATTTTTATCCAAAGATTGTTGGTCAATAATTCCAATATAGTGAGATTCAATGAAATTTAGACTGGTTCTACAGAAATCATTCCATTTTTCATCATCAAATAGTCTAGGTATGGCAAAATCAATTTCAGTGATTATTTTTAGACTTTGTATACAAGGGCTTTTTAAATAACCAGCTAGTTTAAAAACGTTATCCATAACAACTATACTATTTGTCATTCCCTCTACATAAGCATCGATATTAGCCTTAAAACTATTTTCAACCGTTCTTTTATAGGCAGTAGCTCGATAGCCGCCAAATAAAGCGCTGAATGTTTTTCTATCCTCCCAATCATTGGTTTGTTCGATTATTGTGCAATAATCACCTCTCCATAGCAGGGATTGAAAAAGTCCATGATAAACATTGGCTAAGAACTTAGTGTCCTGTATTTCCAATTCTTCGCATTTACTAACTAGCTCTAAATAGGTCTCAGCGCTTAATTTGTAATCTTTTGAACGGAAATAACAATCAGCCAGTACAAATAAATTGAGTGGTTCGTCTCTACTAATACATACCGCCAATTTTGCTTGTTGAACGGCTGTTTTATAATCCTTTAAGTAACTTGATATTCGAGCATATTCACGTTGAAATATTGCTAAGCTTTTATATGTTTCGTATGAATTTTTAAACCTTCTTAATAATTCTCCCATTTTTTCCATATCTGCCTTGCAACACCTATGGAAACTCTCTAGTAATATTTTTAGACTTTGAGTTGTGTCGTTAGGAATATATGATACATTAAGGTTTGATATTGATAGCTCGATTTGCTTTTTATCAACTTCATTAGATTTTATATCTAGGTTATTTTTTCTACTAAGGATGGCATCTCTAATGGTTATATTCTTTGTGTCAATTAGAAGTAGATCTCTTATTGATGAACTTAAGTCATATAATTCGACGTCATCATATATTTTTCTTGATATTAAGCTAGTTGGTATTACTTCTCTTAAAGCGCTTGATAAGTCATCTAAGCTTAATTCTAATAACGAGCATAGATGTATTTTGTCACTTTCTCCTGCAATCAGCAGCGCCTCTAAGATAGAATTGGCATTAACTGATAAAGATTCTATCAAGTTTCTAAAAGAAAATTCAGCAATTTCAGATTTTGTACTAGATATCGCAGAGTGAATAGCGCTTCCACATAGTATTTTATCAATTGTTAATCTGATTGCTAATGGATTAAAGTAACAATCGGTCGCAACCTTTTCTGTGAACTCTCTCCCCAATACTTTACCACCTCTTTTCTTAATATAAGAGTTGATTAGATTAATTGAATGTTTTTTACCTAGAGGCTCTAAAGCTATTGATTGGTTTGAACCGATCATTGTTCGACTTGTAACTACAATTCTCCACAGCGGAGGTAGTTCTAGATTTAGCTCATCAAAAGCTTCTGGGTTGTCACGTAGTAGAGTTTCAAGGTTATCAATGCAGATCAATAACTTTTGGTCTTCAAGATATGCTGTGCATTCTTCGAAACTGTCAAAAGGAACCTCATAAGTAGTTTCGGCAGCAGTTGTTAAGGCTTCTTTTAGTTGCTGAATCGTCTGAGGAGCATTTTGGTTTCTGATGCCATCTAAAGTTAAGCTCTCAGTCTTCAAGGTGATAAAGATAATAGCATCTGCATAGGATGAAGTTTTAGGATTACTAATTTGCTGGTGTAATAAGTCTAAGACTAGTGCTGTCTTTCCATATCCCCCAGGGGCAACAACTGCTACTGTGTTTACTCTAGGGTTTGTTAATAGACTTATTAGTTTTTCATGTTCTTTTTCACGACCAATCAGTCCTGTAACGTCATGTTCAAAATGTTCAGGAAGATTGTTTCTGATTTCGAAAATTGAACTCGATAACCATTCTTCAGGAGGGTCAGATATTATACCTTCTTCTGCTGAAAGCAGACACTCTTGGATACCTTTAATACCTAACACTGCAATCAAAGGGTCACTAGCAAAAGCAGCTACTCTATACCAATAACAATTTGGGAATGTGCGGTTTGGATGAGCTATTGAATTTCTAATGTCGTATAGCTCATAAATAATAGCGAGCTTTGATATTTCAGCGATTAATTTGTTAAATGAAGTGTTATCAGTTGCTACCGAAGCTAGCTGGAAAATTTCTGATAGATAAGTCCTTTCGACAACATGGTCAATTGTGGTGACCTCGACTTCAAGTTTTCTTTCTTGTAATGTGTCTAAAATTGATGATGGTATTTCATTTATATCACTGAGATTGTCTTTTATAAATTTTCCAAATGATTCTTCTATTTCAAATAATAGCATTGCAGCTTTTCGTCTATTGATCGATTGATCTCTCAATTTTGTTTTCCTTTTACTTTATTTGTTGTATTTTGGTGTGAATTTCAAGTGAAGTAATTTTGGTTACTTTAGTGGTTTATCTGCTTGAAAATTTTATTGTCTGGCATTGAGAGACTCGGTCGGTAGGCTAGCAGAACTCAGAATCTTTATGAATTAAGTCTAAATTCCAATCGATGAATTTCAGAATGCCAATTGAATTAATAATTAGTCATAAAAGCTATCACAGTATAAATATAAAGACATAAAAATTACATGCCTTTTTGACTAGACACATGCTTTTCACTTATCAATTGTCTACAAGGTAAGCAGTACGGGGCGGGTGGTTCTATTTTGAGAGGTATTTTTGCTAAAGCCAAACCAACGCCAAGCACATCTATCCAGACATACTTAGCGCTATTCAGTATTCGTTCTTCGTGACGTTCGTTCTAATTCGCGCCTACTAAATTCTCATCAAAAAACGCCACCAATTCGTTCGCTAACGCAGTTTGCTTGGGTGAGCGCTCAATCGGTTTCGGGTCTTTGCAGTTCTCCATAAAGAGGGAGAGTGGCCAAGGGCATGAAGGCAGGTACACATAGTGGCCGGCATCTTCCAGTTCCTTGTGTGCCTTAATGTAGCTGTGCGATTGCGCGAGGGATTGCATGTCCGTTGGGCTCACGTATTCATCAAACTGTCCGTTGGCAAGAAACACGGCAGGGGTGTTTTCTTGGTCTGCCATGTCAACGAGCTGCGTGTAAGCCGGGGCAAACAACGCAATGGCGGATGCGGGAATCGCGGGTGCTTGGCTTCGTGCTGCCGCGTTGGGTTCTTGAGACAAAATCGCTTGAATGCGTTGCCCAAAGCGCGGGTTACATAACAAGATGTTTTCGCCTCGTGGCTGGGTTTCACAAAACGCGGGTTGCTTGTCGAGCACTGGCGGAAATGCCGTGCTGGTGAGCGCGGCATAACCACCGAGGGAGTAACCTAAGATGCCGACAGGCAGTGTGCGCAGGGTGTTTTGTTCATCGCTGGCGTAAAGCTGTTCGAGCAATAGCTGCAAGTGGCGCTGCCTTGCGACCATTGGGTCGTTTTCTACTAGGCCGCTGCGCAAGCCTTTGAGATCGTCATGGGTGACGGCGGCGACCACATAGCCAGCGCGTGCCAGTTGGGCAGCATAAACACGCAATGTGCCAGCAGTGGCGGAAAACCCGTGAGACATTAAGATCACGCCTTTTGGCGGTTCCGCGTTCTCAGGCGGGAGTTGCCACGCTTGGGCGGTAAGTTCGGTTTGGCCTGTTGCATCTTCCACGCTGAATTTAGAGACCTGTAAGCCTTTCTCTAGCGCGGGGTCGACGGGCGGGCGTTGTAGCAGAAAAACTGCCAACACGATAACGCCAAGCACGACGATAGTGGAAATCAGAAAAATACTCATTTTCTTCAATCGACCTCTCATTCAGTTTCCTTTCCTTTAGATATGCCAAATAGGGTGGCACCAAAAGAGGCACCAATACCTGCCGCAACTGCCAAGCAGGTGACGGTTTGAGGGCTATCTAACTCGTTGTACAAATCATTGAGATTGACGAACAGATCACCACCGAAGCAGTGACCATATCGGGCGATGTTCTTGGTGTAAACTTTATCAATAGGGATGCCCAACTTTGCAGCCAATTTCTTCCATGTTTGTGCGTTGACGTTGTGTGGCAACACCACATCAATGTCTTCTCGGGTGAGGTTGGCCTCCGCTAAACAGCGGTCGACCACTTTCTCGACGTTGATTTGGTAGAACGCGTTGTACTTCTCTTGAATGCCGTCATTGGATTCAAGGTAAATCCCGCCGGAGAATTGGCCGTCGAACAAGGTCGCGACAGACAACACGGAGATATCGCTCGGGGTGCGGCTGAGTTTCACCATGTTGATGGTGTCTGAACTCAAGGCAACAGGGTTGACGCGCATGTCCACGTTGTCCGCAATGTCGCCCGTGACCAACAAGATGTTGTTGAGGGCGCGGTTGCGTTCGAAGTATTTCATGAGCTGCATGGGCGTGGCGCATTTGGCGGCGGACGAGGAAAAGGGCAGCCAATTGCTGTCTTCCGCATCGTCGTTACGGAGCGTGGCGCGGCTGCTTCGTAACATCACACGCTCCCCGAACACGCCACATAACGCACCGGTGTGGTTGTGTACTACAGCATCGTAGGCACGGGCGGGAGTTGCTGACGTGCTGATGTTGTTTACATCGTCCGATTCCACATACGTTTGCAGCGCCTGCTGGTAATACTCGGTGCAGGGGGTGTGATCGTAGTAGGGCAACTCTTTGAACCCATACCACTGGCTAAACACCTTGGCGGAGGATGCGCTCAGGAACAGCGCATCGTGGTCGTCCAACACGTTCAGCACCCGCGGCGCGTCAGCCGTGATGTTGCGACTAATATAGAACATAGTCTTCCTTCCTTACTGACAGGGTTGAACGTTTGCCAAGTGTGGGGGATACGCTGATTTCACCGTCCGGCAAAAAGCGTTCGTCTTGCACCAGCAGTTGATAGCATTCGGCGAAGGCGTGCTCATCCAAAAAGTCGGTGGCGGCGATGCTGTCTAGCGCGTCTAAATGGGGTTTGAATTTCGGCATCACGCCGGGTTTCGAATCGGTCAAATAACCCCACAAATCGAACACATCGGCTTCGTATCGGCACAGGCTCGCCAAATCAAACAGCATGATTTTTCTGACGTACCACAAGCCCATTTGTGCATTGGGTGTGGTGCCGCTGAACCATTCTGCACGCATGTTTTTGTTGCGGATGTTGTGCCATGCGCGCGGGCCGTTGATGAATTTTTTCGGGTCTACGTCGATAGGGTTAATGCCCAGATCTTGGTGTTCCATGAGACGCGAGCTGCCGCGTGGTTCTAGGATTTTCCAGCGCCCTTCGTCGAAATATTCCACCACCACATGGTCTGCCAGCGCGCGTTTGGTGTCGTAATACATGTGGGTGAAGCCAAAGCGAAGGCGAGCGGGCACACCTTGGGCGCGAAACTGGCTGCACACCAATAATGCAAGGTCACGGCAACGACCTCCGACAGGGGTGACAGGCGCGAACGTGTCTGCGTTCAGTTCATGGTAACGGGCGATGATATCGCTGACAGAACGCAGTTCGAGATCGTCGGCGCGTTCTGGGGCCATTTTGTGAAACTCAGAATTGTTGTAGTGCGCGACCAAGTCATTCGCGAGATCAATCGCGCTTTGTGGGTCAGACAAAATGTCGTCGCCATAAGCCGGATGAAAGCTGCTCCAATCATCAAACGCGGTGTAGGGCGTTGGGGTGGCGTACACGTCATTGATGTTGGTCATGACGGTGTGAGCATCTTGGCTGCTTGGGACTTGCGTGGTTGTTGAGCTCATCGTGTTTCTCCATGAATCAGACTGTCGAGAACCGCCAAGCATTCCTGCTTTACCGCGTGCTCGTGTTGGGATTGGGTGAACCCGCCGGTGGGCGTGGCGTTCGCGTCTTTGGTGACGGACAAAGGAAGGTGAATGAAATCGTAATGTTCCCCCTTTGGCAGTAAGTGAAGCTGGGTGTGTGACGCATCAAAGAAGCTTAAGTAGTGCAATGGATCGCCAAACGTAGGGTGCGTGTCTTGTTCAGAATGAATCAGATCCATGCGTGAAACAGGCGCTTGCGCTAGCAACTCGGCCAAGCCAGGGGTTGCTGATAACCCCGGAGCCATGAGTAACAAGCGGTGTTGCCACTGCGGGCAATGGCCTTTTCTGACGGCGCGTAATAAGGGGTAAATGCCTGCGGAAAAGGAGGCGTAACGCACTTCACTTAACGTCTCGGGCGAAATGCAAAGCCCGGTGAGTTCGGTGAAGGTCTGCAATATCGACGGGTACGCGGCGTAAGCATCTTCAAGGGCGAGGGCGATTTTGTCTGGGTCATCACTCGGCTTGAGTTCAGGGTTGATGTAACAGCCCACTGACATCACCCAATATCCTGCTTTGGCGAGCGCTTCGGCAAGGTGAAACTGATCTAACGGCCCGCCGTTAAAGCCCGGGAAGATCAGGCAGAATTTGCTCACCTGAATGTCGGATTTTGCTTGAATGCTGCGTGCTTTTACTGCGTCACCTTTGTGCGTGAGGTAATAGCGCATGGGCTTGGATGGCGCTGATGCGTCGGCGTTTTCAGCGGTTTCCTTTTCAGGTGCCCAGATCGCCACGTTTGTCGGCTTACCATCAATGGGGACGAGCCGATTAAACACACGGATCGCCTGTTGTCGTTTAGGCGGTGCCGCAGTCGTCGGCTGCACTTGAGGTTGCAGTGGTCTGGCAGACTGCATCTGGGGCTGAGTCGGGGTTAACGCCATCAGAGGCGTGTCGTGATCAAACATGGCAGGCCACCTTTTCCATCAAGGCTTTCTTGTCGAGTTTGCCGTTTCGGTTCATCGGCAGTTCCGAAACGTTGACGAAGTGCGGCTGCACATAGTTATCGTATTGGTCGCGGAAAATGCGGGCTAACGCGGCTTCGCTGATCTCGGCATTTACGGTGACTACTAAAAGGCGATCGAATGTGCCTTCGTTGCTGTGAGAAAAGGGCGTGACCACCACATCTTCTGCATTGGTTTGTTCTTCGACAAAGGTGCGACAGGCGGCGGTGTTAAAGCGATATCCGCCGATTTTAATGTCGTCATCTTGGCGGGCGATAAACACATGGTTGCCGTCTTGTTCGATGCGAATGATGTCGCCCGTTCGGAACATGTAGCCGTGTTCAGGGTGATAAGAAAAACGCAGCGCGGTTTGTTCAGGGTTCTTCCAATAGGCTTTCAATACCTGCGGGCCTGCAATGTAGGCTTCGCCCGTCCCCGTGGCGTGAAATGCGCCGTCGGCTTCGGTTTGAATCAGTAATCGATGTCCACCAAACGGCCTGCCAAGGGGCATGTGCTGGGCGTATTCTTTGGCGGGATTGTACAAACACGCCATCATGGCGACGGTGCATTCCGTCGGGCCGTAATAGCTATATACGGTGCAGTCTGGGGCGGCGAGCGTGAGGGTGTGGAGCAGCGAAGGTTGCACGGGTTCGCCGCCAACAAAGGCCAATCGCAGAGCAGGGTATTGGTTTGGGTTCAACTGGCGGGTTTTGTTCAAATACGCCACGGTGGATGGCACTGATGCCCAGACGCTCACTGCATGGCGGGTGAGATAACCTGAGAAGTTGAACTTGTCGTTTTCACGCAGCACAGCAATGGCGGCTTGATTGAACAAGGCGATAAAGATTTCGTGAATGCTGAAATCAAAACTGAGCGGGGAAATGTGGCTCAGTACATCGTCAGCATGAATACCGAATTCGTCCCGCGTGGCTTCGAGGTAGTTCAGCAAATTGTGGGTTTCGACACTCACGCCCTTGGGGTTGCCCGTGCTGCCTGAGGTGAAGATCAAATACAGGTCGGGGTTGTCTTGGCTCGGTGTAGCAAGCCATTCGCTGTTGGCATCCAATGGCGGCAAAGGCTGGTGAAACGCGCCATCACTTAAGGCTTTGCCGCGCTCTGCCACCAAGGTGGGACACGCAGCTTGTTGGGCGACGGTGAGCAAACGAGACGAGCCGGAATCGGTCAATGTGTCGGTAAAGAAGAACGCCACGGGGAGTTCGTTGATCAAACGCGCTAAGGAGCGGTTGTCGATCTCTGCCGTCACGGGCACCAGGGTGTAGCCATACACCACGCTGAACACGTACATCACCACACTGGTGTAAGAACGCTCGGCGGACATGAGAATGTGCGTGCCCGTTGGCGTGCCTTTCTCCGCGGCGTTTAGCCGTTCATACAGGCGCGCGGCATCATCTAAGACGTCGCGATAGCGGTAAGTTTTATCTTGGTCGAGAACGGCAACGCGATCTGCCGCTTCCACCATGATGTTATATAGCGTGTCTCTCATTGCGTAATCCTTCTAGCTGAATAACATCAAGCACACAGGCGCCGAACATCCCGCCAGCGCCGGAAGCCACGGCGAGAAAACGCAACGGGTTTTCTGCGGTGGGAGGTGTGTCTTCATGGGCGAATGCTTCAAGTGCATCGCTGAGGTTGATCACCATGTCATTGCAGAAGCAGTGACCTTCGGTCTGTATGTTTCGCGAAAACAAACGCGACTCAGACACGTCGAGCGATTGGCAAAGGAAACGCCATGATTTGATGTTGATATTGTGTGGGAGTAAGAGGTCTATCTGTGACAGGGTGACGCCCGCTTTGTCTAACGCGCGGTGGATCACCTGATGCATGTTCTGGCGATAGTTTTCTTCGTAAGCTTTGGTTTCGACGTTGTCGCCCCAAATGCCACGCGCAAAGCGACGGTCGTAATGCAAATGCACGCTGCTCACCCGAATTTTTGGCGCGTCGGTGTGGCTCAATCGCAAACTGGTGTTGCTGTCGCCTTGCACGGATAAGCCACGGGTGATGCGCATTTCTTTGCTGAACGCGAGTTCGGTGTTGTGAATGCAGTACTGGCGCGGTGCAGGGGCAGAACGCGCAATCATGTCGAGTTGCTTAAACAGCGACACACAGCGATTGGCGTTGCTTAACCCGAGCGGCGTAAGGTTGTGAATGCGCGCTAATGCACGATCAACGGATTGCCCGAATTGCGCTCGCATCGCCCCAGTATTTGCGCTACGAAGTTCGACATCGTTGCCATATTCTTCGCTTGTGTCTTCCGAAGAAAGTGACACTAGAGGCATCATGAGTGCCTCGTGCGGTTCGCCTTCTGGCAGCACATTGACGGTTTCAATCCCCATCATCTTTTTCAGAATGTGGGCGTTGAACGAGGTGCAATGCACGGCATCAAAGTCATCAACCAGCACCAGCTTTTTCTTCGGCCTGACCACGCGAATGGCGTCTATCGACAGGGCGACGCTGTTGTTATCTTCGATCCTCATGAGGTTTCCGCCTCTGGGTTCACGTTTGCATACAGCATCTTGTGGTCAATCTTCATGTTTTTGTTCATCGGCAATGGGCCGATATTGATCTTCAGCGGCAGAGCATAGCTGGGCAGCGTGGCGGCTAAGCGGCGACGAATATCAACTTCCTGCAGGTTTTCCCCTGAGATGAACAACACGATGCCGATGGTGGTGCCGTTACAGGAATTCTTTTCGACCACGGCAAGGTTTGAGCACGGAATGGTTTGGCAAATCAGGTGCAGAATTTCGTTCTTTTGGATGCGATGCCCGCGAATTTGCAGTTGATCGTCGCCGCGTCCGAGGTAGTGATTCGGCTTGTTGGGTGAAAGCTCTACGTTGTCACCGGTGCGATAAAGCAATTGCCCGCTTTGCGGTTCTTCCACCAGTTTTTCTCTGCAAACGCTGCCTTCACGAAAATATCCATCAAAGACTTGTGGCCCGCCCACGAGCAATTCCCCACGGCCTTCTTGGCTGATGTGGCCTTCATTGAGCACGTAGAACAGGGTGTTGTCCCAGGCTTCGCCAATGGTAAGCACGCCGTTTCGAATGTCGTCTTGCTGCGGGAAGGTGATGTCTTTCCCTGAAACGGAAACGGTGCATTCGGTCGGGCCGTATAAATTGAAAATGCGGCTGTTTGGGGCGAGTGCGCGCCAAGCTTGTTGAATGACCAAGGTCAGCGCTTCGCCGCAAATCATGGTTTTGCGAATGCGGTTAAAGGTGTTGTTATTGAACTTGCGCAAGTGGTCTAAATGGTTGATGAAAGAGGGCACACAAGACCAGAAAGTGACGCAGTGGCGTTCAACGAATTTGCTGACGGTGGCTGGGCTGAGCAAGTCAGATTTATCCGCAATGCACAGGCAGCCATGATTGTGGATGGGCAAATACAATTCATGGATGTTGAAGTCGAAACAGACATCGTGGATCACCGAGAAATGTTCGTCCTGTTCGACACCGAAAAAGCGGGTGGCGGCAGACAAGTAACTGTCGAGATTGTGGCTTTTTATCGGCACAGATTTCGGCACACCCGTGGAGCCTGACGTTGACAGTATGTAGACGCACTCATCGAGGGAAAGGTGATTATCTCCTGCGTTTTCAGGGCGTGAATGGGTGCGGTAAGACAAATCTTCATCGGCAATCACAGTAAGGCTGGCTCGGGCGGAAATCGGGCCCAGTTCGCTTTCGGTTTGGGTGTCTGTCAGCAAGATGAAGTTCTGCCATTTGCTTGCTTTGGCAATGGCGCGATCGAACGGTTCATTGAGCGACAGCGGCTCGTAGGGGATGCCTTCCAGCCCAAGTAGCAGATTAAACAAGTTGGCAAACAGTGGCGATCGTGAGCAGGTCAAAATCGGTACGTTTTTCTGAATGCCACCGTGCGCGTCGAGCATGTCGCGAAGCTGGCTGGCGAGCACCAATAGGCCGCGATAACTGTAGGTTGCGTTGCGATACCGCACCGCGGTTTTATCGCCAAATTGGTCGATATTCGCCACGATGCTTTGTCGCAGTGATGTGCCTTTTGGCATTGAGTCGTGCGCGATTACACGCTCATTCGAGGGAGTGTTAGTCATAAGACGGGTCCTTATTGGTATCGGTCCGTTTCAGCGTCACGCTTGAAAAAAAGCCACCCACACCCGCGGTTACACACAGGAAGTAATCGGGTATCGGGTGAGGTGGCGAATGGGGGGCGTCGCGTTGCTCTGCATAGTATTGTTCTGCAGAGTCTGGCTCTGCGTAGCGTTGTTCGAGCAATTGCAGGTTAATGAAGGCATCGCTGCCGTAGCAGTGTCCGTGGTCAGCCACGCCGTCGGTGAAAAAGGAAAGTTGCGGGTTGTTGAGTTTCTTTTCGATGGCTTTCCATGTGTACACATTGACGTTGTGGGGCACGATGGCGATGCGACTTTCTGCATCCAACGTTAGTCCTGCCAATGATTGTTCGATCAGCGCAACAATCCGATCTTTATAGGTTTTCTCGTAAATCGAATGCTTTTCTTCGTCTTCCCACGCGCCGCCAAAATGGGCGGGATAAACCTGCGATTCGTAACTGATCAATTGGTAGTCGCCCGCTGCGCCGTCATCCAAGCAAATCGCGCTGCGTGCATCGCCTGTGACGGTCGAGCCGGGAATGTCTTTGAGGATCGGCGTGAAGCCGGTATCGCAGGTCACAATCACGTGGCGTTTTCTCGCCGATGCCTTGTTATCCGCATTTTGTTGACGACGGCGATACAGGTCGATGACTTTGAACGTGGACGCGCAATTGCAGGCGGTTGAGCCAAACAGCGCGCCATTTCCGCGACTTGAACGGTTTAGCGAGCGCAAGCATGACTGCCCAAAGGGATACACTTCCTGCCCTGTGTGGGTGTAGGTGAGTGCGTCGGATTCCAGCAGCTCGGTTTGCTGACAAAAGGCGTCTTGCATCAAGTATTGCTGCGGCGACAGTTTGGACACTGGCGTTTGGGCTATGCGGAATATCTTTTTGATGATGCCGACATAGCCTGCGTCATAGCCGAGATGGGAGAGGGTCGTTTCTACAGGCTCTCTGTAAGTTGCTGTGTCCGACCAGTAATTCAATTGGGTCATAGCGCATATCCACTTGCGAATGTATGACTCACATTGTTGTTGGTTATTTGTTCTTCACCCAGCTGTCAATTCTGACAGTTAGCGTCATTCCTTCGATATGCGATGGTGTAAAGCACAGTGGGAATCTACCCATTCCGCCTTGATGCGTCGTTTGCTTTTCATGCCTGTTGGCAACCCTACAGGCAGGTGATGTTAAGTGAGCGAGGCGGGGCGATTGCGTTATACCAAGGAGGAGTTATGACTACGCCAATGATCAAATCGCTATTGAAAAAACGCTACGCGCTTGCGCTGTTGCTGGTGGTGCCTTTTGTGCACGCCAAATCCAGCTTCGACAAAGAGGAAGTGCGCAGCATGTTGAATGGTCATGAGCTGTCTGGCAGCCCGTGGGTGTTTGAGGAAAGTGATGAAATCAATCACTTCATGTTCCTGCGCGAAGAGCGCAACCAAGAGTATCTCGAATACTTTGTTTACATGAGCTTACGCGCTGAGAAGGCGTGCCATAACGTGCTGAGTCTTATCACGATCAACACCAGTAACGATGAGTTGGAATCGGTAGACATGGTGCATCACGCCCCTGCAAAACGCTGCCTGACTTACGTTGAGTTTAAGAATCCTTAAAGGAAAGCACCCATAATAGGACGTTCAAGATGTTAAATACTTCGATGCCTCATACGCCGTTTTATGTGTATGACCAAGCCGGGATTCAGCAACAATGCGACCGCTTGAAAGCCGTGACCCTGCCGGATGTCGCCACTGTGTTGTATTCCCTGAAAGCGAACCCAAATCCGTCATTGGTTGAAACCATTGTGAACCAAGGGTTGGGCTGTGATGTGAGCAGTGCCTTTGAGCTAGATGTGGCACTTTCAAGCGGTGTTGCGCCGAAAAACATTGGCTGTGTTGGCCCGTATAAATCCACGCGACTTTTAACGGAATGTGCGCGAAACAACATTGCTTTTGTTGCGATAGAAAGCGCCGATGAATTGGTGGAACTGGGCGAACTGAAACAGCGCTATGATTCGGACACGGCGATTTTACTGCGCTTAAACCCGAACGTGGAAATCTCTGGCGGCTCAATGAAAATGGGCGGTGCGGCATCGCAATTTGGCATCACGGAGGAGGATTTACCGTCTGTGTTGGCGCTGGCTGCATCTCATAGCATTGCCATTTCTGGCGTACACATATATGCCACCACACGGGTACTCGACCCTGACAGTTTTATTGCTAACTTTTCGGCGCTGTGTGATTGCCTGATTGAGCTGCAAACGCGTTTTGCGTTGCCGCTTCATGTGCTCAATTTGGGCGGCGGCTTTGGCATTCCTTATTACAAAGGGGAAGAGGCGCTTTCCGTAGAACCGATGCAAGAAGCTTTGCTGTCTTTGCAGCAGAATTTGATTGAGAAAACCGGGGCGACACGCCTGTTCTTCGAAAGCGGGCGTTTCATTGTGGGCGAGAACGGCAAGGCCGTGATTCAAGTGAAATCCATTAAGCAGTCAGGGGGCAAAACCTTTGTGGTGTGCGATGGCGGTTATAACCTCTTTCACGGTGCAACAGCGTTTGCGAACTTGATGCGAAAACCTTATTTCATCGACAAGGCGACAAGCACGAACTTGGATGACATTGCATGTGCGGCGCTGCCAGATCGCGCGAGCATGACGGTTGGCGCAGGTCGCTCAGAGACAGAAACACAGCGATATACCCTCGTTGGCCCACTGTGTACACCGTCTGACATTATTGCTGACAAGTTTGATTGTGCGCCTTTAGCGGTGGGTGATTACTTGGTGGTGCATCAAGTGGGCGCGTATGCGATCACCAGCTCCCCAGGGCTGTTTATTGGGCATGGGTTCCCTGCAGAATACTTGGTCACGCCAGCAGGGGTGAAACAAGTGGGCAAGCAAGATTCAATTGAAGAAATGAAGCGCAGGTACACGAACATTGAACAGGACATGGCTTCGGAATCGCTGCGACGTGCGAGTTAATGCTTCCCTGATTAGCCATAGCAATTATTTACCACAGCAACGAATAGCCATCGCAATTATTAACCCTAGTAGCTATCAACCACAGCAATGATGAACCACAGCAATGATGAACTATAGCAACGCGGCGCCATGAGGCGCCGCGTTTTGGGTTGTGTTGGGGAGAGTCAGTTCAATCAAATGGGCACGAACCCGCATTTACAAATTGGGTTTGAGCAGCCCTTTTTTGATTGCGAGTGCCACGGCGTGTTGACGGTTCGACGCAGAAAGCTTCTTCGTACAGTTGTTGAGGTGAAACAACACGGTGCGTTCAGACACATTGATGATCTTTGAAATTTCCCACGCTGTTTTTCCTTCGCTTGCCCAAAACAAACAGTCGGTTTCTCGTTTGGTGAGGGAGACCTCCTCACAACCTTGGTTTTTGATCTTCATGGTGAGGTAACACTCAAGAAGATGGGTGGCGAGGGTATGTGCAAAAGGAATAGCAGCATTAAGCTTTTCACATTGGTTTTCGACATCACCAATTGCCATGCTGAGTAACACAAAATCCCCAGACGCAGATTTGATAGGCACTGTGAACCCGTTACAGAGGCCGTATTGGCTGGCGAGCGCCATCAATTCTTGCTGTTTTGGATCTTGAAATTCTTCACGTTGAACGAGGGAATCCCAGCGAATAGGTGCTTGCTGGGTCATGATGTAACTCACTACTGGATCGACACGTTGTTTATTTTGTTGAAAATATTTTTCTAACCAAGGTGCTGGATAATTAGTGAATGTATGAATAACAGGCGCATAAAGTGATTCTTGCTCAATAACACCAAATAAATAATAAGGGAGTTCAACGAGTTCACAGAATTGTTCGCACAATGATTCAAGCTGTTCTTTATTTTTTACATCATTCAGTTTTTCAATAATGGCATATAACTGATCGGTATCCATAAATACTACATTTTCATCCTTGATGTGAAAGGCTGAGTGAGGCGAATTAGACATCGTTATCGATTGAAGGCAACGCAGTTTTCTATCACATACTTGTGCCACGGCTCGCTCTATCGCTTGCTGTACCAAGCTATCAATGCACTAAAACATAGCACTGCGTTCCAGAAATGGTCAAACGAAAGGCCAGTTTTTTGGGCTGTGATTATTACAATCTGCCCAATGAATCTAAAGTGAGAAAAATAAAGTAAATGCTCTTACCGATTTATTAGAATGACTTGAGTTTTATAAGGGAATATCAAGGAAAGAATGAGTGTGTGATTTGGTTAAAAATTAATCAATGCTGTCATTGAAATTAAATAATTCATTCGTTGAGTGTAAATAATGATGTGTTTAGTTTCGGTATTTATTTAAACATGAGTTTACTTTATTTATTTTCATTTAGATAAATGAACGAAAATACGTTGGGATAACAGAAAGAAATCAGAGGAGGATGGTGGGTGTTTAACGATGACGACACTCACTTCAATGCTCTGTTTTATATGCGGAAAATTGAAGTGAGTTTTGTTGATATGTCCTATCAGGCATTCAGCGAGCGGGTTTCATCCATGCATTGGGTTTTCCGACGCATTTGGATCAGAACGCCAGCATCAAAGCTGTGGGTTGATGTTACCTTCCAGCCAAAAAGGCTAGGGACAGTTTGCGCTTGTTTCCCAAATGACGCAGACAAGGGCTGAAAGGTGGGCAATTCGGTCAAAGCCACATAGGTTCGACACTCATCAACCGTGTTAACGTTTGCGAGCTCACCAAAGAAGGCGTAGTCGCACAAGGTAACTAAGGTGCTTTGCCCGCCACGGGCGAGTTTGTTCTGCAATTGAACAAGGGCATCTGCACTTTCAATTTCGATGGCACAACATTTTTCTTTGATGGCATTTAGCTGAGGATCGCTCTGCGTCAGGCTTTTTTGAATGGCCACAATGGTGTGTTTCGTCAGCGCGTGATGAAAGGTGCTTTCCGCACCAAACCCCGATAAGAAGTGATCGTATTTGACGCCCTGACCTTGGCTGTTCATTGAGATGAAGCAGGTCGTCCAAGGTCTGTGGTGTTTTTCTAACATCGCTGGGCCAAAGAAAATGGATTCATTTTTCAGGCTCAATGCTGGGGTTGTTAAGGTGTAATTCTCTGACTCATGCGCTTCCACCGCCAAAGCCGTGTTCATGGCCTCTGACAGTTGGGGGAAACAGACCAAATCGAGTTCCCACTTTTCTGCTATCTCTTCCAGTTCAGAAATCTTGTAAGAATGACGATGAGGTGGGGAGGAAATATAGAGTCGACGCTGATGTGCCGCAGGTTTCCCCCGCTTTAAAGACGCAAACATGGGGTCACCTGCAAAGCCGCTATAACTCGCAATGAGCTGATTTTTTTCGAACATCAACCAAGCAACGCCGTTACGACTTGAAAGCGCTTTCGCTTTGTTTAATGCCATGACTAATTCATCTGGCATTGCTTCTTCCTCATTTAATGGGCCGAGAGTCTTTTGCGCAGATGCGCGTTTTTTGGTCGGATTATCCAAGGTGTTCTATTCCTGTTTCCTAGCGTGATCTTGCCGCGATCTTGAATAGATGCTGCATCGTTACTGCCTTAGTTAGTGCATAGTGCAACCATAGGAAAATGTCGCTCAAAAATCCCCTGTCACAAGTGATAGGAAAGGGCTCTGAACAAGAATAAATGCTGCGTTATCAAAGGGGTGAAGTACCCCTTTTTATCACTGTTATTTCCGACAGCTTACCGATGTAGAGGGGCTGCCATAGCCTTGAACTCGTTCTCAAGCAATCGCCTTAAACGATTACCACCGACAAGTTGAAGGAATAACCATGAGCCAGCTAATTACCCTGACACCAGAATCAAAGTTCAATAATCCTGCTGTTCTGAACAATATCTTCCGTCTACGTCATCGCAGCTTTTTGGAGCGCTTAGGGTGGGAAGTCGATTCAACGCAAGACATGGAGTCAGATAACTTTGATGAAATGGATCAAACCAGTTACGTCGCACTGACGGAAGAAAACCAAGAAGTGATTGGTTGCTGGCGTGCAATGCCAACGCAAGGCGAGTACATGCTGAAAGACGTGTTCCCTCAACTGCTACAAGGCGAAGAAGCGCCAATGGAAGAGGGCATCTGGGAAATCTCACGCTTTACTACATCAAAAGAGAGCTACGAAAACACCAATGGCTGGTTCGGTAATAACGCCCTGACACTCATCCGCTCGTTCTACGACTTCGCCCAAGAAAACGACATCCGCGCTTACGTGCTCGTCACCACCGTCGGCTGCGAAAGAATGCTCCGCTCACTCGGCCTAAACATGCGCCGCATGGGGGATGGAAAATCACTGAAAGTCGGCAAAGAACGCTCAGTCGCCCTGCGCTTGGAAGTGGATGAAAACTTAAAGATTCATATTAATTGAGTTTATCAATACACAGACGGTAATGCCGGCATGCTTCTCTTTTCTCACTAATTTTGTGTCGTCTTTACAAAAATAAATCCCGCCTAGTTGGCGGGATTTTTCGTCTGTTTCTTTCGCCTATCTCATCACCGTTTACTCCTCAACCTCTAGGCATAACTGAACCCCATCACCCAACCCCATCAATCAGTCCGGCTTGTACGGCATAGGTGATCATTTCTGCGGTCGAAGTGATGTCGAGTTTGTGCTTGATGTTTTGGCGGTGGGTTTCGACGGTTCTGACGCTGATGTCGAGTTCTTGGGCGATTTTTTTGCTGCTTTTCCCTTCGGTGACGAGCAAAAGTACGGTGATTTCTCGGCGGCTGAGAACAGATTTGGTGGTGGTCTTTATCGGGCTTTCTTCGGGGGCGTTGAACAGGGCTTTACTGGCGGACTGGCAAAAGTAACTTGCGCCTGAATGCACGGTTTCTATGGCTTTGACCATCTCTTCTGCCGAGATGTCTTTTAGGATGTAACCAGATGCGCCGCATTGCATGACTTCCAGAATGTATTCGCGGTTATCGTGCATGGTGAGCATGAGGATCTTGGTGTTTGGGTGTTCTTGCTTGAACAAGGCAGTGGCTTCTAAGCCGTTGAGAATGGGCATGGTGATGTCCATCAGCACGACGTCAGGGCCAAGCAATTTGGCTTGTTCGAGGGCTTCAACGCCGTTGTTGGCAGTGCCAACAACAGAAATGCCCGGTTCGCTTTCCAGCCTTGCGATAAAGCCTTCAATGACGACGCGGTGATCGTCAACCAACAATACGCGAATGTCGTCCGTGCTTTGGCTCATGGCTTATTTGCTCCTTCATGTCCTTGATATTCTGCCCTTGATGTCACGGCATACCCTGATTTCTCGAATGTCTTTGATTACCGCTTTTGATTACAGTTCTTTGGTGATTGCTGATAAGTCTAACAACACCATGATTTCAGTGCCGTTTGCGGTGCTAGAACTGATTTCCAGATCACCCCCAATGAACTCGATACGCTCTCGCATGTTTCGCAAACCAATGCCGCGGCCTTTGAGCGCACCCGACACCTTAAAGCCAATGCCGTTGTCTCGAATGATGAGCTGAAGACGTTCACCAAGTTGTGTCACTTCAAGCTCAACAAGAGAGCTGCCACTGTGCTTTTCAACGTTCACCAAGGATTCTTGCACCACGCGATATAAGGTGGTGACAACGTCCGGGGCGAGGGTGGCATCAATCTGGTCGAGGTGGGTATCAACTTGAATGTTGGTGGCAGATGCGAAATCGGCGGCAAGGCTTTCTAGGGCTGCGGTTAAGCCGATGTCATCGAGCGTAGTTGGGCGAAGGGTGCGAGACATTCTGCGCACTTCACTGATCGCCATGACCAAGGAACGTTCACTCTTTTGAAGGTGAGTCAGTTCGCTTTCTTCGTTCCTGTACATCACGCTTTTGGCGAGCAATTCCAGATGGCACTTGGCGGAAACCAAGAGCTGATTAATGCCGTCGTGCAATTCTCGTGAAAGGTGTTTTTTCTCGTCTTCTTGCATCATGACGGTGCGGTAGGCGAGTTCTCTGAGTCGAATATCTGCGATGCGGTGTTCGCGCAAATTCACCGCTAGTGCAATCACGATCATGATCACGACAGAGGTAATGAGCACCACAATGATGGCGAGGTAGGTGGTGTTGATGCTGGTTTGCACCGAGGTTTTCACTTCTTCGATTTGATGACCAATGTCTTCAATGTACAAGCCAGTGCCAATCATCCAGTTCCATTTAGGTAACCAAATCGAGTAGCTGAGTTTTGGCACAATTTCATTGGTTGAAGGCTTGTGCCAAAGGTATTCGTGGAAGCCACCGCCTGTTTTGGCGGAGGCCATCAAGTTCTCAATGAGAAACCCACCATTCGAATCTTGAAGCTTCATGAGATTTTGACCTTCAAGCTCCGGCATGATGGGGTGAACAAGGTTGTAACCGTGTTCGTCATACACAAAAAAGTAACCATCATCGCCATAGCGCAGGGTTCGAATCAGCTTCAACACTTGCTGTTGTGCCTGTTTGTCGTCGGCGCTTGCATCCGCATAAATGTGCTCAATACTTTGGGTCGCGAGGTTCATGTAGTCTTTAATGGATTGTTCTCGGGAAGAGAGCAAGCTGGCGCGAAACGTGGAAATTTCTTTCACGCCTAAAGACTCCGCTTGTTGAATCGTGATCCAACCAATCATGTAGCTGATGACTATCAGTGGGATCACTGTCAGCAATATGATTTTAAGTTTGAGTGACATTCATGGCTCTCCCTGCGCGTCGATGATGGCTTTATTAACTGTATACTCAATTTCGCTCAAACACTTAGCGCGTCTTATGTGGCATGAGTAAAAGAAAGGAACGGCTTTTCGCCGCCTTTCTTTCTAGCTGTCGAATCCATACATAGAGGGGAACATCAAAATGCTGGCGAGCACCGCAACCTGAATGACGATGAAAGGCATGACGCCGCGATAAATGTCCCGTGTTGTGATGCCATCTGGCGCGCAGCCTTTCAGGTAGAACAAGCTAAATCCGAACGGCGGCGTTAAGAAGGAAGACTGCAAGTTCATCGCGATTAAAATCGCAAACCACGTCATGTTGATGCCCATTAGTTCAGCGACAGGCGCGAGAATGGGCACAATGATGAAGCAGATTTCGACGAAATCGATAAAGAACCCCAACAGCAGTACCACCAACATGGTGATGATCAAAAAGCCCCATTTCTCGCCGGGTAAAGCAGTCATCCACTCTTCAACCAAATAGTCTCCGCCTGTGTAGGTAAACGCCATCGAAAAGGCCGTAGCACCAAGCAGAATACCAAACACCATTGCCGTTACTTTCACGGTTTCAAAGGCGCTGTCGTAGAGCAGTTTCCAAGAAAATTGACGGTAAATAATCGAAAGAATGACAGCACCAACACCGCCCAATGCCGCGGATTCGGTTGGCGTTGCAATGCCCGCGAAGATAGAGCCGAGCACCACGATGATCAGCGCCAACGGCGGGACAACGGCTTTCAGAGCTTCGATGACCTCTTCTTTGCGTGATTGGCCTTCAATGGGCTCCATGGCTTGCGCGGCTTCTGGGTGTCGAAAGGCGAAATACAAAATGTAGAGAATATACGCGCCAACCAGCATTAACCCCGGCCATACAGCGGCTTGAAACAGATCGCCCACGGGAATGCCGAGCACGTCACCAAGAAGAATCAGCACAATCGAGGGTGGAATGATTTGCCCTAGCGTTCCTGACGCGCAAATCGTGCCGCAGGCAAGTCCCTTGTCGTATTGATACTTGAGCATGACGGGCAATGAAATGAGCCCCATTGCCACAACCGATGCACCGACTACGCCGGTTGACGCCGCCAAGAGGCTGCCCACCAACACGGTCGAGATGGCAAGGCCACCACGCACGCCGCCAAACAATCGCGCCATGGCTTCGAGCAGTTGTTCAGCCAACCGCGTTTTTTGGAGCACCAGCCCCATGAACACGAACAAAGGGACGGCCATCAGTACCGTATTCTGCATGATGCTCATGATACGAAACGGCATGAACGCGAAAATCTCTACACCTTCTGCCCACACTCCAAACAGCAGCGCAATGCCACCAAACGTAAACGCGACCGGAAAACCCAATAACAGGGTAAACAGCGCCGCAACAAACATAACGATGCCGATCATAAAGGGCTCCCTGAAACAGCTGGACGAACGAGACGAGTAATGGCGTTGAGCGTGAGGGCAAAGCCAGTGATGGCGATAAATAAGAAGGAAAGCGGGATCATGGCTTTTATGATCCAACGGTGCGGTAAGCCACCGGGATCGCCGCTGCTTTCGCCAAGTTGCAAGGCTTCGTGGGCGAAATCGATACCGAAATACACAATCAACACACTAAAAGGAAGCAGGAAAAGCACACAGCCGAGCAGGTCGACCAAGGCTTGCGTTTTCTCACCCCAACGTTCGTAAAGCACATCTATTCGCACATGCCCGCCCGCTTTGATGGCGTAAGGGACACCTAACAAGAACACGGCAGAAAACAGATGCCATTCCATTTCTTGTAGGGCAATAGATACGCTATCAAAGGCGTAACGCATGATGACGTTGTAAACCACGTTGAGCATGAGAAGAAGAAATAAGGTACTGGCTATCCAGCCGAGCAAATCGGCCAATCGGTTGATTAATCGTTCGAGAAAAATCAGGCTTTGCATATCGACACCCTGTCAAAACGAAAAAAAAGCGCCGAGCAATTTACTCGGCGCAAAAGCGTCACTCAACCGTCTGTTGGCTGTTCAGATAAGCCTTATCCGAGATAGAGGTCCAGCGACGAATCTTGGAGAGATATGCAGCTTGTGAATCGAGGATTTTCTTGGCTTGTTCATCTTTCGCGGCATGCTCTGCGAGCAGCGCATCATTGGCAGATTTCATGGCCGTAAGCACAGGTTCTGGGAACTGTTTGACTTGGATACTTGGGTAATCATTCAACATGGTTTCCCATGCGTCTGCACTGGCATGGGCGTTTTGGATATACATGTCGTAAGCGGCGGTGCGCATCGCAACGCGGAGGATTTCTTGTAAATCTTCAGGTAGCTTGTTCCAGCTACGCTTGTTGATCATAAACTGCAATTCCGTCGCGGGTTCATGCCAACCGGTATAATAAAAAGGGGCGACTTTGTGAAAGCCCATGCGCAAATCCAAGCCGGGGCCAACCCACTCAAGCGCATCAATGGTGCGGCGTTCGAGTGCGGTATAGAGCTCGCCCGGTGCGATGTTGGTTGGGCTTGCGCCCAGTTTCGCGAGGACTTCTCCTGCAAAGCCCGGAATGCGCATTTTCAGCCCATCTAAGTCTTCAACGCTTTTGATTTCTTCCTGAAACCAACCGCCCATTTGTATGCCCGTATTCCCCCCAGGGAAAGAAAGCATGTTGTGAGGGGAGTACACTTCCTCCATCAATTCCATACCGCCACCGTGGTAGAACCAAGCGTATTGTTCAGAGGCGATCATGCCGAATGGCATGGTGGTGAAATAGAGGGTGTTAGGGACTTTGCCTTTCCAGTAATACGATGCGGAATGCCCCATGTCATATTGACCCGCTTTGACCATGTCAAAAATACCAAACGGCGCTTTGTGTTTGTTGGCAGAATCAATGCGAATTTTCAGACGACCGTTAGACATTTTTTCAGCCATTGCAGCCATGTTTTTGCTGGCGTCACCGAAGATGGGGAAATTGGGTCCCCATGTTTCCGCCAGCTTTAAGCGATACACCTTATCGGCGGCAAAAGAAGAAAAGCTCGCTGTCGTGAGCAGTGTGACAGCGCCGAGCGTGAGCAGCATCTTTTTCGCTGTTGAAGTAACAGTGACCATGATTCACATCCTTTTGATCGTTGCGTTCGACCTAAAGAGTGCGAAACATTTTATTAACAAAGTAGCCGTGTTATTTCGCACGTAGCGATACAAAAGAAGGGATGCGGCTAACTAAATTTCTCCGTATATCTACGTAGTGTTTTGGTAGGCTTTTCGATAACGGCTTGATTATTTCTTCCAACGCCTCTTTCTCACCCCGCAAACTCTACGTAGTTTCTGAAGCGTAAATATCCCCATGTTTTAGCGGTTTATGTGATCTGGATTTAACAAGAGGTTAACGCGGAGCGTGTTTCTTTCTGAGCAACAAGCGTGCATGGGAATCGAACCAAAACACACAATGCAGACCTCTTGGTGTTCATCTTCTCTTCATGCTTCCTCCTCATTTGTGTTGACCATACGTAAAAAAGTGGTTATTAATTGTTTGTTATTTTAATTAATAGAACGATACGTTTCATAAATTGATAGTTAAGATCATTAATCAATAGTCTCTGGGCGGTGCAGCATGAAAGCCATGAACAACATCATCGAGAAAGCAAAGGATCGGCATTCAAGAATTGTGTTGTGCGAAGGTGAAGACCGACGGGTTTTACAAGCGGCATTTGAGGTGCAGCAACGCGGTATTGCCAGCATCATACTGGTAGGAAACAAAGCGAACATACAAGAAACCGCCGACGCCGCCGACATTCCTTTAGAAGGCTTTAATGTGATTGACCCTCATGTTAGCCCACTCACTAATGATCTTTCCGAACACTATTTCTTGTTACGCCAAAAGAAGGGCATCACGCGTGAACAAGCGTTAGTAGAAACGCGAAAACCGATCAATTTCGCCAACCTTATGGTCGCAAAAGGCATGGCAGAAGGTTCTGTGGCAGGTGCAATCCACACCACGAAAGACGTGGTGCGTAGCGCGATTCAAATCATAGGGCTAGACAAAAAAGCCACCATTGTGTCGAGCTTCTTTTTGATGATGCTGTGCCAACCATTCCACACTTTAAAAGGCGGACTGATTTTCTCAGATTGTGGCCTAGTGATTGATCCCACCGACGAAGAACTCGCAAACATTGCGCTTGCGGCAGCAAGGAGCGCCGAGAGTTTGCTGATGGTAGAGCCAAAAATCGCCATGTTGTCCTTCTCGACCAGTGGCAGTGCGCAACATGAATCGGTCAGCAAGGTGGTGCGCGCATCACAACTGGTGAAACAACAAGCCCCCAATATCGCCATTGATGAAGATGTGCAGCTTGATGCTGCGATTGTCGCTGACGTCGCCAAAAAGAAGCTACCGAATTCCAACGTAAAAGGGCAATCCAACGTGCTTATTTTTCCGAACTTAGAAGCGGGAAACATTGGCTATAAATTGGCAGAGCGCATTGGTGGGGCAGTGGCGATTGGCCCGTTGTTACAAGGGCTGGCAAAGCCTGCGAATGATTTATCGCGAGGGTGTAGCAACGACGATATTGTCAATGTCATCGCGGTAACTGTCATGCAAAACGAACTCGCGTTAGAGGATAGAGGATAGAGGATAGCCGGAGCCAGGGGGAGAAGGGGGGCAATAAATAACACTGAGTGCACCGTTGTTGGGATTTTGAGTAGCAAAGCGGGCGTGAACTATTGACGGAATGCACGTCCGAATCTAGTGTTTGTTCCTATAATTGGAATAAATAATTTCATTAAGTGTTTATGCTTAGTCAGAGAGTGTATTAGCACTGAATACTACGGCAAGTTCAACGCTCGCTTTGATAGCGAGAGCAAGGACGGACAACCATTCGAATTGGCTTTTCGATAACGAGGGTTTCATGAAACATATCAACTATATCGACTCTTTATCCAAATTTACGGCTGCCATTGATAACATCAAAAAGCAGCATAAAACGGTGTTGTACCGAGGCCAGCCCAACATTCGAAGTAAGTTGCTCCCTCAAGCCGCGCGAAGTTTAACCAAATCCAGCGACATTGAAGCCAACATGTTGGCCGTGATTAATCTCTATGGCCGTGACTACATCGATTTGGAGAACCCAACGACGTGTCAGTTGTTGGTTGAAGCACACAATGCAGGGCTAGAAACACGCTTGCTGGATTGGAGTGTCGACCCGTATGAAGCGCTGTGGTATGCCTGCCACAGCCCCGGCTCTCAACCCCATGTGTACATGTTGATCGCGGATGACATTCCCTCGCTAGAGATTGATGAGAACCCGTTTGAGATTGAACAACTGCACATCATGCCCGTCAACCCTGGCTCTCCGTACAAGAACAAGCGCCTCACCGCGCACCCTTCACGCTTAGAAAACGGCGAGCCGCAGTTCACCGCGTTGGAAGACGAAGAGGGTTTGCAATCCCTCTTAACTGAATTGCCGATCATGCCGGATTTGAAAGACAAAATTATCTATGAACTGAATGAAATCGGCATCAACGAACATTCGATTTACAACAGCCTGTATGGCTTATGCCGACACATCAACCTGATGTACGACAACAATCAATGCAGCCGCATCACCCCTGAAGACGCAGACTTACCGGCTGATGCATCCGCAGACGGCGACTTAAAGCAATTCAAGAAGAAATACGTGCCTGACTTTGACTTTGATTGAGGGCGTTTTTGAGATGCTGCGATAGACGAAAAGGAAAGGGTAGTCACCAGCCGCAATAACAGCTGGTTGAATGCTGGAAAAGACGGAACGAAAAAGGGCGACCGTATGGGGCGCTCTTTTTGGGTTTGGTGTGAGTGAAGGAGGTGTGTCCCAATGGCTTGTTTTCCGATTAGTTCTAGAGCATGAGAATACCGTCTAAATGCTCCAAGCCATGAGCGGAAAAAAGAATAGAAGTATGCAATATTCTTTAAGAGAAAGGTCGCGCATTGGCGACCTTTTTTGGCGATTGTCAACGAAGTTAATCAATAATCGCCATAGTAGTATTTGTATTCAGCAATCAAATCCAAGAGCACTTTATCACGTTTTAGCTTTTGCGTTGTTTGATTCAAAACATCTACTACCCAGATTTTAAGGTCATCAGATAGCTCCGTGTTTTGGAAAGTGTAAAGCGAGGTTGCGTCAGTCACGTTTTTTACATACTCATACTCGGTGATGATTTTTCCGTTCGCCAAGACTCGAAATACCACTTTGAAATCTTTATTCCTAAGGATAGGAACCAGACCCAAGGTACTCGCAGCCAAAAGTCCAGAAGTCGTTTCTGCAGCAAAACCTCCCGACGTTTGCACCCTTTCTACGTAAGTCACGAATCTGATTGGCGTACCGGGAACACCTTTATCCAAATGCTGGTAAAAACTATCTTTGTTCAGCGCATCTACAACGAAGTCATCAATAACGTTAATAAGATTTGCGGGTGGCAACACCACCGAATTAGACGCTGAGTATGCGGAAAACGGCAGTAAAAGGAGTAAAAAATACAGTAATGCTTTCATAACCAGACCTTATTGATAACACGCAATTGGCGTAGCGGATTTAAGCGCAAGCTCAGTCGGAGAGAGTTTAGTATTCTTGCGTGTTGAGAAAGGAATGCTGTTTTTCTTCAAAAACTTTTTAAGGATTTGAGGGGACGTAGCAAAGTTAACGTTTTGAGGAATCACCCCTCTTTTAACCAGTGAAGCGACGTTAAGTGTACTTGTCGTTACCCCCATCACCTCACCTTGCTCTGATACAAGAGCACCGCCACTAGAGCCTGGCTGTATTGGTGCGCTGAACTGGAAAATGCCTTTACTGCCCGCTAAGCCCTTCACAGAAGTGATATTGCCAAATGTGATGTTGGGTGATGTTTCTAGCAGTCCGTTTAGTGGGTAGCTCACCAGGGTGATTTTTGAACCCAAAGGGAGACTTTCCGCACTGGTTTGGTTGAGGTAGTACTGACGGGGCGTGTTGCTCGAGATAACAGCGAGATCTAGCAGATTGCTTTGAGCATTCGGCGACACGATAAACTCTTTGTCATCCACTTTAACCTTCGCCAATAAACATTGATTTATAACGTGCGCAGCGGTAACGATGTCTCCTTGTTTGTTAACAAAGAAACCGGTACCCGTACTCTTTGGTTTATCGTCAATGAGCTTTTCAAGATCAAAGTGGCTGATATCACCAGACCGAAGCTGCTTGATTTCTTCTGAATGTTTATTGGTAAAGTTAACCAACATGCCAAGCATTGATGTATAGGAAGCGTTATAAAAGCCAGCGTCCAACTGGTCGCGGTTGAAGGTACTCTTTCCAGTTGATACGTCGCTATACAGTGTATTTCCATCGCGGTCAAAGATGGTAAATGTCATTTTAGACACGATCTTATTACCGTCCGCTTCCCACTTCGGGTGAATCTTGAAAACCAAAGACGCTTTGTCTCTTTTACCAGGCTCAAACCAGGAGAATGCTGAATAGTAATTATTGAAGAGGGACTCTGTCGCCTCCGTCAACGCTTTACCTGGTTTTTGTATGTTGCCCCTAAGGACAAATTCAGTCTTGAGGAAGGAAGCTGGTATATATACTGCTACATCCTGCTTTAGGGGGAGGGTAATACCTGGTGCCAGTTTGTGTTCTTTATTGGTGACAGTGTTTTCCTGAATTCGTGTTGTGCTGTTACAGCCACCTAACACCAGAGAAAGAACACAAGCCAAGCTGATAAATATTGCTCTACGCATAGACGAATCCTTGTCTATTGAAATCCTTTTGCAACCGAAAGGGCCATAATGCCTCTGTTTCTTAGGTGATTTTTTGACGCAATTCCGTGCAAATACTGCTTCATACTATTTGTATGTATAGTGGGATAGTAATTCATTAGGCTGCACGAAAAAGTATGGGTTTTGAGAATGAGAGAAGAAATGTAAAGGTCTTGCGGGTTTAAGCTAATATTCAATAATATCAATAATATAAACGAGGCGCTCTTGAGGCTGGAGCTCTTTTGCCGTTGGGGGTTTTGCAGAATTGAGCCCGATAGGAGATGTTGGAAGGTGTACCGAGTACACAACTGCAAGACAGACTCTCGAAGTTAAACGTAATTTATTCAATTTCAATGTGCAGTGCTCGGAATTAAAGTTCTGTCCTCTCTGGGCCAGCGGATTGAAAAAGGACGACCGTATGGGTCGCCCTTTTTGAGTTTGGTGTTGAGTGAAGGGTGTGTCCCAATAGCTTAATGATGGGACACTTATTGGCTAAAGGACCTTGTAGGATCTGGCTCTCGTGTATTGATAATCCACTCTGGTTAAATGTGGCTTTGGATAAATTTTTCGCACTAGCTCGGTTTGCGTTTTTGTTTTTTAGGAAAGGGATCTTGAAGGTTTCTCTGGGATTTCATGACAAAGATTTTATGTTTAACTAGAAATGTGTCGGGGCTGTTGATGCTCACGATGTTAGCCGCAATACTCGCCGATATTTTGATTTTCGCGCTAAATATTGGACCTGAACATGGCGAGAAAAAGAATGACTTTGTTGGTTGTTATGCCAATGAGTTTTTGTTGATTGATTTCTACTGCAGAGGTTTTGTGCTCTCAGAGTTGATTGAAAATTGGCTTAATTGGCCACTACAACTTGTATATTTTTCGCTGCAACTTATATATAGACAATCTGATTTTGTAACCAAATTGAATACATTTATTATCACTTTTATCTTGTGGTCACCTGTCATTGTTTTTGTTATCTCTTGGATATTTCTAAGGCGACGCTCTTAGACACAGCACCTAATGGACTTAAAGTGCCTGTCCCCGCAGTGTGTCCTTGCAGTAGCTGCCGCATATCACCTTAAACACTAAAACTAACGCACAGTAAAAATGCCACGCGTGCCGAATCACTCCTAAATTGTTTGTTTTGTTTCTAACTTACCTGCTATTAACACGAAATCTAATTCAATAAGCCTATTGGTTGTCTCTGATCCCCACACCTTAATGAGTTCTTCGCGAGCTTCGTGGAGAAAGCCATCACCGATATCATCAACACAGCGTCGTGAAGCAGAAAAAGTACGAACAAAACTCAAAAACTCATCAAGATTCCAATTCACTTGCATCCTAATCTCTGGGGTTGATAGTCGAGAGAATGGGAGCTCAATACTTTCATAATGCTCCCAAAGTAGACGATTTTGGGAAGCCCAATACGGCTCAATAACATTTAATATGCTTTCTTTGAAAACTTTGTCCACAGCTAAGCCAACACTCGGCCACGTATATCCCCATGCAGCAAATACGCCGTTAGGCTTTAGTACACGCTTTACCTCCGGCCAATAGGCATCAAAATCAAACCAGTGCAATGCTTGAGCAACGCAAACAAGATCGAATGAACTATCAGCAAAACTTGTACTTTCAGAGGCAGAAACAGAGTATGTGATTTTAGGGTTCAGCTTAGCATTCGAGATTTGCTCACTACTTACATCTGTGGCTTCGACTTGCTCAAAGTAATGCACTAAGCTATTGGCAGCCTGCCCATTTCCGCAAGCACAGTCCCAAGCCAGCAAAGTCGATGGAGCAACTTTTGCCAGATATTCAAAGAGTGCTTCGGGATAATGAGGTCTAGCGATCTCGTACAGACAAGACTTGTCACTAAAGAGTGTGTGAGTTTTCATTACTTCCTCCTTGAAACATAACAACTTATTAGCGGGCAACTCGCCCTATTAGTCCGCTCTCCATCACCCAACATGCAATGTGATTGATAAATTAGTCAGTAAAATTTATCACAGCATAAAAATGAAGGCATATCGAAAGTATGTGATTTTAGACATGGTACATAAATCAGGCTTATCAATTGATGTGCGTAGAGGCTGTTTATAGAGGGCATTTCGAAAGGAGAGAAAAGTGCAGAACATCACCGCTCCCCCAAGAGAGAGCGGCAACAAGGTTCATTAACCAATAATGGTCAACGTCGCCTGCAAGATAATCAGGTTAACGATATCAATGAAGAATGCGCCGACGATCGGCACCACCATGAAGGCTTGTGGCGATGGGCCGAAGCGGTTGACCACAGAGCCCATGTTCATCACGGCGGTTGGGGTTGCGCCTAAGCCAAAGCCACAGTGACCACTGGCGATAACGGCGGCATCGTAGTTACGCCCCATGACGCGATAGGTCACGAAGTAAGTGAATACTGCCAGCATCATGGATTGCACAATCAGGATGATGAGGAAGGGCACTGCCAGATCAAGAATGTTCCACAGTTTTAGGCTCATCAATGCCATGGCGAGGAACAGGGCGAGAGACACTGTGCCGAGAATGTCGACGGTGTCTACGTCCATTTTCTGAACTTTGGTGACTTCTACCACGTTGGTGATCACCACGCCAATGAACAGCGCATACACGAAATCTGGGATCATTAGCCATGTGATGTTAAAGCTGCTTACCCATTGTTCTAGGTATTTTGCGCCGGTTACACAGATCAGCAAGATGAACAGGGTTTCGATCACTTTCTTCGCGGTGACGTTGTCTTCTTCGTTCTCGCTGTAGGTCACGAGTTCTGGGAATTGGTCATGGGTTTTGTTGGTCGCGCCGTATTGAGATTGCAGTTTGTTTTTGTCGATTAAGCGCTGTGCAACAGGGCTGCCAATGATGCCGCCCATGATCAAACCAAAGGTGGCAGATGCCATCGCGATTTCCAGCACGTTATTCATGCCGTAAACATCTTGGAAGGTTTGTGCCCAGGCTGCGCCTGTACCGTGTCCGCCAGACAGAGTGATGGACCCTGCGATTAACCCCATTAACGGATCAAGACCAAGGGCGGTGGCAAGGGATACACCAATGCCGTTTTGGATCATGATGTAGAGCGATGCGACACCGAGGAAAATAAATACTTTTGCGCCGCCTTTGATGAGCTGCGTGTAGTTTGCGGCTAAGCCAACCGTGGCAAAAAACATGAGCATAAAGGTGTGTTGTAAGGGCAAATGGAAATCGAGTTCTATGCCTCTAAAGTGCAACACTGTGATGGCACTGGCGACGACTAAACCGCCGACAATCGGCTCTGGAATATTGAATTTTTTTAGTACAGGAATTCGTGCGTTGATGAAGTGGCCGAGGAACAGCACAAAAATGGCGATCATAAATGATTCAAGCGCACCAACAGAAATTAATTGATTCATAAAGCCTCTTAAGCCTCAACATCCTCCTTAATGTATGAGAGCGAATTGTTCTTTGATTTGATGGACATGGAGCTAAAAAGAGTGGCATCGGCATCCTTCGCCGAGTCTGCAGAGTTGCTGCAAGGGCGACGTTATCTCACATTGCGGATGTAAAGCACAGCCTTTGATTACAAATTTATTCATTCTAAATGATTAAAATTGCTGATTAAGAAGAGCGAAACAAGGGGCGAGATTAAAGGTACGAGGTGCGAGAACGAGCAAAAAATTAAGAGCTAGAGCGAGAGAAAAACGAATTTCTAGCGTTAGGCCGTAGCTATCTGCTCTAATCTCTAATCTCTAATCTCTAATCTCTAATCTCTAATCTCTAATCTTCTATCTCGTCCCTCAAATCTCTTTTATCTCGCCCTCTGCTCTCAATGCTTATGCGGAATCAGCCCCGCAATCATCATGGTGTGCGTCGCGAGTGCCTGACATTTCTTCGATGCGGCGCAGCTTCGGTCGGCGGTGTCGGGTTGTTGTGCATAAATCACTTTGCCGTCTTTGATGGTACTCAACACCGTAATGTCGGCGAGTTGTAACGGGTTAATCTCTAGTGGGTCGTCGGAGAGCAGTACTAAGTCTGCAACTTTACCTACCTCTATTGAGCCTTTTGTGGCTTCCTCGAAATGCTGATAGGCCGACCAGATAGTTTGTGCTTTGAGTGCCGTCATGGCATTCACGCGTTGGTCTTTGCCGAGCACACGTCCACTGCGGGTGAGGCGGTTAACGGTGGCGGAATACACGCGCATGGAATCTGGGAAGGCGACGGGGGCATCGTGGTGCGAGGTAAAGATCATGTCTCTGTCCATCGCCCAGCCTGTGGGAGAGATATTTTCAGCGCGTGCGTCGCCAAGCACGGATTGCGCGTGCCAATCGCCCCAATAGAAGGTGTGCATAGGGAAGAATGACGGAATGATGTTGAGATCGTGGAATGACTGCACCTGGTCTTCTCGGGCGGTTTGTGCATGAATCGCCACAAATCGTCGTTCGCCAGCGCCGTAGGTTTTTGTCGCTTTCTCTACTGCGTGAATGTATTGGTCGATGGCGGCATCCCCATTCACATGGGTGAGCATCTGCCAGTTGTTTTCCATCGCCATAGCCACGTATTTGTCGGCTTCTTCATCCGACATGATGGGGTAGCCTTTATATTGCGCGTTCTGGCCTTCAGGTGGCACAAGGTAGGGCTTGGTGAGCCATGCTGTTTTACCTTGTGGCGAGCCGTCTAGTGTTAGCTTCACGCCGCCGACACGAAAACCGTTTTTATAGCCTTCGCCATAGAAAGGCGCTTTCATGGTGTCTGTACCCAGTTGAATATCGACATAGGCCACCACATCGAGCAAGAGCTTTTCTTTCTGCGCAATGTCGTACATGGCGTGCACGCTGTCAGACATGGTGCGGCCTTCTTGGGCGGTGGTGTAGCCATACTTTGAGTAGAGTTTCATGCCTGCTTGGAACAGGAGCTCGTTTTCTTCAGGGCTGATTTGCGTGAACAGCGGAATAAGCGCGCCGAAAAACGCGGATTCTTCCAATACACCGCTCGGCTCTTCACTGTCTGGCAGGCGGCGAATTTGTCCGCCGGGTGGGTTCTTGCTTTTGGCGGTAAAGCCAAGCATGTCGAGGGCCTTGCTGTTCAATACCCCCAAGTGCCCTGATTGGTGGATGATCATGATGGGCACATCGGTAGAGACGGCATCCAAATCATAGCGGGTAGGGTGTACTTGTTTTTTTAGCTGTGAGTCGTCATAGCCAAAGCCAATGATGAATCCCTGCTCTTTGTTGACGGGTTTGCTTGCCCATTGGCGCAGGGCATCTTGTAACGACGCAATATCGGTAACAGGGCCGTCGGGTGGTGACAACAAGTTAGCAGACACGGCTTGAAGGCCGGTGTTCATCACATGGCCATGAGCATCAATGAAGCCCGGCACCATGGTGAGGCCTTTTAAATCGACCACTTTGGTACGTTCAGAGGCCAATGACATGACATAATCATCGTTGCCAACCCCCAATATTTTTCCGTCAAGAATGGCCACGGCTTCCGCTGAAGGCTGTGCATCATTCACGGTAATGACGTTGGCGTTGCGGTAAATCGTATCGGCGTAAAATCGAGGTGGGCTTTCTGCCCATGCGGCTTGAGAAGCGATAAGAGCTGCAAGGGTTAGTTGTTGCGCTTTCATGAGTGTTCCTCTGACATGAATAAAGCGGGGCAATCCCCGCTTTATTTTTAAGTATCGTCTGGCTTCTAGGGTCTCATTCAGTGTATGCCGTGCTTCGCCCAAAAGTCGTCCAGATTTTGAATCAGAAGTTTACGCTCATCTTCGTTTAAAAATGCTGCTTCGATAGCATTTCTAGACAACTGGGTAAGTTGTTCTTTTGATGGCGAAAGTGCGGCACTCAGCGCGAGGAAGTTGTCATTCATGTAGCCGCCAAAAAACGCAGGGTCGTCCGAGTTAACCGTCACGCACAGCCCTTCATCTAACAGGGAAAGGACATTGTGATCTTCCATCTTGTCGAACACGCGCAACTTGGTGTTCGACAGCGGGCAGACGGTCAGCGGCATGCGTGTATGCGCTAGCTCTTGCACAAGTTCGGGGTCTTGCACACATTGCACACCATGATCGATGCGATTGACATGCAGAAGGCGCATCGCATCCCAAATGTTGCTGGCTGGGCCTTCTTCGCCAGCATGTGCTACGGCCTTTAACCCCAGTGCTCGTGCTTCTGCGAAAACGCGGGCGAACTTTTCGGGCGGGTGCCCAACTTCTGACGAATCTAACCCGACACCCACAAGGCGGTGAAGGTGGGGTTTAGCTTGCTCTAGCGTCTCAAACGCGGCGTCTTCTGACAGATGGCGCAGGAAACACATGATGAGTTTGCTGGAGATGCCCAGCTCTTTTTCGCCTTGTCGTAGCGCGTGATAGATGCCGTTAACGGCGGTATCGAACGCGATGCCTCGATCGGTGTGCGTTTGTGGGTCGAAGAAGATCTCTGTGTGCATGACGTTGTCGGCTTTACAACGCATCAAATACGCCCATGTCAGGTCGAAGAAGTCGCGCTCTGTGATCAGAACATTGGCACCTTGATAATAGATATCCAGAAAAGATTGAAGATTATGGAAATGGTAAGCCGCGCGCGCTTCTTCCACATTGGCGTAGGGCAGGGAAATGCCGTTACGTTCCGCCAATTTGAACATCAGCTCGGGTTCTAATGAACCTTCGATGTGAAGGTGCAGCTCTACTTTTGGTAAGTGTCGGATAAAGTCTTCCATAAGATTCTCCCTTACACGTTTTGGTTGTGGTCACCCTAGGTATGAAGTGTTCACACTGCCAACGAAATATGACAATTGGCGTTGGTGACGATGATTTCTCCCGTTTCGATGCTGTATGAAGAAGGGGTCTGTTACCTGTCTTAGTGACATTCTTGATAGATATGAAGACAAGGGAGCGGTTTTTCCGTATGCGCTCCACTATAAAAAAACTAGTGGTAACTGACCAATCGGTCAACTTACAAACATACTGCGTTAGCCGTGGTGTGCGTTGTCATCCAAAATCACATGCCGTGTTATTTGCGGGGCGTTATTTCTGTGTCGCGCGTCTGTCCGCGCACGTGAGCAATATTTACTTACATTGTATAAGGTTACTGGCCGCGAGAGTCTGACATACTCAATGTTCTGTTTTGGATGTAGACGAACTGACGCCTGATGACGATTCTCTATCCTGCTTTACTGCTGATTACCTTGTGGGTGTGCATTTTTGTTCACTACTCCAGTTCGCTTAACTGGCAGGTGGTGAGCGATGTGGGTGTCTATGGCTTGGTCGCCACCGCTGTTGCGTTTCCTGTCTTGCATGGCGAGTGGGGCGACTTTAAGTTCGCGGGATACATCATCGCAATCGCGTCGGGCATTGGGTTACTCGGTAAAATGTTGATAGACGCCAAACGCCCTGACAAAAGCGGCAACGACAGTTTCCCTTCAAACCACACCGCCAACGCCTTTGCTGCCTCGACCGTGCTCGCCATGAGCTACGGCTGGATCATCGGTTTGCTGTCTTATGGAATGGCAATGCTGGTGGGATTAGGGCGTGTGAAGGCTTTAAAACACCATTGGCGTGATGTCATCGTCGGGTTATGCGTCGGCCTTTCAACGGCAGTTTTCGCCGTCGCATGGCTCTAGGAGCGAGATTGTGAGAACGCGAGATTACGAGATTGCGAGAAGGCAAGATTCGAACAGATTTCTCTTAATCTGTTATCTCTCGCTTTTGCTCTCGCCCTTTCTCGCTTCTGCTCTCTCTCGAATCTCAAATCTGCTCTTCCTAGGTCTTGCTCTTCCTAGCTCCTAGGACCTGCTCCTCCTCGCCCCTGCTCTTAAGCATCAAACGCCAAATGCTTCCTTCCTGACCAATTCGAAATCACATCAATCATGCGTTTCTTGCTGACAGGTTTCGCGAGGAAATCATCCATGCCGACACGTTTGCATTTCTCTTTGTCTTGATCGCTCACATTGGCGGTCATGGCAAGAATGGGGAGGGTTCGTCCTTGCTCGTTAAGTGTTCTGATCACTTCGCAGGCTTCAAATCCGTCCATTTCTGGCATCTGCAAATCCATCAAAATCATCTCATAGTGTTCTTTGCTGATCGCTTCAATGGCTTCTTTGCCATTGTTGGCGGTCACGACGTTAAAGCCTGAACGTTCTAGCATGGTGCGCGCCACCAATTGATTGGCAGGGTTGTCTTCCACCAACAAAATGCTGGTTTCACGCGCTGGACGGTATGGGCGGCGTTGCTCGGCCTCGTAATTCGACTCTTCGGGATAGTGCATTTGGCAAGGCAGTTGGATCATAAACTCACTGCCGACATCCACTTTGCTGTTGAGGGTTAATTCGCCGCCAAGTAATTCTACGAGCTTGCTCGAAATGGCCAATCCCATGCCGACACCGCCATATTTGCGGGAGAAGGTGGCGTCTTTTTGGGTGAAGGGCTCAAAGATGATGGACTGGTAAGCTTCTTCGATACCGATGCCGGAATCGCGGACTTGAATGCACACTCCTTTCGGGAAAGCATGCGTCATCACAAGTTCGACTTCGCCTTCTTTGGTGAACTTGAGGGCATTACCGACAAGGTTTGTCAGCACTTGCGAGAGCTTGCCTTTGTCGGAGGTGGCGAGAAAACGGTGGTTTAATTCATCGTCAAACGTCAGGGTGATGCCTTTTTCTCGTGCTGATGCTTCGAACAGTCCCAGCACGCTTCTGCCGAGCTCGCTGATATCAAACTCTGTTTCCTCTAGCTTCAATGCGCCGACATCAATTTTTGAGTAATCAAGGATGTCGTTGAGTTGGCTCAGTAGCAGGTTGGCGGCGTCATCTGCCATTTCCGTCAAGGTTTCACAGTGTGTGGGGAGTTTCTCTTCTTTCAAGATGTCGAGTGCGCCCATGATGGCGTTCATGGGTGTGCGAACTTCATGGCTCATGGTGGCGATGAACTGTGATTTTGCGACGTTTGCAGCGACTGCTGCATTGCGCGCTTGGTGGAGTTCTATTTCGCGATCTTCTTGTTTTTTGATGTGTTGGGCCAACATGCCGACGCTGTTATCAAGTCGGGTGAGTTCATCCTGCCCTCTGTTGAGTTTTATTTCAGCATGCGCCAAAGACAATAAGCGTTGATTGATGCGTGAAATGGGCGAGATGATCAGCACTTGGGAGAGTAGGTAAATTAACCCTGCCAGTGACAGTAAGGTCGCGGCGGTGTACATGCGCATTTTCTCAACGTGCATGTTTATTTCTTGCAGCATGTTTTTTTTGCTGAGGGAAATGCGCATAGAGCCGACACGCTCGCTGTTGTGCTGCACATTGTTCGTGAAATTCAATGCCATGGGGTTGTCATCATGCGGGCGATCCCCCCATTGCCCCACTTCAAGGCCGTTGTTGTTAAGAATGGAGACGTAGCATAGGTCGGGGTAATGCACGGCAAGCTGCTCGAGTTTTTCGTTCAAATCCCCGCTTTGCTTGGCAATGACATCGCCAGAAAAGGTGGTGGCTAAGGCTGAAAAATTCGATTTGATTTGGTTGTCGAGCTGTTGTTCAAGGTAGCGTTTTTCGAATGAACGAATGGCTTCACCCGCCACGTAGCTTAGGCCTGCGGTCAATAACAGTACCAAGGTGACGTATTTGAACCACAGAGGTAAACGCGAAAATTTCATCGACTTTCTCCCACAGCAACGAAGGTGAGGTGTGCGATTGTGAAAATGCGTTTTCTCAAAATGCACTTCTCAATTTGAGAGTGATTTTGCGTAATGTTATCGCAAACTGACACGATTTCACGAGGTTATCGACACGGCATCACCGGTTAGGGGTAACAATGCATGGAGCTTGCCAAGTTGTCTTAATCAGAGGAATGCCGGTTACTGTTGCTGCTTTACCTGCTCTCGGAGCAACTGTTGTTGGAATTGTTTGGGTGCTTGGCCAACGTGGCGAGTAAAGAAGCGAGAAAAATATCCCGGGTCTTTAAAGCCGAGTTGATAGCCAATCTCTTTCGAAGAAAGCTGGGTGAAAATCAGCAGGCGTTTTGCTTCATCCACAATCCTTCCATGAATGATCTCCAATGCCTGTAGGTCAGCGCTGCGTTGGCAAGTTCGGTTTAGCTGACCTTGGCTTAAACCCAGTTCGGCAGCGTATTCATTGACGCTCCAATGCTGATGATAGTGAAGCTCAACCAATGCAGTGAATTTCTCGAACAGGGCGGTTTTCGCGTCGGATGCTTGTATAGGCTCTCGGTGCTGAGTGTGTCGACTCAACAAGATGAACACCACCTTCAAGTAAGCTCCAATCATGGAGGCTTGCCCTTTCTCGCGCCCTTGGTATTCGGCCAACAAGCGCTCTCCGAGAGATTTCAATTCAACGACATTCCTGCCTTCTGTAATCGGGATCACTAACGGCTCGCGAAAGAGGGATGAAAGTGCCTGACGTTCGGCTTCGTTGAACAAGCTCAAGATGAAGGGCTGGGATATCGACAGAATAAATCCCGTCACTCCTGGCTGGTGGATAAAACCGTGCACTTCTTTTGCGGGAATGGAAAGCACACAGCCTCCGCGGTATTCGGCGCTGCTTTCACGGATTTGCGCTGTCATTGAACCGGATTCAAGGATCATCAATTGGTGAAGGTCATCGTGCCGATGAGGGTGTATTTCCCAGTTGTGTTTTGGCAGCGATTGCTCAAGACGCGCGATGTGCATGTAATCCGGCGAGCCTTCTGGCTGTTCTTCACCGTAAAGAAAGTAATGGGGGATGTTTGACATCACACTCGTGCTTCAAAAGTCAGTAATGTTAAAAATGTACAACAAAATGTAAAAAAGTTGAATTTATTGCGAGCAATATCATGACTATTCTCACCGTATTACTCATGCGAAGGTCAGGAAGACATGGTTTCGATCCCTTATATGCAGCTCAGAGGCGGAAGCTCCAAAGGCATTTATTTCCTTGCAAGTGACTTGCCGGAAGATGTTGAAAAGAGAAACCAAGCCATTCTCGATGCCGTTGGTCGTGATGCGCGCCAAATCGATGGATTAGGCGGTGCAAACCCATTAACGAGCAAAGTGGCGGTGGTCTCAGCCTCATCGGATGCTGACTGCGATGTCGATTACCTGTTTGTACAAGTGGTGGTGGGTGAAAACCGCGTAGACACCACGCCCAATTGCGGAAACATTCTGGCGGGTGTCGGTGCCTTTGCCATTGAATCTGGCCTTGTTGAAGCGACCCATCCCAAAACAACAGTACGTGTATCGATGACCAACAGCGGCAATCGCTGTGATTTAGAAATCGAAACACCCAACGGTGACGTGAAGTACGACGGGGATGCTGCGATCGATGGCGTGCCCGGTACAGCCTCTCCCGTGATTTGTCATTACCAAGATATTGCTGGCTCGATCACCGGGGCGTTGCTTCCTACCGGAAACACCCGCGACACGTTTGAAGGCCTCGATGGCGACTACGAAGTAACCTGCATCGATAACGGCATGCCCGTTGTGGTGATGCGCGCCGATGATTTTGGCGTGACAGGCTACGAAAGTGCCGATGCGTTGAATAACGACGCCGAGCTGAAAGCGCGCATTGAAGCGGTGCGTTTAAAAGCAGGCGCGGCGATGAATCTCGGGGATGTCACTGACAAGGTCGTGCCAAAAATGTGTTTGATTGCCTCGCCTGTTGAGGGCGGCAATGTCTCTTCCCGTACGTTTATCCCTCATGTTTGCCACTCTGCCATTGGCGTGTTGGGCGCAGTGTCCGTTGCGACGGCATGTGCTTTATCAGGCTCGGTCGCAGAGGGGATTGCCTCCATACCTGACGGCTTGGTGAAAACCTTGTCCGTTGAACACCCTTCAGGGGAATTCTCCATGACGTTGACGTTCGACTCCTCTGGCGCAGTGCAGCGCGCTGGGTTAGTCAGAACGGCGCGTTTGCTCGCGAAAGGCGAGCTTTATTTGCCCAAGAAAGTCTATTAATAGAAAGCACTTATGAACCGAAAGCACGAGAGCCAGTGCTTTAAACAAACAGTGAAAACGCAGTCACTCATCGATTGCACAGGAGTCACGGAATGACCAAACCAAGTTGTATGCCACCTGATAACGATACGCGCACACCGCGATTTGTGGCACCCGCGAATGCATGCGATGCCCATTGCCATGTGTTTGGCCCGCACGCGCAATTCCCTTATGCGGATACCGCGACGTACTGGCCGCCTGATGCGGGTAAAGACGCACTTAAGCGTATGCACGATAAGCTCGGTATTTCTCGCGCAGTATTGGTACAGGCAAGCTGTCATGGCCGTGATAACCGCAGCATGATGGATGCGATTGCGACGAGCAATGGTGCTTACCGTGGCGTGTGCATGGCGGATGATTCGTTTACCGAGAATGACTTTCAGGATCTTCATGAAGGCGGTGTTCGCGGCATTCGCTTTAACTTCGTGACCCACCTTGGCGGCGCACCCAACCTTGAAATGATGGAAAGGGTGTTGAAGCGCGTGAAGCCATTCGGTTGGCATTTGGTGATTCACGTTAATGCGGAAGACATCATCCGCTACGAAGACTTCTTCAACCGTTTCGACATGGACATTGTGGTTGACCACATGGGCCGCGTGCCGACCACGGAAGGTGTGGGTCAAAAAGCGTATCAAATTCTGCTTGATTTCATGCAGCGCGATAACTGGTGGGTGAAGGTGTGCGGTTCTGAACGCATCGCTATTGCGCCACCTTTTTACGATGCAGTGCCATATGCACAAGGGCTGGTGGAAGTCGCGCCTGATCGCATCCTTTGGGGCACAGACTACCCGCACCCGAACATCAAAAAACACATGCCAAACGATGCTGACCTGCTGGATCTCGTGCCTTTGATTGCTCGTGATGAAGCGACGCAGAAGAAGATTTTGGTGGACAATCCAGCACGCCTCTACGGTTTTGACGACTAAGGAAAGCAGTATGTCTATGAGAACAATCCAAGGCGTCGCCGTTCGACACATCGAACGTGCTGACAAGGAAGTATTGGAGGGCCTTGCGGCGTGCGGAAGTGCCACTGTGCATGAAGCCCAAGCGCGAACAGGCAACCTTAACCATAACCTGCGTCCGATTTATTCTGGTGCGCAAATCGCAGGCAGTGCAGTCACTGTTTTGGCACAACCTGGTGACAACTGGATGGTGCATGTGGCGATTGAGTTGTGTCAGCCCGGCGATGTGCTGGTGATTGCGACCACCTCGCCGTGTACTGACGGTTATTTTGGTGACTTGCTGGCAACGTCTGCCCAAGCACGCGGCGTGCAAGGGCTGATCATTGATGCGGGTGTACGTGACACGAAAGACCTGACAGAAATGCATTTCCCCGTGTGGTCAAAAGCGGTGTCTATCAAAGGCACGGTGAAGGCGACATTAGGGTCGGTAAACGTGCCCGTTGTTTGTGGCGATCAACCCATTTATGCGGGTGATGTGATTGTTGCGGATGACGATGGCGTGTGTGTTGTGCCAAAAGACCAGGCTGAAACGGTATTAGCAGCAGCGAAAGCGCGTGCGGCATTGGAAGAAGATAAAAGACAGAAACTCGCCACCGGCATTTTGGGGTTAGACATGTACAACATGCGCCCTAAGTTGGAAGACGCGGGTTTTCGCTATGTAGATGTTTTGGAGGATTTGGAATGAGCACGGATACGCTAATTATTGATTGTCATGGTCACTACACAACGGCACCGAATGAATTGGGTGACTATCGTGACCAACAGAAAGCTGAATTGGCGATCGATCCTTTGTTTGATCATGTCAAAGGCGTGGTGAACATTTCCGATGACCAAATTCGTGACAGCCTTGAAGGCGCGCAGTTGAAGCTACAAAACGAGCGCGGCACAGACGTGACGATCTTTTCGCCGCGTGCAAGCTGGATGGGGCACCACATTGGCAACCAAACCACGAGCAAGTATTGGACGGAGCACTGTAACGAACTCATTCACCGCATTGCTGAGCTTTACCCACAAAACTTCATTGGTGCGGCGCAACTCCCTCAGTCTCCTGAAGCGGATTTAACCGCGAGTGCAGCAGAGCTTGAGCGCTGTGTGAAAGAGTTTGGGTTTGTCGGGTGTAACTTGAGCCCGGATCCATCGGGTGGCTATTGGACAGCGCCGCCATTGGATGACAAATACTACTACCCGGTTTACGAGAAAATGTGTGAATTGGACGTGCCCGCGATGATCCACGTGAGTGGCTGTTGCCACCCTTGTTTCCACACCACGGGTTCGCATTATTTGGGTGCTGACACCACGGCGTTCCAACAGTTGATGATGTCGAAAATCTTGTTCAAAGATTTCCCTGAGTTGAAGTTCATCGTGCCGCACGGCGGTGGCGCTGTGCCGTATCACTGGGGACGCTTCCGTGGTTTGTGCGACATGATGGGCTTACCGCCACTGAACGACATCATGGGAAACAACATCTTCTTTGATACCTGTGTGTACCACCAAGAAGGCATTGATTTACTGCTTGAAGTGGTGCCTAAAGATAACATTTTGTTTGCATCTGAAATGATTGGCGCGGTGCGTGGTATAGACCCGCAAACGGGCAATTTCTTCGATGATACAAAGCGCTACATTGATGGTTCGTCATTGAGCGATCAAGACAAAGCTAAGATCTTCAATGGAAACACGCGTCAGGTGTTCTCTCGATTAGATGCCAGACTGAAAGAAGTCGGATTGATTTAAGCGTTATTTAAGGAGTGAATAATGCGCGAAAAAAGAGATTATGACGACATTCCCGGCACCTATGTGTTCGACGGGCAGGCATCGCGCCAAGGCTATCACTTGAACATGTTTTGTTTGTCTCTCAACAAGGCGGCGAACCGTGATGTGTTTCGCCAGGATGAAGCCGCATACCTTGATAAATACCCCATGACTGACGCGCAGCGTGACGCGGTATTATCACGAGATTGGCTCGGAATGTTACGTTTGGGTGGCAATATCTATTACACCTTCAAACTGGCCATTTTTGATGGTATGACCATGCAACATGCTGGCGCGGCGATGTCGGGCAACAACATGAACGTTGACGATTTTCGCGACATGATGCTCGCGGGTGGCCGCGGTATCGACGGTAATCGCAGTAAGCAGGAATGGGCGGAGTACTATTCCAAGCCAGAAAACCGTGCGCACTATCAAGGTGATGCGAACAGCGATTTTGCTCGCCGTGCGGCCAACAAGAACAAGGATGATGCGAATGGGTAAAATAGTCGGCGGTATTGGTACCTCTCATATTCCGTCAATCGGTGCGGCTATGGATAACGGCACCATGTATGACCCCGCTCACAGCGACTACTGGCAGCGCTTTGTTAACGGTATTCAGCCTGTACGAGAATGGATGGAAACCGTTAAACCTGATGTATGCCTGATTGTGTATAACGATCATGCGTCTGCCTTTTCGCTGGAATCTGTGGCGACGTTTTCCATTGGTGTAGCGCCGACGTTTAACCCGGCTGACGAAGGCTATGGCCCGCGCCAAGTACCGGCATGTGAAGGTAACAGCGAGTTAGCTTGGCACATTGCAGAATCACTGGTGCTTGATGAATTCGACATGACCATCGTGAGCGACATGGATGTGGATCATGGTCTTACCGTGCCGTTGTCTGTGGCTTACGGGCAACCGAAAGCATGGCCGTGCCAAGTGATCCCACTGGCGGTGAATGTAGTGCAATACCCGCAACCGACGGGCAATCGTTGCTTTAATCTTGGAAAAGCTATCCGTAAAGCGGTGGAATCTTTCCCTGAAGAGACGAAAGTGGCCATTTTCGGCACGGGCGGTTTATCGCATCAGCTTCAAGGTGAGCGCGCGGGACTGATCAACACTGAGTATGACTGCCATTGGTTAGACATGATGGTGAATGATCCTGATGCGGCAAAGGCAGTGTCTCACACTGAATATTTGCGTGAAGCGGGTTCAGAAGGCATTGAAGCCATCATGTGGCTTGTCATGCGCGGCGCAATGGATGAAAAGGTGGATGAGGTTTATCGATTCACTCACGCACCTGTGTCGAATTCCCACTATGGGTTAACCGTTTTAGAAAATGCCAGTGACAGGGTCACACAAGGCACGCTGACGTTCAAGGCAGACTTAGGTTCAAGGAGTAGCGAATGAAAATCATCATGGTGGGAGAGGGTGCATTCGGCCACAAGCACTTGGATGCGCTGAAAAACATTGATGACGTGGAGGTAGTGTCGATTGCGGGTGGTGTAGAAGAAAGCACCCGTGCGACCGCAGAGAAGTATGGCATCACGCACTGGACGTTGGACTTACAGGAAGCGCTGGCACAGCCGGGTGTTGAGGCGGCAATTATTACGTCGCCGACACCTATACATGCCCGACAAGCCATCCAAGTGATGCAAGCGGGCAAGCACGTCATGGTTGAAATCCCGATGGCGGATTCGCTGGAAGATGCAGAAAGCATTGTTCGTGTGCAAAAAGAAACGGGCACAGTCGCCATGGCCGGACACACGCGCCGTTTCAATCCAAGCCATCAATACCTCAACAAGAAATTCCGCGCCGGAGAGTTGAAACTTCAACAGCTTGACGTGCAAACCTATTTCTTCCGCAGACAAAACCTGAATGCATTGGGTGAACCGCGCAGTTGGACCGATCATCTGCTTTGGCACCATGCGTGTCACACGGTCGATTTGTTTGCGTATCAAACCGGTGAAGAGATTGTTCAGGTGCAAGGCATGCAAGGGCCTAAACATCCTGAACTTGGCATCGCGATGGACATGAGCATTGGCTTGAAAACCGCGTCTGGTGCGTTATGTACCTTGTCCTTATCGTTCAATAACGATGGCCCGCTGGGGACCTTCTTCCGTTATATCTGTGATAACGGCACTTACATTGCGCGTTATGATGATCTGGTGGATGGGCGTGAGAATCCTATCGACGTGAGCAAGGTCGATGTATCGATGAACGGCATTGAACTTCAAGATCGTGAGTTTATTGCAGCCATCCGTGGGGGTCGTGAACCCAACGCCAGCGTGAATCAGGCATTGGCGGCAATGAAAGTCTTGGATGAAATAGAGAAAGTGCTCATTTAAACCGCAGATTCGTGATGTACATGCTTTGCATGTCACCCGGCACAATACGTAATGTATAAACCCTTCCTTTAACGGGGAGGGTTGTTTTGTTTAAAGCTCGACTTGTTATGCATAACACGGAAAAACACAGAATGGATAAGCGCAGAATTGGTTCGCTACAGGTTTCTCCCATTGGTTTAGGTTGCATGAGCATGTCGCACGGCTACGGCCCTGCAGACGAACCGACCTCAATCAAACTGCTCAATGAAGCGTTGGATGTGGGTTATGACTTCCTTGATACGGCCACCATGTATGGCGGTGGCAAGAATGAAGAATTATTGGCAAAAGCGCTGAAAACACGTCGACATGAATATGTGCTTGCCAGCAAATGCGCGCTGTTCAAGAAAGACGGTAAGCCGACCATTGATGGCCGCCCTGAAACGATTCGCCAACAATGTGAAGCGAGCTTGCAGCGCTTACAAACTGACGTGATTGACTTGTATTATCTGCACCGATTAGACCCAAATGTGCCGATTGAAAAAAGTGTAGGGGCGTTGGCTGACCTCGTAAAAGCGGGGAAGATTCGCGAGATTGGGTTGTCAGAAATATCGAGCGACACACTGCGTCGTGCGAATGCGGTGCATCCGATTGCCGCTGTGCAGTCTGAGTACTCTTTGTGGTCTCGCTTGCCAGAAATTCAGATGCTGGCAACCTGCGAAGAATTTGACACCACTTTTGTGGCATTCTCGCCATTAGCACGCCAGTTTTTAACGGGCAAAGCGCAAGATGCTACGCACTATGGTGACGGTGATATTCGCACGAACAACGCACGTCCGCGTTTTGAGCCTGAGGCGTTTGCCAAAAATATTCAATTGCTCGAACCGCTCAAAGACATTGCCGCGCAGCTTAAATGCACGACAGGTCAGCTAGGGTTAGCGTGGTTAATGGCGCAAGCCGATAGCCAAGGCAACAAAACCTTAGTCTCGATTCCGGGCACGAAACACATTGAGTTCATGCGCGAAAACATTGGCGCTACGCAAGTATCGCTCAGTGACAGTCTTCGTGATGAAATTGGTGCTTTGCTGCACGAAGACATGGTGATTGGCGCGCGGTACGCAGACGGGCAGATGAAAGTGATGGATTCGGAGCGCGACCGCGACTAGCCTTTTTCGCCATCGCGGACACTGAAAGAAAGCCGTCGTTGTCGACGGCTTTCTGGTGTTTAGCGGTCGGGTTAACCCACAAACTTGCTCACGAAGTTACCAATGTTGCTGAAACTTGCAGCGGCCATGATAACAACAATCAACGCGCCTGAAAGGGTCAGGTATAGCGGGTGTTTGTAGTTGCCTACGATGTCTTTACGTCGCGTTGCAGCCAGTACGAAGGCCAACACCACTGGCAGGATAATGCTGTTCACCAAGCCTGCAAGCATAAGCAGTAGAATTGGCATGTTCATCATCACAGTACCGACACTGGTGATGATAATGAACGCCACACACCATGCTTTTTCGTTGCGAGCAACCACTGGGAACAGGGTCTTAATCAATGATATTGCCATGTAGGAATTACCGACAACCGAGGTGATCGAGGCAACAAACAACACCAAACCAAAGATGAAGTAACCCACTTCGCCTGCGCCTTGGCGGAACGCATCGGCTGCTGGGTTTGAGCTATCAAGCGTTGCACCTGTTGCAATCACACCGAACACGGCAAGGAACAGCAGGATACGAATCACGACGGCGATGGAAATGCCGGCCCATGCAGCCGTTTTGATGGTCTTAACGTTTTCTTTGCCTTGCAGGCCAATGTCCACCAAGCGTTGTGCGCCCGTGTAATAGCCGCCTACTGCGCCACCCACGATGGTCAGGGTAGGGAGTAGAAGATTACCAATATCAGCAGGCATAACCGCAGCGGTCAGCGTCTCGCCCATTGGCGGCAAGCTCGTCATGGCGACGTAGGCAATCAGCACAATCATGAACAGGCCGAGGTAGCGCGCCATTTGGTCCATGCGTTTTGAGGCGTTGTGTACAACAAACAACAAGCAACCAATCACACCCGTAAACAAGGCACCCCATGTGGTATCCACACCTGTCAGAACATTGATGCCAAGTGCTGAACCGCTGACGTTACCGAAGTTGAACGCGACGGCGCCAAGGGCGAGCAAAATGCCGATGAAGTAACCCGCACCTGGGGCGATTTTGTTGGCAATGTCTTGAATGCGAAGGCCAGACACACCCACGATGCGCCAAAGGTTCATCACAATACCGAAGGTGATAAACATCGATGCGAAAACAGGGAAGGCCATGTCCATCTTGTAGATGTTGGTGAATACGGCAGTTTGCGTAAGAAATCCAGGGCCAACGGATGTTGTTGCCATAAGGAATGCGACGCTAAGAATGGCTTTGTTTTGCCAAGATGTTGTAGGGGTGTTTTGAGTAATCGTTTGCGTTGTCATGCCGAATCCAAAAGTTGTTGTCTCTCTCTTTATAAAAAAAGAAAAACAACTGACCGGGATCAGCTGACGTTTGGCGGGTAACTTGTTGAAAAGACTCGTCGTTACGGCTTGTCTTTTTGCTGGGAGCGGATACTAAAGACTCAACAAAAGTAAGTCAATCATTAAGTCAGAAAAAACGGAAGGTTTTAATGCCATTGCGTACCATTGAATGGTTTTTCGATGATGTAACACATCCGCATTGTTCGACAGTGTTTATGAGATGTGGTTAAGGTTTCTACCAGATGCGGCGAGCATGCAGCCAATTGCGTGGCTTTTGCCATTGAATCTGGGCAAGGCAATTCGTAAGGTCAAAACAGCAGAAAATTTTACGACTTTCGATATGAATTTTTAGAGGAAGCGCCAATGGACGGAATACCTAACCATGTCATGCTGAAACAATACAGTCACGACGCCACATTTTCCGACAACCATGATCGAGAGATCCGTTATAACGGGGAAACGGCGATGGATGTGTATTTGCAGGTAATGAATAGCACGCCAAGATGGGTGGGTGCGTTGATGCGATTGCGCAATCGTATTACATCCGCAATAGGCTTAAAACATTTGGGGAATTTCGATGATTTCGCTCCCGACAAAACAGATTACAAGGTCGGTGATCGTGTCGGTATTTTTACCATGATCTACCAATCACCCGTCGAGGTGATCATGGAAGACCAAGACAAACATCTTGATGTTAAAGTGTCGTTTCACATCGCCCCACATGGCGATCACGCCACTGTCACAGCAAGTACCGTGGTGCACGTTAAAAATCGCCTCGGTAAGGTGTACATGTTTTTCGTCGGCCCCATCCACAAGCTGATTGTGCCAGCGACCTTGAATAAAATGGAATCGGGACGTTAGCTGGGGGGGGAAAGGCAGGCCGCATAGTTAGGCGTTTCCGGTTTACTTTTCCCAAGGCCCGTGTCTTCAATAAAGCTATTAGTAAAGAAACCGGAAAAAGAAACGTGAGTAGCGACTTTTGTATTGTACTCTCGCTCTGAAGCAGCCCAGCCATGATTGGCTTTCATGTTTCCAAACCTGTTTCTTGTTTTGTTCATGTCACCCAATACAATTCGGCGCCAGTTGTTTTTGTAATTGAAGTTAATGTCCGCAAGGTGGTTGCAAAACCTATCATACGCACCGTCTGCGCCAAATGTGTCACTCTCTAAGTCACTGTCCCAACCAAGCCCTGTTTGTTGGAAACTGGCAAAATAAGCTGTAGTCCCTCCAGCAAGCGTTTCCGAAACGAGTTCACCATAGGTCTTGCCAGTATTGCTAGAAGTACTGTCTAACGTATACCCGAGGGCAATCATAGCAGCCTCACTCGGTGTGCCTGTAACGTACCTGTCCGCAAAGAATGCGACCTTGAGACATGCGCCAGCAGCATTGTTGAGGTCGACATCATTCACAATGCCTCCGCACAAAGGAAATGTAGCAACATTGAAGTCAGAGGGTGAGCTAGTGATTCCATTCAATGATGCAGTGATCTGCGTACTCCCAGTCGTTACACCTGTTACCGTGTTGGATGAAAAGTGTGCGATGTCACTCACCGTGCTGTTCCAGGTGACAGAATTGGTCACGTCAGATGTGCCGCCATCGTTGTACGTTGCAATGGCATTAAATGCCTGACTTCCCTCAAATGCTACCGACGCCGTTGCGGGAAACAACGTAAGGTCCGTCATTACTGTTGCAACAATTGTGAGTGGGAGGCTATTGCTGGTGAAGCCATTGGATGACGCTGAAATGGTCGTTGTACCGACAGAATTTAATGAGGGGATACCAGTATTTGAGATCGATACCACTGTGCTGTTCGAGGAATGCCAGTCGACAAGTGATGTGACATCGTCTGTTTCACCATTGCTGAATGTGCCGGACGCTCTAAACGTTGGAGAATCAGAGATAAAAACACTTTCATCCGTCGCTAGGATGGTAATGCTGGTCAAGTAGGGTTTGATGATAGTGAGGGAAAATACATGGCTTTTGACATTGTTATACGTAGCAAAAATGGATGTCATCCCTTCACTGAGCGCTGTAATAGTTCCTTCGTCATTTATGTCTGCGACAACGGGGTTAGACACTTCCCATAAAACGGAATCAGTGATGTCCACACCAGAATCTTCAGAATAAAATACCGCTTGAAGCTTGAGAGAGTCGTTAACGTTAAGTTCAGCAGATTGTGAGGTGGTCTCTGGAACACCGATCACCAAGCTCTCACCAGATTGAGATGTTCCAGACCCATCAGTAAAAATAGGATCATCCCACTGACAGCCAAGGATCTGAGAACAAATAACGACGAAGACCCCAATAACAACTGCTTTTTTCAAACCGCACCTATAATTCAATTCTTTTCATATGATCTGATTCAAGTGTAGCAACGTAGTCGCATTTTTAAATCAAAATATTAACAAATGAAACGCATTGTAAGTATTTATTTACACTTAGTTAAATTGTCTAGGCAGTTGTGTATTGAAAGTCATGTTTATGGCGAAAGGGTGTCTATATTCTCATCTAGCTTGGTTTTAATTTCATCAATCAAATCCATGATGGCGGACGCTTCATCGGCTGAAGCACCATCTAACAATGCTTCTTGGATCAGTGTGTTGATGCGTTCTTTTCTCAATATGAACAAATCGTGCAGGGAATAGGCCACTTCGAGGCGACGTTTCGGGAATTGTTCTATGAGATGACGCAGAATCTCTCCGGAACGTTTTGGATAGGCCATGACGATATTTTTGGCGACGTCATTGGCATTCAAAGCAGAGCCTTGCAAAGCGAGTTTAATCAACAAACCCGGGTCTGAGGGATTTTGTCCCAGGGCTGCAATCAAGAGTTTCAGTTCTGGATTGGTGGTGTTGGTGTCTTTAAAGTCGAGCATAGGATCAAGCTCAGACGCGCCAGGAATGGGCTGAACATTCACCTTGAATGGTGTGGTTGAAGGAAGTGTTTCGGTGCGGACAAACAGTTTTCTGAACATCAAAAACGTGAACACAAAAATATGAACGGCGATGATGTAGTAGTACAACCAAACCACGCTGAATGCATTCATTAACTGACTGGCAATGATAGGCCCGATAACGCCGCCCGTGCCGAGTAAAATCTGCATGGTACTGGTCGCTGGCATTGCTTCTTTTGAGTCGATATGGTCAAACACTTGTGTGACGGCGAGTGGGAACAAGGCAACGCCGGAACCCCCAGATATCCAGAACAAGACGGCGAGCAGTTCTATGGGATAGGGATAGAAATTATCCAAAACGATGAGACTGTTACTGATGATCCCCATGACCATTAAGCCTGAAGCGATGACACGCTTATCAAAGCGATCAGCTAACCAACCTGTTGGAAACTGCGTGAGCAGCCCACCCATTTGATAAGAACCCAAAATTAAGGACAACCAGAGGCCAGATATTTCTTTGTCATAGGCATATAACGAAATCAAAGACACGCTAGCGGCATTGATTAACCCGGCACAGAAACAGGAAAGGGTGCCTGATGGCGAATATCGCCATAATTGCTTGAGTGACAGTGGTGCGCTCTTTGCCGGTAGTTCGGGGGCGGGCAATCGGCTCATCGACATGATGATGAGCGAGAAGCACAAAAACACAGAGATTAGGCCAAATAACCTTGGGTCGCTTTCGCTAAAAATGCTGAACAAAAACGGTGCAGTACCAAAACCAACGGCGAAACAAATTTGATACGTGGCATAAACCCGGCCACGGTTGCTCCGATCACTCAGAACGTTTAGCCAACTCTCAAGCGTGATAAAACTCGTGACATAACAAAACCCCGCAATCATTCGCAGGCCACCCGTTAACCAGATATTGCTGGTGTAACTATGGATGACAGAAACAATGGAAATGGTCGCTGCCATGGAGGCAAAGGCACGAATATGACCCGCCCGAAGTACAGCGCGCGATCCAAAAAGCCCCGCACAGATGGCACCAACCGCAAACATACTCATCGCGAGGCCGATGTTTGATGTTTCGTAGCCCGTTTCCTTCATGCGTATTGGTAGCATGACGAAAAAGAGGTTATGGCTGATCGCGAACCCAAAAATGGTAAACAGGATGGGTCTGATCCTGACAAAAATACTCGTATTCATATCCGTATGTTTCGAGGTTAGATAGGCGACCGATGACGAAGTCTAACGTTCGCATTAAAAAGGATGAATCGCGCCACACCGCGGCTTTGAAGAGTAAAGTGGTATTTGTACGCTGTTTTTCATCAAACAGAACGCAGAGACGCAAAAAATGCAGATTTCATGGGGCTATGATACCACTTAACGACCTTAGTTTTGTGAGGGTATTAGGGCGTTTAAACACCTCTCTCGACACTCTGACAAGATTCTTATTACTGAAAAGTAAGAGGTAATAGGGTCTGCTCACCCTTGGTAATGATAAAACTAATATTAGGAGGTTTTGGGCGCTTTCGTTGGAAATATGCGAGGAAATAGTAAGGAATGTGAGTTGATGTGTGAGAGCCGAGGACGCATGATCGGAACAGCCAATCATTTTACCAAACCAAACCAAACCAAACCAAACCAAACCAAACCAATGCTGGGAGATGCGTTATGGATAACTATACAGTCAGCACACACTTCGATGATTTTGATATCGATGTGATTCATGATGTGCTTTCTAACAGCTATTGGTCGAAAGGCATTCCCAAAGAGACATTGGTAAGAGGAATAAAGAACTCGTTGTGTTTTGCCGCATTGACTGCGAAAGGTGAGCAAGTGGGGTTTGCTCGAATGATCACGGACCGTGCGACGTTCGCGTATTTGGCGGATGTGTTTGTGGTTGAGGCTCATCAAGGGAAAGGCATCAGTCGCCTGATTTTGGATAGCATTGCACATCACCCTGAACTTAAAGGGCTTCGTAGGATTATGTTAGCTACGCGAGATGCCCAAGGGTTATATAAAAAGTATGGGTTTGAGGAAATTGAAAACCCTGAAATATTCATGCAACGTTGGGATCCGGATGTTTATAAAGGCAATGTGGATTGACTTGGTTATGGTTTTAATTTTTCCTTAATCTTTGTCAATATGTTCTGGTGTTGAGTTTCTAAAATCTAATGTGACGTGAACGCGTTCGATTATTATATTTTCTTGTAAATATATTGAAAGAAAACCATGACGACATTGGTCATGTTTAATTGTGTTCAAACGGCCAGTGATTTTGAGCGAAATTATCCATCTCTGCTCGAATTTCAATCGTGGTTGCATATTTAAATTTCCAACGCCGCCTTTGTGTTCAAGAATGGCGGGGCAGAGGGAGTGATGTGATGATCTGGCGCACACATTTTCTTTTTACACATAAACGTCGATATTTGCTTTGTGTGAATGCCTATGCAGCTTGATGTTTAAATATACTGTTGAAAATAACACGCTGTTGTCGTTATCACACATATATGTTTTAATAATTATATTGAAAAAATGAATTCCGCACCTCACTTTACATTTAACACTTCCTCTCTTTCGTTAAGAATATGTCTCTTCATCAAGGCGAAAATACTCTTTTTGACTCGTTTATATATTAAATGAGGAAGTGTGATTCTCTGCCAACATATCTGTATTTTATTTGCCTGATTTCTGGAACATTAATTTTTTGAGTGTTTGACTGACTGAGTCAGTTAAAAAGGATGACAATAATGAAAACATTCAACGTTAGTGGAAAGAAAGTGATCGTGGTTGCGATCAGTGCTGCCCTTTTAACGGGTTTCGCGGGTTGTGAAGACCCGCGATGGGTCGCTAAAAAAGTCAGTAATGCGATGAAGGAAAAGCGCCTTGTTGACCATTTAGAAGGGTTAGAGGCCATTGCGGTACCAACGCCTGATGGTGAATCAACAACACGCGCCGCAGGTTCCGATGGTTACGCGAATTCCGTCGATTACATTACGGAGACGTTAGAGCGCCATGGCTACGAAGTGACTTATCAAGCCTTCGATTTTCGTGCTTGGGAGGAGCAGAGTGGTACATCGTTAAGCGTGAATGGACAAGCGCTGGTGCATGTTCGTAATGCGACGGACGATATTCCCGCGGACTTTGCAACCATGTCTTACTCTGGTGGTTCTGATGGCGCAGTCAGCGCTGATATTGCCTTTGTAACGCCCGATTTCAATTTTGAATCTCCAGATTATGATGACACTGATGGCTGCGAAGCATCAGATTTTGACGGTATTGATGTGTCTGGCAAAGTTGCCGTTATCCAGCGGGGTGGCTGTACGTTCAATGCCAAAGTGGTGAACGCTGAAAATGCGGGTGCAGTTGGGGCAATTGTCTTTAACCAAGGCAACAATGATGGCCGAAAAGCGGTTGTAAACGGCACATTGGGTAGCGACAGTGAAGCGACCATCCCAGCGTTTGGTGCACGTTATGATCTCGGTAAAGAATGGTATGACGCACTTGAGGCAAACACGATTGCTGCGGCGCTGAATGTGTCTGTCGAAGATGAAGTTGTCGAAACTCGCAATGTGCTCGCTGAAACCAAAGGGGGCGATCCTGATCAAATCGTCATGGTAGGCGCACACTTGGATTCCGTGCCTGAAGGGCCTGGCATTAACGATAATGGTTCAGGCACCGCGGGCATCCTTGAATACGCGATTCGTTTGAAAAAGAAACTGAAAAAACTGCATGTTGATCAGAAGAACAAGGTGCGTTTTGCTTGGTGGGCCGCGGAGGAAGCGGGTCTCGTAGGTTCTGACTACTATACCAATGAAGTGTTCGGTGCGATTTACAATGACGCACAAACGCAAATCATGGAAGAGCTAGGTATCACTGATCCTTCTGAGTTAACGGATGCACAACGTGACATGGTAGAAGCACGCTATAACGCGCTTAATCCCGTCAAGATGTACTTAAACTTCGATATGATCGGTTCGCCAAACTATATCTACGGCGTGATGGATGGTGATTTGTCGGATACGAAAGACGATCCGAACAATGCGTATCCGGGTGATTTCGAACCGCCTAAAGGCACATCTGACATCGAAAACTTGTTCAATGAGTTCTTTACCGACAACGACGAGGCAACCATTCCTCAAGCATTGTCAAAACGTTCAGACTACTCTGGCTTTGCTGACTGGGGTGTGGCATTCGGTGGTTTGTTCACGGGTGCAGAGCGTGTGAAAAGTGCTGAAGAAGCGGAGTTGTTCGGCGGTGAAGTGGATGTGGCTTATGACAAGTGTTACCACCAAGCGTGTGATGACTTGAACAACGTAAGCAACGAAGCCTTGACCAAAAACTCGCGCGCGTTGGCGTATGTCGCGACGTACTTTGCGATGACAGAAGAGTTGTTTGAAGAGCAAGAAGAACAGAAACAACGTTCGCTTCTTCGTTCAGCGCCGCAAGATAAACACCGCATCGGTGAAAAAATCAAAGCAGCGTCTCGCGAGACGGCTGATCACGGTCACTTCCACGGAGATTTCGACCAAGATCGTGACTAAGTTTTCTCGATATACGTAAAAACAAGGGAGCCAAGTGGCTCCCTTTTTGTACCTATAATAAGACAATCGCTGTCAAACTATATTGGTAGCCTTAGTATGTCTGTAAATTCCTAAGGAGAGGAAATGAAAAATTTATCGAGATGTGGTGTTTTCACCATTGCCGTATCGTCTTTTCTAGCTGGTTGTACTCATATGGCAACAAACAAGTTGGAAGCTACCAATGGAACTGGGGCTATAGCAATTCCAATCTCAATTGTGACTAACTCAGAGTCAAAAAAATACCCTTGTCGTTCTCTAGAATTAGTTATCAAGAAAACATTTGTTGATCCGAGTGATCTTAACGAAGGCATCAAAGAAGAAATATATGTTGGCAAGAAACCAACATATTCACTGATTACGAATCTAGCGCCAGGTGACTATTCAGTAGGAGAATATCGCTGTTACGCTAACTATCGCCGTGTTTTTAATGATTCAAAATCCTATTTAACAAGTTATGCAGGGCTGAGTTTTGAGGTTAAGGCTGATCAGGTACTTATTCTGAAGAAAGGATTTGAGGGAAGTGTCGACTATGATGCCGTTGGCGGTTCTAGTTTTAATTATGGGTTTTATAGCGCCACCGGCGGTCAAAAAGAAAGCATAAAAGAAACGATGACCAATCAAGGGCTACCCGCTGGATGGACAATCGTTGAGCAGCAATAGCATCGTACGCAATTCAATAAAAGCCCCAAGATAAGGGGCTTTTATTGATTTCTACCCCGCCAATTCTCTCGCCTGCATGGTCAAACGCATTTGGCTGTTTGCGGCGCCAAAACCCTTATAGCCATTTCGTTGCAAGATTTCGAAGCAGAATCGACCTGCAAACAGCGTGGTATATAGCTGGAAGAAGGTGCCATGCTCATCTTCGTCATACAGAATGTTAAAACGTTTCATTTTGTTCAACACGTCATCTGACAACGAGAATCGGGCGGCGATGTCGTCATAGTAATTCGCCGTGACCGCCATGGTGGTGCTCGATTGCTTTTGCATGAACTCTGCAATGGCAAAAATATCTGTGGTGGCAAAGGCGATGTGGTTTACACCGGTTCCAGCGTATTTGTCCAATATACGGGTTGATACGGTTCGTGCTGATTGGCTGCTGTTCAGCGTGAAACTGACTGCACCGTCTGGTGTTTGTAGCGCCTGACTTTTTACAAGCCCGCCGGGGTCAGAAACATCCACGGTCGGCATGGTTTCCATGCTAAACATTGAGCGATACAAGAGCACGGAATGCAGCATTTCTTCGTAGCTCATTGTTGTCGCGACATGATCGACGCGGTTAAGAAAACCTTGAGGCTGCAGGTTGTCGTGCCAGACGAATTCACGTTCCCAATGCGCAGGTTTGTCAGCGTCATCAACCATATAAAGCAGGCTTTCGCCTGGGCCATGAATGGCGGGAATACCATGGGTATCTGTCTCTGGGTTGCCATAAACTGGGGGGAACCCTAGTTGGTTGGCGCGTTCAACCATGTCATTGACGTTGTGACACGTTAGCCCGACGGCACAAACTGACACACCATGCTGCTGGTGGAATCGCTGCGCAAAGCTGTCAGGTTCCATATTCATCACGAGGTTGATGTTACCTTGTCGCCAAAGCTCCACGTCTTTCTTTCTGTGCGTTGCTGTATGGCAGAAGCCAAGCTGCGCCAGAATATTGCTTAAGGCGTCTTTCTCGTTGGCACTCAACGCAAACTCAATGAATTGGATTTCTGATGGCGGTGAAACCGTTGAAATCTTTTCAGGCTCGATATCGGGTGTTTTCTCAATGGCTTGATTGGCGAAAACCAAGGAACGATAACCATCTCGCGCTGTTTTCTCTGTTGAGCCTGAGCGGAATTGGTCATTGAAAATCTCGAGAGAGAAGGGGCCGTCATATCCCGTCGCACGCATGTTGGCAACGAACTTATCGAGCGGTAAATCCCCTTGTCCAGGGAAGCAACGATAATGGCGACTCCAGCTTAAATGATCCATCGACAGGCTAGGTGCGTCGGCAACTTGCACCAAGAATATGCGGTCGCCTGGGATGTTGAGCATGGTGTCGAGCTCAGTTTGGCGCGAGAAAATATGAAAGGTGTCTAAGCACACGCCCACGTTTTCATGATTGGCGCGGCGCACGATTTCCCAAGAGTCGCGGTAATCGCACACGTATTTCCCCCAACCGAGTGCTTCATAAGCCACGCGCATATTGCGTTTTGCAGCGCGTTCGCCTAATTCATGGAAGTCATCAGCTGCGCGCTGAATCCCGCCTAATGCGTGGGGTGATACGCTACTGCACACCATTAACAGATCGGTGCCTAACTCTTCCATTAAATCGAATTTACGCTCGGCGCGATCAAAAGCTTTTTGACGATAGGGGGCAGGCAGGCCTTCAAAATCTCGAAAAGGTTGGTAGGTAACCACATCTAGGCCGTGGTTATCCAACATGCTGCGAATTTCATGCACAGAGCCATTGTGGGTGATCAGGTCATTCTCAAAGATTTCGATACCACGAAATCCGGCTTTTGAAATGGCTTCGATTTTTTGTCTTAGGGTGCCGGAAAGGCAAACCGTCGCGATGGAGTAAATCATAACGACATCTCCGCACGATCCGCCAAGGCTTGAATAGCCAATGCGTAGCCGTTAACGCCAAACCCTGCGATAACGCCAATAGCCGCAGGGGTTAAATAGGAATGATGACGGAATGATTCACGTGCATGCACATTGGAAATGTGCAACTCAATCACTGGGACCTGTGCACCTTTGATTGCATCATGCAGTGCCACAGAGGTGTGTGTATAAGCGCCTGCATTGAACACAACACCGAGCAGTTCACCACTTTTATGGTTTCTGCCCGCTTCGTGAATGGCATCTATCAATACGCCCTCGTGATTACTTTGCAAGCATTCAACACCAAGGTTCAACGATTCGCCTTTTTGACGACAAAGTGCTTCAACATCATTTAGCGTTGAAGAACCATACTGCTCAGGCTCTCGCTGTCCGAGCAAATTCAAGTTTGGGCCGTTTAACACCAGTAAAGATTTCATCGTTACAGTCCTTTGCCATTCCCTAGAGTTAACCAATATCGTTTACAAAAACGGTTCTTCCGTTTTTCACCGCTTCAACAACAGCTTCTGTAACGCGTAGGTTTTGTAAGCCATCTCGTACTGTGACCAGTGGCTTCTCTTCTTTTCGGATTACGCGGCAGAAGTGGGTCAGTTGTTCTACCAGTGGATCTTTACGTTCAAGCGACACCTTGTCGCATTCGAACGGTTTCCACCAAGAGCGGTCTTCTTTTTCTTTGTAGTATTTTAATCGCATGGTCGGAACAGAGATCGAACCGTGAGTGCCAGCGATGTGGTAGCAATCTTCGTCTTCATAACTCGAATAGGCTTTGTTTTCTTGGGATGTTTGCTCCCAGCTGCGGCCTGAACCGGCGGTGTCTGATAACAAGAACGTACCGAGAGAGCCGTTTTCGAAATTGAAGGTAATCGACACGGTGTCTTCGACATCAAACCCACGACGACGGCTGGATGCCATGGCTTGAACGGCGACGATTTCTCCGCACAAATAGCGCAGGTTGCCGATGTCATGAATAAGGTTAATCAGGATAGGGCCGCCACCTTCTTTGGTGCGCCACGGTGCTGCATCGAAATAATCATCGGGTTTGTAAAACACGGCGCTACCTTGCGATGCCACCAATGCACCCAATACACCCGAGTCGATGATTTCACGGGTACGTTTGATGATGGGGCTGTGCATTCTGTGGTGGCCAACCAGCAAAGTATCCCAAATGCCTGGGGTGTTCACCGCGATATTGAGCAGTTCTGTTGCTTCTTCAACGGTGTGTGACACGGGCTTTTCAATGAGCACGGGAATGGCATGTTGGATACACATTTTTGCTTGGGTAACGTGTAGGTTGTTTGGTGTTGCTAAAATCACGCCATCGACATCGATCGCGTCGATCATGGCTTCAAGATCAGCAAAATGGGGCGTTTTGTATTCTTCTGCAAGTTGTTTGCTTGCTTCGAAAGGATCGACAATTGCCGCGAGCTGGCAGTTTGGGTGTGCATCAACGAGTCGAATATGGTTTTTACCAATCAGCCCAGCGCCGACCACGGCGATACGTAGCATTTCCATGTTTTCTTGCTTTCCTTGTCTATTGGGTAAAAGCACGCGTTTTAACGCGTGAAAATAGCGATCGCGTCTTACTGTTTGTTATTTTTCTGTGCTTGTTGCTTTCACGCGTTCTACAAACCCACCAAGGTGTGATTCAAGCGCATGAATGCAGGCGTCAATATCTCTATCTAGCGCTGCATCGAGGATGAGAGCATGTTCGTCGACAATGTGTTTCCCACGAAATCCAGACGTACGTAATTCCATCATCACAAATTGTCGAAATTGGTCATAAAGCTGGCGGTGGTAATGCATATGAAGTTCAGAGTGGCACGCACCAATCAGCGCTGCATGAAATTCGTAGTCGCAGCGGTGCCACATGACGAAATTGTCTTCGATGCTGTTTTGCATCTTGCTCTCTACGTGTTGGAGCTTGTGGTGAGCAGCAACGAGGTTGCTTTCCCATTCCATATCGCCCGCTGCAAACGACTGTCTTGCACCATCGCTTTCGAGCAAAATGCGTAGCTTGGTCAGTTCTTCCATTTTCTTGACCGAAAAACTGGCGACATGAAAACCTTTCTGGCCTTCAGCCACGACCAACCCATCACTTGCTAAGCGCGTGAGGCTTTCACGGAGCACGTTAACGCCGCTGCCATAGCGAGATTTCAGGCTCTCCATGCGTAGGCGACTGCCTGCCTTGAATTCGCCTTTCAATAAGTCTGTTCGAAGTGTTTCGTAGAGTGTCATTGCTACTTCTCTTTGTTTAAAACGACGAAAGTAACGTCTGTAACGCTTCTATTAATGCATCAATCGCCGATGCGCATTGCCGCAAAATTGAGATGAATCTACGTTTTGTTAATTTCACTATAAAACAAAAAATATCACCTAAAATTAAAAATAGATGATGTTTTAACAATTGAGACACAATTGGCTAACATCGTGATCAATTATTCGTCTACGCTAATGACATATTCATGGTCAACTGTTGTTTTGATGCGTTTATTCATATTACGCATCAATGCGTTGACCCTATAAGGGCCCGCAGTAAGGGCTTTAATCAAAGGAGTGGTGTATGAAATTGTTGTCCCAATCATCAGCAAGTTGGATGAAGAACCTGATGAAGATGACTGCGCTATCAGTAAGTATGTTTGCTGCAACAGCAGCTGGCGCGGCGGATATGAAATTGCGTTTGTCGGCACCGAGTTCAGAAACCGATCAGCGTGCAGTTGCACTAACAACGGTATTTGGTCCTGGTGTTGCAAGTTTTGCTGAGTTTGAACCGCACTGGAATGCCTCACTGTTCAAGCAAGGTACTGAGCTTGAAGCGATTGCGCGTGGCAACCTCGACATGGCAATGGCATCGGCGCAAGAGCTGGCAGAATTTATCCCTGAGTTCTCCATTTTCTCTGCTGGTTACATGCACCGTGATGCGGACCACCAAGTGGCTGTATTTAACGCTGATTTTATGGACCCATTGAAAGAGCAAGTTGAAGATACGCTGGGCGTGAAACTGCTAACAGTGATTTACCTTGGCCGTCGTCAGTTGAACTTGCGTACCGATCAAGAAGTGAAAACACCTGCGGATCTTGCGGGCGTGAAGCTACGTATGCCGGGTTCAGACTCATGGCAGTTCCTGGGTAAAGCATTGGGTGCTAACCCAACGCCAATGGCATTTACTGAAGTCTACACGGGTCTTCAAACCGGTGCGGTTGATGGGCAAGATAACCCGCTTCCAACAGACAAAGATGCAAAATTCTACGAAGTAACCAAGCAAATCGTCTTGACGAGCCATTTGGTTGACTTGAACTACCTCGCTATCTCTAAAAAGGTGTGGGACAAGCTAACGCCAGAACAACAAGCGCAATTGCAAAAAGCGGCAGACGATGCAGCGGCATTTGGTCGTAAAAACCAATTAGCACTTGAAGGTGAACTGGTGGACTTCTTCGTCGAAAAAGGTCTAAAAGTATACGAACCTGATCTAAACGCGTTCCGTACTCACGTACAAAATGCGTACTTGGAATCAGATTTCTCTGACACTTGGCCTGAAGGCATGGTAGAGAAAATCAATAAGCTGTAATGAGGTCGCGTGTGAAATCGATATTAACTTGGTTTCAGCGAATTGCAGATGGCGTTGCCGTCGCTATGTTGGCGGCAATGTTCCTGATGTTTTGTGCTCAGATTTTCTCACGCTACGTCCTGAATTCACCCATAGGTTGGTCATCTGAACTCTTACTGACTTTGTGGCTATGGGTGATTTTCTGGGCGGGCGCGTTTTGTCTTCGCCATAAAGACCACATTCGCTTCGACCTTCTCTTTTTAAGCGTACCGGGAAAAGTCCAACGCGTATTTCTCATCTTATCGGCTTTGGGCATCATTATCGGTTTCGGAATGAGCTTTTTGCCAACGTGGGATTACATCACTTTTTACAAGATCAAGAAGAGCGCAATTTTAAAATGGCGTCTTGATTATGTATTCAGTATTTATGGCGTTTTCCTCGGTGTCATTATTCTCCGCTATAGCGTGTCGTTGATTCAGTATTTGAACCCTAAATACAAGGTCACGGATGAAGACGCAGATGCCAACAAGGATGAGCAGGTGGAACAATGAGTTTAGCGTTAACACTTTGCTTGGTGACTGTCCTTTTACTCGCCGCCTTTGGCACACCCGTGTCGTTTTCTATGATCATTGGTGCCATTGTATATTTGGCGGTCAGTGGCCAAGATCTCGCGCTGGCGGGCGAGCAGATTATCCAAGGTTTCTATAACAGTTTTATCTTGCTTGCAGTGCCTTTGTTCATTGCTGCTGCCAATATCATGAATGCAGGAAGCATCACGGATAGGCTGCTGCAATTTTGCGTTGCATTGGTGGGTCACTTACGTGGTGGGCTAGGGCATGTGAACATTGTGTCGAGCCTTATTTTCTCCGGCATGTCGGGTTCTGCGGTTGCAGATGCTGCCGGCATCGGTCGCGTCATCATTAACATGATGACCAAAGATGGTCGATATCCGCCTGCGTATGCAGCGGCGATTACCGCGGCTTCAGCAACCATTGGACCGATCATTCCTCCGTCGATTCCGATGGTGATTTATGCGTTGGTGTCTGATACATCAATCGGCTATTTGTTTATTGCAGGTCTTATTCCAGGTTTGTTGATGGGCATTATGTTGATGGGGATGAATGCGTTCCTCGCCTCGCGCATGGATATCGTGAAAGAGCCTCGCACGCCGATAAAAGACATTCCAGGCATTACTTTCCGCGCGCTACCGACACTCCTTATGCCGGCCATTTTGCTGTTTGGTATCTATGGTGGTATTACAACGCCAACGGAAGCTGCAGCGGTTGCAGCAGCCTATGCCTTGTTCCTTGCGGCAGTGGTGTATCGCTCAATCAGCTTTAAGCAGCTGTATCATGCGTTAAAAGAAAGTGCGTATTCGTCCGCGTCTGTCGGTTTGGTGATTGGCTCAGCGCTGATCTTTAACTACATCATTGCGACAGAAAATGTACCGACATCGATCGCGAACATGATTGCTGCGGCGGATTTGTCGCCGATGGCGTTCCTGATCATCGTCAACTTGATTTACCTTGCGCTTGGCTTCTTGCTGGATGCGACAACCGTTATTTTGGTCATCGTTCCTCTGTTTATTCCTGCATGCCGTGAATTGGGTATCGACTTGGTGCACTTTGGTGTGATTACCATTGTAAACTTGATGATAGGGCTGATAACACCGCCTTATGGTGTGTTGTTGTTCGTGATAAATGGAACAACAGGCATACCGTTAGCGGGCATTATCAAACAGATTATTCCTTTCATTATTGCGCTGCTCGCTGCATTAGTGATCATGATTCTGTCACCAGATTTGGTGCTGTCACTGCCACGCATTATGGGCTATCAAGGTTAGCGTCCTAGTCGGGTATGACAATTAATCAAAAAGGCCGGTTGGCCTTTTTTTGTGCCATCTATATGTGAATGTCTAAGAAACCGTTAAAAACAACATAGTCAGTTACTGAATGATCGCTGGCTTGTCGCAAAAAGAGAAACTTCGTCATGGACGCATCAATGCCGTTCTTTGGCTTGGGTATATTAGTGTCAGTCTCGTTATAAAATGGCGTCAGACAGTATCTGATGCGTTTAGCACTATTCAAAAGGAGAGGACAATGAGTGATACCATGGTAGAAAATGTACCTTCGACAGAAGGCACGGCAAAAATTGTTTATGTGTTGTATTTAGTGGGCATATTATTCGGCCTAACGACACTTATTGGTGTTGTTATGGCTTATGTGAACCGTGGCGACGCGCCTGAATGGCTGAAAACCCACTATCAATATCAGATTCGAACTTTTTGGATTGGCGCGCTTTATCTGATCATTGGTGCAATCACGTCATTGGTGCTTGTTGGTTACTTGATCTTGTTGTTTTGGTTGGTGTGGACTGTCGTTCGTATGGTCAAAGGCATGAAACAATTGGATGCTAAAAAAGCGGTTGAGAACCCGACAGGTTGGCTCTTCTAACCGTTCACCGCCAAAAATGAAAAAAACCGCATTTTTTAATGCGGTTTTTTTGTGTATTAACGTATCAGCTTTAGTCTGGAAGGCGCTATTTTAGGGGGGAATGGGCTAACTTTTCTTTTGTTTTCGCAACTCACCCGGGCTAATACCCATTTCACGGATCATGGCGCGGCTGAGTGTTTGGCCGGATGTAAAACCTAACGAAATCGCTATCTTATCAATCGATTCATCGGTGTATCGAATCGCTTGATATGCTTTGAGACGACGCCAGTGATTTAGATAGGCAATGGGGGCCATTCCAACTGCGTCTTGGAAGTGGCGCACTATGGTTGCACGTGACATACCGATTTGTTTACCCAGCTCATCAAGCGTCCAGTCATTGTCGGGTTGTGTGTGCATGAGCGATAAAGCTTTCAAAATTCTTTTATCACGTGTTGTACCTAGAAAATCAAATATTTCAGCATCCTCAGATAAATAACTCCTCAAAAGCATGATAAATAGCACTTCAGTCAACTTATCAATAATGAGGTTGTCATGATTGCCGAGCTCTTGGATCTGTTGATCTATCAAGGTGATGAGATTCCAAACTGGACTGTCATGAGCAATGCTTTTGAAATGCAAAATACTGGGGAGAGCGTCAAGTAAAGGATGGCTTAAATCATCATCAAACTTCACCATGCCACACATTAATTTGTGTGTCGTTGGGCCTTCTTGAAATTTGGGGTCATTCAACGAGCACGCTTCAATCATGCTCTCACTCGGCGTTTTATGATTGTCAGGATTATCTGCCACCCAATGCTTATCGCCATTGGGTAAAAAGACGAGTTCCATTTCATTGGCTTGAACGTGCTCTTGGCCATTGACGCCAAAAAAGCAGCTCCCCTTCATCGTAATGTGAAACCTCGGATAGCTTTTCTCATCGAGCGATATGCCCCACGGTGCTGAGAGGTTAGAACTTAGAAAAATTGAGCCTCTAAACCTAAGTGTTTCAAGAATATCGGTCAGCAAATTGAAGTTTTCGTCGTTTTTGATTCTTCCAAGCGCCAATGTGAGTCTCCCGATGATTACACCCATTTCTTATATAGCCTAAGCTCTGACCAAATGCTTGTCTACTGAGCATTTTGTCACTAGAAAGGAGTAACAATAAATGGAAGCACACAAAGCATTCGCAACAAAAAAAACTCCATCTTCAATTCTGACTAAAGGATTGGGGGCGGCTGCTTTATTGAGCGCGTTAACCTTGGCGTCAACCAGTGTCTCTGCACAAGAGTATTTCACTATTGTAGACGGTGCCCTTGAGCGTCCTACTGGTTATCGTGAATGGGTCTATGTAGGGACACCCGTTACACCTAATGATATGAACAATGGCAAAGCGGCTTTTCCAGAGCACCACAATGTGTACATTGACCCTGAAAGCTGGACGCACTGGAAGGAAACGGGTGAGTTCCGTGATGGCACCATCATCATTAAGGAACTTGTTGATGTGGGTTCAAAAGCGGCAGTGAGTGGCGCGGGGTATTTTCAAGGTGACTTTATTGGCTTGGAAGCGACTATCAAGAGTAAAAAAGTGAACCCTAACGAGCCGGGTAACTGGTCTTACTACAGCTTTTCTACGCCGGATCATTCGTCACTGACAGAAACAGCAACGGCATTTCCTGCTGCTGCATGTAATGCTTGTCACGCTGCCGCCGCAGCTGATGATTTTGTATTTACGCAGTACTACCCAGTACTTCGTGCGGGTAAAGGTACCGGTGAGCTTGCCATTGGTGGCGTGTCTTCATCATTAAAATAAGGTAGACAAGAATGAAAAAAGGCATCATAGCTTTCGCTTTACTGGCTAGCGCTGGGGTAGTTACGACCTCTATTGCATCAGACAACACATCCTTTTCGGGGATTGTTGATGCAGACGGCAGCATCGCTTTTCCTGAAGGGTTTCGTACGTCAATGGTCCATCTTGGATCGTGGTTTGTTCCTGATGGTGGTGCGAGCGGTTTCCACGGCGTTTATACGGAAAAAGAAACGGTAGAGGCTTTCCAAAAAACGGGTAAATTCCCCGACGGAGCGACCCTGGTTAAGGAACTTCGCGCACATGCGAGCGGCGATTTCACAACCGGTGCTGGTGTTAACTATGAAACCGAAAACCTTAAGCAATGGTTTGTCATGGTAAAAGACACGGAAGGTCGTTTCCAAGACACTGGTGTATGGGGAGATGGATGGGGTTGGGCGCTCTTTAAACCAGATAACCTTGGCGTCAATGCTTCATCAGATTACAAAACTGATTGTTTAGGTTGCCATATTCCAGCTAAAGACAATGATTGGATCTACACAGAAGCGTACCCAATTTTAGCGGAATAAATGTTCTTTATAAACATCCCTCAGTAAGACAAGCCAGCCCGCCAAAGCTGGCTTTTTTTCGTTTTAGTTAGCGGGTTTCTCGTTATTGTGTAAAGCGCTTTTGTAAGAGCGAAGGCGTTAGCTTCCTCTATACGTCGAGTAACTGTAGGGGGAAACAAGTAAAGGCACATGGAAGTGCTGATTGTGATCTGAGATACCAAATCGAATCACGATTTCATCAAGAAAGGGAATAGGGTCAACGGGTGTGTTGCGATGACGAAAATACGCGGCCGTCGAAAACACAAGTTGATATTGGCCGGAACGAAAAGCGTCGTTTTCTAGAAGCGGTTGCTGAGTTCGGCCATCTTGATTTGTTGATGTGGAAAGAAGGGGTTTGAGTCCATCATCATCAATGCGATACAGCGATATTTTCACACCCGCGGCAGGCACACCATTTGCGGTATCAAGAACATGTGTCGTGAGTTTCCCCATTTTTAACCCCTAATTAATGGTGTATTGAATGCACTCGCTTTCAAACTAGCAGGGAGGCGGGCGAGGTGCATATCTAGCATTGATAAATGATAACAGAATCAACAACTAGTTAACGTTTCCGATACATTGTTCAATTAATAATGCAATCGCGAGTAAATACTCTCATTTTGTATGAGCGGTGAAACGCCCAAAAACAATAGCTTTTTCGCAAGGAATAGACATGAAAATGGGCCTTATAAAGGCCCATTTCATAGTCGATGTATGTTGCTTGAATAGCGATGTTGACCGAGCCGTTTAAGTGGATTAAGCGGGTTGCGCTACAACACGGACGATCGGTTTATCGTTGATGGGTAGGTGAAGAATGGCTGCGGTTAGTGCGAGAACCACTGTTGCCCACCAAATCGGCTCGTATGAACCGTAGTGATCAAAGACACGACCACCTACCCATGCGCCCATGAAGCTGCCAATTTGGTGTGTAAAGAAAACCAAACCGTACAAGGTCGACATGTAACGTGCTCCAAAGATTTGGCGAACCAATCCTGAGGTAAGTGGCACGGTGCCTAACCAACAAAAACCAATGGCTGCGCCAAAGATTGTCGCGGTTTCTGTTGTTAGTGGTAACGTCACAAAAAGAGCCAGCACCACAGAGCGCATCATATATAGAGAAGACATGACGTAGCGCTTGTTGAAGCGATCGCCCATCAATCCCCAGAAATACGATCCGAAGATATTAAAAATACCCACATAGGCCAATGCCATCGCTGCTGTATTGCCGGGTAGCCCCTTATCTGCAATGTAGCTTGGTAGGTGGGTAGCAATGAACATGACTTGGAAACCACACACAAAGAAACCAGCATGAATGAACCAGTAACCTTTGTGGTTGAACGCTTCTTTGAGTGCTTGTTTTAGTGTTTGAGAGTCGTCAGCAGGGTTTGCTAGTCCCGCCCCTTGCGATGTTCTTACAAAAACTGAGAAGGCAATCATGATGGTACAAAGTACCGCGAAAACCTGCATGGCTGTTTGCCAGTCAAAATTGGCGAGTAATGACTGCGCGCCTGGGATCACGGCAAACATGCCAAATGAACCTGCAGCAGTGGTTAAACCAAATGCTTTCGCGGTGTGCTCTGCGGGTACAACTTTGGCAACCGCACCCAAAATGATGACGTAGCTGGTCGCACTAAGACCCAAGCCAACCAAAATCCCAAGAGACACGTACAACATGCCTGCACTGGTGGCGATGGACGTGAGGTATAGGCCGAGTGCGTAAGCGACACCACCAATAGCGATGATGCGTTTTGCGCCAAATTTGTCAGCTGCCATCCCGATAAAAGGTTGGAACGCGCCAAACATGAGGTTTTGCACGGCAATGGCGAGGCTGAAAAATTCACGTCCTGTTTGGAACGTGTCGCTGATAGGCATCATGAAAATACCAAATGACTGCCTGATCCCTAGGCTGATGATCAATATCCCTATTCCCATCCAAACGACGAGCGGGAAACGGAAAATACTCATTAAACTACCTTAACGTTGAGAGTGAATCGTGTTCACTTATTGCTTGTAAATTCGAAAATAGCGCGTGCTGACTCTGTTATATGCACCGCATGTTTTACTCAGTGATGGGGGGCTTCTCTGTGTTGTTGATGACACCCGCCGTCGACGGCATATTCCGTTAATGCACGCTGAAAAGGCGCGCAATGATGCACCGCGACAAGCGTTAACATAAGGACGATTGCCCAGCGGCAGAGCTGAGACGCCAAAGATTGTGATTGCAATGATGTTCGAAACATAGCGACCTCAGGGTGAGAAAGGCGCGTAGAGTAGAGTTATCAATGGCATGAAGCAAATGAATTAGATGCAAAAAGATCATGCGTTTTTTGCATGGCGAATGAATCAATGCTGTAGAGGAAAGGGAAGGGACAATAACAATTGGGGAAATACCGAGCGCTGAGTATGGCGGCTGTTTAAGACTATGTGCGCTGAAGTATGTTTTTACATCAGTGCCAGGGGCATTGGTGAGTGCGTATTTTAGTCGCTTTGGTATTACGGATTTCCAAGTATGTTTCTATTCTTTACGGGTATCACCAAAAGTGAACGCGATACGCGGATCAATACCTTAAAGCTCTTGATGCTCTGGATGACGAGTTCCCTGGTTTGAACATGAAACCGAAGGGGCTGAGAAAGAACACGGTAAATACCACGTTCTTTGCATCAAATCTGACGCGCCTTAAGTAAAGGAAAAGAAAAAACGCCTTTCCTGTTTAGGGAAGGCGTTCTTGTGTGTTCGCTTATTGAATGTCGTGGGCGAGGGGATTAGGACGCAGGACACCAGGTATATACGGTATTGATGTCGGTTGCCGGCATCTTCATTACCTTGTTACTGCATCGGATCTCGTTTTGTTTCATTGCCGCATTGATGTGTGGGCTGGCGGGTAAGTCTGCAAAATCAAGAATAGATGCCATTGTTTCATAAGGATTCGCTGAGAAACGCTCGTAATCGATGGTGAGCATGTTAAGCCCTAATTCTTCCTCTTCTTGCTTGGTTGTCTGAAGCAATTTATTCAGTTGAAATGCCGTGCCCGCAATCGGGTGATCACGCAGCATGTCATATTGTGCAAGCTCTCTGATGGAGTATGCACCACGCCACCACAGCATATGTTTTCCTTGATATTCCCATTCTTCTGTCGAGAGCATAGAGTTGACGGTAGAGGCAGGATCGCGAACGATGTTCACGAACTTCGCTTCGGGAAACAGGCTGCTTAAATAATGCAAGCGCGATGGGCCTGTAAATTTCAACGCAAGGCGAGGGCGCTGCGTCGCGATTAAGCGTTTTCTCAGCACCTCTTTGATGGTTGAAATTTCAATGGGCGTGGCATGTTTACCTTTTGCAAACCCACGGAAGAAATCAATTTCATCACGTGAATAGTCGTCCCAAAATGACAGGGCTTCTGAAGGTGTTGATGCGAATTCTCGTGCCATTCCTGAAAGCATGGTGTTGCCAAGCACGCCAAAAGAACGCCATTGGCTGGTTTGGGTGAACACACGGTTTTGCCATTGCGAGCGCGGGTGTTTTTCAAAACTCTCATCGAGCCAACACAGATCGGTATGATGGAAAACCAAGTTAGAAATCAGCGTCACACCTGAACGTGGTGGTCCAACAAATATCAGCGGCTGGTTTAACGATGATGTCATGGCTTAGCTCCCGTCGTGTTTGATGAACACAAAGGAGCAAATTAAATGCCAGTATAGTAAGTCTTATTATTCAATAAGATGTAACCGTATTCTGTGCGTATAGCCACCTTGGTTTGCATATTGAGAATGTACACATCAAAAAATGCAATGAGGTAAGAGAACAGAGGTGCGAGTTAAGAGGTGCGAGATAAGAGATAAGAGGTGAGAGATGAAAGATGAGAGGTGAGAGATGAAAGATGAGAGGGAAGAGGATGGGGTCTTCCCAATCTTGGATCTTGTGTCGTTAGGCTTGGCGTTTTTCTCGTGACACCACTTGCTGATCCAAAAACGCAAACAGGCGATGGATGACGATGCTTCTGTCACCCATGCCGCACGCACGAATAATCGCTGCGGCTTCATCCACTTTTTCATCGCCCGCTTTTTCTCTCAAGCGTTCAATCAATTGAAGTAGAAACTCATCCGTGAACTCAGGGTGGCATTGCATGGTCAATACGCGGGTATCTTTTTGAGTGATGGCGATGGGACAAAAATCGGAACCCGCTAAGACGTCGAAATCAGGCGCGGACTCTAAGACTTGGTCTTGATGCACAGCTATCAAATTGAGGGAGGCTTGCTGAGCACCCGTATCGAACGCGTCTTGGTCGAGAATGCCGACAGGGTAGAGACCCATTCCCCATCCTTTGTTGGATTTGGCTGCTTTTCCGCCCAATGCTAGGTGGATCAATTGGTGACCAAAGCAGACACCAATTAATGCCTGGCCTTCTTGGTCGCAGCGTTGCACAAAGTTGATGAGCTGGGTAATCCAAGGGTCGCTTTCATACACGCCCCATTTACTGCCCGTGACCAACCAAACATCACATTCTGAGGGAGATGCTGGGAAGGTGTTTTCAAACACGCGGTAGGTCACAAAGGAAGACACAGCACTGTTGTCGAAAAGGCGCTTGAAGGCTTCATCATAGTGCCCATATACCGCTTGAGACTCTGGATAGTGATCATCACACAGCAATATCCCAAGGGTTAATGTCATTGTCTTTTCCTTCTTAGCTGTGGTGACGTAATGTCTTTTTTAGCGTACTTATGGGATCGAAAATGTGCCATAACTTTTGCTTATAGTATTCTCAATGACGCGACTTTTTGATACAAAATAGTGGAATAGAACAGGGTTGGGCAATGATCTGTACTGAAAGGTAGACAGTTTGTGTTTTGTGTGCAAGATAGACACTGACGCTAACTTTTTGGGTTTAAACAGATTTTCACGCCAACGAATGAAGACATGCTGAATTTTTTGACCTTGTTGGCTTATTTGTTACGTTTTAAAACGAAAAACATGTTCTTTTACACATAATCAATGTGTTCGCTCTTTTATTGTTGGGTTAAACTCAAGTAATATGCAGTTCAAGTCGAGCGCCATCCCGGCGCAAGGCGAGCCAAAATCATAGTGGAGAAACAAGCTTGATAAGTGTTTTCCTTGTAGATGATCACGAGCTGGTTCGCACAGGGATACGACGTCTTCTCGAAGACGTTCGTGGTGTTAAAGTGGTAGGGGAAGCCGAAAGCGGTGAGGAAGCAGTCAAGTGGTGTCGTAGCAATCATGCGGACATTATCTTGATGGACATGAACATGCCTGGTATCGGTGGCTTAGAAGCAACGAGAAAGCTCCTACGCTACAACCCCGACGCCAAGATTATTGTTCTAACTATTCATACTGAAAACCCATTTCCGACCAAAGTCATGCAAGCAGGAGCGGCTGGCTACCTCACTAAAGGTGCAGGGGCGGATGAAATGGTTCAGGCAATTCGCGCGGTGAACAGTGGCCAACGCTACATTTCACCTGAAATTGCACAGCAAATGGCGCTAAGTCAGTTTTCGCCTGCGGCGGAAAATCCGTTCAAGAATTTGTCTGAGCGTGAACTTCAAATCATGTTGATGATCACCAAAGGGCAAAAAGTGACGGACATTTCAGAGCAGTTGAGCCTTAGCCCTAAAACCGTCAACAGTTATCGTTATCGATTGTTCAGTAAGTTGGGAATTAACGGCGACGTTGAATTAACCCATCTGGCAATTCGTCATGGTATGCTAGACACAGAAACTCTCTAACTATTTCTGTTCACTGTGTTTGATGCCAAAGATTTCTTAAAGACTGTCTCAGATAAACCGGGCGTCTATCGTATGATGGACGCCTCCGGTGAGATCATTTATGTCGGTAAAGCCAAGTCGTTAAAGAAACGACTCTCTAGCTATTTCCGCAAAAACGTCCCTGGCGAAAAAACACGCGCATTGGTGCGAAACATTGCCAATGTTGAAGTGACGATCACCCACAGTGAAACAGAAGCGCTCATCCTTGAGCACAACTTGATCAAGAAGCACCTTCCGCGTTACAACGTCTTGCTACGTGATGATAAGTCTTACCCCTATATTTTCTTGTCTGCCAGTAAACATCCACGATTGTCTATTCATCGTGGTGCGAAAAAGCGCAAAGGTGAATACTTCGGACCATTTCCTGATGCTGGCGCTGTTAGGCAGAGCTTGTATCTGCTGCAGAAAATATTCCCTGTCCGTCAGTGTGAAGACTCCGTGTATGGCAACCGCACACGCCCTTGTTTGATGTATCAGATTGGTCGTTGTTCCGCCCCCTGTGTCGAAGGCATCATTTCGGATGAAGAGTACAACGAGCTTGTCGATTTCACCCGCATGTTTTTGCAGGGCAAAAATCGACAGGTGATTGCGACGCTGGTGGAGAAAATGGAAGCCGCGAGCCAAACGCTGGAATTTGAAAAAGCCGCCGAGTTTCGCGACCAAATCCAATCACTCCGTCGTGTCCAAGAGCAACAGTTTGTTTCGCAAGACAGTGATGATGATTTGGATGCCATTGGTGTCTCAGTCGAGAACGGGATTGCCTGCATTCACGTGCTGTTTTTGCGCCAAGGTAAGGTGTTAGGTAGTCGCAGCTATTTCCCGAAAATGCCTGCAAATACAGAAACCAATGAATTGGTCTCCAGCTTTATTGGTCAGTTCTACTTGAACCAAGCGGAAGGGCGAACGATCCCAACAAGCATTTTGATAGGACAGGAAATGGGGGAAGAACTTGAATCCCTTGCCAGTGCGTTATCAGAAATTGCAGGACGCAAAATACACCTTCAAAGCAAACCGCGCGGCGCGAGGGCACGCTTCCTCAAGTTGGCACAAACCAATGCAGCAACCGCGTTAACCAGCAAGATTAATCACAAGATGACGATCCACAACCGTTTTGCGATGCTGACAGAGGCATTAAATCTCGAGTCAGTGAAACGCATGGAGTGTTTCGACATCAGTCATACCATGGGTGAGCAAACCGTCGCCTCATGCGTGGTGTTCAACCAAGATGGACCGCTGAAATCTGAATATCGACGTTACAACATCACGGGCATTACCGGTGGTGATGACTATGCAGCGATGGCGCAAGTGCTAGAGCGTCGTTACAGCAAGCAAGTCGACCCAGAGAAAATCCCTGACATCATTTTGGTCGATGGCGGTAAAGGCCAGCTAAATCGTGCGTGGGAGGTCGTTGGTCCGCTTATGGCTGATTGGCCTAAGCATCCGCTCATGTTGGGTGTCGCTAAGGGCACCACGCGTCGTCCGGGGCTTGAAACGCTGATTAAAGTGTCTGGCGAAGAGTTTTCTATGCCGTCGGACTCGCCAGCGTTGCACCTTATTCAACATATTCGTGATGAAAGCCATAACCATGCGATTTCAGGGCACAGAGCAAAACGCGCAAAAGCGAGAAAGAGCAGTGTGTTGCAAGAAATTGAAGGCGTGGGTCCAAAACGTCGACAAGCACTGCTCAAGTATTTAGGCGGAATTCAGGAACTTAAGCGTGCGTCTGTTGAAGAAATAGCCAAAGTGCCGGGAATTAGCCGAGTTTTGGCTGAGAAGATTCATTCGTCATTGCAACAGCCGTGAGTTTCAAGCACCATAACGCGGTCATTCATAAGAAATAAAAACTATGCGACTGAACATTCCAATTATTCTGACTCTCATACGCATCGCATTAATTCCGGTTTTTGTTGTGGCGTTCTATTTGCCTTATGAGTGGTCGGCCATGGTCGCTGCTCTGATTTTCGTTGTTGCCGGTTTCACTGACTGGCTTGATGGTTATCTCGCTCGAACCCTTGAGCAAACAACCCGATTTGGCGCTTTCCTTGACCCTGTCGCAGACAAGGTGATGGTGGCGATTGCACTGGTGTTGATCACCGAGCATTTCCATTCCATTTGGGTCACGATTCCAGCGGCAACCATGATTGCCCGTGAAGTCATTATTTCAGCACTGCGTGAGTGGATGGCTGAACTTGGCAAACGCGCTAACGTTGCAGTGTCTTGGGTGGGTAAATTCAAAACCGCCGCACAGATGTTTGCACTGACCATGCTGATTTGGCGACATGACGATATCGTGTTGTACATCGGCTATGCTGCGCTTTACGTAGCAACAGCGCTGACTTACTGGTCAATGTATCAGTACCTGCTTGCCGCGAAAGACGACTTGCTGAACGCCGACTAAAACAACTGGCTGTTCATCACCGCTTTCCACGTAAAAGGCCGCTCAGCGGCCTTTTTCAATTCCATCGTTATGCCTATGCTTGTCGGTTTTTTCTTTATTATCTCGATGCTTCTTCTCAAGATTTCTAGTTTCTAATCTCGCATCTACCTTTTCTTTGCATACGGATTGGGGATCACGGGTCGAGCAGGGCGTGAGAATGCGTTCTTGGCTGTCTGTGGTACATCCTCGGGTTCATCGTCGGCATCTCCTCTGGCTTCAGCCTCTTTCTTCCTTTCTACCTCTTGTACCCTGACATAGTTTGATACCGCTGCGGTCAGCGCCAAAAGGATATATATAGGCCATGTGAAACCCTGAGTAAGAAAAGTGCCTGAAACACAAAACGCGATGATGCCTGAGTAAAGTCCTTCGCCGATGGTTCGAACGACGGGCGAGTAATAGGTGGCGTTTGCCACCACGATATTGACCGTCTTAAGGGCTGAACGGTAGATAATAAACGTCATGACAAGGAAGGCGATCAGGCCGATAAATCCCGTTTCCCCCAATACGCCAAACCACGTGCTGTGAACGGCGTGGTTTAACCCATCCCAGTGGGGGGAATAATAGAAGTAGTTGAAGTAAAAGTTGTTGAGACCTACGCCAGAAATTGGATTATCGACAGCCATAAAGAAAGCGGCTTCCCATGCGTAAAGGCGTCCTTTTGCTGATGCATCTAGCCCTTCTTCCGCTGCCCCACCTGATTTACGGTCACTGATGCCCGCTGCAAAGAATAAAATGGTGCAGACGATGGTGCCTAAGGTGAACAGCAGTGCTTTGGATTTCACCCGTCGCCATGCCAGTGTGCCAAGCGCTGACAGTATGCCCAATAAGCCACCTCGGCTTTGTGTACCAATGATAGCGATGAAGATGGCGATGGCCGTAACAAGGCCGAAGAAACGCTGCTTCTTCGACAAACCCGGCGTCATGGCAATACTCAACGTGAAAGAGAACGGAAACAGCAGCACCAAGGCTAAATCATTGGGGTCGCCAAGCACTGATCCTAAATCGCGCCCAACAGTAACGCGTGTTTCTTCCACCATGCCAATGCCATTGACCTTGTTGTAAATCGTTACCAGCGCAATAAGCAGACCTGAAATCGAAATCATGTTCAGGGCTTTTTTGTAGTGTTGAACGTTACACAAAAGCCAAGCCAGAGCAGGGGTCATGATGCCGATTTTAATGTACGTCTGTTTGTAATAATTGAACGCTTCACCGAGGTTTCCAGCCAGAGGGATGCCAATGGTGACGAGTGCAAAAAATACGTAGAAACCCGTCAGTTCAGCACAGTTGAACATTCGAATTTTTCCACTGATACCGATGTGCCACGCCAAGGTGGTCAGTGTGCCCAAAGAGAGCATTAGTGGGATTTTTAGGGAATATAAAGGCGCGAAAGCTTCGTGAAGACGAAAAAATGAAAAGGCGATAAACAACAGACCCAATAACACAGGCTGGCTGATGGTAATCAGAATGGCGAGAGGGATAAGGCCAATGGCAACAGGAATGACGGGGTGAGGAATGATGAACCACAGGCCACAGGCAAGCACGACGAAGAGCGCCGTTGCATGCACAAAATGTGTTTTGAGGCGAGTTAACAACAACTCTCGTTGATCGTTAAGCCACTGGATTGCCTGCATCATTTACTCTCAATAGTTTCTAACAGTCTATTAGAGCAAATGCTGTGCCACCAAATATTGCCGACATGAAGTGCCTAAAAATGCGGCATTCGGCGATAAAAAGGGCCAATGTAAGTCAGTGAAATTACCGCCTTTCTCAAATTGCATGTCAAAGTGATAAAAAGCGGCTTTTTTATACACACTGGCTATCGTTGTCTCGCTAACATTGTCGCGCTAACGTTGCTTCGGAAACTGAATCACAAACGCTGCGCCTTCGAGTTCTGATGTTGTAACACTGATGACGCCTTCGTAACTTTCCACGATTTCATGACAAACGGCTAAGCCTATGCCTGTTCCTGGGTTCAGTTGGTCTGCACGAACGCCTCGTTGAAACACCGAGTCTCTTATTGGTTCAGGAATGCCGGGGCCATCGTCTTCAATCAACAAGATGTAGCTTTCTACGGTGTCTCGGGTGCGAACCCGCACTTCACCAATACAAAAGCGAAACGCGTTTTCGAGCAGATTCCCGAGCAATTCTGTTAGATCGTTTTTGTTGAGAGGCAGAGATTCGAGTTCTCGCAAATCTTGGGTCACGTTCACAGGCTTGTCTCGATACACTTTTGATAGCATTCCCGTGAGGCTATCCACCGACGGTTTGATCTCTGATTTTTCTCGAACCAATCCACGTTGACCAACCAAAGCGCGTTTAAGCTGATATTGCACCATGTCGTCCATTTGGCTGACTTGTTCCACGATGCGCTTGCTCATCATTTCTCGACTCAAAGCGCTGTCATCAAGCAACGCATTGGTCGCCGCTAACCGACTTTTTAAACTGTGTGCTAAATCATCCATGGCATGACGATATCGCTGCGTTTGTTCTTTCCTCAATTCGATCATTCGGTTGAGTGCATCGGTGACGTCTTCCAGTTCGGACGGGTAGTCGGTATTGAGTTTTTCAAGGCGAGACTCTGCAATCTCGTTGAGCTCACCTGCCAGTTTTCGTAGTGGGCTGAAGCTCCAGTAAGACGCCGCATAAAGCAGGGCAGTCGTGGTAATGAACAAAATGCCAAGATAGAACCATGTTTTTCTCTTTATCGCCGACAATCGTTCCAGTTGAGGTGCAACTTCACGTACTACGAAGAATTTATCTTCGATTAAACCTGAGCCTTCTGCGATCTCATGAACCACGTAGGGATGCGTGTTATACATGATGAGTTCGGGGTCAACAAGATCATAAGGCAGGACTTGGCAGATATCGCTGAGGCCAAGCCCCTTCGCGTGGCTAGACATCCAGAATAAGGATTTGTCGGGCTGACAGATAAACGCCATATAGTCAGATTCCACAGAGCCCATTTCGGCACGATTCTCCGGCGCAACATGGATTCTACTGGCGTCAATTTCAAGCAAATTATCGCGCTTAAGTTCGCCGACAATCTGAGGCACCGCGGAGAGTAAATCTGAGGAATACAGTGCCAAATAGCTTTTGTTGTAAAGTTGGTTGAGCACCAAGCCTAACGCCACGGTGAACACCAAAATAATGGAAATAGACGTGGTGATCACGCGTCGATGGATCGGAGAAGGCATTTTAGGTTTTATCATCAGATTCTTCGCAGCGGTGTGTTGTGATTAACTGGCGCTAATTTCGAAAATGTATCCCTGACCGCGAACGGTAGAAATCGGATTATCTTGCCCGGCTTGTGTCAGTTTCTTGCGTAAGCGGCTCATCATGACTTCGATGGTATTTGGGTCGCCTTCTTGGTCTTGATAAAGCACATCAAGCAAACGTTGCTTGGATACCACCTGGCGACTGTGTCGAATCAAGTATTCCAACAGATCGTACTCAAAGGCGGTGAGCTCGACAGGCTGTTCTTTTACGCTGACTTTCTTGGCCAACAAATCAACACAGATATTGTCGGCATTGATCTCAGGTTTTACGAAGCCTGCGCTGCGGCGTACCAAGGCATTCAAGCGTGCGACGAGTTCTTCTTTTTGGAAGGGTTTAACTAAATAATCATCAGCGCCAGCATCAAGGCCAGAGACCTTATCTTGCCAGTTTGCACGGCCCGTCAGGATCAGGATAGGCATACGTATACCCGCACGGCGAATGTCACGTATCAGGCTCAGGCCATCTCTGTCAGGCAACCCCAAATCAACAATGGCGATGTCGTTGGGGTAATCCTTGGCGACAAACAACCCTTCTTCTGCGGTGCTTGCGCAATGGATTTGGTTTCCAAGCTCTGACAGTTCGGATTTAAGGTGATGACTGAGGAGGGGATCATCTTCAACGATGAGGACACGCATATTTCGACACCTATATTTCGACGGCTATCTTTCAACAGCGATGATTTTCAGCAACGTCTTTCAGCGACCGAGGGGATGCGAAAGAGAAACGCCAGCAAGATTAGAGGAATAAAAAAATTCAGCGAACAGTGTAACGCTGTTCGCTGAATCTTGGCTGACTATTGATTCGATTCTCGATCAGAACAGAATAACGAGCAGCGTACCTGCGAAGGTCAATAATACGTTGGCGATGGCGTAGGTACCCGCATAACCCAGGGCGGGCACTGTGCTGCGTGCATGTTGGTTGATCATGTCCATGGCAGGTGCACAGGTACGCGCACCGATAATGGCACCGAACAACAATGCACGGTTCATCTTAAGCACGTACGCGCCCACGAGATACGCGAGGATAACAGGCACAACACTGACAGCCAGCGCGCCAAACATGATGGTAAAGCCCATCTGTTGCAGGTACTCCCAAAGGTTACCACCTGCGCTTAGGCCTACGCCGACCATAAAGGTCATCAAACCAAGTTCTTTCACCATGTTGATCGCGCCTTGCGGCACGTAACCAAATGTTGGGTGGTTCGCACGTAAGAAGCCGAGCAAAATGCCTGCAATCAGTAGGCCGGAAGCATTACCCAGCCCGAGTGTCATTTGGCCGAACGTCATGGTGATCAAACCAAAAATCAGACCGAAAATGAAGAAAGAACAGAACGCCAACATGTCAGAAACCTGACTGTGGATTGAGATAAAACCAATGCGTTCTGCCAGTCCCATTACGCGGCGTTTTTCGCCACTGACTTGTAACACGTCCCCTTTAGAAAGCAGGATGTTGTGGTCCATTGGCATTTCAATCTGTGCACGGACAACACGGTTCAAGAAACAGCCGTATTCAGACAGGTTCAGATCAGACAATCGTTTACCAATGATGCTGTCATTCTTTACGACGATTTCTTCTTCAACCACGCGTAAATCAAGCAAGTCACGGTCGAAAACTTCTTTGCCGTTTCGGAATGAAGGATCAAGACGCGCGTGGCTGTCTGGGTAGCCCACCAATGCGATTTCATCGCCTTCTTGCAAGATAGCGTCACCATCTGGGTTCGCCAGAATGCCGTTGCGTCGAATGCGTTCTATGTAACAACCAGTCTGACGATAAATACCCAACTCACGGAGGTTGCGTCCATCGACCCAATTGATGAGCTCCGGCCCTACGCGATAGGCGCGAATGATAGGCAAATAGACTTTACGCTGTGAAGACGACCCTAAACCGCGTTCCATAGTGATTTGTTGCGCGGAATGCTCGAGGTTTTCTTTTTGCAGTTTTGGCATCAAGTTGGCGAGAAGAATCAAGCTCACCAAGCCCACTAAGTACGCGAGGGCGTAACCGACACTTAAGTTGTCAATCATCGCGGCGATTTGTTGGGGGGAGTAATCCATTCCAGCGAGGCCAGCATTGAGCGCATCTTTTGCACCCACTAACACTGGGGTTGCTGTCATTGCTCCCGCCATCATGCCGGTTGCAATGCTGCCGTCGACACCGAATTGATACTGCATCAACAGCGTGATGCCGATGGATGCACTCAACACCGTGAACGCAAGGATCAAATAGGATTTACCGTCTCGGAAGAAAATGCCGAAGAAGTTAGGTCCCGCTTCAATGCCCACACAGAAAATGAACAGCATGAAACCAATGTTTAGCGCTTCAGGGCTAAAACTAAACCCCGCGTGACCAAAACTCAGGGCGGTGACGAGCACGCCGATGGAGTTGCCGAATTGGAAACCACCAATTCTAATTTTGCCAATGGCTAAACCAATAGCGAGAACAACGAAGAGCAAAAGAATATCGTTTTGTACGAGCAGGTTGTAGACGTCTATGTTCACTGAACCGTAATCCGCGTGCGGGGAAAGGGAAATTCTGGACGGGCATTATACGCATTTTGGATGATTTGTAATGGAAAGTTGCGGTAATTTTGGCATTTTATTTCAGAGGCTTGTCAGAGTTTGGACAGTTGTTTGTGGGTTTGAAAAAAGTATTGGTTTTTGTGCTGATTTTTAACGAAAAAAGCCAGCGGTTACGCTGACTTTTGTATGAGTGTTTGCACGCGTTGTGTCTATTTTCTGATGGGAGAAGTAGACGCGCGTTTTATAGCAATACGAACCCGTTGTATGGATCCAAATTACTCGTTGTACAGACCCAGGTTTGCTTTTGCATACGCTTCGAATTCTGTAAAACCACCAACGTGTTCTTGGTCAACAAAAATCTGTGGAACAGTTTCCACTGGCTTACCAACCGTTTTTTCTAGGTCGGCTTTGCTGATGCCTTCAGCATGAATATCAACATAGCGGTAGTTGAAATCATCGCGCTCAGCTTTCAGTTTGTCGGAAAGATCTTTTGCGCGAACACAGAAAGGGCAACCTGGACGACCAAAAATAACAACGAACATACCTAGAATCCTATTTTCATAATCAATGGTGAGAGATATCAGCCACCAACACATCCTGTGTTTGGTCTATCTCTGAAAGTTGTGATTACTATGCCTCAAGCTCAAAGAAGAGAAAAGAAGGTTTTGTCTCTTAATTCGATAGAGGTTGCCTATCAATGCGTGTTGTCCTCTTTTTGACGCACCGTCGAGATGTGATGACATCGACACAAGCGAAACACAATGCCCAATGAACAAGCGAATCCTGCGTTGAATCAAGATGCTACGGAAAAGGTTGAGTGATGCTGGTCGGCAGATGTTTTTGAAAAGGAAGAGCCATGTTTCAATTCATGACGGCGACAAGGATTATTTTCGGTGAGGGCGCGTTAAGTCATTCCCTCTCAATGCTCAATCAATTTGGTTACAGCGCCTTAGTGGTGACAGGCAAAGATGAGCAACGTGCAGCCCCGTTGCTGGGTTATTTGAAACAGCAGGGAATGCGCTACCAACAACTCTCTGTGCACGGCGAGCCGCTCATCGCAATGGTCGAAGAAATGGCCGCGGCAGGACGAGTGTTTAAACCTGACATGGTGATTGCAGTGGGCGGTGGCAGTGTGATGGATGTAGGTAAAGCCTTATCGGCACTCATTCCTAACCAAGGTAGCGTTTACGATTATGTAGAAGTGGTGGGGCGCGCGCTGCCATTGACCGCCAAGCCATTGCCTTGTATTGCCGTACCGACCACGGCAGGCACAGGGTCGGAAGTGACGCGCAATGCGGTGCTTATTTCTGCGCAAGAAAACGTCAAGGCAGCGCTGCGCAGTACAGACCTGATCCCCGACATGGCGATCATTGACCCCACATTAACGTACGGCACAGACAAAGAACTGTCTGCACGCTGCGGCATGGATGCGTTTACACATTTGATGGAAGCCTATGTGTGTGGTGATCCAAACCCGCTTACGGACATGGTGTGTGAAGAAGGTTTACGCCGTTTAGCGCCCGCCATTATTCACGCCTGTGAAGAAGATGACCCGAAAGCACGCGCTGACATGGCGTTTGCTTCTATGCTGGGTGGCATGGCGCAATCCAATGCCAAACTGGGTGCAGCTCATGGCCTGGCAGCCGCCCTTGGCGGTATGTTGGATGCTCCGCATGGCGCAATCACTGCGCAACTTGCGCCATATGTTATGGCGGAAAACATTTTGGCAGCACGCGAAGCAGGGCGCATTACGCTGCTGAACCGTTATCGCCAATTAGCGGTCATTCTCACGGGAAGACAGAACGCAGAGCCAAGCGATGGCATTGTGTGGGTACAACGCACCTTGAAGCGCCTCGGCCTGCCGTTACTCACAGAGTTGGGGTTGTGTGAGACCTTATTTGACGATGTCGCTTCAACGGCGATGCGTTCGAGTTCAATTAAAGGAAACCCTTTGCCATTGAGTAAAGACAGGCTAGTGCACATTCTTGAGCGAGTTTGTCAGTCGGAAAGCGTTGCTGAAGAAGCCGACCCATATTGATATCAATGAGATATGGGTTGTGATCCAAACGGGTACCTTGCGTACCCGTTTTGCTTTTTACGGTGTAATTGCAGAATATTAACGTTCTACAAAGGAACTGAGAGTTTTCTATGAACGACGTCATTAATGCCTTACTTGCCCACCGTTCTATCCGTAAGTTCAATGATCAACCGATATCTGATGAACAGCGCAACGCAATTTTAGATTGTGCGAGAGCCGCTTCGACCTCAAGTTTCATTCAGTGCACAAGTGTCATTCGCGTTGTTGATCAGGAAAAGCGTCGTTTGCTGGCTGAATACGCAGGCGGACAGCCTTATGTTGCCGAGGCTGCTGAGTTTTTCGTATGGTGCGCCGATTTCAATCGCCACTTGCAGATCAAGCCAGATGCAAAGCTGGGTTTTGCTGAACAGACCTTGATCGGTGCAATAGACGGCGCATTGGCTGCGCAAAACGCGTTAGCGGCAGCGGAATCGTTAGGGTTAGGGGGTGTATATATTGGGGGGCTTAGAAACAACCCCGAGAAAGTGAGTGAATTGCTCGGACTGCCGATGCATGTGATCCCTTTGTTTGGTTTGTGCCTGGGGCATCCAGCACAAGATCCCGAGGTGAAACCGCGCTTACCTTCATCTTTATATATACATGAAGATACCTATCAGTTGATGGATGACGACACATTAGTATCCTACGACCAAACCATTCGTGAATACTATCGAACGCGCACGGGTGGCAATAAAGCAATGAGCTGGAGCGATCAAATTTCTGGCACGTTAGATAAAGAAGCGCGCCCCTTTATGAAAGCGTTTTTAGAAAGCAAAGGTTTCAGTACGCGTTAGCCGTTGCTCAATCGGTATTGATTCACTAATGAAACACCGTCTTTGAAATAATTTGCAGATGGGTTGTGATCTATCAGCCCATCTGAATCATCTTTTGTTACTGCGGCTGGTAACAGATGTGTCTACCTGTAAAAGAGTGTGTATTGCAACGAAGCCTTTATTAAACAAGGGTTTCGTCGCATTTCCTTCCGTGCATCATGTTTGGCCATTTACACTTCTCGTTTGTTTTTTCGCCAAATAAGCAACTATTTTGACCCTGATCAAAAGTAGATTTTGATCACATTGAGATTCCTTGATAGACTCCGCGCGCTTTGGTTGTTCTCAAACTATTTTGAACATTTCCAAAAATATTTTATTTCGTGGGTGACGCGCTTCTTTGATTGTCGTGACACCTTGTGATTTGTGAGTCTATTGAGTCGTAAGATGAAAAAAATGAACAAAGCTGCAGGCATTTTGGCTGCTGGTTTCTTTATCAATATGTGTATTGGTATTCTGTACGCATGGTCTGTATTTAAGCAGTCATTGGTAGAGCAAGGCTGGTCAAACGCTGATGCATCTATGCCTTACACCGTCGCAACTATCTGTTTTGCGCTTTCTTTGCTAGTGGCGGGTAACCTTCAAGATCGCATGGGTCCACGTAAAGTGTTGATCCTAGGCACCGTGATGGTCGGTCTTGGCATGATCGTTTCAAGCTTTGCTGATTCTCCTATGACTCTGCTACTGAGCTTTGGCTTGGTAACAGGTTGTGGTATCGGTTTCGGTTACGCATGTCTTGCACCAGCGGCAATGAAGTGGTTTCACCCTTCTAAGAAAGGTCTGGTTAACGGTCTTATCGCTGCGGGCTTTGGTCTGGCTGCGGTTTACCTTGCACCACTGACGTCAATGCTGATCAATACTTACGGCATCCAAACCAGCTTCTTAATCCTAGGTGTGGGCATTTTGGTTATCGCTGTTCCATTGGCGTTAACGATCAACAATCCACCGGCTGACTACACACCAGAAACGCCTGCAGGCTACGTTGCGAAAAGCGGCGCTGCTAATGCTGACATGGGCTGGCGTGAAATGATGAAGACACCACAGTTTTACTCACTGTGGCTGATGTACGCATTGGCGTCTTCTGCAGGTCTGATGATCATTGGTAACATTACCTCTATCGCTATCAACCAGTCTGATTTGACCCAAGTTGCATTCCTTGTTGTTGTACTTGCTATCTTCAACTCAGGTGGCCGTGTTGCTGCTGGTATCTTGTCTGACAAGATCGGTGGTATCAAAACGCTGATGATTGCGTTCATCATGCAAGGCATCAACATGATGATGTTTGCAACGTACCAAACTGAGTTCACTCTGATGGTAGGTGCTGCGGTTGCTGGTGTGGGTTACGGTACGCTTCTGGCGGTATTCCCATCTATCACTGCTGATTACTACGGTCTGAAAAACTACGGTGGTAACTACGGCGTGCTATACACCGCTTGGGGTGTAAGTGGCTTCATCGGTCCAGTTGTTGCGGCTACCGCAGTAGACATGACCGGTAACTACGTCATGGCATACACCATCTGTGCAGCGATGCTGGCAGTGGCTGTTGTTCTGTCATTCGTGACGAAGCCAGTTGGCGCAGTAGTAGCGAAAAAAGCAACGGCTTAATTGCTGACGCGATACGCATTCAGAAAGCCCGCTATATATAGCGGGCTTTTTTTATGGCTGAAATTCAGTAAGTGCGGAGCAAGCAAGGTGGGAACAAAGAGGCTGCCGAGATGCGAAACCGAAGTTAGAGGCAGAAGTTAGAGGCTTAGGTTAGAGGCAGAGGTTCGACATATTGCTATGTGAAGGTTAGCGGGGAAGCTTGAATGCGTGGCTAAGCAGAGCACTAGGAAAGAGGATTGAATAGGCTCACTCATTGAATGCCATATGATTTAATATTTTTAATGCACCTTGTTGCATTTATATGGCTATTTCCCCAAAACAAAAATGGCTAAAAAAACACCCATTATCGTCTCTCGTTGTATAAGAATATGGTGGTCAGACCTGCGGCCAGTTTTGATAATGTGTGTCAGCGGTGAGAAATACACTATCTGGTTGAATGCACAAAAATTGTAGGGTAATTGAACGGCGTTCGATAATGATGTTTGTAAGTTGTTGATTAAAAAACGCTGTTCAATATTTTTTTGAAAACGCGTGTTTAAATTGCCCAAAAATCTGTCAGTTTTGAATAGAAAACACTGTTTGATTGTTGATCTTGGTTTGGCTAGGTTGAGTGCACCACTCGAATACCAGGAGGGTATTAATCATGCATTCAGTGGATTCAAACTGTCTCAACAGTGAGCGTGAACAGATAGCGAAGATTCAGGCGGGGGACCCATTAGCTCGCCACTATTTTGACCAAGTGGTCGCTCGTTATCTTTCACCATTACATCGTCGATGCATGGCGTGGCTGGGTTGTTCTTATGATGCGGATGACGTATTGCAAGAGACCCTTGTTCGTAGCTACCGCTACATCCACGCCTACCGCGGCGAAGCGGCATTCAGAAGTTGGTTATATGCAATTGCAGACAATCAATGCAGAAGCTATTTAAAGAAACGTGCTACACACCATCAGCGTTTCATTTCGGAAGAGCAATCAGAAGAGCAGGGCAGTGAAGAAGTGTGTCCCGTTGCTGCAGAGCAACAAGGCATCGCCAACACTGTTCGAAACTTGGCAAAGACGGCACAAGAGATACTCGTACTGCGTTTTGAGCACGATTTATCCCTTGAAGAAATCAGCCAAGTGCTTGGACTGGGGCTTAGTGCAACCAAGATGCGCCTTTATCGCGCGATAGACGCTGCAGAGCGGCATGTCGTGAAAGAAGAAGAACGTATGTTGGCCACCGCTTGAAATGAAAAGTGATGGATAAAAGAAACCCGCCAATCGGCGGGTTTCTTTTTTTCTGGTGAGTTCACGAGGTATTCGCGTTGTCGCCAGAGTCGATATCGTTGCCAGAGTCGATATCGTTGCCAGAGACTATGAATTCGTTACTGCGTATTAGCAGATAACTTTGATTGCCAGACCGCCCTGAGACGTCTCACGGTACTTCGCATTCATGTCTTTGCCGGTTTCCAGCATGGTTTCGATCACTTTGTCCAACGACACACGCGGCTCAGACGAGCGACGAAGCGCCATACGCGTTGAGTTGATCGCTTTCATTGCCGCAATGCCGTTACGCTCGATACACGGCACCTGAACCTGACCTGCAACTGGGTCACACGTTAGACCTAGGTTGTGCTCCATGCCGATTTCAGCCGCGATACACACTTGCTGTGCGCTACCGCCCATCAACTCAGCCAGACCTGCAGCCGCCATAGAACACGCCACGCCAACTTCACCCTGACAGCCCACTTCTGCGCCAGAGATAGAGGCATTCTGCTTGTACAAGCCGCCAATTGCGCCAGATACCGCAAAGTAACGCATGTATTCACGTGGACCTACGTTCTGAATGAACTTGTCGTAGTACGCCAATACCGCAGGGATGATGCCACACGCGCCATTGGTTGGTGCTGTTACAACACGGCCACCGGCAGCGTTTTCTTCATTCACAGCAAAGGCAAACATGTTTACCCAGTCAACCACTGCCATTGGGTCGTTTGAGAACTTCTCAGACGCAATAAGCTGTTGGCGAAGAGCCGCAGCACGACGTGGAACACGCAGTGGACCAGGCAGCACGCCTTCATTGTTCATACCGCGGTCTAAACATTCGCGCATGGTGCGCCAGATGTTACCGAAGTACGTTTGAATTTCGTCTTCTGAGTGCATAGCACGCATGTTAGACATGACAACTGCGCTGATAGACAAACCGGTTTCTTTACAATGTGTCAGCAGCTCTTCTGCGCTGTTGAAATCGTAAGGGACTTTGATTTTGTTTTCGTCTTCTTTGCCGAAGTTCTCTTCATCAACGATGAAGCCACCGCCGATAGAGTAATAGGTTTTGGTGTAGATCTTTTCTTCACCGACCCACGCGTGGATTTCCATACCATTTTCGTGCAAAGGCAGGTTCGACGTGTGGAAGTTCATGCCGCCGTCGCGTGGGAAATCGACAGTGTGGCAATGCATACCAACAGGCATACGCTCGGTTTCTTCAACACGTGCGATAAAGCCTGGAATGCTGTCGATATCAACGTGTTCTGGGGTGTTACCCGCAAGACCCATGATGATAGCAACATCGGTGTGGTGGCCTTTACCTGTCAGAGACAGAGAGCCGTATACGTCAACGGTGATTTTTGTTACATCACGCAGTTTTTCCATACTGCGCAAATCGTCGATGAAAGACTTACCCGCTTTCATTGGGCCCACAGTGTGTGAGCTAGATGGGCCTACGCCGATTTTAAAGATGTCAAAAACACTGATCATTTGTCATACCTCAGTCAATGCGCGCGGTTTACATTAAGCGCGCATTTGGATTTATTCTTAAATAGTTATCCATCCGTGGAGGCGACCAGATTCAGAGCAGGAAAGGAATTCCATGGCTCGTGATTGGAAAGCAAAAAAGAGCAAGGTCATTAGAGAATCCTTGCTCTTTTACAGGTCGGCTAGTTTACACGAAATTTTACGATACGAAACTGTACATAATCGCTGAAATTGCTACCGCACCCATGAAGGTCACGAAGATGTTGCTGGCTTTGCCGCCATACTTCTTCATTGCAGGCACTTTCTTGATTGCGTACATCGGCATGATGAACAGAATCGTCGCAATAATAGGGCCGCCCAGTGACTCGATCATACCCAGAATGCTTGGGTTGATGGTCGCAACAATCCAGCTTGTGATAATCACAAACGCAACAGTGAACATGTCGATTTTCTTCAGGTTAACTGTTTTATTGCGTGAACGTAGTTGCTTGATGATCAAACCGTTCAGACCTTCACGTGCACCCATGTAGTGACCGAAGAAAGAAGAAACGATAGCAACGAACGCAACGACAGGACCCAAGTAAGAAATGAATGGGCTTTCGTGCTTGTTCGCAAGGTATGACAGTACTGCCAAGTTCTGCGCTTTTGCTTCAGCAAGGTCAGCAGGCGTTAGGCTCAGTACGCAAGAGAACACGAACAGCATAACGAAACCAAGTAGCATGCCCGCAGTGCGGAACAAGATTTGGTTTGATTTGCGCTCAGCGTTGTCGCCGTATTCACGTGTTTGTGCCATAGAGAATGCAGAAATTGCAGGGCTATGGTTAAACGCGAACACCAATACAGGGATAGAGATCCAGATAGTTGTCATGAAATCACCTGCGGTTGGAATTTGCTGCAGCGCAGACGTGTTCCAATCAGGGATCAGGTAGATAGACATGAACAGCAGGATAGCAACCAGTGGGTAAACCAAGAACTGCGTGACTTTCAGCATCAGTTTTTCACCCGCAAGCATGACAGACATCATACCCAGGATAAGAACGATAGACAGAACGGCACGTGGCAGTGATTCCATGCCAAGTTGGTTCACCATGAAAGAATCAACCGTGTTGGTGATACCAACGCCGTAAATCAGAACGATCGGGTAAATCGCGAAAAAGTACAGAAGAGTGATGAGTTTACCCGCGGTCGCGCCGAAGTGTTCTTCAACAACTTCAGTGATGTCGCTTCCAGGTTTTTTAGAAGACAGTACAAAACGTGCTAGGCCACGGTGAGCGAAGTACGTCATTGGGCCAACAAGCAGCGCCAAAGCAACCAGCGGCCAGAATCCGTTTAAGCCAGCATTGATTGGAAGGAAAAGAATACCTGCACCTACCGCTGTTCCGAACAGAGATAGCATCCAAGTTGTATCTTGCGCAGACCATTTCATTTTGGCAGCGCTTGAAGTTGTGGTGGATTGGGTGGTTTGCATCGTTTAATCACCAAAAAAATACGTAACGGATCATAGTCGACGCGTATTGTTTACATATTTGCATTTTAAACTGTGATTAAGATCACTTTTCTATGTAAATGTAAGGAGGCCGAAAGAATATTTTTTGTTACGCGCTATCGCTTTTTTATCGTTTAAAAACGATGTTTAATAGCCTAAAAATAATTTTAAATTATCAACAAATGTTAGCGTTTTAAGGGCGAAAAAGCGGAGTGAGATTTGGCATCAATGAAGGTGAAGTTGCTGGCTCAGTGTATGGAGAATTTGCGCCGTCACCCCCCAAATTAAGTGCTCTTGGTAGGTCATGGCATAAATGTCGTACGTTTTTCCACGCACCAAAAACGGTTGTTTGGCGATGGCGTTGCGTCTCATGAATTGGGCAAGTGGTACTTCAAATAGGCAGTCCACTTCGTTTGCATCAATCACCGCCTCATAATCCGCGTCAACAAAGGCGATCACGGGTGTGACCAAGTAGCCGCTAACCGTCGGCAGCGGGGCTAAACAGCCAAGAAGGTTGTCTCGCGTCGTCGATACGCCGATCTCTTCTTCCATTTCTCGAATCGCGGTTTCAACAATGTCTTTGTCTGATCTTTCCACCTTGCCGCCGGGGAAGCTGATTTGCCCAGGGTGATGCTTCAAATGCATCGCTCTTTTGGTGAGCAATACCTGTAACTCGCCATTGCGCTCAGCAAGGGCGATCATTACCGCGGCTTCTCGAAGTTCAGTGGTGTTGTTTTGCATGAAGGCATCACGAGCGCGCTGTAACACACGCTCATCATAATTGTTACAAGGACTTAGGCTAAATCGTTGTACAAGCCAGTGACGGGATAGGGGGCGCATAGGGTTCTGGCGAGTGCATCGCTGCAGTACCTCTAAGGTTAACGGTTCATCGTTTTCCATCCCTGGCGTTTTTAACATGATTTCCTTTCCATATGTGTTCATCAAAGCGCTGCGTCAACAAAGCACCGGATTTGCCGCGGGGTGAAAACCTAATGCGACGGCGTGCTACGCAGAAAGAACGGGTAAAATCTTACTCAGTTTATCGAGTGTTTCTTGGTATTCCGATGCGGCTTCGCTGTCAGCAACCACTGCACCGCCAGCCCAAGCGTAAATACGCTGTTTGTGACACACCAAGGTACGAATGGTGATGCTCGTGTCCATGGTGCCACAACGGCTGAGATAGCCAATGCTGCCGCAATAGATGGTGCGACGGTGGGGTTCTAATTCTTCAATGATTTCCATTGCGCGCACTTTCGGTGCGCCAGTGATTGAACCACCAGGGAAACATGCTCTGAGCAAATCAATGGCATGCGCGTTGTCAGCCAAGGTTCCCGTTACAGTACTGACTAGATGATGGACGGCCGGAAACGTCTCGATATTGAAAAGTTTAGGCACATTTACCGAACCCGGCGAGGCCACGCGGCCAATATCATTCCGCAACAGGTCCACAATCATCAAATTTTCCGCGCGATCTTTTTCTGCGGTGAGCAAGTCTTCTATCTTTTCGGCGTCTTCAGACGGCGTTTTGCCGCGGGGCCTTGTTCCTTTTATCGGCTTGGTTTCGATTTCTTTACCGTGCAATTGCAAAAAGCGTTCTGGCGACACGGACAACATCGCCGCGTTATCTAATCGCAAGAAGCCCGAGAAAGGTGCGCCATTGTTTTCTGCCAAGCGTTGATAAGCCTCCCATTCACTGCCTTGATAGGGGGCTTCAAAGCGCTGCGCAAGGTTGATTTGGTAGCAATCCCCCGACATCAAATAGGCTTGCACCGCATCGAATTTGTTCTCATAGCTCTCTGGCGTCATGTTGGCTTGCCAACCGTCAGTGAGCGAAAACGACGCAGGGTTTTTGTCTTGTTCAGATGATGAAGACGTTAAAGGCGATTGTTGGGCATTCAGCCACGCCCAGCGATCTTGTCCTTCAGGCTGGATCAGCACCAATTTCTGTTCTTTATGATCTGCAATCAACGCCCAATCATACATGCCGATTGCCATGTCAGGGATCGCAATGTCGTTGTCAGCAAGGGTCGGTAGCGTTTCTACTTGTCGGCCCAAGTCGTAACTGAAATACCCCAGAGCACCGCCCAGAAATGGCCAAGGCGCAATCGGTTCGAGTTCCGGGAGTAATGCCTCTTGCAAACGACGGAGCACGTGGAATGGGTCGTCACTGTTGTGCTCGATGGTTTCATTCTTATCAGCGCCATCACGATAATGAATCGTGTTTTCGCCATCATCACTGCATAGCGTGGCGATAGGGTCTGCAACCAGAATATCAAAACGATTATCAGGGTGAGAAGCTGCCGCTGATTGCAACAACATTGACCAAGAATGCGCTTCAACGCGTGAAAATAGATCGGCAAGGCGAGTCGGTGAGTACTCAAAAAACTGCAGGGTGATGGGCATTCGTCTCGATTCTGTCATTTTCGTGTTTTTGTGATCGGTATTGACGCGTCTGTTGGCGCTGAATGGACCGTAAGAGTATCATAATCGCGGGTTTTATGACGAACATTCCCGCGTTGAGATTTCGCAGAATCAACGGCATTCGGGTCAAATGACGCAGATTGCACACTCTATTGTGTTTTTGCGTTATTAGAAGACGGTTTCGCTGCCTTTCTTAACGCTTTTCATCGGAATATTGTTATAAAATCGCATCAGAAAACTGCATTAACAAGGATACGTAACAGGTTGCCAAGAAAGGTGAATACACTGGGTGAATCATCCCCAACCCGCCAAAGCAGCCTACACTACCCAAATACAGAGATGTTGCAAAGGCCAGACCTTTGCGCCTTTGTGCACACAGGGTAGGTAACGAACGTTAACTGGAAGCACTGTATAGCTTGTGACTACAAACGGGCAGACAGCGCCATGGAATCTATAACAATTAAAGAGGCAATTATGACTGTCATTCGTAAGGAAGACGTCATCGACAGTGTCGCTGACGCCCTGCAGTATATTTCTTACTATCACCCTATCGATTTTGTTCAGGCGCTAGAAAAGGCGTACAACAAAGAGCAAAGCCAAGCCGCGAAAGATGCCATAGCACAAATTCTGATCAACTCACGCATGTCTGCAGAGGGCAAACGCCCAATCTGCCAAGACACAGGCATCGTGACGTGTTTCGTGAACATTGGCATGAACGTGCAATGGGAAAGTGACCTGACAGTGCAACAAATGGTGGATGAGGGTGTGCGCCGTGCGTACAACAACCCTGACAACCCATTGCGCGCATCTGTTGTTGCCGACCCAGCAGGCAAGCGCTCAAACACCAAAGACAATACACCCGCCGTTGTTCACATCAACATGGTGCCGGGCAACACGGTTGAAATCCAAATCGCAGCCAAAGGTGGCGGTTCTGAAAACAAAACCAAAATGGTGATGCTGAACCCGTCAGACGACGTGGCAGCGTGGGTAGAGAAAACACTGCCAACCATGGGTGCAGGTTGGTGTCCACCAGGCATGTTGGGCATAGGCATTGGCGGTACGGCTGAAAAAGCGGCTGTGCTGGCAAAAGAATCTCTGATGGAACACATCGACATTCAAGAGCTGATCGATCGTGGTCCTGAAAACGCAGAAGAAGAACTGCGTTTAGACATCTTCAATCGCGTGAACAAACTCGGCATTGGCGCACAAGGCCTTGGCGGTTTAACCACAGTGGTTGACGTGAAAATCAAAACCGCCCCAACACACGCCGCATCAAAGCCTGTGTGTTTGATCCCGAACTGTGCAGCAACGCGTCATGTTCACTTTACCCTTGATGGTTCAGGCCCTGCCGACCTTCAGCCACCAAAACTGGAAGAGTGGCCAGAAGTGACGTGGGAAGTGGGCGATAACGTGCGCCGCGTAAACCTTGATGAAATCAGCAAAGATGACATTCAAGAGTGGAAAACCGGCGAGACTGTACTGCTTTCAGGCAAAATCCTGACAGGTCGTGATGCGGCACATAAACGTATTCAAGAAATGTTGAACAACGGTGAAGGCTTGCCAAAAGGCGTCGACTTCAACGGACGTTTCATTTACTACGTCGGCCCTGTTGATGCAGTGGGTGATGAAGCGGTTGGCCCAGCAGGCCCAACAACGTCAACCCGTATGGACAAGTTCACCGAGATGATGCTTGGTGACACTGGTCTTATTGGTATGATTGGTAAAGCAGAACGCGGCCCTGCAACGGTTGAATCCATCAAACAGCACAAAGCGGTTTATTTGATGGCTGTTGGCGGTGCTGCTTACTTGGTAGCAAAAGCCATTAAGAAAGCCCGCGTCGTGGCCTTCGAAGATTTGGGTATGGAAGCGATCTACGAATTTGAAGTAGAAGACATGCCAGTGACCGTTGCCGTGGATTCACGCGGTGACAATGCACACCAAATCGGCCCTGATACATGGAAAGTGAAAATCGCTGAAATGGAAGATTAATTTCAACGCGATTTTAGAATTAAAAACCGCGGCTTCGGCTGCGGTTTTTTTCGTTTGAACGAAGGGGGGCTATATCCGAGACAAGGGGCTTGTGACGCCATGCGCACCATTTTGCAGTATGTGCGTGTAGATCTGAGTGGTACGAACATCTGTGTGTCCAAGTTGTGCTTGGACTGTTCGAATGTCGGCGCCAGATTGTAGTAAATGTGTCGCGAACGAATGCCTTAGCGTGTGAGGCGTCACATGCTTTTTTATTCCAACTTGAATGGCGGTTTTTCGAACCGAACGCTGGATTTGTTTTTCGTCTAGGTGGTGACGCCTTGCCAATCCACTTTCAGGGTCAATGCTGAGCTTGTTAGAAGGAAAGAGGTATTGCCAAGGAAGAGAGTGACTCTGATGTTGGTATTTTTCTCTGAGTCTATGCGGCATCCAAACGCCAGAAAATACGGGGTTCGCATTGTCTAAACTCAAGCAATATTCAGCATGCTTTATTTGTAAGCGAAGTGCGTCAAAGAGTTCAGGTGCCAATGTCACAACGCGGTTCTTTCCTCCTTTCCCATCAATGACTTTAATGCACTTATAATCAAAATCAATGTCTTGGACACGTAATCTGACGGTTTCGATAATACGCAGACCACTTCCATACATCAGTGCGCAGGGCAGATGGTGTTTGGCATCACACCCCTCTAAAAACCGTTTTATCTCTTGAGGGGTGAGCACAACAGGTAGCTTTTGCTTTTTCTGGCTTGATACAAAGTTTAGGGACTGTGATAACGGAGATTTTAAAATCTCACGATACAGATAGACCAATGAATTTAGCGCGACCGCCTGCGTATTCGCCGCCACATTTTTCCTGTTTACTAGATCACTTAAAAAAGCTTCTACATCTGTATCACCCATTGTTGATGGGTGCTTTTTATCATGGAATCGAATGTATTCAGCAATCCAATGTAGGTATGTTTTTATTGTACGTTTTGAATATCGGCGTTTGTACATTTGTTCGCTTATGGTGGTCAAAAAGAGTGATTTCATACCCATCCTTTAGCTGTGTTTTTATACAGTGATATTGCTTTTGGGGTATAATACCGACGCACGCCGTTTTGGGGTATTTCTGCGAGTTAAAACTGAGATTTTAACGATAGTTACATGAAATCAAGCTGTTACTCATTAGTAAAAATGATAGCTTGTTATTATTGGACAAAATGGTGTGTTTAATCGCCCCATTTTGGGGTTGAATACACTGTTATGTGTCAGTGGAGTGTTCTATGAGTCGAGTAATTGACCCAAGATATTTGCAACCTGAAATAGATTATATACTTGAAAGCTTTGAAACTGTTTTAGAGAGGTATAACAATTTCGGCTCTGAATTAATAACAGAGAGCATTTCAATGTTTGGAGATAATCTTGTGTTTTTAAAGGATCCCACTACAGATGATGTATGGGCATTCTGTGAAGGGCAATTTGGCTTTCAAATAGATCCTGATATTGAAATAGTGATTATTTGGCAAGACAAAATAAACTTTATTGAATTTGGTGAATGGCTTGAAACGCCAGTAAAAGATGCAATTAATCTATTAGAATCTTTACAGCGCTAGTTAAATGAGCTTACACATAACAAGCTGTTCAACTGGACAAAAAACAGCGGGCTATTTCGCTCCGCTCAATTTTAGCCCACTGCATTTTGCAAGTTAACAAGGGCGTTATCCGTCAGTTCTTCTCAGTGTTTAAGTTTGCGATGTTTGGCTAGCTAATTCCTCTCTTTGTCGCAGGCTGTTTAATCTCAAAAGGCTCATCAAACTAATCCCATACTCGATGCAAAATCATGTGGCTATCTTTGCTAAGTTGAATTCAACGCCTGTGGTTTTATCGAG
>NZ_MDAG01000013.1:4833-4979 GCF_002876705.1 Enterovibrio norvegicus | reverse complement strand
ACTTTGAGCGCCAAACCACTGTGGTTTTCTCAACAAAAAAGCGGTTTGGTTTTGGATCGCCGCTCACCATTGAAAGTGTTGCAAACAAGCCATCAATGGCCAGAACAAATCAAGCATCCCAAGGGCTGCTTGCAAAGGCAAAAGGC
>NZ_MDAG01000013.1:0-4053 GCF_002876705.1 Enterovibrio norvegicus | reverse complement strand
GCAGCTTTATAACAAAGGTTTTCAAGGCGGACGCAAACATCTCCGCAAATTTTTTGTATCAACTTATGGTGTTTACGGTGGCTTTCTTGCGTGAAGTGAATGTTTTACGCCCTTTAAAACGACGTTATCCGTCAATTCTTCACATTGTTTAGTTTGCGATGTTTGGTTAGCTATCTCCTCTCTTCGTTGCAGGCTGTTTAAACCCAACAGTTTCATCAAACTAATCCCAAACTCAACGCAAAATCATATGCCTATCTTTGCTAAGTTAAATTCAACGCTTGTGGTTTTATCGAGTGATTTTGTCTTTTAGGCCGTAGTTGAACTCACAAAATGGTTCGTTCGTTGGGTGTTAGCGGCAAAGCCGCGATAGTATGAATATTCAGCGGCTAACAAGGTCATGAACGGGACACCTTGCCAATCTCGAAGCGCTTAGAAAGCAGCGTGAATACATGGGTTTGGTCAGGTTTAGTGCGGGCAAGTGCCCGTTATCACAGCGTTAGGTGCCTAGAGGGTGTATGGAAGAACTAAGATTAGAATGGGAACCGAAGAGCAAAGTGTCTCTAGATGAACTCGAAGAAAAATTTCAGTATTATGCAAATGATCTCAAAACAAGTTTATCGATATTAAAAAACGGGACGGTTCTATTCGTTAAGGATAGTGATAACAACGAACTCGACGCCCAAAAATGTATGCTGGAAGCTAAGTTTCTCATTGACTTTCGAACAGTCGAACTCAAGCGAGGAGGTTGGCTAGTTGGCTTGCATAATGCTGTAGCTGTTTTCGTCAGTGAATCTGAATATAGTAGCGTTAAAAAAGAAATTATCGAAAGACAATCGGAACTAAAGTTTCCTAAAGAGGAATTTATAGGTGGCTCTGGTGATTTAGATGAGCACTTAATCGGCTTGTACGCTCGTGGCAAACTACAATACGATGCCCATAATTTCGCGTTCTACAAACGAATTGAAGCACGCGGCACCTAACAAGCCAATCAAGTCGGACGCCTAACAGTTGGCTGCGTTCACTTCGTTCACAATTTTAGCCAACTATTATTCGCCGCTTATTGGGGCGTTAGGCTCTATTGAGAATTAGGAAGTAATGTAAATGTACGAACCATTGTATGTATTTCATTTAGAGAGGGTGGATATATCTCAACTTGAGAAATACCTATTCTGGAGCAGGGACTGGAAATTAGAAGACGAACTAGAATTCTTCATAAATCCAGACTTTGTCGAGCCTGCCAAGGATATAGATTACATTCTTGATTACATCGAGACTGAAGAAGAGAAAGCTCTATTCAAATCAAAATGCCCAGAGCAGCCATTTCAATTTATATTAATTCCTAAAGGTAATGGTATCTGGGGCGATAAACGAAATGAAGATGACGAGTCAGGCGTTTATAGAGATCCTGAATCAACAGACATAATCGAATACTTAGGCTTATATAATGGCAAAGCCTAACAAGCGCCTGCAATCTGACCTACGGCCATTGTCACCTTTGTGCAAAAAACCGCAGAAAAGGCGCCAGTAGCCTCCGGCAGTTGAGGCGGGCGTTAGGCACATATAGCTTCATTTGATTACTAATTTGGGAATTTACAATGAGAGATTTAAAAAATATTGTTGCGGCTGTTAAAGAGTATTCAGATGAGACCATAGATGAAGTTTCAGAAATGTCCGAAGAGATTATAGACGAAGAGCTGATTATCGTTGACTGGCGAGAGTATGATGATGCAATAGTAGAAATGATCGCTGAAAAGGTTGGTAGCACAGATCAAATGTCGGCTGAATTATTAGATGAAGAACTTTGGGTATGTTTTAACGATGAACGATATAAACTTCCGTTAACAATGAGTGGTCACGATCGCTATGTAACAATCTCTTCATTAGCTTGGTTACTACGTGAAAAGTATGATTTTTGGTTGATGGCAACCAATATTGAAGACGATACCCACCAGATTCTTATTACCTCAAAGGTCGAATCAGAGAAATTAAGCAAAGAATACAAAGAGTTCGTTAAAAATCAATTAGTCCAATTACAGATCGGGTTTGACTATTTTAATTGCGTAGATATCCCATATCTTGAGAATGAAAACAATGCAACTATCGTTTTGCCTGATCACAAAGAACAGGTGGTAGCTACAGCTGAGTTAGAGAAAAAGCCATGGTGGAAATTATGGTAGTGGGTAATTTGTTTTCAAATGCTTAACAAAGCCTTTAAACGGAACAAAACAATTGGCTTTTTTTCATGCCTCAACAAGTGTAGCCAACTATTTTTTTCCGCTTAAGGCGGCGTTAGCTGACACCAAGCAAAGGAGAAAGCATGCTGCTTGAGTTCATTTTTCATGATAAGCGCGTTGTCATAGAGAATGATGGGGATTCGGTTTGGGCGTACCTAGTGGGCCTGGAAGAACTCAAACCGAAAACCGATGTATATGTATGCAGTGCATCACCTTTAGAACCACAGTTTGACAACACACACTTATCACACGGGAATCCTCCCAAACTATATGATAAATACGCATCTGCTTTGGCGTATCAAAGTAACCTCAAAAAGATAGACTTTGAGGTAGTTGAATCAATCATCGGTGATGCTTACTGTATTCATGTTCGAGATATTCCTTTCGCAATTCTCTCTCTTGATTCGAACAATCGCTTTTCCAAAGCTATTTCATCAAACTGTGGCTTTGGCTCCCCTTGGAATGAAGAACGGTATAGGCGAATATTCAGCTAACAAGGGCTTAAAGGGGACTAAAAACACTCGGTCAATTTTAGTCTTTTCAAATTTTGGCGCTTAAGGTAGCTGTTTCGCGTGAGTCGTGTGTTTTCAGTCCCTTAAGCCGACGTTAGCTCTCAAATGGAAATATAATGAGTACTGAAATATACGATAAAACAAACGATGTACGTGATGTTCTTTTCAGTTCAATGGGAAAAGTCGACACCGATGTAATCGCTCATCTTATCAACCCAGCTTTTATGGGTGGCCCGCAATGGCCGACTTTAAGGCAGGCGTTTAGTATAATTAGAACTGATGACAGTATTAAGGTTGTAAGTACAGGGCTATCAGATCCATTCGATGATGTTGAAGAACCGAATAACGGATTTAAAATAGAAATAATTGCCGAGACAACAGAAGATTTAGGTGATGATATTTCGAGTAGTTGGCTGTTTAAATTAGTTTATTCGATTTCACGTCAAGCTGCACATAATGGAAAAATGGCGGAGTTCATAGCAAATCATGGTGTTATCACCATGGAGCTTTTTGCTGAAGACGATGGCTTAGACGAATTTCAAAATGAAAACGGAATGGTCGGAGTAATGATTGGTGTAGAACACCCAGATATCCCGAAGATTGTTCAGTTCCCAGCAGAAGAAATAATACTTGCGACGGTACAAATTCTAACTCCAGATGAGCTTGAGTATGCAGTAGAATATCGAGCCGAAGGCCGCAATCATTTACATGAACTCATGAAAAAATCGGGGATTTATCATTACATAATACCTAATCGACAATCATTGCTTAAAGGTGTTAACCCAAGTAGCGCAAGCCCTTGGTGGAAGTTCTGGGATAAGAGCTAACAAGTTTGTGGACAGCACTTAATCTCAGTGAAACTGCTAACAATTGCGTTATCCGTCAATTCTTTTCAGTGTTTAGTTTGCGATGTTTGGCTAGCTAATTCCTCTCTTTGTCGCAGGCTGTTTAATCTCAAAAGGCTCATCAAACTAATCCCATACTCGATGCAAAATCATGTGGCTATCTTTGCTAAGTTGAATTCAACGCCTGTGGTTTTATCGAGCGATTTTATCTTTAAGGCGTCAGTTGAATTCACAAAACGGCGCGTTCGTTGGGTGTTGGCGGCGAAGCCGCGATAGTATGAATGTTCAGCGGCTAACAAGGTCATGAACGGGACACCTTGCCAATCTCGAAGCGCTTAGAAAGTGGCGTGAATACATTGGTTTGGTCGGGTTTAGTGCGGGCAAGTTCCCGTTATCACAACGTTAAGCATCATGAGATATTAATTGTTATGAATCAGGCTCCATCATACGAAGAACTAAAAG
>NZ_MDAG01000012.1:75626-156963 GCF_002876705.1 Enterovibrio norvegicus | reverse complement strand
AGCGACACACGAGGTTCCCGATCTTCAAGGCTTAGGCGTGACCTCAACCTTGGCAAGAGTTCCTTGCGTGTTTAACTTCCGACGAATCGAAAGCTGTTTCTCCGAAGAGAAGAATTTGGAGCGACACACGAGGTTCGAACTCGTGACCTCAACCTTGGCAAGGTTGCGCTCTACCAGCTGAGCTAGTGTCGCAAATGGAGGCGCGTCCCGGAGTCGAACCGAGGTACACGGATTTGCAATCCGCTGCATAGCCACTCTGCCAACGCGCCTTTGTTTCCTTCCGCTTTAGAAGTTGTCTTCCGCTGCGGTATGGGTCGGCATTTTACGGATTCGCGTGATCTAGTCAACACAAATCATTAAATAAAAGTTCGTTCGCTTAAAATCGCGGCAAAAGCGATATAAATCGACCATATCGTCTTAAAAATCACCTCGAATATCGCTAAAAAATGATGTTTCTGAAGGTCAGATTAATTCTCGGCCCTTTCATTTTCGCGGTTTTCGGGATCGAGTGGTGCCAATAAGTCTGGATTTTACCCGCCATTATCAGCAATGCGCCGGAATTCAATTCAAATTCCCTTTTTTCTCCACTCTTGAGGTGTTTAAGCACAAAGCGGCGCGTTTCACCAAAACTCAACGACGCGATCGCAGGTTCTTTGCCAAGCTCAACTTCATTATCTTGATGCCACCCCATGTAATCTTGCCCATCTCGATAAAGATTGGCGAGCACAGAGTTGAAAGGCGTATCTGCTTGTGCTTCGCATCTTTTTTTCAGTAGGTCTAATGATGAAGGCATTTTGGCGGCAGCCAGTTTGAGCCCAGAATAACCATAAGACTTATCACCGAAAGATGCTTGAAGGCGGGGTTGAAGCACCTCTCTCCCAAACATTGAGATCGGTTGTTGTTGCCAAGGAAGCGTAGACATAAGACCAGAGAATATCTCAGCCGCTTCTTCCTCAGAGAAGAAATTCGGTTGCCAGAACAACGCTCCATCCGGAATGTTGATCCATCCGGTTTCATCAAACATGTCGCCTTGCAGCATTCATTGTTGTCCTCTTTATGTTTTCAATCACTCTAACTGAGTGAAAGGAAAACAAACAAGATCGATCCCTAAGACATTTCATTGGTTCATTTTTACGATACTCATCGTTCATGCGATCAACACGCCCCCAGCACCTGCGACTACGACTACGACTACGACTACAATCATGGGCTAAAACGACAGAAGGGTAGCAACGCTACCCTTCTGTGTATCTAAGCGATATCAACGCATCACTTATTTCGCAAGTGCATCTTCCATCTTGGCTTTCCAGATCGCCATCGCCAATGCAGGTTTACGCAATACTTCAGGCGTTGGGATCCAACCATGTTTCACGCGAGAGAACACATCAAAGCGCCCTGCTTGTCCCGCCATGGCTTCTGCCACAACACGGCCAGCAATGTTTGTTAGACCCACGCCATGACCGGTATAACCATGAGCGGTATAAATATCATTCCCTAAATGCGCGATTTCAGGCATGTAACTGCGCGTTACCGCGAACAAACCACCCCAGTGGTATTCCATTTTCACATCACCCAATTGTGGGAACACTTTCAACATGCGTTGACGCAGACGCTCTTGGCTGTCTGGGTACTCACCATTGAATGGGTGGTTCACACCGCCGAACAGAATTCGGCCATCGGCCGTTGGACGCAGATAATCCAAACAGTTATTCAGATCAGACATTGCCATGTTATTGGTGATCGGGTTGCGATCGCCTAATTGCTCAGTCACCGCAATATAAGATGCAACAGGAAGCACTTTAGATTGGGCACGACGGTGAAGGCCATCAAGATAGGCATTACACGCAAGCAGCACTTGTGTTGCCTTCACGCTGCCTTTGGCCGTTTTCACCGTGTTAAAGCCCGCGCCTTTCTCAATTTTGATCACTGGGCTGTTTTCGTAGATCTCAGCACCCACAGAAATCGCCGCTTGCGCCAAGCCTAGTGTGTAATTCAGCGTATGGACATGGCCACTGTTTGGGTCAAACAAACCGCCTAGGTAACGACGCGTGTTGGCAACCTGATCAATCTTGTCTGCATCCCACCACTCAGCAACCGGGTAGTTGTAACGTCCGTGCTTGAGTTCATGCCAAGATTTCAGTTCTTCTTCTTGGCCTTTGTTCAACGCAAGCTCAATGTAGCCTTCTTGGAAATCACAATCGATGTTGAATTCACTGATGCGCTCACGAATGATATCGATAGATTCGACTGACAAATCCCACAATTGCTTGCCCCATTCAGGCCCGTAGGTTTCATCAACTTCACGCAAGCCTAGGCAGTAACCTACCAGCGCTTGTCCACCATTACGCCCTGAACCGCCAAACGCAATACGCTGACTTTCAAGAACCACAACGCTCATGCCTTGTTTACGCAATTCAATCGCGGCATTTGTGCCGGTCAAACCCGCACCAATAATACAAACATCAGCTTGAATGTCGTTGGTTAGCTCTGGTTGTTCAGCCAGTACATTCGCCGTTGCTTGGTAGTAGCTATCGATATACCCGTTTTCTTTCGCCATCTTGTGACTAAATCCTGCTTATATGGAAAGGGTTGAATGAAAAAAATGATGGCGAATATTCGCACTAAGCCCCACAACAGGCAAGGAGATAATGCGATCAATACCTCGCGCACACTTTGTTACTTATTAAGGGGTTAATTGATTGACAGTCAGAGTGTTTCTTTTGATGATGCGCGTTCGAATTTCGGCTTGGTATAGCCATTTAAGGACAACACATATGAACCAATATCTTAAAGGGGTGAAAGCGGTAAGCATCGCACTTTCCGCATCTGTATCTTTCGGCGTTTCTGCAAACAGCGAAGTACTAAACATCTATAACTGGGCAGAATATATGCCCATGAACGTGATTCAAGCGTTCGAGAAAGAATATGATGTAACGGTGAACTATTCGACGTTTGAAAACAACGAATCTATGTATACCAAGCTGAAGCTGCTTGATGGAAAGGGCTACGATCTTGCTTTTGCATCAACCTACTTCATTCAACGTATGAGTGATGAAGGCATGTTGGCGAAAATCGACAAGTCACAAATCCCTCACGTGAAAGACATCATTCCTGGATTGATGGCGCAGCCGTTTGACGTAAACAACGACTACTCATTGCCCTATGTATGGGGTGTGACCGCGATTAGCTACAACGATGACATTGTTGATGGCAGTAACGTGACAAAGTGGGCCGATTTGTGGAATGAAGACTTCGCAGGCCAACTGATGTTGCTTGATGATGTGCGTGATGTATTTGGTATGGCGCTAAAAGCCAAAGGCTACAGCATCAACACCAAGAACGAAGCTGAAATCAGAGAAGCCTATGAGCTGTTGGTTGAACTACGCCCAGGCATTGTCGTCTACAACTCAGACGCTCCGCATGTTCCCTTTGTGACAGGCGAAGTGGGTATTGGTCAGCAGTGGAATGGTAATGCCTATATGGCACAGGAAGAAATGGACAGCATCCATTTTGTTTATCCAGAAGAAGGCTCAATCCTTTGGATGGACAACTTCATCATTCCTAAAAACGCAGAGAAGAAGGAACTGGCGCACAAGTTCATCGACTTTATGTACCGTCCTGAAAACCAAGCGGCCATGGTTGAAGAGCTTGGCTACCCAGCACCAAGCAAACGCGCGAAAGAAAAACTCTCTGCTGAATACACCGAAAACAACACCATTTTCCCGTCTGATGAGGACGTAGAAAAAGGCGAATTTACTAATGATGTTGGCGACGCAGTCAGCATTTACAACCGCTACTGGCAGTTGCTGAAAAGCTAACTCGACAGCGATGCATTGATCGTAAAAAGAAAACCCGCGGCCTAGGCTGCGGGTTTCTGTTATTGGAGAGTCAGTTAAAGGTTATCTCTCAAGCATTTCGCGCACAACGCTAATTCGATTTGAAGAACAGAAGATGCGCAGCGCTTAGCGATATCATGCTTCGCACAATGACTTTTAGTTGTTCGGGCGATATGCGTGCAAACACCTTGTAGCCAATCCACATACCAAGAAACAGCGCTGGGATACCCACGGCGCTTGCTTTCAACGTTTCTGTATTGATTAACCCAAGGCTCAATAATCCCGCCAACTTCATGAGATTCAGGCTCAAGAACGCCCATACTCGCGTCGCGACATAGGCGGACTTTTCCATTTTCTGTTCAAGCAAGAACAAGCCCATTAACGGTCCTGCGCCGTTGGCAATTACCCCAACAAAACCACATAGCGAACCTGCAAAGCTCGCGGCCCAAGGGTGTGTAAAAATGGGTAGAGGGTGGTAATCCAACCACAAAGATAAGCCCAACAAGGCAAAAATCAGAATCCCGAGAAAGGTCATGAAAGTGCTTGGGTCTACCGTCCCCAACACATAGGTGCCTGCCGCTATGCCAATGGCGCCAAAAGGCAATAACTTCGCCAATACCTTCCAGTTAATATTCTTGCGATATGTCATTACCGCAATCAGATCTGTTAGCAAATAGAAAGGCAAAATCACACCGAGCGCTTCCGGCCCAGGAAACGCTAACATCATCAACGGCAAGATAACCAAACCCAGCCCGCCAATAGAAAACTTTGAGAAGCCTGTTACTAAACACGCTAACGAGATAAACAGCCAAGACAGTTCCATTGTTACTCCCAACTCACTCTCACTCGCGACTTGACTCAAGTGAAGGACAGGTATTGTATTCGTTATGTTTTGTAATTACTTTTCTATCAATCAAGAGTACTCTGAACATTCGATCATCATACTCAAGCAACCTCAAATTGCTTGGGTACAGTAGTAATCAGGACAGTGAAGAAATGATTGATTTGCGCTCAGACACAGTGACACAACCCGATGAAAAAATGCGTAACGCGATGGCAAATGCACCTGTTGGTGATGACGTGTACGGTGATGATCCGACCGTCAACGAACTAGAGCGATGGGCTGCAGAGAGACATGGATTTGAAGCGGCCGTATTTACCGCATCAGGCACTCAAGCAAACTTGTTGGGTATTTTGGCACACTGTGAGCGTGGCGACGAATATTTGTGCGGTCAACAAGCACACAATTACAAATATGAAGCAGGTGGCGCTGCCGTTCTAGGGTCGGTACAACCTCAACCGATTGAGAACAACAAAGACGGCACCTTGTGCTTTGAAAAGCTGGCTGCAGCCGTAAAACCCGATGACGTACATTTTGCGCGCACTACCCTCCTGAGCTTGGAAAATACCATCGGCGGTAAAGTGCTACCGATGAGTTATTTGGCACAAGCCCGCGATTTTGCTAACACGCATAACCTAAAACTGCATCTTGATGGCGCACGTGTGTATAACGCCTCAGTGGCATTGGACGTCGATATCAAAGAAATCAGCCAGCATTTCGATTCAATGACCATTTGCCTATCGAAAGGTTTGGGTGCACCTGTCGGCTCTTTGCTGTTGGGTGACGCTGCTTACATTCAACGCGCGCGTCGCTTACGTAAAATGGTTGGTGGTGGCATGCGCCAAGCGGGTATTTTGGCGGCGGCTGGCATGATGGCGCTCACTGAGAATGTTGAACGCTTGAAAGATGACCACGACAATGCACGTTACCTCTCGGAGAAATTAGGGGCGATTCCTGGTTTCAATACCTTTATTTATCCGGTGCAAACCAACATTGTCTACGCGGATGTATCATCACACATCGACATTCGTGCCATTGCTGATGCGTTGAAAGAGCAAGGTATTTTGGTTTCACCTTCTCACAAAGCCATGCGCTTCGTTACGCATAAAAATGTCTCTCGTACAGACATTGATACGTTACTTTCGGCGATTGAAAAACAGCTTTAATTCAGACTTCTCAATCGAAGAAATGACGTAAATTATGAGGCGGATTTCCGCCTCTTTTTGTATCTGTCATATAAGGAATTAACATGGCCGGCGCTAGCCTTCTCACACTGCTCGATGATATTGCCACCATACTCGATGATGTTTCCGTCATGAGTAAAGTTGCTGCCAAGAAAACCGCAGGTGTACTTGGTGATGACCTTGCTTTGAACGCAGAGCAAGTGTCAGGTGTGAAAGCCGACAGAGAACTTCCCGTTGTGTGGGCGGTGGCCAAAGGCTCATTTTTCAATAAGCTGATATTGGTGCCTGCAGCGCTCGCGATCAGCGCGATTGCGCCGTGGCTCATCACGCCTCTTCTCATGCTGGGCGGTTTATTTCTCTGCTTTGAAGGGGCAGAAAAAGTGCTGCATACCTTCTTCCACAAGCACGACAAAAAGCCAGAAGCGCAAAGCACTGACTTCAATACCGCGACCATCAACGCTGCTCAGTTTGAAGCAGAGAAAATCAAAGGCGCGATCCGGACAGACTTCATCTTGTCTGCTGAGATCATCGTGATCACATTGGGGGTGGTGTCAGAAAGCCCCTTCTTAACGCAAGTCGTGACCCTGTTTGGTATTGCCTTCCTGATGACCATTGGTGTGTACGGCTTGGTTGCAGTGATCGTAAAAATTGATGACGCAGGTTTGTACCTCAGCCAGAAAAGCACCGCTCTTGCTCAGTCTGTTGGTCGTGGTTTGTTGGTCTTTGCCCCTTACCTAATGAAGACCTTGTCCATCGTCGGCACCATCGCCATGTTCTTGGTTGGCGGTGGCATTCTGTCCCACGGCGTACACATTTTGTCTGAATGGATTGGTGAAGCAGCAAGAGAAACTGCGCTGATTCCAGCACTCGGCGACATCATTTCGGCGGTGATCCCTACCCTGCTTAACGGCATCATAGGGCTGATTGCTGGTGTGATTGTGGTCGGTGTTGTGTCTGTGCTTAGCAAACTCAAACCCAACGCAAAATAATCGCCGATCCGATCACTTTATTGACTGCTGCGTACTACTACGCATTGCCGTTTTTCCGATACGCGCATAGTTTATGACTGTAGCTAACAAGGTTTGTGAATACAGCTAATTGCTCTGCGTAAGCAGAACAACCATCATATTTCTGGGTGCGTTAAGGAGAACTCACATGGCAGCAAAGCACGTCCTTATTACAGGTGGCGCGAGTGGTATCGGATTTGGTATGGCACAAGGGTTCGCAAACGAAGGCTACTGTGTCACGCTTTCTGACATCAATAAAGAAGCCCTTGAGAGCGCAGTTGCCTCGCTGAAAGAAACCCACAATACCGAGGTTTATGGCCTCGAATTGGATGTCACCCATTCCGCGCAGATTGCGTCAGCGCCGTCACGTGTCGTCAAGCCCGTCGATGTGCTTATCAACAATGCAGGCATCCAATTCGTTTCCGCGTTAGAGGCATTCCCCGAAGAGAAATGGCGTTTAATCATCGACATTTTGCTCACGGGCCCTGCCATGCTCACCAAAGCATTCTTGCCAGACATGTACGCGCAAGGTTTCGGGCGAATCATCAATGTTGGCTCGATCCATAGCCTTGTGGCCTCACCGTATAAATCTGCGTATGTTTCAGCAAAACACGGCATTCTCGGCTTTTCAAAAACCATCGCCCTAGAAAGTGCAGATCATGATGTCACCATCAATACACTCTGCCCTTCCTATGTCAAAACGCCGCTGGTTGAAAACCAAATTGCCGCACAAGCCAGAAACCACAACATCAGCGAAGAAGAAGTCATCAACAACATCATGCTCAAGCCGATGCCGAAAAAAGCGTTTATTGCATTGAACGAACTTGCAGATACCGCCTTGTTCCTTTGCTCCCCAAGTGCCAAAAATATTACCGCGCAAGCCATCACTATTGATGGAGGCTGGACCGCGCATTAACGCGAAACACGCGTGAGACAAATTCGATACATACCCACTCAAAAACGGCTTTTACGCCGTTTTTTGTGCTTTTGATTGGCCAATATTTGTGCAGTTGTTCACTAGAATATACCGAATAAAGTGCGCCAGCCCACATTGCCAACATTCCTTTGCCTGTTTATCTCAAAATCAGTAAGTTAAGAGCGCTACACTGAAAATATTGAACATAGCGAAAGGAGAGCGCCATGACACAGACTTCTTTAACCAGTGACAGGCTCTATCGCACCTCACAACTGAACAAACTCGACGTTTCATCTACCAAGCATCTTGAGCCCCTCGACGAAATCGTGGGTCAGGATCGTGCACGTCAAGCCGTCGAATTTGCGATGTCGATAAAAGAAAAGGGCTACAACATTTACGCTGTCGGCCAGAACGGACTCGGTAAGCGCACCATGATGATGCGCTACCTAAAACGTCACTGGGAATACAGCCACCAAATTTTCGATTGGTGTTATGTCGCGAATTTCCAAGATTCTCGTTGCCCGACCGTTTTGCAAGTCCCAGCAGGTCGGGGGATCGCACTGAAAAAAGACATCGAAAAGTTGATGGGGAAATTAGGGAAAGCCCTGCCCCTCGCATTTGACAACGAGATGTACTTTACCCGTGCGGATGTGCTGAAAGGTCAGCTAACCGAACAGCAAGAAGGCGCATTGCAAACTCTGACGAATGACGCAAAAGCGCAGAGCGTGAGTTTGTCGATCACCACGGCGGGCGATTACCAATTCATCGCCTTAAACGGTGAAGAACCTCATTCCGAAGAAACGTTCGATGCGCTCTCCGATGATGAGCAAGCCAATTTCGACAAGGTGATCCGTGAGCTTGAAATTCAGCTCCGAGGCCTTGTGCGCAAACTGACCGAATGGGAAGAGCAGTACGCAGAGCAGCAACAAAAGCTCGATGAAGAGATCGCGATTGAAGTGGTCGCACGTCTCATCAAGCCAATGATCGACAGCTACCAAGATTTGCCGCAGGTGAAAAAGTACCTAAAAGGCATGCAGGCTGACATTCTCGAAAACCTTGATATCTTCCTTGAAGAAAGCGAAGACCAAGCTGCACTCGCCTACGCCGCTCTCGATAAAAAATTGCCGCGTCGTTACCAAGTCAATGTGCTCGTCGCGCAAGACGAAGATGTGCCGCCTGTCATTGTTGAAGACAGCCCGACTTACCACAACATCTTTGGTTATGTGGAAAACGCCACTTACAAAGGCACAGTATTCACCGATTTCTCGCTGATCCGTGCTGGTAGCATTCATCGTGCAAATGGCGGTGTCTTGCTCATCGACGCCGTCAAAGTGCTTGAACGCCCATATGTATGGGATGGCCTGAAACGTGCGCTGAGTTCTCGTAAGGTCAGCTTAAGCTCACTGGAAAGAGAAGTGACGTTGAGCGGCACGATTTCGCTTGAGCCAGAGCCAATTCCACTTGATGTGAAAATCGTTCTGTTCGGTGATTACAAAACCTATCAACTGCTTCAACACTATGATGCAGAATTCAGTGAGTTGTTCCGTGTCACCGCTGACTTTGAAGATGACATGCCACGCAATGACGACAGCGAAATGAAGTACGCGAAATTCATTTCAAGCATCTGTCATGACAACAATCTGCTGCACTGTGACCAAGGCGCGATTGGCCGAATCATTGAGCACAGCTCGCGCCAATCGGGTGATCAAGACAAGCTGTCACTTCACTCGGCGGACATTGCGAACCTACTGCGTGAATCAAACTATCAAGCACGTGTTAGTAACGCCAATATCATTCGCGCCTCACACGTAGAGAAAGCCCTCGCAAGCCGTGATATGCGTGTGAGTCGTCTGCGCGATCACGTGATGGAAGGCTTTACCAACGGCACGACATTGCTGCAAACAAAGGGCACGTCAATCGGACAAATCAACGCCCTTTCAGTGCTTGCCACACAAGATTACGCGTTCGGCGCGCCAAACCGTATCACTGCGACCACTTCGTTCGGTGACGGCGGCGTCCTTGATATCGAGCGAAGCGTAAAACTGGGCGGCAACATCCACTCAAAAGGTGTGATGATCTTAACCGCGTACCTGTCATCACTGCTGGGTAAGAAAGCCAAGATCCCACTCACGACCACGCTCACCTTCGAACAATCGTATGGTGGTGTGGACGGTGACAGTGCATCTATGGCCGAGTTCTGCACCGTGATTTCGGCTATCTCAGGCATTCCGCTTCGCCAAGATCTTGCAATCACGGGCTCAATGAACCAATTCGGTGAAACACAGCCAATTGGTGGGGTGAACGAGAAAATTGAAGGCTTCTTTGATGCTTGTACCATCAAAGGCCCAAAATCCACGCAAGGCGTGATCATTCCTGCCTCTAACGTGCACAACTTGATGCTTCGCAAAGATGTTATCCATGCCGTTGAGAAGGGCCAATTCCACATCTACGCCATTAGCCATGTGAGTGAAGCACTCGAATTGTTCACCGGCATGCCTGCAGGCAAATTGGATGCGAAAGGTAAATTCAAATCTGGCACTGTGCTGCAAAAAGCATATGAATGCATTGCTGCACTGCGCGATGATAACTAGCAAAAAACAACGAGTTAAAAATCAACACAAGATTGAGTGAGTGAACGCCTAATACGGTTTATCGCAAACACTAAAAAGCCGACAATTGTCGGCTTTTTCTTTCTTCAAATTTCACCATCATCAAAGGTCAACAGGTTCTAGCCATACGCCACAGACGGTAGCCACAAGATTAAATTCGGCCAGAAGACCAAAACCACTAACGCAATCAACTGAAGAATGATGAACGGCAACACGCCTTTATAGATATCTATGAGCCTGACTTCTGGTGGACATACTCCTTTCAAATAGAACAACGCAAAACCCACAGGCGGGGTTAAGAAACTCGTTTGAAGCGCCATCGCCACCAGCATCACAAACCACACAAGCTCCGCATTATCCAATCCAGGATAGGTGCCAATGTCCAAGTCTAAGCCCAGCACCACGGGGGCAAGTAACGGCAGCACAATCAAGGTGATTTCAATCCAGTCAAGGAAGAAGCCCAGCAGGAAAATCACCAGCAAGATAAACGCCACCACCCCATACGGGCCAAAGGGTAGCGCTTCGAAGGCTTGTTCGATGAACTCATCGCCGCCTAGCTCTCGCAGCACTAACGCAAAGCAGGTCGCGCCAATGAAGATGGCAAAGATGTATGCGGTGGTTTTGTAGCTATCGATGAGCACTTCTCGCAACACTGACAACGAAAAACGCTGATAAAAAACCGCCAGTAAAATAGCACCAAATGCCCCCACTCCCGACGCTTCGGTCGGCGTGGCTATACCGGCAAAAATTGAGCCTAACACCGCAAAGATAAGTGCGAATGTCGGTACAATGGCTTTCGCAACATCTTTGATCACCCCCCAATCCACGGGTTTTGCATCATCAGGCAATGGAATAGATTGCGGCTTAACCAACCCCACTATCAGCAGGTAGATAATGTAAATGGCACCCAGCATCAAGCCTGGCACCATGGCTCCCATAAAGAGATCACCCACAGACAACGCGAGCTGATCCGCCATAATGACGAGCATGATCGAAGGCGGTAGCAATATACCCAACGTCCCCGCCGACGCGATGGTGCCAAGTGCCAATGGAAGGTGATAACCCTGTTTCATCATGGCAGGTAAAGACATGGTCGCGAGCAATACAACAGATGCCCCAATGATGCCTGTCGACGCTGCCAAAATGATCCCTATGGCCATGACGGTGATCGCCAACCCACCATGTACACGCCCGAATAAGGCTTGCATGGCATGCATTAGACGATCGGCAACGCCAGATTTATCCAACATGTTCCCCATAAATATAAACATGGGAAGTGCCACCAATATCCAGTTGTCCATGATCTTAAATAGACGGTTAACCACCAAACCAAGCGTGGTGAAATCTAGCCCTGTCCACGTATCAAAATAGATATCGCTGTAATAACCAATAATGGCAAACGCCACACCCACGCCGCCCAATACCCACGCAACGGGAATGCCAATAAACAGGAGAAGAATAAAACTGCCAAACATGGCAAGAATCAGAATTTCATTCGCTTCCATGCGAACCTCCCTTCGTTGACACTGACGCACCATTACCCCGTAACAATGCGATGGCTCTCAACACTCTGGCTAAGCTCGCAAACGCTAACAGTGCCGCGCTAAAAGGGATGGCGGATTTGATAACCCATCGCCATGGCAGACCCGACGGCGCGTTCGAACGCTCATCCACTCGCCATGCTTCATACACAAAATCGAGTGAATGGATAAAAATGACGTACATAAATGGCCAAACAAAGAAGGCGACAGTGATGATTTCTACCCACGCTTTGGCCCGCTCAGAAAATCGGTGATAGAAAATATCGACGCGCACATGCGTACCCGTGATTTCCGCGTATGACAGACCAAAGAGCACCCCAACCGCATACAAATGCCATTGCAGTTCTTCTAATGCTATCTGCCCATTGCTGAACACTTTTCGCAATACAACCTGCGTGATGATCACGACAATAAGAATGAGATAACTCCACGCAAAAAAACGCCCGAGGGATCGCACAACATGCTCGATGCTGTCAGCAAGCGGGGAGGCAGAAGGCGAATAGGAAGGCTGGGCCATAATTCGTTCCCTGTTCCTTAAATATCAATGTAATGAGATAAAAAAGGGGCAACGAATGCTGCCCAAACTCGAGAGATTATTGTCGAGGTAGAAACCCTTTTGATTCCCAGACTTGGTAGTTAGCACGGAACGTTGACATGTCATCCCACACTTTTTTGAAGTACGGATCTTGTTTTTGCTCGTCCACTACATCTAACCATGTAGTTTCAAACAGGTTCAGCATATTGTCGTTCCAGTAACGCAGTTCGACGCCCTGCTCTTGCGCTTTTTGCATCGCTTCAAACTGCATCGCTTCGCCTTCCGCAATCGAGTTAGTCATCGACGCCAAGCACAGGGTCTCTACTGCAGCTTGTTGGTTGCCATCCATTTTGTTCCATGTGTCTTTGTTGATCAAAAGCTCAAAAACAGTGGCTTGCTGGTGCCAACCTGGGAAGTAGTTATATTTCACGATTTTGTGAAAACCAAGGCGCTGGTCAATCGCAGGTTGAGAAAACTCAGTGGCATCAATCGCCCCTTTCTCAAGCGCACCAAAGATTTCACCGCCCGGAAGTTGAACGGTACCCACACCCAGCTTTTCCATCACCTGACCACCGAGCCCGAAGAAACGCATGGTGATCCCTTTCAGATCTTCCGGTTTTTCGATTGGCTTTTTAAACCAACCTGACGTTTCAGGCGAGATGATGGCGCACGGCAATACTTTTACGTTATAGCCCGCTTGGTCATACATTCCCTGGTAAAGATCTAAGCCGTTACCGTAGAAAAGCCACGCCATGTATTCCGGCGCTTCAGGGCCAAATGGCACTGCGGAGAAAAGTGCAGCTGCTGGCATTTTTCCTTGCCAATACCCCGCCGTCGCATAGCCAGAATTCACTTTACCGCTCGAGACTGCATCCAAAATTTCAAGCGGCGCCACCAATTTGCCTGGTTCATAGACTTTCATTTTGATGGTGTTACCGGATACCGGTGTAATGCGTTCTGATACCCACTTAATCGGGGTACCTAAAGCGGGAAGGTGAGTACCAAATGCAATGGGGGTTTTAAGTAACACTTTGTCTGCGAGGGCTGCGCCAGAAAAACACGCAGTAGCGACGGTGAGTACTTTTAGCGTTGTAGAAATCGGCCGTTTCATTGTCCACTCCTTGGTGCGCGGTATCACTGTTTTGAATGTATGGTGTTACCGACTTAGGGGTTGAGGTTTAGAGCACACTGAACCTGTTAAATATTTGTTATCGTCCAGCCTATACGTGCACCTCAGAGATGAAAATCAGGTAGATAACGGACGCCATCTCGCACGCTTTACGTACATCATTTCCGTAAAACTACGTAGGCGCGTTACTTATCTCATTGAATGTTTATTGTGTTGCTCATTGGGGGTTACTGAGAATGCTTGACCGAATACGCAAACTACGGACGTAAATCCCGGCGCAAAGTGTGACGAAAAACATAGCGATGGTGTGAGAAAGAGAAAGGCGACAAAAGAGAAACGTATGAATATTTTGAGCAACCTTTCCGGCATAAATACACGACTACGCGCCAAAATACTGGTGCTCGCCATGGTGCCTTTATTGCTGATGTTCGCGTTGATCATCGGGCTGGTTACCGTGCAATCTGAATCCCTGTCCACCAACCAAGCTGACCTCATTCGTACCGAGACCCTTGCTTCCAAAAAACAAGAGCTTCTGAAATACGTCGAGCTCGCGCGCGCATCCGTCTCTCCTATCTACAATGCAGCCTCTCCCCATGATGAAAACGCCAAACAAGCTGTCATCGACGTGCTCAACAAACTCACATACGGCGAAGACGGATACTTCTTCGCCTATACCTATGACGGCACCAATCTTGTTCTCCCCTATCAACCAGAAATGGTGGGTCAAAACATTTGGGATGTTGAAGACACACACGGCTTTAAGCTTCTCCAAGGGTTAATCACAGCAGCACAACAAGGCGGCGGCTTTGTTGAATACTACTGGCACAAGCCCTCACGAAAAGAGCCGGTGAAGAAGCTGAGTTATGCCATTGGATTAGAAAAATGGGGTTGGATGGTCGGCACTGGCGTGTATATCGATGACATTGATACCCAAGTCATGTCGCTTCACAACAAAATCGACGAAATCATCAGTAAAACCTTTATCGGCTTAGGCATTACTCTCGTTATCACCATTGGCATCATGGCCAGCCTTGCCGCCACTATTCACGTCAATGCGCAGGAACTCGCCGATAACAAGTTACAGGCGCTCAATCGCCAGTTAATCGATTCACAAGAAGAAGAGCGTACGCGGGTTGCGCGTGAGCTGCATGATGGCATCAATCAGATTTTGGTCTCAGTAAAGTACCGCCTAGACAGTCTAAAAGAGGCAAAGAACCGTGAAGAAATTAGCGAACACCTTGGTTTAGGCCAAGCCAGTTTAAATGAGGCCGTCACTGAGCTTCGCCGAATATCGAAAGATTTACGCCCTACGCTACTGGATGATCTTGGGTTGCTTCCCGCCCTTGAAGATTTGGCCAAAGAAGTCACCACGCGTTCCGGCATGACAGTGATTTTCGAGCACCACTTAAGCATGTCCCACGTATCCAAAGCCGCAGAAATCACCCTTTATCGCGTCGCGCAAGAAGCGCTGCATAACGCTGAGAAGCACTCGCAAGCCAAAGCGGTTGATATCATTTTGCAGGAAGAAGAAGGCGAAATTGTGCTTACCATCGCAGATGACGGCATCGGCTTCGAAGAACATAGGCTTCGCGTTAATGCACAATCAATGGGGCTAAAGAACATGCGTGAACGAATCGAAAACCTCGATGGACACTTCGTCATCAATAGTTTGTTACAGCAGGGCACGGAAGTCCGCGCAATTTTGCCAACCAAGTAAATGCCAGAGACGTTTGATTTTAGATGCTAAAAACCTCTGATTTTGGTGTGCAATGACATTCGAAAGGAGAAATACCATGACCACATTGTTGCTCGCGGACGATCACGTCCTATTGCAAGACGGGCTAAAAGACCGCCTGTCTCGCCAACCACAGTTTTCGATTGTTGGAACCGCCAGTGACGGCGAATGTGCGATTGAAAAAACCTTGGCGCTCAGACCAGACATTTTGCTCACCGACATTTCCATGCCAAAGAAAACAGGGTTAGAAGTATTAAATACACTTCGAGAGGCTGCCCCTGAGGTAAAAGTGGTGATCTTAAGCATGCACAGTAACAAAGAGTACATCATGGCGGCCATGCGCGGTGGTGCCAAAGGCTATGTTTTGAAAGATGTTTCCTCACAAGAGTTGGTGCAAGCCCTCGATATTATCGCGGGTGGCGGATCTTATTTTAGCGCTGGCGTATCAGAAACCTTGCTCGAAGGCATGAATGAGCTCGAGAACAAAGAGCACGATGACTCTCAACCAACACCAAGGGAAAAAGATGTGCTCATTCTTATCGCGAATGGCGCATGCAACAAAACCATAGCCAGAGAACTGGACATCAGTGTTCGCACTGTCGAAACCCACCGTCTTCGGGTGAAAAAGAAGTTGGGCGTAACATCTACTGCCGGGTTAGTGAAATATGCCATTGAGCATGACTGGATAAACCAACAAGAAAACCAGTAAAAGCGTGTGTATCACCACAATTAATACACTATGGCGTGCGGTATTTAGCATGAAAATCATGACGTTATTTGCCTACTTTTTGAGCCATGACCGCGAATTTTCCTATGAACAGCGTATCTTAGTGTCTACATACTTTTCTATTGGTTTCAGGCATGCACCAAGAGCATTTTCTTATTCCGGAATACCCAAAAATCACATACGCAGGTATTTCCCTTGAAACGTTAAGCAAAAAAACGCCAAATTTCCTCAATTCAGTGAAATGGTATGCCCGCATCGGCATTTCATTTGCCTTTATCTTTTTCGCTTCCGTCACCACCCTTTCGTGTTACCTCTTTGATCTGACGGACGATATCTTTTTTGTTGCTACGCTCGCCATCACCTTCTTTTTATATTTGTGCTCTTTGCCTCTCCTCACCAAGGCAATCATTTCATCGGAACGCGTCAGACAATGGGTTCGCAAATCCAAACATCGCTATTTTTTGCGGACGCTTGCAAATACGCCGTTTGAAGCAAGACTGAACGCCTCGAACATCATATGGGATACCTTGCGTAACGACGAATGGGCGACCTGCATCAATGATGCGCATGAAATAGACAGAGAGCGTACTGTTTATAGTTGCCAACAGCTTGGCAAAATCGCATCAAACCTGATTGACAGCGACCCAGAGATTTTTTGCGATGCTATGCTTAAAACCATGAATAATCAGAGAGGTAGCACACCCTACTTCTTCGATATTTTGGTGAGGCTTGCAGAACAGCAATTTCACAATGGAAAAGAAAGCCAACGACAATTACGTGGAACAAAAAAGCTGATGTTGGATGACATTTTCTCGCATCGGTAGTTCGTCCCAAACGACCCCGGAGAGATAATGAAAATTGTTCTTGTGACCGGAGGCAGCAGTGGTATCGGCCTTCAAACAGTGACGCATTACCATCGTTCAGGTTTCAAAGTACTGACTTGTTCAAGGAATGAAGATACATGGAACAAAGTACTGGCTACTCACCCTGAACTGTCTGCCGTCGATTATCTCCCTGTCGATTTGAAAGATGTTCATCAGGTAGACCGCTATTTCGGGTATATCCGAGAAAACTATGGGCATCTCGACATTGTGGTCAACAATGCATCACCCCCGTTAGAATCGCGCGGCGATTACGCCGATGTGCCTATCGACGCCCTTTACAACACCCTCATCGGCGACTTTTGGATCCATGCACTCTGCCTGAAATACGAATTGAACCTCGTTGTAAACGGCGGCTCCATCGTCAACATCAGTTCGGTCAATGGGATAAGGCCTACACCAAACGCCGCGATGTTTTCTGCAGCCAAGCATGGCATTGAAGGGCTCACCCGTTCAATTGCGGTAGAAGCCATTCGTAAAGGTATTCGAGTCAATGCCGTTGCGCCGGGTGTGACATGGACGCCTCGTTGGGAGCAAGCACAAGCTGAAATGGGCGACGAATTAAAAAACACGGTGGCAAGCCAAGTACCCAATGGGCGATTCGCGACGGTAGAAGAAATTGCTAATGCCATCGCTTGGCTTAGCTCCGAGCAAGCGAATTACATCGTCGGTCATACCTTAGTGATGGATGGTGGTCTGAGCCTGACATAGCCTCTGCATTTCATATCTCACACACGCAAAAAAAGACTGCCGAGGCAGTCTTTTTCTTATCATGTTATTTGTCCGGTACTTCTATAACTGCTGCCAATAAAAGAAGCCATTAAGCCTTTCGCGTTTGCAACATCCAACGGCTAACACCTGCCAACCCAAACAAAACGAACAAGAAGATGTTCATGCTGCCACCACTGCTTCCACCGCCACTACGCGAATGCGTGGGTGCAGGTTGGGTGAACATTGGCTGACTTGTGTCGGCTTGTGTTGGTTGTACATTCTGAGCTTGGCGTGTTTGTCGTGCTTGCTGTTCTTTCTGCACGCGAGCTTGGTTATTTCGATCAACGCCAATCTGTTGAAACACATTTTCTTCAACCACCAGCAACGAGGTGTAATCCGTTAGAAGACCATACTCTACGGCGATGTCTTCTATCGCTTGTTCTTTGTCTGCGTCTTTCTGCTCTAGGTAATCCATCTGCGCTTCTAAATCTCGAATCGCTGAGAATGCCCACATTCTTTCAAGCTCTGGGTTACGCAGCGTTTTCTCTGGCAGCGATACCTTGGTGGTGTATCGACGCGTCTCGCCATTCACTTTCATGCTCAAGGTCACGTCCGCCGTTCCCGCTTTGAAGTAATGGCCGAACACCGTCAGTTGCTCACCACGGTACAAGCTACTGATGGCTTCTGGCGTCAGGTCTTTCACCTTCACACCGTCGATATCCAATTGAATGTCACGATACGCTTGGTGCGTTAACTTGCTCGAGATGTTGAGTAAATGCCCCATCATGTCATCTGCATTCGAGACAGACGTTGCAACGCCATTTGATAGCTTAGTCATCGGTACCAACAGCGGTGTATTCGCACTGTTCCCCATGATGAAGGTAAACAGACGGACATCGTATTTCTCCATCATTTGGAAGAATTTACGCTTCTCCGTCACACCCACATTCGCCACACCATCCGTCACCAGCACGATACCCGTTGGACGATCGGCATCGAGCTTACGTACCGCTGCGCCCAAACCTTCATAAAGATTGGTGCCGTTGCTCGGTTGCATGGCTGAAATTTCACTCAGGGCTTTTTCAACGTTTGTCTTGCTGGCAGAGATAAAGCCATTGGTCAGGTCATACGTTGCGCTATCAAACATCACAATACGAAAACGGTCTTGCTGTGGCAGTTTGTTCAGCCCCTGTCGAACCCCTTCCGCCAAGGTGTTGTACTTGCCCGACATCGACCCTGATTTGTCTAATACGAAGACCCAATCACGCCCTTGTATTACCGGCCCCAAATCATCACCTGGCGTAAAGGTAAGTTTCACTGTACCGCGCTTTGATTCTTCAGGGTCACGGTACGCAACCATGTCCAAGCGACCGGGTAGTCCATCTTGTAGGCGCCAATAAACCACGATGTCTTGGTCCAAACGGTACGCGGGTGCAGAAGGGGATGCTGTCACGCCTTCCTCTTCAATCGCGGCTGACGTTTGGTTCGCCACTTGCGCCTTCCAAATCGTGTGCTCGCCTGATGCTTCTTGTGTGAGTGTCGCGTTAGGGTGCGACGGTAAACGCACACCATCAAAGGGATACGCGGATTTCAGCGTGACGTTAAACGAGAAGTCTTGCTCAACTGCATCATTGCGCGTCCAAAAACTGTCGCGCGCTTCATCAACGCCGCCCTCTTCCATGGGATAAACATACCTGCCAATACCGTGGTCGATCAGCGCATCTTGCAGGTAAACCAATCTCACCTTCACACGCTGTTGAGGCTGAACAGGGAAGACGCGCATCTCAAACGTTTTGTATCCGTCTTTTTCAGTCAATGCCGTCGCATTGCCTTGCGCTTTTTGCTCTTCATAAATCTTTTTAGCTTTGTCTTTCGCCACCGATTCGGCAATCACTGGCGTGCCGTTTATCCAGTAAATAAACTCACCCACGACAGCTTCTTGCGGCACAGGAAACGAGTAGCGCGCTTCAAGCATGTCATTATTTGGGTTATAGAAGATTTGTTCGATGGATGTTGTCGCATAGCCGTCTTCAATCACGACATCCACGTGGTGGGTTTCAATAGTGAGGTCTTGGTGTTGGCTGTTCGTCGGTTTCAACAAACCACTCGCCATTGCAGCGGGTGCAAACCAGCCTAATACAAACGTGAGAAATACCATTCCCCACGTCGAGAATCTTTGCGTCATTTGCTGTTGGTTTAGCATCGTGTGCCTCCATTGCGTTGCTTCTTTGAGATTCGTTCTCTCATCTGCAGGACGTTGATGTTGGCGTTATTTGCACCAGCAACTCTCTGCGTTTTCAGAAGCTTGCAACAAGACAGTGCAAGTCAAAAGCGTCGTATCTAAAGTGACAATATGCGTGACGCTACGTCGCATGAGGTGACACCTTCTCGCCGATTCGATGTATTGGTGTGCGTTAGCTGCGTCGTTTTCGAAAAATTTATCGCCCCATAAAACATGTCGGATTGGTGCAAAATGATGTCGACTGGGTATCACGAAAAGCCTGAATCCTCGTAATAAGATGACTCAACGCATCACCCTCTTTTTTATTGGGATATTCACGGGGAAAGTACGATGACAAGCGCTGATACGCATACAGAAATTGCATCCTTTACGCCTTATCCAATCAAACATCTTCCTGTTCGTGTTGATTTAGGCAGCGAGTCGCTTTTGATCGAATGGGATAACGGGCATAAGAGTGAATACCACTACCTGTGGTTAAGGGACAATTGTCATTGTGCAGAATGCATCGCAACGCTCACTCGCGAGCAAGTCTTTGAGATTTGTGATGTCCCCGAAACCATTAAACCGCAAGAAGCCTATCTCTCTGAAGACAATAGACTCGTTATCACGTGGGATCATGCTGATCACGGCAGCCAATATCATCCCGGTTGGTTATTCAGCCATTGTTACAGCGAAAGCGCACTCGCCGCCAAACAATGGCAAGCGAAAGTTTGGGACAAAGAAGCCATCAACCAAGCGCTGCCGACGAACATTTACCTCAACATCATGCAAAGTGATCAACACCTTTTATCCTGGCTAAAAGATTTAAGGGACTATGGAATCGCGCTGATTAAAGATGTCGATACCGCGCCAAATACACTGATTAACGTCGCGAATCGGATCTCGTTTATCAGAGAAACAAACTTTGGCACCATTTTTAATGTGCAGGCAAAAGCGGATGCAAACAGTTCGGCATATACCGATTTACGCTTGCCGCTGCATACCGACTTACCTACACGAGAGCTCCAGCCCGGCCTGCAATTTCTGCATTGTTTAATCAATGATGCCGCAGGGGGTGAATCCATTTTGGTTGATGGATTTAAGATAGCCGAACATATGCGTGAGCATTACCCCGAAGAATTTAAGAGCCTATCCAGCATACCCATGGCCTTTTACAACAAGGACAAACACAGTGATTATCGCTTTCGCGGCAAAGCCATCGTGGTGGATGAAAACAATCAGGTTGTGGAAGTTCGCCTTGCTAACTTTCTCAGGGGCCCCATTGATGTACCCGCGCACCAAACCCTTGCGCTCTACAAAGCGTATCGCTGTTTTATTCGATTAACGAGAGAGGAAAGGTTTCAGTTTTTCCATCGCCTTAATGGCGGAGATCTTATCGTCTTTGATAATCGCCGCGTCTTACACGCTCGTAATGCGTTTGACCTAAAAACAGGCTCAAGACACTTACAAGGCTGCTATATCGACAGAGATGAGCTCTTGTCTCGGATTAGGGTGCTTGAAAGGGACGCGCTTTAATTTCGCCGAGATTCAATCATTGAATACCCGAGCGGTATTGGCTGGCCGTCGTGCCATAAAGTGCACGATAACGGCGGCTAAAATGGGCGGTAGAGCTAAAGCCACACGCTAAGGCGATATCCGCGATGCTGAGCCCAGAGTCAGACAGCAGATACCGTGCGTGCTCCACTCGCATTTGCACATAATACGCAGACGGAGAACAGGCTAAATATTGTAAGAACAGCCTTTCCAGATGCCGAACAGAAATAGCAAGATGATCTGCTAAATCCGATGTGGCTAACGGGATTTCGATGTTATCGGCCATTAACGCTAAGGCTTTTACCATTTTAGGGTGATGTAATTTGAGTTTTTCGGCTTGGCTGGCTCGTTGATGATCAGTTTGGCTTCTCGCAGAACTTTTAATTAATTGTTCGCACACGAGGATCGCGAGCTCTGGCTCAAAATAGGTTTCGATTAAATACAGCATCATGTCGGTTGCGGCAGTGCCACCGGCACACGTAATGCGTTTGCCTTGAATTTCAAATAGCTCATCACTGATTTCAAATTCAGGATAACGCTCTTGAAAGGAGGGCTTCGCTTCCCAATGCAAGGTGATTGGATAGCCATCTAAAAGCTTGGCCTTGGCCAGTAAGTAACAGCCTGTATCGAGCGCGCCGATCATGACCCCGAGCCGATGCAGATCACGTAGCCATTTTATGGCGAGTTCTGACATGTGCTTTTCTGGGTGGAAGCTCGCATTCACAAAAAGGTTGCGAGGCTTTTCACTGGTATTTATTGAGATGGAATCTTGAAGTGCCAAACCATTGCTGGCTAAAACAGGCTCGCCATCTTCACTAAAGCATTGCCAGCGAAATAAGGTTTTACCTGCCAAACGGTTTGCTATGCGTAATGGCTCGATGGCAGAGAGCAGTGACACCATCGCGTATTCAGGCAACAACAAAAAAGAGAGGGTGAAGACCCCATCATCATCAGCAATTAATGGTTTTTGCGCCTCTTGGGGAGAAGGGTTAAGTAGCGAGGTTTGCATCGCGTCTCCTAGGAAGATACGGCCTAATTTTTTGGCCGTATCTTCATAGCTTAGCCAATTTTAGTCTTTGGCTAACGGTGTTTCATTACCGCCACTGGTTCCTTTCCCCAAACCACTCACATCGTTGAAGAGCGATTTAAGCACACCGAGCGTCATCACAATGATCACCAAGCTTAGCGGCAAGGCCGCTGCAATATTGGCTGTTTGCAGCGCGCTCAACCCCCCTGCGACTAACAGGGCTGCAGCAACTAACCCAACAACTACACCCCAAAAAACACGGAATGTTTTTGGTGGATCTTCATTCCCTAAAGACAGAATGGTTGTTAACACGACGATGCCAGAGTCCGAAGAGGTGACGAACCAACTCATGAGAAGAAAGACCATCATGGCAGACACGATCCAACCGAGAACGCCGTTACCAAAGATCCCATCAGCGTTAGCGAACAACGCCTCAGGCAAGTTCCACGCATTAACAAGATCAATGATCCCCGCCGTGCCGACTCCTGAACTGGCTGTCAGCTCTTGATAAAGTGCGGTTCCACCAAAGATACCTAGCCACACGAAGATAATGGTTGTCGGCACGAGGAGCACGCCAATCACAAACTCTCTTAAAGTTCGGCCTCGAGAAATTCGCGCAATAAACAAACCAACAAAGGGTGCCCACGCTAACCACCAGCCCCAGTAAAAAACAGTCCAGCCGTTTTGCCAATTCGCAGGGCCTTTTTCTTCAGGAAACCAAAGTCCCATTTGAACAAAGTTGGCGAGATAATCCCCGACGGCAGAACCAAAAGCACCTAACACCCAGCCAGTCGGCCCACCAAACAAAAACAGCGCAACGACAATAATAGAAACAATAATATTCCACTGAGAAATGATTCTGATACCGCGGCCCACCCCAGACAGAGCGGATAAAATGGAAATGATCGTAATTAAAGCAATCAGGGTAAGTTGAGTCGATATGCCTGGGTCAATACCAAACAGCCTTTCAAGCCCGACGGACATCTGGCTGACGCCCAATCCCAGTGAGGTTGCCACACCAAAAACGCACCCTAGCACACCGAAAATATCGACAATATGTCCAATGGGACCATAAATACGATCGCCAATGAATGGATAGAGTGCAGAGCGCAGGGCTAATGGCAATTTTTTACGATAAGCAAAGTAGGCCAATGACATGCCGACAATCACATAGACTGCCCAGCCATGAAAACCCCAATGAAAGAAAGTGACTCTTAGTGCATCTACCGCGCGATCGTAACTGATCGCACCCGCGCCTGCCATGTCGGCGTAGGGGTTATTCGGATAACCAAATGCCCCGCTGTTATCCAGATAGAAAATGGGCTCTGCAACCCCGAAGAATAAGATACCAATACCGATACCCGCGGAAAAAAGCATCGAGAACCACGCGAAGTTGGTAAAGTCCGGCCTGCTATCATCATCACCTAAACGCACACTACCGTATCGACTAAACACGATAAAAATACATACCGCGATTAAGAAGACAATGGTGACCATGTAATACCAACCAAACGTCACTTCAATCCAAGAACGAACACTGCCAAATATCTCTCCCGCAAATTCCGTGTTCACTCCCGTAAAAAACACGAAAACGAGTACCATCAGAGACGAGAATATCGTCATCCCCTTATGCATACCTTTAAACAGCCCGGATGGGGCAAGCTTTTCGGCTTTGAACATCCTAGTCTCTGCGGCTTCGAAGCCTTCTTGAGGAGTGGACGACATCAGCAAATCCTCCTTTGCTATGGTTTTTTAGTGAGTGAGTTTTCTATCTCGCTTTACAATTCAACATCCTCCTCTTTAAGCACCATGCCAGAGCCGTCATCCTTAATTTATTGGCTTAAAACACTCAGCGTTTAATTCCTTTTTCTACGCGATACTCGTTCAGCGTTTGCATAATTCGGATGAGGCAATCATCGCGCTCTTGCACCAGCTCATCAATGGACGCACCATTGGCTTGCGTAAGGCAGCCTGCCACCATGTCATCTTTCAATGCTTGTGTAAGTTTTGGCGCTTTTAGACGAGTCCAAGGTTCTTCTAACGCATCTTCAAAATGATCCAGCAAATGCGCCATGCCCCCTTGCCCACCGCCTAAATGGAAGGTTAAACAGTGCCCCATAATGGCCCAACGCAAACCCGGCCCATAGGCAATCGCTTTGTCGATATCTTCAACAGAGCATTCTTTGTTCGCGACCATATGGAGGGCTTCTCGCCATAATGCTTCTTGTAAACGGTTACCAATAAAGCCCGGCAGCTCTTTGTCCATTTTGGCAACTTGCTTTTCCGTTGCTTCATAAAAAGCAGCCGTCCAATCCACCACTTCTTGGCTGGTTCTTTCACCTCCGCAGACTTCACAAAAAGGCACGAGATACGGAGGATTAAACGGATGGCCGACCACAAACCTATCTGGCTGAGATTCAAGTTCACGGGCCATGTCTGTCATAGCAAACCCAGAGGTGCTGGAAATAATCACCACGTCAGCGGGGACGAAGCGATCAAGCTCTGCAAACAAGCTGCGCTTAGCATCCATTCGTTCAGGTGTACTTTCTTGGATGACCTCAACCTGATTGGCGAGGCGTTCGAGGGAATCAACAAAACGCAATTTGTCTTTGCTTGCGCCTTCTCTTAGCCCCAGTTTTTCAATGGTGGGCCAAATATTGTCGACCATGGTCAGAAGCTTTTCTTTTGCATTGGGGCCGGGGTCATAAGCGACCACCTCCATGCCCATGCGAAGGAAATGCAAAGCCCATGCACCACCAATAACACCGGTGCCAATGACACCGACTTTTGTTACTTGATCCGGATTAGGACGCGCCATCATCAACCTCCTATTGCGTGCCACGAAGGCGCAATTTTTCACGAGCTTCAGTTGGGCTTAAAACACGCGCCCCCATGTTTTCGATTAGATTGACAGCGCGTTCCACCAGTTGACCATTTGTCGCCAACACACCTTTTTCGAGATACAAATTGTCTTCTAAGCCGACACGCACATGGCCGCCTAACAAAGCGGATTGCGCTGCCCAAGGCAACTGGTTACGACCCAGCGCAAACGCTGTCCATTGGCTATGGTCTGGCAGCATATCCACCATCCCTTTTAATAACGTAAAGTCCGGTGGTGCCCCCCAAGGAATGCCCTGACACAGCTGGAACATGGCGTTGTCATCAAGCAGACCTTCTTTCATCATTTGAAGGGCAAACCAAAGATTGCCCGTATCAAAAATTTCTAACTCAACCGTCACACCAAGTTCTCTAATACGCGCAGCACCGCGGCGAAGCATGTCAGGCGTCGAGACATAGACAAGGTTGTTATCCCCGAAATTTAATGAGCCACAGTCGAGGGTACAGATTTCAGGTTTGAGTTCTTCAATGTGCACAAGGCGTTCAAGCCCGCCCACCAAATCCGTTTCTGGACAAAATGCCGTTGGATTTTCTTCCGGCCCAATGTAGAGATCGCCCCCCATGCCTGCTGTCAGATTAATGACAACGTCACAATCAGACGCGCGCAGGCGCTCGCAGACCTCTGCATACAATTCGACGCGTCTCGAACCTTGTTTTGTCTCTGGGTCTCGAACATGAATATGCGCAATTGCAGCACCTGCATTCCATGCTTCTATCGCTGAATTGGCAATTTGTTCTGGTGTAATCGGCACATTTGGATTTTTATCCGCGGTATCCCCTGCTCCATTAATGGCGCAAGTAATAATGACGTCTTGATTCATCGTAAGGGCTCTTTTTTTAGTTAAATAAAAACAAGAGGCACGTTGGCATGCCTCGTTCTCTTTATCGCGCACCCTCAGAGTTACACGTTAGAAACGGACGTTTTTGCCTAAAGCCGATGCTTACTAACCTAAAAAAGACGCAAATGAAGGCGTGTCGCAAAATAGACATGGCTATCTATTTCCGACATGTTGACGCACGTGTGTTGCCTAAAATCTAACGTTCTCGGCTAGGGCGTTTGGAGAATTGATCTTGATAACAGCGGGTGAAATGAGAGAGGGAAACAAAGCCACAGGCTGTCGCCACCGACGTGACGCTGTCGTTGGTTTGTTGCAGCATCCAACGGGCTTTCTCTAACCTAAGTTGACGATAAAACGCTTTTGGCGTTTGTGCCAAGTGCCGCTTAAAGAGACGTTCTAACTCTCTGTCAGAAATGCCAATCACCTCAGCCAACTCAGCAATTAACAGCGGTTCTTCGATGTTTTGTTCCATTAGTTGAACAGCTTCGATCAGATGAGGATTGCGGCTATCTAAACGGATTTGTAGGGAACGACGCTGAGGTTCGCTGTGTTCTCTTTGGTGGGTATAGACAAGTTCATCCGCCACGAGGGTTGCCAGTTCTTGTCCATGCTGCGCTCTGATCAGATAGAGCATCATGTCCAAGCCAGATAACGCCCCAGGGCAAGAAAAACGTTTTCTATCGATGACCAACAACTCTTGCACGAGCGTTACGTTAGGGAACGCTTCCTGCGTCGTTTCATGGTTTTCCCAGTGCATGGTTGCCCGATAACCATCCAAAATCCCAGCCGCGGCCGCAATATAAGTGCCTGTATCCTGACACCCAATATCCGCGCCATAATGGCTCTGCTGACGAATAAAACCTAACAGTGCTGGCGTCGTTGCCAAGTCAGGATCACTGCCAGAGCAGATGATGAGCGTTTCACATTTCTCAATGCCATTCAGCGGGGTATGCGTCATGATCTCAATGCTGTCGCTACTTGAGATCAACCCGCCGTTTTCGGAGATAAGTTGCCACTCGTATAACGCTTCACCCTGCGTGCGATTAGCATGGCGCAAGGGATCTAACATGGCCGTTAACCCAAACAAAGAGAAGCCCGGCAACAACAGGAAATGAATCTTTTGTATTTTCGACCTTGAAGGATCACCAAACACCTTTCACCTCTTCTTCCCGCTGATTTGTCGATAACAGTCAAGTTATATGCGGCTTCAATCAAAAAGTCAGCCTATTACAGCCTAGTATAGGAACCAGCCATCATGCTTATCTCACTGAGGATCAAACATGCCAAACCACGCAGATAGGATTCGGTTATTCGAAAGCCCTGTTTTACCTGAATGGATAGACTACAACGGGCACATGAATGATGCCTATTATGTGGTTGCCTTCAGTAAGGCCATTGATGGGTTCATGGTGCACATTGGTTTGAATGAAGCATTTAGAGAAGAACACAACGTTTCGATTTATACCCTTCAGAGCATGGTGACTTACTTAAAAGAAGTTGCCGAAGCCGAACCAATCATTATCCAAGGGCAATTATTAGAAAGTGATAGCAAGAAACTAAGGCTGTTCATGACCATGATGCATGCGCAAACGCATGATGAATTGGCAACGATGGAAACCTTGCTGTTACACATGGACATGCAAGCACACAGGGCAGCGCCTTTCTTAGCACACACCCAAGCATTGATCGACGAGATACAAACTGCTCACCACGTTCTCGACACACCGAAAAGCGCAGGGAGCGCCATCGCGATGAAGCGCCCTAAGCACTAATTACACTGATAAGCGGTTTTTGTTGATGAGTGGATTTTTGTTGATGAACGGTTGAATTTCCCAAGTATCGACACCGCGTTATTCATACTCTTCAAAAAGAGGAAAGGTCCAGCGGCGCATCGCGACCACCATTGAAGTACCGTGACGCTCTTGCATCGTTAAATCTGTGTCTTGGTTACATGAATCATAAAACTCACTCACCAAACGTTGAATACGTTGCTGAAATTTGTAGTTGGTTGAGAGCGACATCAGCCCCGTGGACATCACCAGTTTCTCTTCCTCACCGGCAAAACGAGATTGGAAAAAAGCGCTGATCACTTGTTGCTGGAAAAACTGCTGTATCGGGCCACCCGCTACCCATGAAAATGACGGAGAAATTTTGAGTTTAACGCGGTTATCCGGTTGGAGTTCAATCAAATTTAGGCGGTCTAGGTGCGCCATTTTCTGAATCAACACGGTTTCAGGTAAGTTGTATTGCTCAAGGATTTGATCAAAGCGGTATCCATTCGTGATGCACACGGCAACCAACAGCAAGGCTTTGTCAGCCACCAGCTCTTCCTCTTGCTGCCACGTCAGTTCCGTAATCTGATGGCTGCTATCGGATGAGAGTTTAAACAACTCCCCCATTTCCATATCAATGAGCTGACATACGGCCGACAAGCGATCTAGGCTCAAGCTTCCGCCGTTCGCAAAAAGCCGCTTTACCGAGCCCTCGCTGAGTGACAATGCACTCGCGACATCTTGATAATTCACACCTCGTACTTTGAGCTGCTTCTTTAACGTTTGAACCACTTGATCACATTCAGCCATGTTTCCTCCTTGAAACCAGAAGACAGTAAAGCGCAACCGGTATTGCTTTGCCAGTGCTATCTCATTGGCTTGAATGAACATCGACCGATGTCTTTTATCCTGTTGAATGTTTGAGGCTTAGCGTCTGGGGTATGCAATATGAAACAACATGTATCGAAGCCACTTTCCCTGAACACGTTAAATCAAACTAATTTAGTACTGCAGACAACGCCAAAATACATCGCAACACTTAACCCGCTAAAACACAAAGAGTTGGAACCAATCTCTCACCCATATCTTTTCTATTTTCGACTAGTACTTTCTTGCATCTTCTTGCGCGTAATTGACCACCTAGCTTGGACGTCTCGTTTTCAACACGGCACCCAAATATAGAGGCTGCCATAGTCCGGTCTATTAAAATGGCGCGCCTCCCCCAAACCTCGCGGCTGGAGAGTGTTTAGAAAAAACGCACACATGCGCCCATAAAAAATATCCAGACAAAGGGAATCCAACATGGCAAACATCATTAACGGAACCAATGGGAACGATACGCTGATCGGCACTGCAGGCATGGATGAAATCTATGGTCATGACGGTGACGATTTTATCCGAGCAGACGGCGATACTGATTTTGCCGATGGTGGCGCAGGCAATGACACCGTCATTGGTGGCGATCATGACGACGAGCTTCATGGCGGAGACGATGATGACCATGTTCGTGGTGGGTTTGGTAATGATTTTCTCTATGGCGATGCGGGAGACGACCGTCTAGAAGGTGGCATAGGCGATGACTTCCTCTACGGCGGGCTTGGTGACGACATTGTTTATGGACAAGACGGTACTGATAACCTCTTCGGCGGTGCTGGAGAAGACCGTTTATTTGGTGGCATCGGTGACGATGTCATTAACGGCGGCGCAGACAAGGACATTCTTTTTGGCGACGACGGTGATGACACGCTAAACGGAGATGCAGGCAACGATATTCTTTGGGGCGGAGATGGTAACGACACCCAAAATGGCGGCGAAGGTGATGATTACCTTTGGGGTCAGAACGGCAATGACCTTCAACACGGTAGTGATGGAAACGACACACACTTAGGTGGCGACGGTAATGACACCATCTATGGCGACAACGGTGACGATATGCTTTTCGGTCAAACGGGTGACGATTACCTGAATGGCGGTGAAGGCAACGATAAACTGGAAGGCTTTACTGGCGAAGACACACTCATCGGTGGAAACGGAAACGATGACCTTTGGGCTGGCGATGGTAATGATACCGTTCACGGCGGAAATGGTAACGATGTCATATCGGGTGGCTGTGATGATGACAACATCACCGGAGGTTCAGGACACGACATCATCTATGGTGATGCACCTAACTTATTGCTAAATGGTAACTTTGAGGCTTGGGGTGACAACATTGGCAATGACTTTGCACTGGTGAACAATAGTCAACTCGTCGGCTGGCAAGGTGTTGGCAGCAATGTTGTTGAAATGCAGCAAGGACAATTCTCTGGTACACCGAACAATTCACAAACTAATACCGTTATGGAGCTTGACCTTGCCCAAGGCAAAACCGTTGAGCAAACTGTCAATGTTTCAAACCTGACAAGTTCGGGTGCGACGACGCTCAATTTCTCCTTCGATTTCGCGAATAGAATTAAAGGCGAAGACAACGAAACCAGCGGCTTTAGCGTCAATATTTTCGACCAAGATGGCAATGTTCTCTATAACCACACCTATGGCAATGCGCTTCAAATCGGTATTTACCAATCGATAGATGCACAATTCTCCGCACCGCAAGGCACAGAAAGCTTGACCATTAGCTTTGGTGGACAAGGCGGCGCGGATGGCTATGGCGCGTTGATCGACAATGTATTCCTTCAGGAAGTCCATGGTTGTGATGGTAACGATGTCATAAATGGCGGCACAGGCAGTGACGAAATTTATGGTAATGGCGGGAATGACACCATCGTTGGCGGTATCGGCCATGACTACATTGACGGCGGTACCGGGAATGACAACATTGATGGTGGAGACCATAACGATTATCTGCAAGGGAATGCTGGCAATGACACCCTCACTGGCGGCAGCGGAAACGACACCATTCTTGGTGGTTCTGGCAACGACATGATTTTAGGCGGAGAAGGCGCTGATCACCTCAACGGTGGTGCAAACGACGACATCATCAAAGGCGATGCGGGTGACGATATCATCCAAGGTGGCTCTGGAAACGATGGAATCTGGGGCGGTGATGGCGACGATCACATTCAAGGTGGTTTAGGCGACGATTATGGCGATGGCGGCTGGGGTGATGATTATTACCACGGCGGTGCTGGCAATGATAACTTCGGCGGCGCAAGAGGAAACGACCACATTGCAGGCGGTGACGGTGATGACACGTTACGCGGTAGCTTAGGTGACGACCGAATTTTCGGGGGCACAGGCAACGATAAGATTGATGGTGGAGCGGATAACGACGACATCAGTGGCAATGAAGGTAATGACAATATCATCGGCGGTGCAGGTAACGATGTTATCCGAGGCGGTGAAGACAATGACATACTCTCCGGCAACCAAGGCAACGATGTGATCTGGGGCGGAACAGGTGCAGACACCCTGTTCGGCGGCACAGGCAACGATAAACTAGGAGGTCAAGATGGCAACGACCGTATCATGGGCCACAATGGCGATGATTACCTGATCGGTGGAAGCGGTAGAGATGTGTTTGTGTTCAGAGATCATGATGGAAAAGACACCATTCAAGATTTCAATCGCTTCCAAGACACCATTGAAATCGATGCCTCTTTGGTTACGCGATTCTCTCAAATCAGTGCGGAGCAAGTGGGCGCGTCAACCGTGCTGACATTTGCGGGTGATAACACCGTCATCACACTAAAACAATTTGATGCAGACCACGTCAGGGCTGACATGTTCGACTTCACCAACGTATAAAATTAAATTCAAAAAAAATGCCACCCAATTGGGTGGCATTCTTATATGTGCTTTCGGATTTATTCTTTACCGAACACGTTGTTCTCTTGTTCTTGTACACGAATGAACGTGGTGCGTTTTGTCAGCTCTTTCAGTTGTGCTGCACCAACATAAGTACATGTAGAACGTACGCCACCAAGAATGTCAGAAATCGTATCATTCACTGTGCCACGGTATGGCAACAAGACGGTTTTACCTTCTGCAGCGCGGTATTTTGCAACACCACCAGAGTGTTTTGCCATCGCACTTTCAGAAGACATGCCGTAGAACTTCATGAACTGTTTACCGTCTTGTTCAATCACTTCACCGCCGCTTTCCTCGTGGCCAGCTAGCATACCGCCAAGCATCACGAAATCAGCGCCGCCACCGAAGGCTTTTGACACATCACCCGCACATGAACAGCCACCGTCACCGATGATACGACCACCTAGGCCGTGTGCAGCATCTGCACATTCAATAATTGCAGAAAGTTGCGGGTAACCTACGCCCGTTTTCACGCGAGTCGTACACACTGAACCAGGGCCAATGCCCACTTTCACGATGTCTGCACCAGCAAGAATAAGTTCTTCAACCATGTCACCAGTAACCACGTTACCCGCACTGATCACTTTGTCTGGGAATGCAGCGCGAACACGCTCAACGTACTGAACAAGGTGCTCAGAGTAACCGTTGGCAATGTCGATACAGATGAAGATAAGTTCATCAGACAACGCCATAATATCTTGGGTTTTTTGGAAGTCAGCGTCAGAAGTGCCTGTTGAAACCATGACGTTGTTTAGCGTCTTAGTGTCAGCTTCAGCAACGAACGCTGCCCAATCTTCAACAGTGTAGTGTTTGTGGATAGCAGTCATACAACCGTGCTCAGCGAGCACCTTGCCCATTTTAAATGAACCGACTGAATCCATATTTGCTGCAATGACAGGTACACCAGACCATTGACGACCGCTATGCTTGAAGGTAAACTCGCGGGTTAATTCAACTTGTGAACGGCTTTTTAGGGTAGAACGTTTCGGGCGAAACAGTACATCTTTGAAACCCAACTTCAAGTCTTGTTCGATACGCATGTGTCTTTCCTTTATTTACAGACGATGCCCTTTCGGACAGTGCTCATGGATTTTAGCTATTGGCAGATAGCTTGAATATTCACCATCGAGCAGGCACAAAAAAACCGGGGCGTTGGCAGACGCTCCGGTTTTCAGCATTATAGGCACATAAATATTATTCACAAGACTGACAATTGAAATTTTTTTGTGATACCTTTTATCAGAATACATCTCGATAAATTCAAAAATCCTTCTCTGTTTACAACCACTTATCTCGCACTTCCCCTCCTCAATTTGTATAAAAAAACCGCGCATTCCAGATTGAAACACGCAGCTTGATCATTTCTTTTTCAGTGTAAAAACAAACGACTTAGTTGATGTTTTTCCTACTGATTAGGCGACATTTCGCCTATTGCACAGGCACCCATGGGCCCCACGCTTCACTCAGCAATGGATCATCGCCCTGGGTCCAATAAAGTGCTTTATATGTTACGCCCTTCACGACCACTTGCTGATCTTTGTTGTAAACCTTTGCAGCGCTCCATGCATTAGGATCAGTCGGTGTACCCGTATCGGTTCCATTGCCAGCACCTGTCGTTGGCATCTCAGCATCTGGTAACACACGCACGGTTGGCCAGCCTGCGTGTGAGCCATAGAAATTCGTCACACACTTCTCGTAATCGCCCGGAACCAACGCCGAATACGCGGTTTGGAAGCCAACAAGCTCACATTCGAATGAGTAGCCACCCGGACGATCAGCATAGTATTTCCAGTTACCGTCCCAGTTGGTGTAAAGCACGTCTGTTGCACCTTGAAGGTTCAAACTGCCAAATGGCAATTGTTGGTAACAGGTATTGGTTTCATCTGCTTCAATCGGGATTTGATAATGTGCCGCTAGCCCTTCCCAGTAGCGAATACGGTTAACAGGCTGACCTTTGGTTTTGTTTTGTTGACCACATTCAATACCGCCATTGATGATGTTGATGGTTGTACCAAAACCGTAACCAATGCCCGCGTCCTTTTCACGTTGAGATGGGGTCCACGTTCTGTCGATAACATGCAACATTGCAGGCTTAGGCGCTTGAGGCGTTAGGAAGAACCAAATCGCAGAAGCGAGGTTTAACCAAGAGTCTGCAACCAAACCGGGTTCATTAAGCAGTCTGGTGGCATCACCGTCGTACATCACCTCAGAGAACATGCCGTAGTTAAAGTGGTAAGAAAGCTGTTTAGCGCCACGACCAAAGTACCCCTGCCCCGTCGCACATGGCCAGCGGCTGTTCTGCCAGTCTTTTTGACCACATCCTGTCGTATACCCTTCTTGGCCTTCAGCCCATCCCATTTCACGAACGTGAACAAGGGCTTGTTGCCATTCCTCCAACGCAAGTGGGTTGTCTGAAATGTTGTCGATGGCAATGTGTCCACCCGTTTCTTGAGAGAAATGGGCAAAGGCGGTAATGATAGATTTCTTACAAATTGCATCGGCATCTCGGCCATCCGTGTAATCACCACAGAACGCGGGGAACTTACCGATTGCACGCAAGAAACGGGTGTAAGTGTATTCAGGCGCGGCCATGTGCGTCAGAAAATCCCAATCTGAACGCGGGAATACACGTTCAACACGCTTTACGTTATCAGGGTTTGACGCCAATCCTGCATCAATGGCTTCAACCACGGTGTTTGGCATGGTTTCGAGCGCTTTGGACCAGATAGCATACATAGGGTCGGAGGTTTGCGCCGCTTCTGCTGCCGCCATTTCGGAAGCGGAAACAACGAACCCGTTGACGTCATTAGGGTCAGTCTGGGGATTCATGGAAATGGCGCTATTCGCCATAAAGCTTGCACCACACAGTGCCGTAAACAGAGCTGTTCTTTTCATTTCAAGTTCCTTATCAAATACGCCGGAAAGAGAAAATCTCCCCTTCCAAATTCGCCGCTGCGATGGCTATATCATCTCGATGTCATTTTTAGCTGGGCCTATTCCGTTAACGCTATAAGTAACGCGTTTACCCAGTCATTCTTGATGATTTTGTTATTAACGCAGACAGCCAACTATATGCATGACTTGATATACAACTGAACCACTATCACCCAGCCAAATGCAAAGACTGTATGATGCCCCGTTAGGTTTTGATAAAGACCAACCTGTTGTAGCGTGATTTTTTGAAGCCAAACACGTTAGACAAAAGAAACCTCAACACAATGCACTCATTTTTATGCACACATGTCGAATTAAAAACTGCGAACTGTCTCGCTAAAAGGCGACGATACCCCTTGAATTCAACCGTCTCAGGTACAAAAAAGCGCGTATCCTACTTTCGTAAAATACGCGCTTCTGTGATCACCATTTACTCATGCATCGCGCTATATGCCGTGCTTTTTGTTCAAGACTTAGCGATGCATTTATGGACGATTAAAGCTGTTGCCAAGGTCCCCACTGAGCACCAGATGCTGGGTTGTCACCTTGTGTCCAATACTTCGCTTTGTAGGTAATACCAGCCACAACAACTTGGTCACCCGCAAGGTAAACCTTGTTGGCATCCCATGTTGAGTTTCCTGGATCAGGTGTTGGTTCTGGATCAGGCGTCGGTGTTGGGTCTGGTGTAGGCTCTGGGTCAGGTGTAGGCTCCGGGTCAGGTGTAGGCTCTGGTGTCGGAGTCGGTGGTGTGCCAGATACCACTTTCCATGCGCCATATTCGCCACTGGTTTCAGGATTAACACCTTGGTTCCAGTATTTCGCTTCGTAGGTAACACCGTTTACCACCACTTGATCACCGGTGTTGTAAACTTTGGAGGCATCCCATGCATTGTCTGCAGGTGGATTCGTACCACCGCCAGTGTCACCGCCATCGATTTTGTCAACGACACGGACTTCTGGCCAACCTGCATGCGAACCATAGAAATTCGTCACACATTTCTCATAGTCACCCTCAACAAGCGCAGAGTAAGCCGTTTGGAAGCCAACCAATTCACATTCAAATGAATAGCCACCCGGACGATCAGAGAAGTACTTCCAGTTGCCATCCCAGTTGGTGTAAAGCACGTCGGTTGCACCTTGCAGGTTCAAGCTGCCGAAAGGCAATTGCTGCCAGCAAGTATTCACTTCATCAGCTTCAATAGGAATGTCATAGTGTTTCGCGAGACCTTCCCAGTAACGAATACGGTTAACCGGCTGTCCTTTGTCTTTGTTCTGCTCGCCACATTCAATACCACCATTGATGATGTTGATCGTGGTACCAAAGCCATAACCAATGCCTGCATCTTTCTCGCGCTGAGAAGGAACCCAAGTGCGGTCAATCACGTGCAGCATCGCAGGTTTTGGTGCTTGCGGTGTTAAGAAGAACCAAATCGCAGATGCTAGGTTCAGCCAAGAATCAGCGACTAAGCCCGGCTCACCCAATAATTTGTTGGCATTGCCATCAAACATAACTTCTGAAAATGCGCCGTAGTTAAAGTGGTAAGAAAGTTGTTTAGCACCACGACCAAAATAACCTTCGCCCGCCACGCAAGGCCAGCGTTTGTTCTGCCAATCATTTTGACCACAACCTGTGGTGTAGCCTTCCTGACCTTCTGACCATCCCATTTCACGGACATGGACAAGCGCTTGCTGCCACTCTTCAAGACCTAACGGGTTATCCCAAGTATTGTCGACGGCAATATGACCACCGGTTTCTTGAGAGAAGTGCGCAAACGCAGTAATGATAGATTTCTTACAGATGGCATCAGCATCACGGCCATCGGTATAGTCACCACAAAAAGCGGGGAACTTACCAATCGCTTGAAGGAAGCGTGTATAGGTGTATTCAGGCGCCGCCATTTGAGTCAGGAAATCCCAATCTTGGCGAGAGAACACGCGCTCTACACGTTTTACGTTAATAGGATTACTCGCTAACCCTTCATCAATCGCATCTACGATGGCATTTGGCTGAGTCTCTAGAGCCTTAGACCACGTCCCATACATAGGGTTAGACGTTTGAGCTGCCGCCGCTGCATTCACTTCTGCGCGCTCAACAATGAATCCATTTGGATTTTCGGGATCAGGCTGAGGCGTCATGGTTGCCCCCTGAGCCGCAAACGTTGCGCCGAGCAACACCGGGATCAAAGCAGTTTGTTTCATCGTTAACATTCCTTATCAAAAAAATGAGATTTGATTTCTATGGAATTCAAATCACGTAAACTGCGCTGTCTGTGCTTTACTCAACGCCGCATCAATGCCCTAAACTGCCGAAGGAATACACAAACTTCGATACGGCGTTGTTGAGTGTTGCCTATTGACGACGACGAGCAGCGACTATAATTTCCGCGCAGCCACCTCAATATATGCACAGTGCGAATATTAAAATGAGAGCCACCCACCAGTAGATGTGCCACCCTCTAATGGGATGGCATTTATCCGAGTGACTTCAAGCTGTTAATGAGAAATTCAGTGAAGTGTTTCGCGAAATATTTACTTACAACTGTTGTGGAAAATGGACTGAAAACAGGGAAATAACACGCCATAAAAACACACGCATTCATATTTTATATGTGTTAGAACGCACTATTTCGTTGGGCCCTTTTCAAATAAACTAACCCCGCACTCTCTCTTCAATTCGCGGGGTAAAAGGACAAGTAATGAACAATGCCAACACCATTATCGAAGCGATAAAAGCACGTGGTGATGAAGAACTTGCTCAAAACGCACAGCGTTTTTTCAAATCAGGCCCCGGCGAATACGGTGAAGGCGATCGATTTATCGGTGTGCGCGTGCCCACCCTTCGAAATTGCGCAAAAGCACACATCAATGCCTCTTTAGAGACAATCCGTACCTTGCTAGAAAGCGAATGGCATGAGATACGCTTATTGGCGGTTATCCTGCTTTCTGAACAGTTTAAAAAAGCCAAAGGGGAAGATCGCACCACCATTTACAATTTCTATCTGACTCAAACCCACCGCATTAATAATTGGGATTTGGTTGATAGCTCAGCGCACCATATCGTAGGTGGGTATCTGGCAGACAAAGACAGAGCCGTGCTCTATTCACTCTCGGACTCTGAATCAATTTGGGAAAGACGCATCGCCATGATGGCGACTTTTACGTTTATTCGGCTCAACCAATTTGAAGATACCTATGCCCTTGCAGAAAAATATCTGACGGACAAAGAAGATTTAATTCACAAAGTGTCGGGGTGGATGTTACGCGATGTAGGGAAAAGAGACGTTGAAGGGTTACGCGCTTTTTTAACGACACATATCGCCCTCATACCTCGTACCATGCTTCGATACGCGATAGAGAAATTGGATAGCGAAGAGAGAAAGCATTTTCTTTCCCTCTAATCCAAAAGCAGAAACATCTTATTTTTGCAGACACAACGAATGTGTATTTTGGCTTGAAACGTCTGTCTCGTGCAGGTCATTGCCTTGTTTCAGTGCTTCAATTTCTTTCTGGTAGGCCTTGTGCAGCCCTGATGATTTTTGATGATTGACTTCGAATTCGCGTAGCTGAGCTTGATAAGCGACATAACTACGACATGTTCTCACCGCTAAAATAGCGGCAACGATGACAATCATAAGCAAGAACGCATCCATGTCGTATCCTCCATTCATGATCATCTTCTTTATATTTGAATACGTCGAAGAGCGCCATGATCGTGGAATAACACTCAGAGTTACATCAAAAATATCGATAAAAAAGAGCGCACTAGGCGCTCATATTTATATTTATTCGACGAATATCTGATCGTTAGATGATGGCCTCAATTGACCTCTCTTAGCGAACAGGCCACTGAGACAAACTTCGCTTGAAGTCTTGATAGTCAAATTCATTCAATAGCTGCACCTCTCCATTGCTCCGTTGGCAATAGATAGAAGGCATTCTCAGACCATTGAACCAATTCAACTTCACCATGGTGTAACCTGCACTATCAGCAATGTGCAGACGCTGCCCAATCTGCAGCGGCTCATCAAAATTTGCCACACAGAACTGATCACCCGCCAAGCATGAACAACTGCCAATCACGTATGTGTGTTCACTGTTTTCCGTGGCCTCCTTGATGGAGGCTGGCTCGTTATAGATCAGCGTGTCTAAACGGTGCGCTTCTGTTGCACTGTCTACGATGGCAGTTTGCATGTCGTTTTCGACGATATCTACCACAGTAACAACAAGATCCGTTGTCTGGGTAATAATGGCTTCGCCCGGTTCAAGATAGAGTTGAACGCCGTGTCGCTCACTAAACGTTTTCAGTGCAGAAGCGAGTTTTTCAACGTCATAACCCGGCCATGTGAAGAACACGCCGCCACCCAGGCTCACCCACTCGAGTGAATCGAGATAAGTGCCAAACTTAGCCGAAATGGCATCCAATAAACCGATAAACGCATCCACATCTTTGTTTTCACAGTTCATGTGGAACATCACGCCATTCAACGATGCAAACACCTCAGGGTCGATCTTATCGGCATGAACGCCAAGACGCGAAAACTGACGCGCGGGATCCGCAAGATCTTGTCCGGCATAACTCACACCAGGATTTAAACGAAGCCCTAACGAAGCTTTACCTTCCACCAAGTGACGATGCGCTTTAAGTTGTGATTGGCTGTTAAAGATCAGCTTGTCACAAATGTCTGCAACCTCGCGCACGTCATCTTCACTATAACCCACGCTATAAGCATGGGTTTCACCGCCAAAGGTTTCATGGCCTAGCTTTACTTCATACGGGCCACTGCTCGTGGTGCCATCAAGGTATGGCTTGATGATGTCAAACACACCCCATGTAGAAAAACATTTGAGTGCGAGAACCAGCTTCACGCCAGACAGTTCTTTTAAGCGTTTGGCTATTTCAAGATTTCGAATCAGCTTATCTTCATCAATCAGAAAATAAGGTGTTTTTAACGATGATGAATTCATTGTTCTTCTCACAAAAAGCCCGCGATATTTAACGAAAACATCGCAGGCTTCATTACTTTAGCAAATTTACTTAAGGATATTGATGACAGGCGCTTGAGGCTCCAACTCTTCAACACCCCAATCGAGGCCAATCGATGGCATCAATTCGAGGAATGGGTCTGGGTCAAGCTGTTCCATATTGAACACGCCCTTACCGTTCCATGCACCCTTGAAGTAAAGCAATGCCGCAGTGATCGCCGGAACGCCCGTGGTGTATGCGATTGCCTGATGCTCAACATCTTTGTAAGCCACTTCATGGTCAGCATTGTTGTAGATGAACACGCTGCGCGCTTTGCCGTCTTTCGTGCCTTGCACCCACGTACCGATACACGTTTTACCGGTGTAACCAGGCGCTAACGATGTTGGATCTGGCAACAGCGCTTTCAGTACTTTCAGCGGCTCAACGACAGTGCCGTCATGCAAGGTGACCGCATCAGGGCTCAATAGGCCGATATCACGCATGCAGTTGAAGTAGTTCAGGTATGCATCGCCAAAGCCCATCCAAAACTCGATGCGTTTGGCTGGAATAAACTCTTTCATTGAACGCACTTCGTCGTGCGCCATGGAGTAAACCTTGTGGCTGCCAACAAGTGGGAATTCAAACTCCATCATCCGGGTATGACACGCCACTTGTTTCCACTCGCCATTCTCCCAGTAGAAAGAATCACCTTGGATTTCCAGCATGTTGGTTTCAGGGTCAAAGTTGGTTGCAAACTTCTTACCGTGGTCGCCTGCATTCACGTCCATGACATCAATGCTATCGATCTCATCGAACAAGTGCTTAACCGCATACGCAGCAAACACACTCACCACACCCGGATCAAAGCCCGCACCGAGAATGCCTGTGATACCGGCTTGTTCAAACTTCTCACGGTAGCCCCACTGCCAATCGTAGGCTTGTGGTACTTGCTGACCTTCAGAGCAAAGGTCAACGGCGACAGACGTATCAAGGTACGAGATTTCTGCTTGATAGCACGCTTCCATGATGGCCATGTTTACCCATGGAGGGCCAGCATTGATCACCAAATCAGGGTTCACGTCTTGGATGAGTGCAACCAGTGCATCTACGTCGTCAGCATCTACGGCGCGAGACTCAAGCTTTAGGCTTGGATCTTTGAGGTTATTGCGTCCTTTGATCGACGCGATGATCGCATCACACTTCGCTACCGTGCGCGATGCGATAGTGATATCGCCCAATACGTCATTGTTCTGTGCTGCTTTATGCGCAATCACCCAACCAACACCGCCAGCACCAATCTGTAAAATTGCCATGTTCTCAATTCCTTATAAGACAATATGTCTTTAAAACAGTGCGATGCCTTTGCTGCTCAGCAATGTAGCAAAGACATCAAACTCAATATTCAACCCTGAACTTGCTTAACCGCATCGTCAGCAAGGCTCTCTAATTCATTCAACAAACTATCGAAGTCGCTGAGTTTCAAACATGGATTGAGGAGCGTGAACTTCAGTGCCACGTTTCCATCCACCACGGTTTCACCCACGACGGCGCGCCCTTTCACCAGAGCGTCTAATCGGATTTGCTTGTTGAGGTAATCAAGATCGAGACCTTGATTCACGCCCACATATCTAAACAGAACCGTCGACAAACACGGTGCTGCCAGCAGTTCAAACTGAGATCGGTTGTTAACCATGTCAGCCACAAGCTGCGTTTGGTTTAGCAAGTGATCAACCATAGAACCGAGCGCTTGCGGCCCTACGTTCTGCAACGTCATCCATAGTTTGAGTGCGTCGAAGCGGCGCGTTGTCGCAATAGACTTATCGACCAAGTTCGGCAGAACGTCTTCTTCACGGTTGAGGTAGTCGGCATGGTGGCGAATATACCCAAAGTGGTTTTTGTCTTTGAGGATCACTGCACCACAACTGATTGGTTGGAAGAACATTTTGTGGAAATCGATGGTCAACGAATCAGCACGTTCAATACCTTCTAGACGCGCATGGTGTCGACTTAGCATTAAGGCACCGCCATAGGCCGCATCAACGTGCATCCATAGGCCGTGTTTTTCCGCCAACATCGCGACATCGTCTAGATCGTCAATCGCACCGTGATCAGTCGTACCCGCCGTGCCTGTTATTGCGAAAGGAATCAAGCCTTCGGCTTTCAACGCAGCCAATGTCGCATCGGCAGACTCAATGTCCATCGTGCCGTCGCTGTAAGTATCGACACAGATAACTGCATGCTCACCTAATCCCAACAATGACGCGGACTTTTGCATGGTAAAATGCGAGTTTTTCGAGCTAATAACACGCAGTTTGTCCGCGTAATCTGGCAAGCCGTCTTTTTGAACATCCGTCCCTGAGATCTTCTCGATAGCGTTATCTCGCGCCATCAACAGACCCATCAAGTTACTTTGCGTGCCGCCACTGGTGAACACGCCATCAGCTTTTTCATCAAAGCCAAAGCGCTGGCATAACCAATCTGTCACTTCTTGCTCAACGAAGGTCGCTGCACTGGCCTGATCCCACGAATCCATGGATTGGTTCAACGCCGTGATAAAGGCTTCTGCTGCAACAGCAGGGATCAGCGGTGGTGTGTGCAGGTGAGCAATACAGTGAGGGTGTTGAACAATGATCGAGTTCTTCGCGATAAGATCGCTGGTTTCTTCGATCACGTCGTCCAATGACTGCGGTGTTTCACCCAAGTTCGCATGACGAATTTGAGACGCCAACACCGTAGGGTCAATGCCGCTGTAAGGCGATTCGGTGTTTTCGAAGATCTTCTTCAGTGCTTGTGTGGTTGCGTTCATCGCCGCTTCAAAACTCTCTGCGCCATCTTTACCCGTATGGATAAAGTGATCACGCCAGTTCTGTTGCAACGTATCGGCAGGCTGAACCGCCTGTGTCGGTTCAACCAATGATTCAATCGCGTCTTGCAACGCCTTTAGCGCAAAGTCGATTTGCTCGAACGAAATGATGATCGGCGGTAAGAAACGCAGCACTGAACCTTCACGCCCACCTTTTTCGATGATCAAACCGCGCTCTAGCGCTGCGCGTTGAATGGCGATGGTTAATTCAGGCGCAGAAAGCGGTTCGCCAAACTTGTTTTTGCCACCCTCAGGGTCGCAAATCTCAACGCCCAGCATGAGGCCTTTGCCACGCACTTCAGCGATGCAGCTGGTTGTGAGTGCGATCTTTTCAAGTCCACGGCGAAGATAGTCACCGGTGATTTTGGCCTTATTTGCAAGATTATCGCGACGAATGATTTCCATCGCTTTCGCACCTGAAACCATGGCAAGTTGATTGCCACGGAACGTGCCAGTGTGCTCACCTGGTAACCAGGTATCAATTTCCTTATCAAACACCAACAATGACATTGGTAAGCCGCCGCCGACGGCTTTTGATAGGCATAAAATGTCGGGTTTAACGCCAGATTCTTCAAACGCAAAGTGCTCGCCAGTTTTGCCGATACCACACTGGATTTCATCGAAGATCAGCAAAATGCCATTTTCTTCGGTAATACGGCGTAACTCTTGTAGCCAAAACGCAGGGGCTGGAATCACCCCACCCTCGCCTTGTACAGGCTCGACGATGATGGCTGCAGGTTTTTGAACACCGCTTTCGTCGTCTGCCAGCATACGCTCAATATAGCGAAGCCCTTGGCGTGCGCCTTGCTCCCCTTGAAGACCAAACGGACAGCGCAGATCGTAAGGAAATGGCAGAAAGTGTACATCCGCCATTAAACCTTGACGGCGTGATTTAGTGCCAAGGTTACCCATCATTGCCATCGTGCCATTGGTCATACCATGATAAGCACCGTGGAATGCAGCAATGGTATTTCGGCCCGTGGTTTGTTTTGCCAACTTAATAGCGGCTTCGACCGCATCGGCACCAGAAGGCCCACAAAACTGCACTTTGGTATTTTCAGAGAAATCTTGCGGCAGAAATGCCATCAATTCACGAATGAAGTGGTCTTTAGCGGGGGTCGTGATATCGAGCGTTTGATACGGAATACCAGCGTTTAACTGCTCAATCAATGCCTGATTAATTTCTGGATGGTTATAACCGAGGGTTAGTGTACCCGCGCCTGCAAGGCAGTCGAGATACGTTTGGCCACGGCTGTCTTCCACAAGAACCCCTGATGCTTTAGCAATCGCAACGGGCAGTCGGCGCGGATAAGAACGGACTTCAGACTCATAGTGCTCTTGGCTGAGTAATAGCTCATCGGGCGTTAAATCGTGCAGGCCTTGCAAAACAGGGATTGGGCTTTCAATGTTTTCGCCCAAAGTGTCGGTGGTGTAGTTCATAATTACAATGTTCATCCTTGTCTTATCATCCGACTTCTTCAAGAACATCTTCCTCGAACGACCAACCTAAATGGCATGAACGCTGAGTTCTTGGAGATAAAAGTGTCAAATGAAACACACGCTCTTTTATTGAAGAGCATTAACCTATGCGCGTGATCGTTCACGACGCGGAGGCAAACGTGTGGTAGAGGCAAAGAAAACGCACGCAGCTAAGCACATAAATACATTCATATGTTTGGTCAACGCGAGATTAAAGCCTCAATTGATCGGGATGATCAAGGCTCAGTAATAATACTGGAATGTGGTAGAACGAAAGCGAAGTGAGTGGATAACTTAATCACTGTTGGGTTCCTCAATATGCCCCTAACCTCTCGGCCGGACAGCTCTATCAATGCCCTTCTACTGGAGTGAAACCTCCAGTACCTACTTGCAACATTCTGTGAATTTACAGATTGTCACGTGTGCCCCGAAAAACTGATGTTCGAGATTGTTGCGAAAGGTAACACAGCGTGATTTTCGAACACAAGAAAATTCTTTAACCAATTGATAAAAAATAACACTCAATTTTGTTGTGGGGTTTTAACAGCCTTAAAACGTATGCAGCCTTGCCTATTTGGACATTAAACCACTATATTTATATGGTTAATGCTCAAAGTGGGTTTAACATACTGTTAAATATATTATTTATGAGGATAGGAAAGCGAGATACGAGAAATGCAGGGCGCAGCCGTCTTTGCATCTGAGAAGTCAGATACACACAGCAAAAAGGAAGGACAGATATTAAGACGCTATTTTACACGGCGTTCGAACTTCAAAAACGGCTTCAATCTCTACCGGCATATTGTCAGGTAACGAACTCACCCCCACAGCAATACGCGAGTCTTTTTCAGTTTCACCGAATATTTCATCAAAAAGATCTGAACAGCCTTCAATGACTTTAGGGTGGTTAATAAATGATGGGTCACTGTTAACCAGACCTATCACTTTAACAACGCGAGCGACGTTATTTAATGATCCTAAATCATGCTGAATAGCCGACAACAAGTATAAGCCAATCTCTCTCGAGTACTCATAAGCATCTTCAACAGAAATATTCTGACCTACTTTTCCCGTTGTGGAGTGAGGTCCTTTATATGAAATAAACAGTAAATTTCCGGTTTGAAAACCGTGTCCTAAATCTCCAGTCGGATTGGTTAACTTTGGCAATACCACACCAGATTCCATGACAATTGTTTCTGCATCCATAATTACTGGCTCTCAACCGCGTTTTAGATAACGTTTTAGTTTACGAAGGTGGCTAATAAATACACCATCCTGTCAAAGGATAACAAACATTCTCTTTAATGCCACATATCTGTTAAATATTATTTCACTTTTATAACTAGTTTATCAAAAACGAAGATCGAAGATAAAGATCGTCTGCCATTATTCATTGCGATCATTTTTTCCTTATCATTCGAATTCCAATTAATATTCGTATCAGTTTCGATGCTGAATCCAAGGATCCTTTACGCAGAATATCAGCTTATTTCCCCTCACTAACCCAACCTACACAGCGTGTTCTATCATACAGTCTCGTAGAGCCCTGATGCAGCACAACTGCAGCACCAAGGGTGCAGCGCAGCCTTATAAATATCTGCTGTCTTTGAATAACCGTTTTAATTTACCTTACCTAGGTCAGCGTAATGAACGATCTTATATTCAGATCTATTTGTTAAAATTCCCTGCATCTCTCTCAATGAATGTCGACTTCAATGATCAATGAATAAGGATCCTTTCTTACCTATCACATGATCGAAAAAAGGATCCTAAGCGATCATAAAACACGATCCTCCGCTCTCCCTCGCACTATTTTTCACTATGGCTCAAATCGAAAGCGACAAAAAAGTAGAAGGAGCGACAGTGTAAATTGATCTGCAGGAGGAAAGCATTGCTGCTCTCCATCAAAAATATGTCAGTGTTGCTTAAGCCGAGAGAAAGCATCTTTAACACCAATTCAGCTCACCTCTCAGTGAATCTTTCGCTATATGTTTATCAACACCACGATCGGTACACCGAATATTCAATCACGAGGGTCTTCATTGTGCGCCAAGAAGACAAGGGAAGAAAACTCAAGATAAACACAAAACGGCTTACAACAGTCCCTTAAAGTAAAACCACATCACTCTCTCGCTATAACGACATGTAGCAACGTCTAGCGATACGAGATACACAGTTCCATTACGATGGAATAGAAAGAATGCCTCTCAGAGTAATATCTAGGACGCTATATACGGCTTTTAAAAAAGAGTACGAGGGTTTCAGGTGAGCGTTTTGTAAGAAGCACTGATGCTGGTCTTGAAACGCAACAAGGCGTAAAGGTCAAAGACCATGGATGAGAATGTAGAGCGCGGAAAATAAAAACGGCCCACAAGCAAGCTTGTGAGCCGTCGTTATAGATGGTGCCCCGGGCCGGACTTGAACCGGCACAACGCGAACGTCGAGGGATTTTAAATCCCTTGTGTCTACCAATTCCACCACCAGGGCACGCAATTCTTTATTGCGATGATAGGCACCATCGTCGCATGCATTTCTGCATACTTACTTTCATCAAAATGAAAGTCAATGTTTGTAGCGACACACGAGGTTCCCGATCTTCAAGGCTTAGGCGTGACCTCAACCTTGGCAAGGGCTTCTTGCGTGTTGCATTTCCGACGAATCGGAAATTGTTTCTCCGAAGAGAAGTGTTTGGAGCGACACACGAGGTTCGAACTCGTGACCTCAACCTTGGCAAGGTTGCGCTCTACCAGCTGAGCTAGTGTCGCATAGTCACACGACGTAACGTCGAATAACATAATGTGGTTGCGGGAGCCGGATTTGAACCAACGACCTTCGGGTTATGAGCCCGACGAGCTACCAGACTGCTCCATCCCGCGTCCGATTAACCGTTCAAAGCACGGCGTAGGCTTTACCATGTCTAACATGGCTTCATTCCTGACAACATCAAGAACAAAAATTTGGAGCGACACACGAGGTTCGAACTCGTGACCTCAACCTTGGCAAGGTTGCGCTCTACCAGCTGAGCTAGTGTCGCAAATGGAGGCGCGTCCCGGAGTCGAACCGAGGTACACGGATTTGCAATCCGCTGCATAGCCACTCTGCCAACGCGCCTTTGTTTCCCAACCCCGAGGGGTTCATACTCACTTAGAAGTTGTCTTCCTCGTTGGTATGGGCCGCATTCTACCTAACTTTTTGAGGCTGTCACGCATTAATTATGTCGTTTTTGTTCGTTTGCTTCTTTATCAACCAAATATGATAAATATCAGCCACATTGATCAAACTTTTAGCAATTTTGACTGGAAATTTTCATCAAAAACTATCTAGCAGGGTTGTTTCAAAAACAAAAAAGCCAGCACATAGTGACTGGCTTTTTTCATTTTAGAGACGGAAAAACTTAAATAGCTTGAACGTCGAAGTCGATTTCTGTGTTTACATCTGCGTCATAATCTACGCCTACGACACCAAAACCGAACAATTTCAGGAACTCTTCTTTGTACTCAGCGTAATCCGTCAGTTCTTTCAAGTTCTCTGACGTAATTTGAGGCCATAGATCACGACAATGCTGTTGAATGTCATCGCGCAGTTCCCAGTCATCCAAACGTAGACGGTTCTTATCGTCCACGTCAGGCGCTGTGCCATCTTCTTTATAGAGACGCTGGCTGAACATACGGTAGATTTGTTCCATACAGCCTTCGTGAACGCCCTGCTCACGCATCTTCTTAAACACCATCGCTATATAGAGAGGCATAACTGGGATTGCTGAGCTCGCTTGTGTGACAACACTTTTCAGTACGGCCACATTCGCGCTGCCACCTGTGGTAGACAATTTGTCATTTAATGCTGATGCTGCACGGTCCAGATCCATCTTCGCACGGCCTAGCGCACCGTCCCAGTAGATAGGCCACGTTAGTTCAGTACCGATATAGCTGTATGCCACTGTTTTACAGCCGTCAGCCAATGCATCTGCATCAGACAAGGCTTGCATCCACAATTCCCAATCTTCGCCACCCATAACGGTAATGGTGTCTTTGATTTCTTCTTGGGTTGCAGGCTCTACGCTTGCTTGGATAATTTCGTCTTTATTCGTATCAACCGCTGTTGATGTGTACGTCTCACCAATCGGTTTCAGAGACGAACGTACCACTTCACCGGTTTTAGGCAATTTACGCACTGGCGATGCCAACGAGTAAACCACCATGTCGATTTGGCCCAAATCTTCTTTAATCAGTTCAATCGCTTTGCGTTTTGCTTCATCAGAGAAAGCATCACCGTTCAAGCTCTTGCTGTAGAGACCTTCTTCTTTTGCAAATTTGTCGAATGCAGCAGTGTTGTACCAACCCGCTGTACCAGGCTTCTTCTCAGTCCCTGGTTTTTCAAAGAAGACACCGATGGTCGCCGCACCGCCGCCAAACGCCGCAGCGATGCGCGATGACATGCCGTAGCCGCTTGATGAACCAATTACCAGCACACGCTTCGGTGCGTTTGCGATAGGACCTTGGGCTTTGGTGTATTCGATTTGCTCTTTAACGTTAGCTTCACAGCCTTTTGGATGCGTCGTCGTACAGATAAATCCGCGAATTTTCGGTTTGATGATCATATTCAACCTTCCTTACAAAGTTGGGCTTAGGATAAATACTTCATCTTGTTTTGGCACTCAATTTTGTTGTAAAAGGTGGGTTTGAGGCAGTGGTTGGAGGTGTTAGCTACAAAAAACGCCGCAAATGCGGCGTTTTTAAAGTAAGAGATTGAATTACGCAGCCTTACCTTTTTTCCCTTTTCCTGCAGATGCAGTGTCTGCTGGTGCAAACCAAGACGGGTCAAAGTTATCAACTTGAATGGCTTTAGAACGCAGTGCGTCAGCCTTTTTCACTTGCTCAATCTCATCTTCCGTCAGCACGTTTTGCTCAAGGGCTTGGGCAAGACGATCTGCTAGCGGGCCTTTTCTCGCAATTTGACCATTCTTCGCGGCGACGGCCATTTTCTTCTCAATCGGTCGGATTGATTGCATGGCTTCAAACGCACGCTCCATGATTGCAACAGGATCTGTTTCCTTGTTGCCGACATAGCAAAGGTGCGTGAGTCGCTCGCGGTGCGCGCCAGGTGTCATCAATAAGTTCGCAATCTCTACCGCAACGTCATCAGAAGGTGCTTTGAAATGCATGCCCAATGGGAACAGCAGCGCACGTAGAGAAGAGCCAACGCCTTTACGTGGGAAATTATTGAATGCACCATCAAAAGCAATCGCACATTTGTTCAAACAATGCTGGAGCGAGTAATGGACAAGTGGAAGGTCTGATTGCTGACGACCTTCATCTTCAAAACGCTTAAGCACAGCCGATGCCAAGTAAAGGTTACTCAACACATCGCCCAATCGCGCTGAAATCATCTCACGACGTTTAAGTTCACCACCTAACGTCAACATTGACACATCCGCAGTCACTGCAAGCGCTCGGCTCATGCGTGACAATTGGCGGTAGTAGTCAGCGGTTTCACCAGACACTGGCGAATGGATAAAGCGAGAGCGTGTAAACGCATTCCCGAATGACTTAAAGACGTTCTTCGTAGCAAAACTGATGTGCTTGATCAGCAAGGCATCAAATTCTTCTGCGCCTTTGTTATCGTCAGTGTTCGCCGCCGCTTCCATTTCCTTAAGAACATAAGGGTGACAGCGTGTCGCACCTTGACCAAAGATCATGAGGTTACGCGTCAGTATATTCGCCCCTTCCACCGTGATAGCCACAGGCATACCAAAGTAGTGATGGCCAATGTAGTTAAGAGGACCAAGCTGAATAGCACGACCTGAATGGATATCCATTGAGTCATTCAAAATCGTTCGCGCCAGCTCTGTCATATGATATTTAGCAATCGCTGTCACGATCCCTGGTTTCTCATGCATATCTAGCGAGGTAGTCGTCAGCGTACGGGCTGCTTCCAACATGTAGGTATACCCACCGATACGGCCTAGCGCTTCCGCTACACCTTCAAACTTACCGATGTTCATGCCGAATTGCTTACGTACGTACGAATATGCGCCTGTTGTGCGAGCTGCCAGATGACCAACAGCGGTGCCAAGAGCCGGCAGAGAAATACCACGACCTGCTGACAGACATTCCACCAGCATGCGCCAGCCTTTGCCCACGTAGTCTTGACCACCGATGACCCAATCCATCGGGATGAAAACATCTTCACCACGTGTAGGACCATTCATGAACGCCAAGCCGAGTGGGTTGTGACGTTCACCAATTTCAACGCCTTCGTGATCCGCGGGGATCAATGCGCAGGTAATGCCGAGGTTTTCAGTGTCGCCAATCAAACCATCAGGATCGTCAAGCTTGAATGCCAAACCGAGAACCGTGGCAACCGGCGCAAGCGTGATGTAACGTTTGTTCCACGTCAAGCGGATACCCAGTACATCTTCACCATTAAACTTGCCCATGCAAACCACACCCTTATCAGGGATAGAGCCCGCATCAGAGCCTGCTTCTGGGCCAGTCAGTGCAAAACATGGCACGTCTTCGCCGTTCGCTAGACGTGGCAACCAGTAGTTTTTTTGCGCGTCGGTACCATAGTGAGTCAGAAGTTCACCTGGGCCTAACGAGTTGGGTACCATCACTGTCACTGCCGCACTCAAACTGCGTGTCGCGATCTTAGAGACGATCGTCGAATTCGCATAGGCCGAGAACGCGAGACCACCAAATTCTTTTGAAATGATCAGTGAGAAGAACTTCTCTTTTTTCAGATACGCCCACACTTCTGGCGGCAAATCTTTGCGCTGCTGAACAATGTCGAAATCATCCAGCATCTCTAGAAGCGTTTCGAGTTGATTATCAACGAACGCTTGTTCTTCGTCAGAAAGACGTGGTTTCGGGTATTGAAGCAGTGTGCGCCAATCAGGGTTACCTGCAAACAGTTCTCCATCCCACCAAACGCTCCCCGCTTCCATGGCTTCACGCTCTGTTTCGGAAAGTGGAGGAAGGACTTTTTTGAAAAACTTAAACGCCGGATCGCTGAGGTAGCGTCTTCTTAGTGATGGTTGAGAGCTCATGATTCAGATCCTTTTGTTTCGTAAGACGTTAATTTACTTTCTTATTATTCTTTAGCTCGCACTCAGTGATGAATCACTCGGCACTAGCATTAATTCTTTGCTTACAGAAGCATCTACACCTGCAGCAAGATAAGGGATCAATCGGTCTAAAATTTCTTCTATTGAGACCGTATGACCAAAATCGTTCTCCGCAATTTCACTCAGTGCCACATTCGACGCCATAGTGAAAATTGCTGCACCAAGTGTGAAGTGCAAACGCCAGAAAATGTGTTCTGGTTTAAGTGTAGGGTTGGCTTTTGAGACAGCCTTAGTAAACAAAGAGAGAACACCGCTGTAGCGGGTTGTAATGAACCACCTCAAGTGACCTTGCACGTCGGTATAACCTCTGCCGATAAGTTGCATAAACACAGACGCGCCATGACGGCGAAACTTATCAAGCTCAAGAAGTGGTTTTTTTGTGCAAGCGAAGACGTCGTCCATAGAGACATTGTCTTCAGTGAGGAGTGCTTTCAGCTCATTCTCTAACTGAGGCATGAACTGCTCTAAATATCTTTCGAGGACAGCGCGAACTAGAGACTTTTTGTCACCAAAGTGGTAGTTCACAGACGCCAAATTAACACCTGCTTTACTTGTGATAGTACGCAGCGAGGTGTCTTTGAAGCCATGCTCAGCAAAAAGCTGTTCTGCCGCATCAAGGATTTTGCCCTTAGTTTCGCCTTTCCCTGCCATTTTCATTCACCTGTATTAAACACCTGTTTAACTTTACATCTCGTTAGCATTAATAACAAGCCAAAAACAATTGGAGGCGTGACCGCAATCAAATTCAAAATAAAGTCACAAAAATTATCCTGTTGTTATCTAAGCATTTTTCGTTTAAAAGAAAAAATAAATGCTCATTTTCGAGAAAAAAATCGAAGACAGCGGGAACAAATCCAACAGCGACAGGTCACATATAATGCCACTGCTTTTTCTTAAGAAGTTTTGATCTTCTGAAGCCCGTAACGCCAATTTGCGTACGGGCTTTTTTTCATCTTGCTGGTTCTAAAACAGTTTTCCTTTGTCTTTTCCTCTCACCTTTCCCCTTTTACTGTCGATTCCCTGCCATTTGCCCCTCCTTTTTACTCACGACGATGTCAACTCAGGCAACATGTCTTCTCAGACGAACACAGCAATCCGAAAAAGGAACGCATTCAGCGCATGGGTTTAGATTGGGATCAAAGCGGTATAGAAAAGGAGAGAGAAAAGAAATTCGTAAAAAAGTGAATTTATTTTGAACTAAACAAAACACGGGGCGTCAGAGTATATGTAGATAGCGAATAAGTGCCTTTAAATGTATAGCTGGCCGCCAAACATGATTTCTAACTTATCGCTAAATGCTGCTGCTTTTTCTTACTCCTAGTTACAAAACATTTATGTTGCCCGCTTCTATGAAGCGGGCTTTTTTTTACCTGTTGTCCCGTCCTAAATACGTGTTTAGGACTGAGCGTGCTTGCAACGATGCGCGCCTTATTCAGCACTCACAACCGGCAATGGCATATCAAAAGGCGACGGATACTTCAGTGTCATCTTTAGCGTGTCGAGCGTCCCTTGAGCCAAAATACATTTCCCTTCTCCCCCCGTCAGCTCGAAGGTGGGCAGTGGCAACCCCATCTCCCCCGCAGCCCAAGCATAAAATTCCGCCCGCGTTGGGTGAGCATCGGCACTGAGGTGCAGAATCTCCCCGCCAATTTGCTGATGAATAATGAGGGAGATCGCTTGAATACAGTCATCACGATGAATCAAATTCACAGGGTCATTGCCGTTGGCAATGCCTTCCCTTCCAGCAAGATGCTTCGCAGGGTGTCGCTCTGCACCAATGAGTCCAGAAAATCTCAACACAACGCCCGTTTCAGGAAACGTCTTTAATACGTGGTCTTCAATCTCTCGATGCGCCTTGCCAGATTCTGTGCTTGGCACGCAAACCGTCTCTTCTGTTACGTTACCCGTGACTTCCCCATAGACAGAGGTGGTACTTACAATAATGAGCTGTTTCACGCCCTGTTGTTTTGCGGTATCTACCAAAGATTTCATGGCGTTAACAAAACGTGCGCGCTCAAAGTCACGCCTACCGGGTGGGATATTCACAACGAGCACGTCAGCACTAAACAGAGTATCGATACCAGGGGAAGCAGTCGGTGCATACACATCGAAACACACCCCTTGGATCCCTTTTGCACTTAGCGCGTCGGCGTCAGTTTGAACACGCTTCGAGCCAAAGACATGATAGCCCGATTGAACCAGAGATTCGGCCAATGGCAATCCTAGCCAGCCGCATCCGCATACGGACACTGTTTTATATGGTTTCTTCATCGAAAGTTCTCTGTAATCCAGTTTCAGTAATCGGAAAAAAGCACAGAATACGTGCTACATGAGGGCGAAAGTTTAATTTTTGATGAAAAAAAACTCCGAACTTGTGTAATAAAACAACTCAAAGCGTGAATGAATACAAAGTTTTTAATGTCAAAACCCCAATAAAATGTTCTTACTAACCACCAAACGTTAGACTTATCTATAACATTATTGAGGATTTTTTTTATCCTAAACTTCAAGTCGGTACTGTCGTTTTACAGATTTCATCAACGACCCTGCCGATAAATTATACAGCGGACGCAAAGCGGTAATCTGGATGAATACCTTAGAAAAAATACAAAAAAATATTGAAAATTTCAGCAAATCGGAAAGAAAAGTCGCTGAGGTGATCATTGCGTCGCCACAAACAGCGATTCATTCGAGCATTGCTACCTTGGCGAAATTGGCGGATGTAAGTGAGCCTACCGTCAACCGTTTTTGCCGTCGTTTGGACACTAAAGGTTTCCCTGACTTTAAACTTCACCTTGCGCAAAGCCTTGCTAATGGCACGCCTTACGTAAACCGCAACGTTGAAGAACATGACAGTGCTGACGCCTATACCGCCAAAATCTTCGAGTCCACCATGGCGTGCCTTGATGTTGCTAAAAACAGCATCGATCCACACCAAATTAACCGTGCTGTTGACCTACTGACACAAGCCAAGAAGATTTCATTCTTCGGTCTTGGCGCGTCAGCATCCGTCGCGCACGATGCGCAAAACAAATTCTTCCGCTTTAACATTCCTATCGTTTGTTTCAATGACATCGTCATGCAACGCATGAGCTGCATTAACTGTTCAGACGGTGATGTTGTGGTGGTTATTTCTCACACGGGCCGTACCAAATCACTGGTCGATGTCGCAACCCTTGCAAGAGAAAACGGTGCCACTGTTATTGGTATTACCGAAAAAGGCTCGCCACTGGATAAAGTGTGCTCACTAACCATCACCCTAGATGTACCTGAAGACACTGATATCTATATGCCAATGGCAAGTCGCGTTGTGCAAATGACAGTGATTGACGTGCTGGCAACAGGCTTTACGTTGCGACGAGGGCCAGGGTTCCGAGAGAACCTAAAACGCGTGAAAGACGCCATAAAGGACTCGCGATTTAACAAAGAGTCACTCACCTAAACGCTTTGAGGCAGACACTAAGTCTGCCTTTTTTCTCTCTTTTTTCCGCGCACCACCCTCCTCGGCTACACTTTATTAACAAATACGGAATTCACTTTGGCAGTACGAGATGCTGTTGCTTTTTGAACTAAGCATTCACTTTGGAGATATTCATGACTGAACCGATGCGTCGAACGAAAATTGTCACCACTCTTGGCCCAGCGACAGATAAAGACGACATGCTTGAGCAGATCATCGCTGCAGGTGCAAATGTCGTCCGAATGAACTTCTCACACGGCAGCGCTGAAGACCATGTGGCGCGGGCACAAAAAGTGAGAACTATCGCGGCGAAGTTGGGGCAACACATTGGTATCTTAGGCGATCTTCAAGGCCCTAAAATTCGTGTCTCAACATTTGAAAACGGCAAGATCACCTTAGCAGTGGGTGATAAATTCATTCTCGACAGTGACCTTCCTCTAGGCAAAGGCGATCAAGAGCGTGTCGGCCTTGATTACAAAGAGCTGCCAAAAGACGTGTCTAATGGTGACATTCTGTTGCTCGATGATGGCCGTGTTCAACTTAAAGTCATTTCCGTTAAAGGCACCTGTGTGCACACCGAAGTGACAGTGGGCGGTCCGCTTTCGAACAACAAAGGGATCAACAAAAAAGGCGGTGGCTTGTCGGCCCCTGCCCTGACAGACAAAGACAAACAAGACATCCTCACTGCGGCACAAATTGGCGTGGATTACTTGGCAATCTCTTTCCCGCGTAATGGCGATGACATGCGATTGGCGCGCTCACTGGCAAGGGATGCCGGATTAGAAACCCGCCTTGTTGCTAAAGTAGAGCGAGCAGAAACCGTCGCTACTGATGAAAACATCGATGACATCATCGAAGCCTCTGACTGTGTCATGGTGGCACGTGGAGATCTTGGGGTAGAAATTGGTGACCCAGAGTTAGTGGGTGTGCAGAAAAAACTCATTCGACGAGCGCGAGCTCTTAACCGCTGTGTTATCACCGCCACACAAATGATGGAATCCATGATCAAAGCGCCCATGCCGACGCGCGCAGAAGTCATGGATGTGGCAAACGCCGTACTCGACGGCACAGATGCCGTAATGCTTTCAGCAGAAACAGCGGCAGGCGACTACCCGCTAGAAACCGTGAAAGCCATGGCGGAAGTGTGCGTAGGTGCAGAAAAAATGCCGTCCATTAACGTGTCTAACCACCGTTTAAACAAAGAGTTTGAGCTGATTGAGGAAACGGTATCGATGGCAAGTATGTACGCGGCAAACCACATGCCGAAAGTGAAAGCCATGGTGTCGCTGACAGAATCGGGCAAGACAGCGCTAATGATGTCGCGTATCAGTTCGGGCAAGCCCATCTTTGCCCTTTCTCAGCATGAATCGACACTTAGCCGCGCTGCGCTCTACCGTGGTGTCACGCCCGTGTATTTTGAAAGTGACACAGGCGCAGGCCCAGAGGTCGCGCACAAAGCCATTAAGATGCTGAAAGAAATGGGCTATTTGAAGCCGTGGGATGTGGTGATCTTCACGCAAGGCGACATCATTGGATATGTCGGTACAACGAACACTATGCGTATGATCACTGTGACCTAATCGCCCAGTCTTAGGATATACAAGGTTACATGTAACCTCCTATGAACAATGCGCCTCTTAAAAGAAGCGCATTGTTCTTTTAAAGTCAGTGCTCATCCCCACACCCTGCTCGTTTATCCTCAGCTCATTTATTCGGCTCCATTTCAAGAAATGCACGGGTTTTGATTACCTTGCTGCATCGAATTCAGTAAGCTCGTTTTATTGCTAACCCGCAGGACGAGCCAATGACAACACGCCAAACGACATTCAACTTCGACCTAGAACGCGATCGCAGCCGCACCGACAGCGACAAATGGGATAAATACAAAGGCCAAGACATCTTGCCTATGTGGGTTGCAGACAGCGATTTCCAATCCCCACCCGAAGTGATTGAAGCCCTTCAAGATCGCGTATCTCATGGCATTTTTGGCTACACACATTCATCAGAAAAACTGACCGAGCTGTTCATTGCCCGCTTGGCGGAAAAATACCAATGGCAGGTCGAACCGGAATGGGTGGTTTACTTGCCGGGTTTAGTCTGCGGTTTAAACCTTGCCGCGAGAGCGCTGACTCACGATGGGCAAACCATCATCAGTCCAAGCCCGATTTACCCGCCTTTCATTTCATCTGCCAAATTTGCGGAAAGGCCATTGGTCAAAGCCCCAGTCGTATTGAATGAAGGCCGTTGGTTACCAGATTTAGACGCAGCAGAAGCACAGTTAACCGGGAAAGGTGGGCTATTCCAAATGTGTAACCCCCTTAACCCAGGCGGCACGGTTTATCGTCGTGAGGAGCTAGAAGTAACACTGGCCTTTGCAGAGAAGCATGATCTGTTTGTATGTTCGGATGAAATTCACTGCGACCTGCTCCTTGATGATTCGCTCACCCACATTCCTTTTGCAAGCCTCAATGACAGTGCCGCTCAACGCAGCATCACACTGATGGCGCCGAGTAAAACCTTCAACATCGCGGGGTTAGGTGCATCCATTGCCATTATTCCAAATGCAGAGATCCGCAAACGCTTTAGCAAAGTGAAGCGCGGCATCGTGCCGGGCGTGAATGTATTGGCCTTCACCGCAGCAGAAGCGGCTTATGAGCATGGAGAGCCATGGCTGCAAGCGCAACTTAAGTACTTGGCCAGCCACCGCAACCTGCTGATGACTGAAATCAATGCCATCCCAGGCCTGAAGCTCGAACACATCGAAGCCACCTATTTGGCATGGATTGATTGCAGCGGTTTACCCGTCGATAACCCTCATCGTTTCTTTGAAGACGCAGGCGTTGGCTTATCTCCGGGCTTAGATTTTGGCAATCGCAGGTTTGTACGCCTTAACTTTGGTTGTACAAGAAAAACACTGGATGAAGCCTTAAAAAGAATGAAGGCGGCTGTTGCGGCGCTTTAATGCCGTCGTAGAATCCAAACAAAAACAGCACCCAAGGGTGCTGTTTTTGTTTGTCAGGATTTACACCTTTGGCATGGCGCTTTGTGGAATAATCGCGCCACGATGCTGAATGACACATCCTGCGAGTGAATGTGCCGCTTTTGCCGCTTCAATGGGTAAACCGCCTTGCAATCGCTTCGCCAAATACCCCGCGCTGAACGAATCGCCAGCAGCGGTCGTATCAACCACCTTGCTAACAGGCTCAACCTCCACAGCGTCAGTAATACCATCGAAATAGACCAAGCAAGGGGCTCTCCCTCGCTTAATGACGATCTCGGGCACACCGAACTGTTGGGTTCGAGATAGCGTGGATTCAACATCTGCATCCCCCCACAATGCCTGTTCATCGTCAAACGTCAGCAACGCGATGTCAGTGAGTGCTAACATCTGCTGGTGACACGCATTGGCTTCTGCCCGTGACGCCCATAACCGAGGACGAAAATTGTTGTCAAACGCCAGTTTGCAGCCTTGTTCCTTTAGCGCGGCAAGCCCCTCAAACAAGGTTTCACGGCTTTTAGTTGGCAGAATGGCGAGGCTTATTCCGCTCAAGTAAATCACATTAAAATGACTGAGCTTTTCTACCAATGCAGAAACATCCATTCCCTCAAGCCAATATCGCGCCGCGGAATCGCTACGCCAATAATGAAAGCCGCGCTCCCCTTCCTCATCAGTATGCACGCTGTACATGCCAGGCAGCTTGCTCTGTGAACGTGAAACCAAATCAGTATTGATACCTTCAACATGCCACGCGGCCATCATTTCATCACTGAAAGGGTCGCGCCCTAACCCTGTGACATACGCAACGTCATTCGGGATGCCAGAAAGCCGCCTTTTTAGGTAGACCGCTGTGTTTAGCGTATCACCACCAAAACCCTGCATCATTTCACCATCTTGTTTGATGAGTTCAACCATGCATTCGCCGATCAGTGCAATTCGAACGTTCAACATCATTCCTTTATCGTTAGCGCGTTGACACCCAATATGCCACAAAGCACGTATCCATCACACAACGCAATAGGCATCGCCGAATCGACCTCAAACTCCGATATCAGAGATTAATTTATAGGGTCTTAGGTATATCTAGAATATGTGAAGGTCGTCTTTATTTATCCAGTAAAAATGTGATTTACACTGCTTGTTTATGCCCTCACTTTCGCCTATCTAACTCGCTCATTTTATTTAACAAATAAAATCAACTTTCCTTTACAAACCGCATTCTCACTGACTTACCTTGATTATTCTGGCGATTTAAACGTGCGGAAAGTCACTAAAAATCATTAACAACCGCGTTTATGTGATTGCCTTCTCAGTCAATTCAACATGCAACAATTCTCCAGTAAAGAGATTATTTGTCCAATATCCAGCGCGGGATTCACAGCGCATAATCAGCCCCATAAACGAGAGGGAAAAAATATCTATCTCGCTAAATCCAATCGTCAAACTATAAAAAAGGTCTTACACATGAAAGTTGATTTCTCGGAGTTAAAAAGACACCTACTAACGGGCACCAGCCACATGTTGCCGTTCGTTGTTGCCGGTGGTGTTCTACTTGCATTGTCAGTAATGCTAGGCGGTAAAGGCGCAGTGCCAGAAGGCGTGTTCCTTGAAGGTATTTGGGACATGGGTATCGCAGGTTTCACCCTGTTCGTTCCTGTTCTTGGCGGTTACATCGCCTACTCTATCGCAGACCGCCCAGCACTTGCTCCGGGTATGATTGGTGCTTACCTTGCTAACCAAGTACAAGCAGGTTTCCTAGGTGCAATCATCGTCGGCTTCATCGCTGGTTACGTTGTTCTGCAACTTAAGCGCATTCCTCTTTCTAACAAGCTTAAAGCGCTTTCAACTTACTTCATCATTCCAATCGGCGGTACGTTCATCGTTTCTGCGCTGGTTGTATGGGTAATCGGTCAACCTATCGCAGGCTTCATGGCATTCATGAACGAAGGCCTGCAATCAATGGCTGGCACATCTAAAGCGGTACTGGGTGCGGTTCTAGGTGGTATGACTGCATTCGATATGGGTGGTCCAATCAACAAAGTAGCAACCCTATTCGCTCAAACTCAAGTAGGTACTCAACCTTGGTTGATGGGTGGTGTTGGTGTTGCAATCTGTGTTCCACCACTAGGTATGGCACTGGCAACGTTCCTTGCGCCTAAGAAATACTCTCCAGAAGAGCGTGAAGCAGGTAAAGCAGCAGCAATCATGGGCTGTATCGGTATCACTGAAGGTGCAATCCCATTCGCAGCAAATGACCCAGCACGTGTTATCCCAGCCATCATCGCAGGCGGTATCGTTGGTAACGTTGTAGCCTTCATGGCAGGCGTTCTTAACCACGCACCATGGGGTGGTCTGATTGTTCTACCGGTTGTCGAAGGCCGCATGATGTATGTCATCGCTGTTATCGCAGGTTCTGCAACCACAGCCCTTGTCGTCAACTACCTGAAGAAACCAGTAGCTGACCGCGAAGAAGAGACAAAAGCGAATACAGAAGAACTAGAGCTGTCTTTCGACTAAGCAACAATGAATTAAACGGAGCGATTTACCCACAATTCGGTTGTCGCTCCAAATAGAACTAAAAAACAATAAAAGTGTAAAAGAGAGAAATATTATGAAACTTATCGGCGTAACTTCTTGTCCATCTGGCGTTGCTCACACTTACATGGCTGCTGAAGCTTTGGAAACCGCTGCAAAAGCAAAAGGCTGGGACGTTAAAATCGAAACTCAAGGCGCTATCGGTATCGAAAACGTACTGACTGCAGCAGACGTTGAAGGCGCAGATGTAGTGGTTCTAACTAAAGACATCGCTATCAAGCAAGAAGAGCGTTTCAACGGTAAAAAGATTGTTCGAGTTACCGTTGCTCAGGCAGCAAAACAAGCACCTGAAATCATCGCAAAACTTGAAAGCATGCTAGCGCAAGCATAATCAAGCGATAACGAAATGTTGCGGAGTGGGATTGAAAAAGACCACTCCGTTTTTCTATTCTTTTTTCCTCTTTCTTTCCTTGTTCCATTAATTTAACCCACGTCATAAAACGGCATATTCATGTCGTTTCAAATCAAAGTTACCTTGCCCTCACCCCGCTTTATTAATACTTTCATCGGTAAAAATAAGGCTTCGAAAAAATGAACAAAATAATAACCGAATCCCTACAAAAATTTAATGGACCACTTGTCCGTGTTTGTTGTGGCGAAAATACGCCACCAGAAGGTTCTTACCAAGTTAACTTTAATCGACTTGAGATCATTATTGAGGGTCAACATGATTTGGTGGTCGACTCTTCCCAAGGTTTTGAGAACCTCTCTCTCACCGAAAACCAAATGATTTACATCCCTTCAAATGCCTGGAGCAAACCCACGTGGGAAAAATCCTCACGGATGATTTCCATCTTGTTCAGCAAAAACCAAGTGGGCTTCAGTTATGTGCATTACAAAGAAGGAGAAGGGTTTGTCGATGTGATCAAGCAGGCGCTCCCATTGCCCTCTTCCATGGCTGTTGAGCATGTATTGGCCGCATTGAACTGCATCGCTGAAGAGAAGAAATGTACGGTGATGGGCGAGCATCTTGCCAAATCACTGATCTTGTATTGCTTGGCGTTACTGCAAAATCCCCAGCAAGAGAAAGTCAGCCGCGGCGAGAAGCTCTATCGCAGCATGTGTATTTACGTGCAAGAGAACTTCCACAAAGACATCACCCGTATTTCCGTCGCGAACCGCTTTGGCGTGTCATCCGCACATGTCTCTCGCCTGTTTAACCAAGAAGGCAGCGTGAAATACGCCGACTACGTGACCTATGTGCGCCTAGACCGTGCCAAGTTCATGTTGAAGAAATACAACTTCAAAGTGGAAGAAATTGCCCGCCGTTGCGGCTTCAAAGACACCAACTATTTCTGTCGCGTGTTTAAGCAGAAAACGGGAAGAACACCGAGTGAATATCGATTAGGAGCTTAATTGAAACTGAGTCGCTCGGTTCATGGAAGTCTTAAGCGTTGTTGTTAGATTTCGAGTTAACCGCAATACATTTCCATCTAGATTATTTAGAGATAAAAGCACATGCGAACAAAACTTTTCATATTTAGTTCTTTCCTCACTGTGTTGGTTTCTAGCCAAGCGGTGGCATACGATTATGTTCCATTTCCCAATACAGCAATTCTTCACGATCAAAGCAAAGCTAAAAACTCAATATATGCAAACTGCACAAAAAACAGCCAAAACGAGTTGAGCTGCAATTTTGTCCAAATGACACTATCTTACGAATTAGATCCTGAAGACCTGAAAACGACTCTGAGCAATGAGATTGATGAGTTCTTAAACAGCAACTCTGCAACTAGAGACGAGAAAATCAAAGAGGCTAAATCTCTCTGTTCTAGTCTTTCTGAAGACAACAAACGTGTAAGAAATCACTTCGAAAATCTACGTGAAACTTCGCAAAAAGATTTTGCTATAGGAGTAATCGGCATTTTAGACAAAGCATGTGAGGTTAAAACAGAATCTGATGCTAACGCCTTGTTCATTCAGCTGACCAACATCCAAAGAACTTTTGACACACAGAAATGTAAAATCTGGCCGAATACTTGGCAAGAAAATTTCACTTGGAAAACCAGTAGTGCAAATGAGTATTGGGTAACTCAAAGCAGCATTTCTGGTGAATGCGGAATCATTAATGTTTCGACGTTAAGACAGGAAAAGCCGTCCCTTTGGAGTTATGAGTCAAAAAAAATAGTAACAAACCCGACCGGTTCAGAGGGCTCATTAAAGTGTAGCGATATAGAAGAACGTAACGTAAGTTATTCTTGGAAAAGGCAAGACCATATAGTTGATTGCAGGTCGATTAAATTTGGTTTTTAATACAGCCGCTCATTAAGAGCGGCTTACCATTAATTCTTACTCACCCACTTATCGAACAAAAGTCATCGCTTCGTTTTTATCGCCAGTCATCACAAAGTGGAGGTTTCCACCTGCTTTGATATCGGCGTGTTTGAAGAAGAGGCCGTCTTCAAGAGGTTGGCCGTTGATGGTCACCGATTTGACGTAGAAGTTATCGTCAGCGTTGTTGTCAGCGGTGATTTTGAATTCGCCACCAGCAACAGGGATGCTCACTTCATCGAACAGAGGTCGGCCAATGGTGTAGGTAGGATCAGCCGCATTTACTTGGTAGAAACCCATGGCAGACATGACATACCACGCTGACATTGCGCCAACGTCTTCGTTACCGATGATGCCTTTTGGCTCTGCGAGGTACATGTCATCCAAAATGTGGTCGACGACCTCTTGGGTTTTCCAAGGCTCTGAGGTCCAGTTGTACAAGTAAGGAATGTGGTGCGAAGGTTCGTTACCGAACGCCACCTGACCAATCAAACCCGACATATCTGGCGTTTCAGTGCCTTGGCTTTTAGCCGTAAATGTCGCTTCCAAGTTGGTCTTGAACGCGGCCTCACCACCCATCACCTCTTTCAAACCAGCAATGTCGTGGGGCACAAACCAGGTCCACTGCCATGCATTCCCCTCGGTGTAGTTCCCCGTTTCATGCGCAGTACCAAATGGGTCGAACGGTGCCATGAACGAGCCATCCATCATGACAGGACGCATAAATCCGGTGACACCGTATTCGGCGTACTCCATCGGGTTGTTATCGAAGTAATGCTTGTAGCCTTTTGAGCGCGCAAGGTAGGTTGCTTCCGCACTGGTATCCCCAGCCGCTTTCGCAATTTGTGCAATGGCCCAGTCATAGAAGGCATTTTCCAGGCCGTATGACACGGACTCAATGGTGTGATCAGGGTCGATCGGATTACCCTCAGCATCACGTTGAATCGCTGGGGCAAACCCCTCTTTCTGGATGTAGTCGATGTGCTTGGTCAGTGTGCGATTCAATACCGGCACATCCCACTCAGTTGCCAGCGAGTCATAGTTGTCGTAGGTGGATGAATCAATTGCGGCTTTCAGCGCGAGGGCTTTTTCAGATTGCGTGAACGCGTCTGGGAACTTGGTGATCGCATCTGCAATCACAGCAACCGCAGGGTAGCCCACCATGGTGCCGGTTTCGTCTCCTAAGTGTTCCCACTTCGGCAGCAAACCACTTTCGGTGTACTTCTGAACCAAATTCTTCGCGTATTGAACGGCGCGCGTCGGCTCAGTGATGGTTTTAAGCGGGTGCAGGGCTTTGTGCGTGTCCCACAAGGAGTAAACCGAGAAGTTAGGTAACGCTTCTGTCGCTTGACCATACGCTATGGAATACTCGCCCTCGCCCTCTCGGATTGAGCCTTTACCCATGCCGCGGAAGCTTCCATCCACATCTTGGTGAACCTGCGGTGCGATCTTGGTGTGGTACAGCGCGGTGTAGAAAATTTCTTTCTGCGAATCAGTGCCACCTTTCACGCTTAGGTTCAGCACGTTTGCCCATTTTTCACTAGCTTGTGTACGCGCCGTATCAAACGATACACCCGCTTCTGCTTGGTGGTTGTTTTGTGCGCCTTCAGCACTGACGGCCGATATCGCCACCTGTGCGTTCAGGGCTTGTGACTCTCCCTGCTCAAACTCTACATACGCGGTCACGTCGGCTTTGATACGTTTGACCGGGTTACCATCATCGCCATAAACCAATTCAGAAATGTGCTCGGCACTCAGGCCATCAGCAGGCGCACCGCCAACGAAGAGTTGAACGTTTTTGATTTTCTTGTCGAAGGTGGCGTAGAAAAAGATTTTTTGGTTCTTCGCCCAGCCGGAGAAATGCGCCGCATCTCGCTCGCCCGTGATGGTGTAACCATCGTCACTGACCATCAGTTTGTTACGCAGTGAGGTCGAACCCCAATCGCTGTTAAGGATCGAGTTTAAATCGATCTTCAAACGCTGCGGTTGGCCTTCTGGATAGGTATAGCGGTGGAAGCCCACGCGCTCAGAGGCAGTAAGTTCGGCTTTGATGCCGTTCTCAGCGATGTTCACGGAGTAGTAACCCGCTTCTGCCACTTCAGACGCTTTGTCCATCTTGACGGAAATCGCCTTACGGTAATCGTCCGTGTCTTCAATGTACTTGGCATTTTCTTCCGTAAACGGGAGAAACAGAATGTCACCCAAACCGCCCATGCCGGTACCAGACAGGTGAGTGTGCGAGAAGCCAAACAGGGTGTCTTTGTCGTAATGATAACCCGACGATGAGTGCCAGCCCATGAGCTCAGTATCTGGCGACAACTGCACCATACCTTCCGGCACCACTGCACCTGGGAAGGTGTGGCCGTTGAAGCCCGTGCCGATAAACGGGTCAACATATTTCAGAACATTCACTTCTGGCGAAACAACGCCGGTATTCGGGTTTGAATCAGAAGAACTTGAATTGCAGCCAAACAAGAAAAGGGCGGCAGAAACTGACAGCGCAACCTTAGAAACACGAGAAATAGACATAGAATAATCCTTGAGAAAGATGCCGCACACTGGCGGCATCGGGTCTATGAACAATTAGATTTTTGCCTGCATGGCTTCTTTCTTATCACCAGTCATCACGAAGCGAAGCTCACCGCCTGCTTTGATTTCACTGTGCTCAAAGGTCAGATCGTTAGAGAGTTCGTTGCCGTTGATGGTGACGGATTTCACGTACTTGTTATGCGGGCTGTTGTTGTCTGCAACGATGGTGAACTTGCCACCGTCAACATCGATAACCACTTCATCAAACAGCGGACGACCAATGGAGTAAGACGGGTCTGCAGGTGAAACTTGGTAGAATCCCATCGCCGACATGATGTACCACGCAGACATCTGGCCGACGTCTTCGTTACCAATCAAGCCCGTCGGCTCGATGGTGTACATTTCAGCCATAATGCGGTCGAGGTATTCTTGGGCTTTCCAAGGCTCGTCAGTCATGTTGTACAGGTAAGGGATGTGGTGCGACGGCTCGTTACCGTGCATGTATTGGCCAATGTATCCGGTCAAATCAGGCAGTTCTTCACCGGTGTTTGATGAACGCGCGGTGAACAGCTCATCCAAATCTTCACGGAAGGCTTTCTCTGGGGTGGTGTCTTTCCCGTTCGTTTTATCCGCGTTAAAGATTTCTTGTTTTAGGCGGGCGAAGTCATGCATTGGCTGGAATTTCCACTGCCACGCGTTACCTTCGGTAAAGGCAAACTCATCAACGTAGTACGGGTCGAAATCAAGCAACGGACATTGTTCTTTCATCGTCCCAGAACCTGCAGGCCATTCGACCATCACACATTCGTCTTTACGCTCTTCATCGATCGGCTGGTTGAACGCCAGTGGCGGCTTGTTTGGTGAGGAACTTGCTGGGTGGTTTTTAGGGCGCAAAAATCCCGTTGATGCATCCCAGTGATGTAGCCAGTTGTCAGCACGTGCAAGAAACTCGTCTTGAACCCTCACATCGCCCGCCATACGTGCGATTTCAGATACCGCCCAGTCGCCGTAGGCGAATTCCAAGGTGTACGATGCAGAGTTCCAGTAGCCGTGGTGAACGAAGCCATTTTCTTCATACACTTTGACCTGAACAACATTGGCAGCACCGATGTTTTGGTCTTCAGTCCAATCAGGAAATTCGCTTTTCTCATGGTAACGAGCTGTAAACTCAGCCGCTTCCAACGCGTCTTGCGCATCCACATTCAGCCCTTTCGCCATGGCATCTGCAATGATAGAAATCGCAGGGAAACCAATCATGGTACCCGTGTAATGACCTTGCAGTTCCCACTTCGGTAGAATGCCGCCGTCTTTGTATTTACGGATCAAATCGTTCGCATACTCTTCTGCGCGATCAGGGTTGATAATGGTTTGCAGTGGGTGGAAAGCACGGAAGGTATCCCACATTGAGTAGATGGAATAGTTTGGCGTGTCACCCGCCTCTTTTAGCTCCTGCGTGCGCATCGCACGGTATGTGCCGTCAACATCTTGGAACACCATAGGCGCAATGTTGGCATGGTACATCGCGGTATAGAAAATCTCTTTTTGCTCTTCCGTACCACCTTTCACTGACACTTTCGCCAGTTCGTTGTGCCATGCACGCTGTGAACGCTCGAGTACTTTGTCAAAGCCCCATTCGGTGACTTCTGCATCCAGGTTTTTCTTCGCACCACGAACGCTGGTTGGCGATAGACCGAGGGTTAACTCAATAGGTTTGTCTGACGGCGCAAACTCTAGGTAAGCAATGGTCTTGGTGGCTTGAATCGCGTCATTTTCTAGTGAGATTTCAGTTTCCGCACCGTCGATCATGCCTGTCGCTTTCACGATAGGTTGATTGAATTTGGCGTAAAAATAGATGTGCTGGTTGTTCGCCCAGCCATCAGAACTGCGCTTACCACGTACCGTGTATTCATCAATGAATTCGATATCACCGATCGTAGTGCGGTTACCCCAGCTTTTATTTAGCGTGTGGTCTAAGTCGAGTTTAAGGAACGGCGTGGTACCTTCTTTAAAGGTATATTTGTGGTAACCCACGCGTGGTGACGTGGTTAATTCAACTTTAATATCACCACGATTTAATTCGACAGAATAATAACCCGCTTCCGCTTTTTCATTTTCTTTATCGAAAGTGTTATAAGTGGCATTGCTTTTTTCAGTGAACGGCAGAATAAGAATATCACCTAGATCAGTGATACCTGTTCCAGAAAGATGGGTATGAGAAAAACCGTAAACAGGAATGTCTTCTTTTTTACCGTGGTCGAAATAACCCGCAGCAGAGCCCCACCCTTCCATTTCCGTATCAGGAGAAAGCTGCACCATGCCACCAGGGTAAACCGCGCCCGGGAAGGTGTGGCCATCAGCGCCTGTACCAATAAATGGGTCAACATATTTAATCAGTGATTTATTAACTACCTCACCCACTAAACCTGTTTGGGAGTTTGAATTAGAATCTGAATTACAACCAGACAGCGCAATAGCAATCACCACCGCTAGCGGTGCTAATGTATGTTTCATTTTCATTCCTTTTAGAAAAAGGGAGAGAACTCTCCCTTTAATTTTTTATTATTTAATTTGAGGTAAAACTATTTTGTGTAGAGATGCCGTTATTATTTCGGCATGTGATCCGCATGCAAGAATTTACCCACACCAAAATCTGGCGGTGTATTTTCAGGTTGTGAACCCCATTGTTTATTTGGCTCTTCACCCATCACAAATGACAACACGCCGCCATTCATAATGTCTTCTTGCGTTAGATAGGTACGTTCGAACACTTCACCATTCAATGTTGCAGATTGAATGAAGATGTTTTCGCGGCTGACATCTTTCGCCGTCACGGTGAAGGTTTTGCCTTCGCCCACATTGATGGTGGCGTTATCAAATAGCGGGGTGCCAATTTCATAAACGCCAGTCGATGCACTGACTGGGTAGAAGCCCAATGCACGGAACACAAACCACGCTGACATGGTGCCAAAGTCGTCGTTACCACAAATGCCGTCAGGCGTGTTGTCGTAACAGACATTGGTCGCTGCAGCGATGGCTGCTTGTCCTTTCCATGGCTGCCCAACATAGTTGTACAGGTACGGCACATGGTGATCAGGCTCGTTGCCTTGAACGTGCTGCCCTACGTTACCCGTGTTAAACACTGGGAACTGGTTGTCACCCGCGTTGCGGTCTGGGTACGTTGACCAGTATTCATCTAGGCGTTTGGTGAATAGCTCACCGCGTTTCGCATCTGGGTTCTGGGTTTTATCGAACTCTGTCATCAGGTCAATCAGACCATGAATGTCATGCTGAACACTGAACGAATACTGCCAGCCGTTCGACTCTGCAAACGCATAGTTGAACATGTCTGGACGCCAGTCTTTACCCACCGCTAGGCCCGTTGCAGGGTCAACCCAATCTGCATCAATGAAGTTGCCTTTGGTGTCGCGTGCTTTAAACCAGCCTTTGTATTTCTTGCCGTTGACATCGAATTGCGCCATCCAATTGTTCGAACGGTCCGCGAATTCTTTGTATTCCGGCGCGTCTTCACCCAATACGGTTTTGATTGCTTGCGCAATGGTCCAGTCGTTGTAGGCATACTCTAGCGAGTAAGACGCCGTCCAACTGGTTTCGAACGGTGAGTGCGCCCATAGGTCGCCTTTACCGATGCGCATCTTCGACGCTTTGTAACCCTTGGTGACGTACTCGTCGATGGAATCAACCGCACTGCCCTTGCGACCGTCTTTGATCATGGCGCTGATCAGGCGCTGCTTGATGTCGTCTTGCTGCGCTTGGGTAAATCCCAGCTCATCCATACGCGCATCCAGTGAGCCTTTGGTCAACACATCTGCAATCACAGGGGTTGAGTGCATGCCCATCATCATGCCTGTTTCGTTGCCCTTGAATGTCCATTCCGGCAAACGACCATGACGAGTATTGCCGTTGTGGTCGACCCAGCTTTCTTCTGCATATGACAGCATGGAAAGCACGACATCCGCCAAACGGTTTGGCTCAATGATGCTTGAAAGCGGTTGAACAGAGCGGTAGGTATCCCATAAAGAGAAGGTGTCGTAGCGAACGAAATCGGCTTTGCCATCGTTGTTCGCATCAGCAATACGGACTTTTTCGATCAGCGGCTCAGAGACCACATCGCCGTTGGCATTGGTGCCATCTGTGTATGCGCCACGGCCTTGCATCACTTGACGGTAACGACCATCAAGGTCCGAGTGAATGGTTTGACCCAAGAAGGCGTGATACATCGCGGTGTAGAAAGTTTGCTTGTATTCCACATCCCCTTCTACCTTGATTTTACCCAGCTCGGCTTCCCACTTCGCCGTGGCGTCTTGACGCACTTGGTCAAAGGTTTTACCCGCCACTTCCGTCATGTTCAGCGACGCGCCCGTTTGTGCATTCTCGCCCACTTCGGTGTTTGAAAGCGCCACTTTGGCTTCAACCACTAGGCCTGATTCTGCCGTATCAAACTCGATATAAGCGCGGGCATATTGATTAGTAAACACGGTTGTACCCGCTTTTGCTGGCACATACGATTTGGTGTCGCGGTCGAAATATTCAAAGCGAATCGATTTGATTGGCTTATCGAATTCCATCACGAAGAATTCTTTTTGGCTCGCTGCCCAACCGTCTGAGAAACGGTGGCCCGATAAGGTGTTGGCGTCTTTATCCCACTCGAAATGCGATTCTGCCGTGTAGTCCCAGTTAATATTGAAACCCAGATTCACAATGATTTCGGATTTCTCATCTTGCGGGAAGGTATAGCGGTGAACACCCACGCGATCTGACGCGGTCAGCTCAGCTTTGATGTCATAGTCATCGAGGAAAACAGAATAGTAACCGGCGGTGGCTTGTTCGTTGCGGTGCTTAAAGCGTGATGCTTCGAGGTTCAGCTGCGGAGAGCCCTCGTTAAGCATGTAGTCTGAGCGGGAGTTGATTGGCATCACAAGGATGTCGTTCAAATCCCCTGCGCCTGCGCCAGAAAGGTGAGTGTGAGAGAAGCCTGAAACGCGGTTATCGTTGTAGTAATACCCAGAGGTATATTCCCAGCCGTTCGATCCGTTGTTCGGCGACAGTTGCACCATACCGTGTGGCGTTGTCGCCCCCGGATACGTGTTACCTAAGTTACCTGTTCCAATAAATGGGTTAACAAAGCGCGTAATGTCCATGTCATCAAACGCCACAGGCACGTTTAATCCCATTTCAATAACAGGTTGATCAGTGGAAGAGACGTTCAGCGTCGTACAACCCGTCGCCCCCAATATTCCTGCTAGTACCGCAACACAAAGTAAACTCTTTTTGAATTTCATGTTACACCTTCATTTCACTAAAAATAGGGAAAGGAGATCTACGAATAGATCTCCTGATTTTTTATTTTTACTTTAATGCGTCTTCTTTATTTCCGGTCATGACAAAACTTAATTGCCCGCCCGCTTTCAGATCTGAGTGTTTAAATGAGAAATTGTTATTTAGAGGCTTGCCATTAATGGCAACAGATTTCACGTAGATGTTTTCTTCGCTGTTATTTTCCGTCGTGATGGTGAATGCACCGCCATCAACTGGGATCACTGCTTTATCGAAGATTGGGCGCGTGATGGTGTAAGACGGATCTGCAGGCGTCACTTGGTAGAAGCCCAATGCGTTCATCACGTACCACGCTGACATTTGGCCAACGTCTTCGTTACCAATCAGGCCTTCCAGCGTTGGGTGGTAAAACTCGTTCATCGCACGATCGACGATTTCCTGCGTTTTCCAAGGCTCCGCGGTCCAGTTGTAAATCATTGGCACGTGGTGGTCAGGTTCATTACCCATCACGAATTGGCCGATGTAGCCGGACATATCGTGAGACTGGCTGGTGTCTGCGTTCGAGTTGGCATTGAACAGCGCATTCAAGTTCGCCAATAGCGCCGCTTTACCTTCCGCTGTCAACGCTTCTGGTGTGTCGAATTCAGCACGAACGGTGTTCTGACCTGCCATCACATTGCCAAGGCCATTGATGCTGTGCGGTGCAAACCACGTCCACTGCCACGTGTTACCTTCCGTGAAATCTTCACCACGGTGTTCAGCACGGTAAGGCCAGAACACATCGTTTTCGGTCAGGCTCTTGCGGTCTTTGCAGGCGTTGTAATCCAAGCCTTGCGGGATAGACAGTGCGAGGTTTTCATCCACACAATCTGCTTTGAGGTTGTTCGCGAAAACCTTCTCACCATTTTGGTTGTAGACCGGACGCATAAAGCCCGTCGCGCCAAGTGAATTGCCTTTGCTGTCTTTGAGCTTGCCGTAGAATTCGGGGTTGTAATCGAAGTAGTTTTTGAACGCTTCAGAACGTGCCATATAACGCTCAAATGACGCGTCATCACCTGCCAGTTTGGCGATCTGCGCGACTGTCCAGTCGTAGTAAGCATTCTCCAAACCATATGACACAGATTCGTTCACCAACCCGTCATATTTATCTTCAGAAATCCCGTTCACGTATGCTGGTTTGTCACCTGCATCCGCAGCCCATTTGGCATTAGCGGGAATGTATCCGAGTTCTTCTTGGTAATTGTTGTGGCGCGTCATAATGGTAAAACGCTTGTCGCCAGACCATGCATCTTTGTAAGGCACCCAACTGTCTGTTTTGTCTAACGAGAAATTGAGGGTGTCGTTCGCCGCTTGAATCGCCAGTTCAAAATGATCTTGCGTGAAGGCTTCAGGGTGTTTCACCATGATGTCAGCGATAACAGAAACAGCAGGATGCCCGACCATTTCTCCGGTGTAATCCGAGTGAAGTTCCCATTTAGGCAGCACGCCGCCCGTTTTGTATTTGTTCAGCAAATCATGCGCATATTCCACAGCACGTGATTTATCAATGATGGTTTTTAGCGGGTGCGCGGCGCGGAACGTATCCCACATTGAATACACCGAGTAGTTCACCAAACCGTCTTCTGCTTGATGCACTTTGCCGTCCATGCCGCGATATTTCCCATCTACATCTTGGTAAACGAATGGCGCGACATAGGTGCGGTACAGCGAGGTGTAGAACATGGTTTTATCGGCTTCTTTGCCGCCTTCCAGTTCAAACTCACCCAAAATTTCAGCCCATGCAATACGGTTTTTCTCTACCACAGCATCAAAGTTGAAATCGTTTGTGTCCGCGTTCAAGTTATTGATAGCACCTTCTACGCTGGTGCCGGAAATCGCCACTTTGACCGTGATTGGCGCATCACCTTTACCGAAGTTCAGGTGAGTCATCACATCGTTTGCACGCTTAGCGAGACGCTCCGCATCTGGCTCAGGCTCGCCCGGCATTGGCTGATGTTCTGCGTAGCCACGGTAGTCTGCCAACCCTACTTCTGTCGCATCGACTGGGCGTAACGTGCTTTCAGAGGCCAGTTTCGCGTAAAGGTTTTCTTCGACGATAGATTCAGAGAACTCAGCAACGAAGAAAACCGTCTGCCATTGTCCCCATTCGTTTGATGTACGCGCGCCCACCACCGTGGTGTCGTTCAAACGCTTGTAGTAAATGTTGCGAGAGTGGTTGCCGTAGGTTTCCAGCAACTCGTGTTGCAGATCGATACGGACTTTACGGTCTTCACCTTTTTTGAAGGTGTAGCGCTGGAACGCCACGCGATCAGTTGCCGTCAGTTCCGCTTTCACGCCGGTTTCTTTTAATTCCACCGAGTAGTAACCGACTTCTGCGGTTTCAGTGTCTTTATTGATGGTTGGTGCGTCAGTGTTAAAGCCTGTGTATGGCAAGAAGGCGAAATCATTCAGGTCGCCTTTACCCGCACCAGAAATGTGGGTCATGGTGAACCCAGAAAGCAGCGCATTGGTTGGGTCATACTCAGAGGGAGAACCTTTGCCATTCCACCCGTTAGGATCGAAGTTGTCTGGTGACGGTTGGATCATGCCTTCCGGCATGACAGGTGAAGGGTTCACGTTACCCAACCCTTTCGTGCCGATAAGCGTATCAACATAATTCAGTACAGAAAGATCAGGCTGCGGCAAGGTGCCTATATGTCCACTGTTGTCCGATGAACTGGAATTGCAGCCCGCTAACGCAAAAACGATCGCCATAGAAAGCACAGACTTTTTGTTTATCATTTTCGACCTATATAGTGTTAGAAACGTATTGGATGATTGTTTTTGGCGTGATCGAACCCCTGCCGATACCGGCATAAAATTTTTGAATCGCGCTCTCATTATTTATTTGTGAATCGTTTTCATAAAAAAACCGCCCGACACTTAAACATGTCCACATTGCTTAAATATCTTTTGGGCGGTTTGTATTACTTTTATTTAATTGAAAGCTGTTGCTTTCAATTAATCCCCCTCATTTTAATTAGGGGGGGATATTAATATTAAAGATTCGCTTTCATGGCCTCTGACTTATCAGCGGTCATCACAAAGCGAAGTTCACCACCGGCTTTAAACTCTTCGTGTTTAAAGGTGTTGAATTTATCCAAAGGTTTGCCGTTGATGGTGACGGATTTCACGTACATGTTGTCCGGGCCGTTGTTTTCAGCAATAACGGTAAACTTGCCATCGCCAATCGACATGGTAGCTTTGTCGAAGATTGGGCGACCGATGCTGTACGTTGGGTCAGTCGGTGAAATTTGGTAAAAACCAAGGGACGACATCAAATACCACGCTGACATTTGGCCAACGTCTTCGTTACCAATGATGCCGTCTGGCGTTGGTTTGTAGAATTCGTCGTAAACCTGATCCAAGTATTCCTGCGCCTTGTAAGACTCTTCGGTGCGGTTATACAGGTAAATCACGTGGTGCGATGGTTCGTTACCGTGAATGTACTGACCGATGTAACCCGTCATATCCTGGTGTTGATCACCTTCGTTTTCATTCGCAGTGAACAGGTTGTTTAGCTTCTCGTTCAAGCCCTCTGTGCCACCCATGATCTCCGTCAGTTTGTCGAGATCTTGCATGAACGCCCACTGCCACTGCCAAGCGTTACCTTCAGTGAAGTAGAACGCATCTGCTTTGTAAGGGCTGAATGCTTCGGTGCTGTATTTAAACGCACAAGGATCGCCATCTTTCAGTTCAGTCGGCACAAAGAACCCAACACTTGAATCCCAATGTGTCAGCGAGTTATATGAACGTGCTTTGAACTCGTCATAGGTTTCCATGTCGCCTGCCGCTTTCGCCATTTCGGCAATGGTCCAGTCGTAGAACGAGAATTCAAGGGAGTAAGACACCGAGTTCCAGTTTGGTGCGCGTACACAAGTTTCACCAATGTGGTAGCTCAATTGACCCGCCATCAACGAGCCAAGAATGCCATCGTTGATTTGTGGGAAATCGTGCGGGCGGTAATGCGCAGATTTTACAGACGCTTCAAGCGCTTCTTCTGCGTCAACCAAGCCTTTGGTCACCGCATCGCCCAGGATGGCGGTTGATGGGTAACCTATCATGGTGCCCGTTTCAGAGCCGTGGCCTTCCCACTTCGGCAACATACCGAATTCGTCGTTTGATTTACGGATCAAATCTTCAACGTAGAGCGTGGCTTGGTTCGGGTCGATGATGGTCCAGAACGGGTGAACCGCACGGAAAGTATCCCACGTTGAATAGATGGAGTAGTTCGGCGTATCGCCTTCTTCCAAGGTGCGAGTGGTGCCAAGCATATCCACATAGCGACCATCAACGTCATAGAATTCAATTGGCGCAATCATCATGTGGTACATGCCGGTATAGAAGTTGGTTTTCTCTGCGTCAGAACCACCTTCTACATTCACTTTTGCTAGCTTCTCAGCCCACGCAAACTCCGCGTCAGATTTCACTTTGTTAAAATCAAACGTCGGTGTTTCAGCTTCTAGGTTCTTCTGTGCACCGTGCCAGTTCACCGGAGAAATACCGACGCGAATTTCAATCGCTTCCTCACCCGCGCCAAAGTTTAGGAATGCGGTTAAATCATCACCTTGGTACACCGCATTGTGGCGCATGTTAGTCTCAGGCTCTTTGCCATCTTTGCCTAGCATTGCGCTTGCCACTGGCTGGCTAAATTTCGCGTAGAAGAAGATATCTTGACCTTGGTGATCTTGACCTTGGAACCAACCCGTCGAAGACTTGCGTCCGCGAATGGTGTATTCATCGATCACTTCGATTTTGTTCTTTAGCGATTTGCCGTTATTACTTTGCAGCGTGTGGCCTAAATCGAACTTCACGTTGCGATCAGCACCTTTCGCAAAGGTGTATTTGTGCAAACCAACGCGCTTTGTTGTTGTCAGTTCGACGTCGATGTTGCCGTTGTTGAGTTTGGTTTTGTAAAAACCTGCCGTAGCGATTTCGTTGGATTTATCAAACGCATTGATTCCGTGGTCATTCAAGTCTGAATAAGGCAGAACAAGAATGTCACCAAGATCGGTCGCGCCCGTGCCTGATAAATGGGTGTGAGAGAAACCGTAAATTGGCACGTCGGTATCAAAAATCTCTCCATTCTCGGAATAATCAGATTTATCCCAGTAACCCGACGCTGAGTGCCAATCATTCAGACCCGCTTCGTGGTCAGCCTTCGAACCAATAAACGTATCTGGCGAAAGTTGAACCATACCCGCAGGAACAACCGCACCTGGGAATGTGTGGCCCGATGCAGCGGTACCAATCATTGGATCAACATATTTAAGAACAGCTTTATCGATAATCGACACGGATGGAATAGAAATGCCAGGTTCTGATGTGTTGGAATCCGAATTACAGCCAACAACAGACAAAGCAAGGGCTATAGCGAGTGCACAAGGCGCTAACTTGATGTTCATTCTTCTACCTTTTTTAAAAAAGGTGCCGCAGGGGGATGCAGCACCTGAAATCGTAATGGGGTATTACAAAGAGAGCTCAGACTGCAGGTAGCTGATGATTTCAGCTTCCGTCGTCATTGTTTTTAGGGTGTTGCGGAAAGATTCGTGGATAAGTTTGCGCGCAAGGCCTGAGAAAATGCGCATGTGCTGGTCGCCTTGGTTTTTATTTAGCGTCAGCATGATGACAAATTCGACCGCACCATCTTCGTCGTCACTCCAAATCACAGGTTTGTTCAAGCGAGCGATTGAGATAGACGAATGCGCAATGTTGTCTGATTTGGTGTGTGGAATCGCGAAACCGTTGCCAAGACCTGTGGTGAACACAGACTCACGTGCCCAGATATCGGCTTCTAGCTCGTTCACAACGTGAGTACGACCACGCACACCTAGGTTGCCCACCAGCGTTTGAATCGCTTCTTCTTTGCTGTTGAAGTCACAATCTAACAGCACACATTCCACGTCTAGCAGTGGCTTGTCTTCTTGAGATTGTGCAAACACATCTAGCAGTACTTCAACGTCTGCAATCGTCGCGCAATCACACGCAGCATTGAACAGCGCTTTACACGCTTCGCTGTCGAACTGGCGAAGTGCCGCTTTGGTTGGTGCGATGCTTGGAGCAGCCATGCTTAGCTCGTTCAAGCCAGCGCCCACCAACAATGGAAGTACTTTCTTGTTCGCGCCTAGCTCGCCACACAGGCCAACCCATTTGTTGTGCGCTTGTGCGCCAGACACTACAGCGCGAAGCAGACGCAGGAACGACGGTGCAAGGCTGTTGTAAAGCTTGGCAACGTTGTCGTTATCACGATCGACCGCTAGCAAGTATTGGGTCATGTCGTTTGAACCAATGCTGAAGAAGTCCACTTCTTTGCAGAACTGATCCATGATGAACGCCACCGATGGAATTTCTACCATGATGCCAAGCTCAATCGCACCAAATGGCGTGTTGTCGCTCGTCAATTCCGCTTTCACGATCTCTAGCTGTGCTTTCACCCAACGGATTTCCTCGATGCTTTGAATCATCGGGATCATCACTTTGGTATGACCGTATTGCGCAGCGCGCAAAATCGCACGAAGTTGAGTGTGGAACAGCGCAAGGAATTGTGGGTAGATACGCACCGCGCGGTAACCCAAGAACGGGTTGTGCTCGTGTGGCAGGTTCAAGTAATCCAGCGGCTTGTCACCACCGATATCCATGGTACGGATGATCACAGCTTTGTCGCCTGCGGCTTCTAGCACTTGCTTGTACGCATCAAACTGCTCTTGCTCATCAGGTGCCGTGCTGCGATCCATGAACAACATTTCAGTGCGGAACAGACCAATGCCTTCCGCGCCTTTCTCAAACGCCGATTCCGCTTCTACGGTACACGCGATGTTTGCCGCGATTTCAATCTGGTGGCCGTCTTTGGTTTGCGCTTGCAGGTTTAGGTATTCGCTTTCAGACGCTTTTACTTGCTCAGCAATCCACATTGCACGCTCGAAGTAGGTTGAAACGGCTTCTGAAGGCGCAAGTGCAACAACACCTAAACCGCCATCGACAAACAAGGTTTCGCCTTCATGCTTCGCACATGCGTCGATTTCAACGCCAGACACAGCAGGGATGTTGAACGCACGTGCCAAAATCACAGTGTGCGACGTTGAGCCTGCTTGCGTCAGAATCAAACCTTGCAGGAATTCACGATCTAGACCCAGGAACTGACTTGGGGTCAGGTCGTTAGCAATCACGATAGACGGTTCGGTTAAGGTGAAGTCTGTTGATACTTCAACGTGTGGGTGCGCCGTCATCAGCAATTGCAATGCGATGTCTTTAATGTCTAACACACGCTCTTTTAGGTATGCAGAAGATGATTGCATCAAGGTTTCAGTGATAGCAGCAACGGTCAGAAGAATCGCTTTCGCCAGAGAATCACCGTTCGACACAAAACCCGACACTTTTTCATTCAGGGTGTCATCGTTCAAGATACCCAAATGCGCCTTGATGATTTCTTTTTCTTGGCCGCTCGCCAACTCTGCCTTATCAATCAAGGTTTCAGTGACTTGCTGTTTCGCTTGCTCAAAGTTCAGCGACGCGGTTTCTTGCTCGAACACTGACAATTCGATTTCGTTGTAACGAATCAGTTTACCCTTCGCGATACCCGCAGACAGACGCTTCGCACGGATAAGGGTTGGGTTATGGTTCATCAGTGATTGTGGCAGGGTCACATCACCCTCATCCATCACCACTAGCTCTTCATCACAATGTGGGAATTCTTCACGCAGGTACGTTGCCAGCACATCAAATGCGGCTTCTGCGTCATCACCTTCGATGATCAATGAACACGGGTCGTTCAACAGGGTGTCAGTACCCACCAGCGACAGCACGCTTTTTGCTGAACCTGTGTTCTCGTTACGTAGGTTTTTCAGCGTGATTTCGCTGCTAAATTGACGGCAAACCGCTTCAAGATGATTTGCTGGGCGAGCGTGAATACCGTTTGGCAGTTCACAGGTAAATGCGACTTCTTTTTTCATCGTGTTCACTTAAATTTTTTCAAAAGAGATAGGGGGTGATTGATGGCGTCTTGCACGGAAACGATTGTGGGATTTTTCCCTTCATAGCGATCGCTTTCTGCCGGGCTAATTTCAGTGGCCAACAATATAAAATCTGCAGAATCAAACTCGCGTTTGGAGATTTTGTTCTCAATACCCATCGCGCCTTGGGTTTCAACTTTGATGTTGATGGAGAGCGTTTTGGCTGCCTCAATGAGGCGATCTGCTGCCATGTAACAGTGGGCAATTCCGGTATGGCATGCAGTGATAGCGACGACGTTCATGTGCTCTACTTATCGTTTGATTCAGACAGGCTCATGCTAAGGGAGTATCAAGATTCCAGACAGATGAAATATCTCGCATTTACTGGACAAAAGTAGCCGTAAATTCATTGTGTGAATTCGGTCACCGAGTCAAAACTGACTCACTATCTTGTTGAGAAATAAAGGTTGTGATCTTGGTTCACATATAGGGAGGTTGTTGTGCCACGAAGGATTAAAGCCGCAAACCACGGGGAGTTCGCGATATAAACGCCTGTTTATCTATGCAAACATTCCGCCATTTATCACGCATACAAGGCTGTAGAGCAATGAAAACAGTGTCTTAAAAATAATGCTATTTCGTTTGTTTTATTGCTGGATTCAACGCACCTAATTTCACATCTAAGAAACCCCGCATTTTACTCAGTTCAACGACGCTGACAGCCAAATCTACGCATAGGAAACTGCTACGCTGCAGAGATAGAACTTGGATAAGGTCTCCGAATGCTGGTCTCCACCCCACTCCCTCATACAGAAAAGATGATTCGTCGTTTCTTGCACCAACCGCTCGTCTCTCAATGCATCATCTTTTTGGGGATATGGGCGAGCTACTACCTGTCATCTTTTTTTGAAATCAAAGAAACGGGCTTCTTTGTCATTTCCTTTGTGAATGCATTCATGGTGGCAACACTCTTCCACCGCGGCACCTTTGCGCTCCCTGCCATTTTCTTAGCCATGTTGACTCATGGCCTGTTTGCGTCTGATTTGCGCTGGAACGAAGTGTTACTTTTTTCCTGTATGCTCCCCATCGCCCCGGCACTCATTACCTTTGCCTACAACTACATTACACTTCGCATCAAGCAACGCAGCGTGCCACTGAAAGCGAGCATCTATTTCGTCTTGTTTGCCATCGTACTGCCCGTCTTGAATGCTTCTCTGCTGTTTTTGGTCGCCTCCACCGCGCTCATCCAGGTGGATACACCCTTTATTTTCTTTTCATCCATCAGCATCGAACTCACACACTTGGTGATCACACCATTAATGTATGTCGCCTTGGTGTACGTGTTTAGGGAACACGCCGACGCGTATATGCGGCTAGACAGACAACTGTTCGAAAAAAACCTCACGGCATGGACTTACTATCTCTGGCTAACGCTCTCATTGGGGTTAGTTGGAATTTCGATGTTTATCCCTTATTCCCTGCTTCTCTTTTCAATCTGCTTTTTTTTGTTGGTTTTGGTGTTCATGGGGCTGGGCCGATTCGGTATTTTGCGTCCGATGGTGGTGGGTGCCATCGTCACCTTGGTGTTGGTATACGAAGCGGTTATTTGGGTAAACAAAACCAATAATATAGATGAGAACTTCCTTGGCTTATTGGAAGTGTTAATTCTGTTTTCAATCCTTGCCTACATACAAGGTAGCGACAGCATTCGCAGCTTTATGCTCAACCAGGAACGATTAAGGAAGGAGAGAATTGACCCCTATACCGGGCTGTATAATCTTGCGCAGTTGAAAGAGGATCTGTCACACATTGATGAGCCGGTATTGGTGTATTTAGATTTAAAAACCACCATGCTCAACCTGACGGGTATTGGTCACACTGGGCAGGCACAATTCCTGCGCCAATTAACCAAGCATTTCTTTACGGCACAGCCGAGTATTCTCCGCTTTTATCGCCCTCCGTTTTCTGTCGGACTCATCTATGTCGAGCCGTTGAAACCTGACATGAATGACGACCTCGTCGCTATTAGTGACCTGTGCGATAGCTTTCAATTTTTTTGGCAAGGCACCTCCATTTCACTGTTTTCTCACACGCTGCATTGTTGCGAGCTCAGCAATAAAGACAAGGTGGAAGAAACCATTTCTGTCTTCTGCGACCAACCCACTTTTCATGACCATAAAATTCGTTGGTTTGACGACTCAGATTTGTCATCCCATAAGTTTCTAAGGCTTAATTCAGTGCAAAGAGCACTGCGAGAAAATCAGTTTGAATTGTATTGCCAGCCCTACCGCAACCTAAAAGATCCTGACGCTATCAGCAGCAGTTTTGAAGTGCTATTGCGCTTAAAACAGGACAATGCCAACCCCCTCGAACCGGACGAGTTCTTCCCCATGATTAACGAATTCGGATTAGAGTCTCAGTTAGACAAATGGGTTATCGCCCACACCTTTGAAATGCTCGCCACCCAACTGAATGATTGGAACCTGGTGGATCGCTGCGCCATCAATCTCACGGCGAAATCGTTAGGCGACGAGGGGTTATCCGATTTTGTGATTCAAAAAGCCAACGAGTTTTCGATTCCGCTTTATAAGGTGTGTTTTGAAATCACCGAATCTTCCGCCATTGAAAATGAAACGCTCACCATAGAAACCGTACACGCTCTGAGAAAGGCGGGCTGCAAGATAGCGCTAGATGATTTCGGCACAGGGTATGCGAGCTTTTCTTACCTTCGCCGCATCCCTATCAATGTGTTGAAAATTGATGGCGAATTTGTGCGTAACCTCCCCACAAACGATGCCGACCAATTGATCGTTCAATCGGTGCAATTGCTGGCTGAAAATATGCAATTGACCACGGTAGCGGAATACGTCGAGACCGAAAATCACGCGCACATTCTGACGCATTTAGGGATAGATTTTGCACAAGGATTTGGCATCGCCAAGCCAAGGCCGTTGAGGGAACATATTGGGGCGTTGAATGGAGAATAGAGCGAGGGGAAGAAGGAGCGGAGAGACAAAGAGCGGAAAGGAAGGTCCTAGGTCCTAGATGCGAGATTGCGAGATTGCG
>NZ_MDAG01000012.1:0-74827 GCF_002876705.1 Enterovibrio norvegicus | reverse complement strand
AAGAACGAAGAACGAAGAACACAATTCTCCTCTAATCTCTAATCTCTAATCTCTAATCTCTAATCTCTAATCCCTAATCTCTTATCTCTTCATCTCGTATCTCATATCTCTCATCTCTCATCTCTTATCTCTTATCTCGTACCTCATCTCTCTTATCTCGTCACTCAACTCTCATGGTCTTCGGACGCATTCCGCTCCAATTGCTGAATCAATGCGTTCGCCGCTTCCTTTGGCGAGTCTGCATGGCAAATCGCGGAGACCAGCGCGATACCCGCCGTGCCGGTTGCGATAACAGCATCGAGATTTGAAGCATTCAAACCGCCGATAGCAACAATGGGATACGCGCTTTGCTTTACTGCGTTTGCAAGGCCGTCAATGCCCCACTCTTTTTTGATGTTGGTTTTGGTTGGCGTAGCAAATATCGCGCTTAAACCGAGGTAATCCACCGGCAAAGCTTCTGCATCGACTAACTGCTGCTCTGTTTCTATCGACAACCCGAGCAACTTGTTCTCACCAATCAACGCCCTTGCGAACTCTGCTGGCATGTCCGATTGGCCAAGGTGGACACCATCAGCATCCACCGCAAGCGCCACATCCACACGGTCATTGATGATAAGAGGAACGCCAGAGCCAGCCAGAATGGCTTTCACTGCGGCAGCGCGGGCGATAAATTGGCGCACATCACCGCTTTTCTCTCGCACCTGCACCATGGTGACGCCACCCGCAACGGCATCTTTCACCACGCGTTTAAGCGTGTCGAGATCTTGGTTGTCGTCTGTCACCAAATACAAACGATACGGGTTAGGGGGAGAAATTGAATTAGAGGTATTCATTCTAGGCTTCTGACCCCATATTTACTGTCAGTCGCAAGCGTTGCTTCAGGGCCTCTTTATCGAGTTGGTAAAGCGCATCGAGAAGATGCATTTGCAGACTGCCCGGCCCTTTCGCCTTCTCTGCGGCTATCTCACCCGCCACTCCCATCACGGCAGCCGCCGCTAACCCTGAGGTATCCCCCACGGCTGCAAACGCGCCTGTTAACGCAGAAAGCGAGCAGCCCATGCCTGTCACAAACGGCATCATTTGATGGCCATTGTTTAACGTCATATGGCCATCTCGCGTCACGACATAATCCGTTTCACCAGAAACGACGACCTGACAACGGTAGGTTTCTGCCAGGTAGTTAGCGGCATCTAACGCTTCATCGCTGCTGTCTTGTGCATCGACGCCTTTGGTGTTCCCTTGGTGCTGAATACCTGCCAACGCGATAATTTCAGAGGCATTCCCTCGAATGATCAACACATCAGCAAGGTGGGCGATTTGGCGTGATGTTTCAGTGCGAAGCCTGCTCGCACCGCAGCCAACAGGATCAAGCACCACAATCTTGTTGTTGGCATTGGCTTGCTCCACCGCAAAAAACATGCGAGGAATCCAAACGCTGTCTAACGTGCCGATATTGACCACCAGCGCCCCCGCGAATGACATCATCTCGGCCATTTCTTGCGTTGAATGCGCCATGATGGGCGATGCTCCAACGGCCAACAATGCATTCGCGGTGTTGTTCATGACCACATAGTTGGTGATGTTCACTACCAACGGTTTAGACTCTCGCACCGCGTTTAACGCCGAAACAACGGTGTTTACCGCGTCTGTGTTTGTTTTTGGAATACCTGAATTCATAGTGCCTCAACTCGCATGACTGATACTGTTTTAACTCAACGCATTTAACTCGCGCATTAGCGCAGTGCTGCGTGACCTTCAAAAAAGTGATTCACTGGCCCATGGCCTTTTCCGATGTTCAGTTCATCCGAATGCGCGATGGCTTGTGAGATATACGATTTGCCGAGAAACACCGCGCGTTCAAGGTCATGTCCCTGCGCCAAATACGATGCAATGGCAGAAGACAGCGAGCAGCCTGTGCCGTGCGTGTTTTTGGTGTTGACGCGTTTCGCGCTGAGGGTGTCGACGTGGTCAGGGAAAATCAGTAGATCGTTACTGTTTTCGTCTTGTTCGAGGTGCCCACCTTTTAACAGCACTGTCTTTGCACCTAACACACGCAGCTCATCGATCATTGCCTGCATGTCGGCTTCGCTTTTTGGCAATGGTTTGCCTGTCAAGGCTGCACCCTCAGGTAAATTTGGTGTGATGATATCGGCAAGCGGAAGCAGTGCATTTTTAAGGGCGTGAATCGCGCTGTTTTCCAACAGAACGTCGCCGCTGGTTGCCACCATGACAGGATCAACCACCAGATATTGAGGCTTATATTGTCGAAGTTTATCTGCCACCACCTTGATGATGTCGGCATCAGCCAACATGCCAATTTTAACCGCCACAATATTGAGATCGGAAAACACCGCATCAAGCTGATGGCTAACATGTTCAACGGGAATCGGAAAAATGGCAGACACGCCTTGCGTGTTCTGCGCGGTAATGGCAGTGATGACTGAACAGGCATAACCACCCGTGGCTGAAATGGCTTTGATATCGGCTTGAATACCCGCGCCGCCGCCACTGTCAGAGCCTGCAATGGTCAATACAATCGGTGTAGAAGAAACAAGAGAAGAAGGTGTGTTTGGATTTGGCATCATTACGTTCCCAAACCAACGCACAGGAACAGAATCTCGCTGATGGAAGGAAAGCAGATGTGGAACCGCAACCAGCGTGACAATAGTTCCCTACGTCAGTATTAACTGAATCAGGTTCAACGGGTCATGCATGCGTGTCTTTCGATTCGCGATGCACTCTCAGCCAATAGGCTCCCCGACTATCACCAAAATAATATCAAGTAACCCGAAAGAGTCCTAACGTATTCCGCCATCGCTGTGAGATCTCGCTTAGATATTCAATTCAGGCAGTCACAGCTAAAATCTGGGAACCATTGGGATTGATGAAACAGATGCCCAATGCAAACATCCAACACCGAGAAGTAACCCCTCCCAACCAACCCTTTCTGCTCTCCCTGCTCTCCCTGCTCTCCCTGCTCTCCCTGCTCTCCCTGCTCTCCACAGCATCTATCCAATTGAATTTAATAGATATAACCAATTATCAAAAACATCCCAACAATATGAAAATTTAGTCTTAAACCTTGCTCGGTTACCGCTTGCTGACAACCTAGGTTTGCCTGATAATCGCACCCGAAATCTCTTCCTTTTTTAACACCCCCCTCTCTGTAGGATCCAAGATTGAACACATTATTGACCTCACTTCGCACACACTGCGATGCGCACTTTTTCGGCCGTTTGATCAGCATTGGTCTGCCTATTGCGCTGCAAACCATGCTGTTTTCCAGCCGAAGCTTGGTCGACATTTTGATGTTGGGTCAGCTCGGAGAAGCAGATGTCGCCGCCATTGGTGTAGCAGGTAAAGCCCTGTTCGTGGCCACCATTTTGATCTTTGGTGTTACCACTGGCGGTTCGATGCTCACGGCCCAATATTGGGGCGCTGGGAACATGGAAGGATTTCGCCGCAAAACCGCCCTCACCGTTGTCATGACATCGGCAGCTGCAAGCGTGTTTGCACTGGCCTTCCTGTTTATGGCCGATCAAGTCATGGGGCTTGCGACTAACGACCCCACGGTTATCGCCCTAGGCGCGGAATACTTACAAATAACAGGCGTTGCGATGATCACCGTCGCCCTCGGCAGCAGTTTGTCTGTCTCGCTTCGCGCGATGAACAAACCCGCCATCAGCACGTGGTTTAGCTTTGTGGGTATCAGCCTCAACATCGGCTTGAACTGGGTGCTCATCTTTGGTCACTTCGGGTTCCCTGCCATGGGCATTGCCGGTGCTGCTTGGGCGACCTTGATCAGCGGTATCGTCGAAGTTGGGTTGTTCTATTTATACGTTTACCGAAAAAACCTGGCGGCCGCGTTTAACCTTCAACACATCATTGAAGCCTTTGAGCCGGAAGGCATGAAACGCTTTATGTCGCTGTCGCTGCCGACTGCCGCGAACCACCTGATTTGGTCGAGCGGCATCTTCGTCTACCACGCGATTTTAGGGCAAGCCGGCGTGGAAGGACTCGCTGCCCTTTCCGTGATTACACCGATTGAATCGTTCGCGCTCGCGTTATTGATTGGCTTGTCCAATGCAGCCAGTGTCGTGATGGGTAATCAACTCGGTGCTAACCGCTTAGATGTGGTGTATCCGCAAGCCTGGGGCATCGCGGTATTTAGCTTCATCGGCGCAGTGCTTATCGCGGCAGTCATGCTGCTCGTCTGCCAACCTGTTTTAAGTTTGTTCTCCGCGCTGTCGCCAAGCACTATGGCATTGACCGAGAAGTTCTATTGGGTGTTTGCAGGCATGCTGGTGCTGAAATCTGTGCCAATGAGCATGATAGTCGGCGTACTTCGCGCCGGTGGCGACATTCGGTATTGCCTGTATCAAGACATCGCCGCCCAATGGATGATTGGCATTCCCATCGTCGCCTTCGCCGCGTTTGTACTAAAGCTGCCGCTAGAATGGGTTTACGCCTTGTTTGCAGTAGAAGAAGTCGTGAAATGGATAGGGTCGATTTACCGCGTACGCGCGAAGGTGTGGATTAAGAATTTGGTGGGGGTGTAGTTAGTCTCCTACCACTTTGCCTTTTGCCTTTTGCCTTTTTGGGTCTGCGGCCATTTCTAAATGGTCGCTTGTTCTCTTCTCAATGTGCCTATCTCCTTTCCCTCATACGTTATGACTTCTTTTACTCACCGACACCATGAAATTGATAGCTAACTGATTTTCATATTTCGACAAGCCACATCAAACTTATTTATCCAGCCATTCTTTTTGATGTTTATTTTTTACACATCAGTCGCATTTTCTAGTCAGTTAACAAATCGAGCAAAAAATACTTCATAGAATATGTGCAATTCTGGAAAGAGCATAAATCTACAATTCTAACGCCTCATCTAGATAACAAAAAACACTCAAACAACGCAGTTAGGCTTAAGTATGACTATGTATACACCTTATATCGGTGCTTTTGCATTATCGTTTGTTTCTCTCTATTTGTTCAGAAAACTGGCATATCGAATAGGGCTTGTTGATATACCAACAGGACGAAAACAACATCAGGGTTCAGTCCCGCTCGTTGGCGGCCTCACCCTATTTTCAGTGGTCTCCACCTATCTCATTTTTTTTGTTCCTTTTTATCCTGCAAGCGTGGTTTTTCTGGCGTCGATTGCCACATTAACGTTGATCGGGGTGTTAGATGACAAATACGATGTGAGCTACAAACTCCGTTTTTTTATTCAGATATTACTCGGCATCATCATGATTGCCGCTGTAGACGTTGAGCTTGAATATCTCGGCAATATGTTTGGGTTTGGCATGTTACACCTCGGTGTGATTGCCTACCCCATCACGGTATTAGCAGTCATTGGAGCGATCAATGCGTTCAACATGGTAGACGGTATTGATGGTCTACTCGGTGGGCTTTCTATCGTGACGTTTGGTGCGTTGGCGTATTTCTTCTCTACAGCAGGGGTTTGGAATCTTGTTCAGCTTTGCCTCGTTGTTATTGCAGCACTGATCCCATACATCATGATGAATTTGGGAATCCTTGGAAAGAAACGGAAAGTGTTCATGGGCGATTCAGGCTCAATGATCATCGGCTTTATGGCACTGTGGTTAATCATTAAAGCATCACAGCCAGATTTTGAAGCCGCCATGCGCCCAGTGACAGCCCTATGGATTATCGCCCTTCCCCTCATGGACATGGCTGCCATTATGATTCGACGCCTGCGTCGTGGTGATTCACCCTTCAAACCAGATCGTGAACACCTACACCACATATGCCAACGCGCAGGGCTAAACCCAATACAAACACTGACAGCGATTTGCACCGTCGCATTGATTTTTGCCGCCATCGGCATCATTGGTGAAAACACAAACATTCCTGAGTATGTAATGTTCTTTGCTTTTATTGGTACGTTCGGGCTCTACTTCTTTGCACTTAGCTACATCTGGCGAGTACTCACGTTTGTCCGTCACTTATTCGGAAAAGAAGCACCTGTTTATCAGAACGAAAACTGATCGTTCATTTTAATGTTAAGCCTTTGCGTCGCATTTATTGAATGATGCAAAGGCTTAATCCAGTCCAAATAAATCTCGTGAATAGACTTTGTGTTGCACATCTTCCAAACAGTCTTCCATTCGATTCGACACGATCACATCCGCCCTGTCTTTAAACGCCGCCAAGTTCTTCACCACATCCGAGCCGTAGAGCGCGTCCTCTTCATACACTGGCTCATAGACAATGATCTCTACGCCTTTGGCTTTAATTCGCTTCATCACACCAAGAATTGACGATGCGCGAAAATTATCTGAGCCTGACTTCATGATGAGTCGATAAATTCCTACGACGCGTGGTTTCTTCTCCAATATCGCATTGGCAATAAAGTCTTTTCGGGTTCGGTTTGCATCAACTATCGCGCCAATGATGTTATTCGGCACAGCTTGGTAATTTGCCAGCAGTTGCTTGGTGTCTTTGGGCAGGCAGTAGCCCCCATAACCAAACGAAGGATTATTGTAATGGTTACCAATTCTCGGGTCTAAACACACCCCTTCAATGATTTCCCGGGATTCCAACCCCAGCGCTTCGGCATAAGAATCCAACTCATTGAAGTAGGCCACGCGCATCGCGAGATAAGTATTAGAAAATAGCTTTACTGCCTCGGCTTCCGTCGAATGGATAAACAACACGGGCACATCGTCACTTTCAGCGCCTTCAAGCAGCAAATCTGCCACCAACCTTCCTGCGTCGTTTTGGGCACCAATAATGATACGAGAAGGATTAAGGTTATCTTTTAAGGCCTTCCCTTCACGCAAGAACTCAGGCGAGAACAGAAGATTTTCCGTTTTGAAGGTATCTTTGGCTGACTCCGTAAACCCTACAGGTACTGTCGATTTAATCACGATAACGGCGTCAGGATTAACATTCACAACCTGCTGAATGACCGCTTCAACCGATGAAGTATCAAAGAAATTGGTGGTCGGATTGTAATCCGTTGGCGTCGCAACAAACACGATGTCTGCCCACTCATAGGCAGCGTTACCGTCTAAAGACGCGTAAAAGCGAAGTTCTTTTTGGTTCAGGAATAACTCGATATCTGGATCTGAAATCGGCGAAAGGCCTTGATTTAACATGTCTACTTTTTGAGGGACAATATCCACTGCAACCACATCATGATTCTGCGCAAGCAACATGGCATTAGATAACCCGACGTAGCCCGTTCCTGCTACCGCTATCTTCATTCACTCACCCCATAAAAGAGAAATAAAAAGCACATCCAACCGCTTTTTTGTTCTGCCTCAAACGCGAAGCCGCGAGGGCAAAATCTTTGTTTATCTTAAATATAGGACATGAAGAAAATCTGACGGTTATTTTGAGGTTTGGTGACGTTGTCGAAATGAAGAAAGAAGCAGAGAGAGAGGGAAAATGAAAAGCACCGCGAAGACATTCACAACAGCATCGCTGATGTTCCCTTCACGGCCATGAACCCAATAGGTTTGTGCTAATTCAGAACCGAGTCCAAGTGCAATCAGCGTACACCATGCAAAGCGTCGTTTTCCGGTTGAATCCAACGCATAAACAAGCCAACCGCTAAGATGGAAAAGCGCGAAATGAAATAGCCAGTCACCATGACCAAAGAAGAAGTGACTGCCTTCAAGGTTAATGGCTGAAAGCCCGACGCCCGTGAAAAGAGAGCTAACACCAATGAACGCAATACACAGTGCAGATAGGTAAAGGCCGAAAGTTAAGCGTGATTGTTTCAACGAATAAGAATCCTGATTTTAAAAGCGGGAAAAGAAGGAAGTGCGGGAAGAGCAGGAAGAGCAGAACCTAGGAAAAAATGAGCATAACTGCCCCCCCCTTGAAAAGTGGGAGGAGCTAAAAGCAAAAGCCCGGTGCGTCCGCTCCGCCATGTTTGCTTTTTTCTAAATTCTGCTTTTTCTCTTATCTCGTCCCTGCTCTTCACTAGGACCTAGAACCAGCTCTACCCGTTACTTATCCGGATACCCATTCGGGTTGTTAGACTGCCAGCGCCACGTATCCGCGACCATATCATCTAACGAATGTGTCGCTTCCCAGCCGAGTTCAGCGCGTGCTTTTTCAGGGTCAGCCCAACATTCCGCGATATCACCAGGGCGGCGTGGAGCAATCTTGTAAGCAATTTCTTTGCCGCTGGCTTCGCTAAAGGCCGCGACCATTTCCAGTACACTTTTGCCATCGCCGGTGCCAAGGTTATAAATGTGCAAGCCTGCTTTCGGGCCCACTTTATCAAGCGCCGCCAAATGGCCATTCGCCAAATCCACAACGTGGATATAATCACGCACGCCGCTGCCATCTGGTGTTGGGTAGTCATCGCCAAACACAGACAAAAATTCACGACGACCAACAGCCACCTGAGAAATGAACGGCATTAAGTTGTTTGGAATGCCTTGTGGATCTTCACCCATTTCACCGGATTTGTGCGAGCCAACAGGGTTGAAGTAGCGCAGCAGCGTAATGCTCCAATCAGGGTTTGCTTTGTGGAAATCTGTTAGACACTCTTCCACCATCAACTTGCTGCGGCCATAAGGGTTAGTGGCAGAAGTAGGGAAATCTTCACGAATCGGCACAGACGCAGGGTCGCCGTATACCGTCGCTGATGAACTGAAGATAATCGACTTCACGCCCGCATCGCGCATCGCATCAACCAACACCAGCGTACCGTTCACGTTGTTGTCGTAGTATTCGAGAGGCTTTTCAACAGACTCGCCCACCGCCTTCAAGCCAGCAAAATGGATAACCGCATCGACGCTTTCCTTTGCAAACACAGAAGCCAAAAACGCTTTGTCACGGATGTCGCCCTGATAAAATGCTGGCTTTTTACCCGTCAGCTTTTCAATGCGATCAAGCACCGCGAGCTTGCTGTTATGAAGGTTATCGATAAGGATAGGATTCAAACCTGCTTCGATCATTTGAACACAGGTATGGCTGCCGATGTAGCCAACGCCACCGGTCACAAGTACGTTCATAGTAATTCCTGATTGGATTGTAATTATATGCTCGCGCCAAGCACGAGCTGATTCCATTAACGAAGATTATATACCCAAATAAGGGCAAGTTGCAGGGCTATGTAACTGCTAGCACAATGTCACTCTGACTGTTTTTTACGTGGGTTTTGTTGCCCCAAAACCAAGAAAGGCGATGGTTTCCCATCGCCTTTCTCCATTCATGCCTCTACCCACAGCGCGACATTATTCGTCCCATTTGCGCTAGGCGGCCTCTTCAGACAAGGGCAATTTACCCAGCAATGCCCTGACTTTTGTGGTGATACGGAAAATGTGACTGATCGCCGAAAAGTACACCGCAAACAACACCAAGAAAGCAATAAACATGGTGGTTTCACTGATCGCATAAAGCTCACCCAAAACACCGATTGCGGCGAAGATCGACGCCAATGCACAGATAAACACCAAGGTCATGCGAGAGGATAAACCAATGCGCTGGCAAATATGGTGCAGGTGTTCGCGGTCTGGTTGAAATGGCGATTGCCCTTTACGCACACGGCGCACCATGATGGTTGCCATGTCCATTAACGGCAATGCAATAAACCAAAGCGCTGTGACAGGGTTAATCGTAGTGGAATGTTCAGGCTGAGAACCACGGATCAAGAACCACACTACGGTAAAACCAATCAGCATACTGCCCGCATCACCCATGAAGATTTTGAAGCGCTGCCCCAAAGGAATACCAAGGTTAAGCAGAATGTAAGGTACCAATGCAGCAATCAGCATCACACAGTTTGTAGCAAGCACATCCTGTCCGCCCCACCAAAACATAATGGCGAGCGCACCAAACGACACCGAAGCAAGGCCACCGAGTAAGCCATCAATGCCATCTACCATGTTGAACGCATTGATCGCGCCAATAACTGCAATAATGGTCACTACATAGCTCACCCAATCAGGCAAAAACACCGGTACGTTACCCGCAATGCTTCCCAAACTTTCAAGGCTCAAGTTCGCCGCGAAAATCATCGCCAACGAAATGCTCGCTTGTACAAACAAACGCACTTTAAAGCTGATATCAAATTTGTCGTCCAGCACGCCAATAACAATCAATACCGCCCCACAAAAGAGATACAGCAAATCGTCGGGATTTTTCTCGGTGTAAATTAACGATGCAGTCAGCACCGCCAAGTAAATAGAAACACCACCCACAAGCGGAACAGCACCATTATGGTGTTTACGCTCGTTAGGTTTATCTACTAACCCAATTTTTTTTGCCACCTTTCGCAGAACGAAAAGCAGCACAAAAGACAACAAAAACGTTGTTAAGATAGCCAATGACATAGAGTTTAAGCTTTAGTTATGAAGTTTAGCCAGCATCAGGGGATGAGAGTTGGCGGAATAGATAGTTAGAGCGTTGTTAAGATGTTTCAAAATCTAAGTAAAAAACACTTATGGATTCTTTAATCACCTAAGTATGTTGACTCATACTGTCTCGAAACTGTCTCCCAAGTGTATCTAGACATAGCAATTTTTTTCATATTTTCACCGACCTGCGATGTAACAATGCCATCATCTTGGGACACTAAGATATTAAGTAGTGAGTCAACACTTGAGAAATACAGTGCAGTGTTCTCAGTACTATATCTATTAAAATCACAATCAAAAGCATATATGCACATACCAAAGTGCATCGCTTCAACTAATGAAGGATTCGTTCCACCAGCTGAATGCCCATGAATATAACCAATGCAAGACTTTCTCAAAACGTAGAGTTCCGACAAATCATATATCGGATCCAAAATTTCAATATTCGGGAAAGACGAGTATTTACCTTTCAATTTAGAACCGTAGTCACTTCGGTCCCAATTCCCAATGAACTTTAATTTCTTATCAGATCTTGAGAATGAATCCAGTATCATTTCAACATTATTTTCAGGCTCTACTCGGCATAGAGACAGATAAAAGTCACTTTTTTTAACGTCACTTGAGTTAATTGGAATAACGTGGTCACCGCCATACGCAATCACCTCGTTATCAAAACCATACTCTCTAACAACATAATCACCAATCGCCTTGTTGTCAGCGATAATAACATCAGAATACTTAATTGCTAACGATTCCGAAAGTTTAAGAAACCGCTTAGTCCAATGACCCCACTTGTCTCTCTTCCACTCAAGGCCATCAATATTTGTTACTATTTTCGAACTTGAAAAAAAACGATAAATCGGCAAAAAAACACAACCGGAAACACCGAGAATAAGTGTCACATCAGGTTTTATAAACAAACATTTAACTAGTGAAAAAATATCATAAGGGATACTCTGAATTCCGTTTGCACTCAGAGGTATATAAGACAACACAGCTCCATTATGAATTGATTTCTTCTCTGAATATGATTTTGAAGAACAGAAAACATGATATTTTATAGCGTCGGATGAATACTTTGTCAAATACTCCACCAGTGATTCAAACCCCCCATAGCAAGCTGGTATACCAACTGTTCCAATTACAGCAACCTTTGTCATAGTCCAACTACCTCACTGAACTTCATGCCTTCTGAGTCTTTAGTAGAAAGAATTGGGTTTGTGGATAACCCCCAATTAACATTGAGATCATCATCATTCCATTTTATTGACTCTTCAGCAGATGGATTGTAATAATCTGTACATTTATATACAAATTCCGCCTCTTCACTCGTCACATAAAAACCATGTGCAAACCCCTCAGGCACCCATAGCTGGCGCTTGTTTTCTGCCGAAAGGTATACGCCCACCCATTCTCCAAACGTCGGTGAATCTTTTCGAATGTCTACAGCCACATCAAATACTTCACCTGATACCACACGAACCAGCTTACCTTGTGTATTTTCAGTCTGATAATGTAGGCCTCGCAAAATTCCTTTTTTTGATTTTGAGTGGTTATCTTGAACAAATTTCGTTAACTTACCCGTAACTAATTCTTCGAATTTCTTTTGATTCCACGTTTCCATAAAGAAACCACGTTCATCACCAAATACTGTTGGCTCGATTATTTTCACATCAGGAATATCTGTATCGATTACTTTCATAATTAACTCACGTATTCTTTCAAATTCTTTAGTGCCAACTTCCAATTACTCGGTTCAATACCAAACAGGTTATTAATTTTTTCGCAATTCAATTTTGAGTTTGATGGTCGTTTCGCGGGTGTAGGATAGTCAGATGTAACAATGGGGTTTACTGTAATGTTTTTAGTAAGTAGGCTCTGTTTTATTGCATCATCAAAGATGCTATTTGCAAAATCACACCAACTTACGTGCGGCATTCCTGAGTAGTGATACACGCCAAAGCCAACGTTGTTTTCATTTACGATTGCCTTAGCGATGTTAATAAGGGCTTTAGCAATGTCACCCGCATACGTTGGACCACCAAATTGGTCTGCAACAATCCCCAACTCGTCTCTTGATTCAGCCAATCTGAGCATGGATTTCACGAAGTTATTTCCATGCTCACTAAATACCCACGCCGTTCTTAAAATAATGTGACTGTAGCAGGCTTCTGCCACCGCGATTTCACCCGCTAGCTTGCTTTCGCCATACACACCTTGAGGCCCGGTTTCATCACTTTCTAAGTACTCGCCATCTTTGTCGCCTGCGAACACATAATCAGTCGATATATGCAGCATTGCAGCACCGACTTTACTCGCAGCTTTTGCTAGATTGGCTGGGCCATCTCGGTTAATTGCGTATGAAAGTTCAACTTCCTCTTCAGCCCTATCCACAGCGGTGTGTGCTGCAGCATTGATAATTGCATCCGGTTTGAAAGATATAACCTGATCATTGACTTGATTCATGTTTGTTATATCTAGTTCATCACGGTCCAGTGCTAAGAATTCAACGTCGTTCATACTTGAAAGCTGCTCTACTAAGCAGCTACCAACTTGTCCTAAACTTCCTGTAATGAGTAGCTTCATGCGCAAACAAGCTCTTCTTTTAAAAGTCGACTCAAATACTGGCCGTATTCGTTTTTCATCATCGGCGCTGCAATTTTTTCAACCTGCTCAGTCGTTAGCCAGGCGTTACGCAATGCAATTTCTTCCAAGCATGCCACTTTTAGTCCTTGTACATGTTCAATGGTTTGAACAAAAGATGAAGCTTCATGAAGGCTTTCATGGGTGCCTGTATCTAACCAAGCAAAGCCACGACCTAAAAGCTCTACGTTTAACGAACCATTGTTTAAGTACATCTCATTAAGAGTGGTAATTTCTAACTCTCCACGGTCCGATGGACGTACTTCTTTGGCAAGCTCGACAACACGATTGTCATAAAAATACAACCCTGTTACCGCATAGTTTGATTTAGGTTTCGCTGGCTTTTCTTCAATCGATACCGCTCGCATGCTTTCATCGAACTCGACCACACCGAAACGCTCTGGGTCTTTGACCTGATAACCAAATACGGTGGCTTTTCCACTCGTCGCTAGCTCTCTTGCATTTTCGAGCTGTTTACTGAAAGACTGACCATAGAAGATGTTATCACCCAACACCAAACACACACTGTCATTGCCAATGAACTCTTCACCAATGATAAATGCTTGAGCGAGCCCATCAGGACTTGGCTGAACGGCATATTCCAGCTGGATTCCGAAATCACTTCCATCACCCAGTAAACGACGGAATCCTTCGTTGTCTTCAGGAGTCGTAATAATCAGGATCTCGCGAATACCCGCCAACATCAGTGTCGATAACGGGTAATAAATCATGGGCTTGTCGTACACAGGAAGAAGTTGCTTAGAAACGCCACGCGTGAGTGGGTATAAACGGGTGCCAGAGCCACCCGCCAGAATGATGCCTTTCATAAGTAAAGGTCCTAGGTAATAAGGTCCTAGGCCCTAGGAAGAACCTAGAGCAAAGGAAACAGAGACGAAAAGAGACTTGTTAGTTTGCCCCGTGGCGTTCGCGGGTGTAAGAACCGTCTAGAACGCGGGACCACCAATCTTGATTATTTAGATACCATTCAACGGTTTTTCGAATACCGGATTCGAAGGTTTCCTCAGGCTTCCAACCTAGTTCCTTTTCAATTTTTGACGCATCAATAGCGTAACGGACATCATGACCAGGGCGGTCTTTTACGTAGGTTATCAAGTCGCTATATTGGGTAACACCAATTGGCTTGTTTGGTACCAGCTCTTCAAGCAAAGAACAAATGGTTTTTACCACGTCAATGTTGGCTTTTTCATTGTGACCACCAATGTTGTAGGTTTCGCCTACCTCACCTTCGATCGCCACTTTGTAAAGCGCACGCGCGTGGTCTTCTACAAATAACCAATCGCGGATTTGCATACCATCTCCGTATACTGGTAAGGCTTTTCCTTCCAATGCATTCAAAATCATCAAAGGAATGAGTTTTTCAGGGAAATGGAATGGACCGTAGTTGTTAGAACAGTTCGTGACTATGGTTGGAAAACCATAAGTACGCTGCCATGCGCGAACCAAATGGTCGCTTGATGCTTTTGACGCAGAGTAAGGGCTGCTTGGTGCATATGACGTTGTTTCAGTGAACAAATCATCACTACCTTCCAAATCGCCGTAAACTTCATCTGTAGAGATGTGATGGAATTTGAAAGCCCCTTTACGATCTTCGTCAAGCCGGTTCCAGTAGGCACGCGCAGATTCTAGAAGGGTGTACGTACCCACAATGTTGGTTTCAATAAATGCGGCCGGACCGTCGATAGAACGATCAACATGGCTTTCCGCAGCGAGGTGCATTACTGCATCTGGCTGGTAGGTAGCAAAAATGTCATCCATTACGCTGCGATCACAGATGTCTGCTTCAACAAACGCATAGCGTTCATTGTTTTCAACATCTGATAGGGACTCTAAATTGCCAGCATAAGTTAGCTTATCAACGTTGATAACGCTGTCTTGGGTGTTTTGAATAGCATGGCGTACAACAGCAGATCCAATAAAGCCTGCGCCACCAGTTACTAAAATCTTCAATTTATTCAAAATAATCACTTAGGTAGGTAGAGAAATGTGCGCTTACTTGCTAACGACACAAAAACAACAATAAAAATCACGCTAGAGCTTAATATAAATGGAAACAAAGATGACATGAAATTACTCCCATATAAAACTGCTGCACCAAGTCCAAAAAATAGGTCCCTTGGAAACCCGAAGCATCTTATAAAAAAGAAACCCCTTAACAAAAAAGCAATATATAGAGAGAAAAAAGGCACTGAATAAAAGCCAAACATTGATACCGCGTCCCCCAATAAAAAACTACTTAAATAGTTCATTCTGCCGCTAATATAAGCATCATAGAATAGCATTTCAGTTAAACGCTGAGCTGGAGCTTGAAAGTCAGCGACCTTGAAAACCTCACCAAGGTAGAAAATTATATCAAAAGGTTCCGCAATGCTAATATCATTAACCCAGAGTCCTACAGAATAGTAATAGGGTGATATTTGACTCACAAAGAGTCGAGACGTTAAATATAATATTAACTGTTGAAAGTCGTAGTCTGGATACGTCAAAGAAAATATTAACACCAAGACACCAAAAAGAGAAATAAATGTCAAAAATAGTGAAGATAGGTTTGTTTTTCTTTTATATGCTTTCAACTTGCAAGAACAATAAAGTAGATAGTACAATAAAATATATGCAACGAGTTTTGATTTAGATAACTCAAAGCTAACATGGTACACGGCGCAAAAAAAACTAATAAACAATAACAATTTTGCTTTACTTTTAAATATTGAATTTCTATTTCTGGATAAAACGACTCTAGATAAAAATATAAAACTAAGTACAATAGAAAGCTCTTTAGCAAAAAGACGCCGTACCAATGTTGGTACGGCTGTAGAGTTGTGTAATCCGGAGGTGCGCATTACAGCAAGATCCTGAGCAGACATACCTGAAAACATTGCTTTTTGAGGGATCCCATAAACCGCTAAGATAAGTAGTGTTGAAGCCACCATTAATGACGTTAATAGTATTAATATATTAACACTACAAAAAGAGTCTTCTTTTCTATCAATTTTCACATAATCATAAGAACGTTCTTTTATATTAAATAGCGCCGAAACTATCAACCAACAAACTAGAAATATTAAAACACCTAACAACCCCCATTCATATCCACCCGGCATCACTCGTTTTAAAACAGAATTAGTGTCTGGCAAGTTATAAGCAAGAATAGATCCAAATCCCAAAAGAACAACGACATTAAATAAAATGAAAAATCGAAACTCATAAGACGAAGCAATGGAAAATGCCTTAGGATTTAACACCTGCCGATATAATATATAACAAGTAGTTAACAACACTAGAACTTGTAAAGTTATATATATCATATGAGTCCCAATCTAGACTTTAACTCTTCTTTCTCATCATTAATATTTAATTCAAATCGGTCAAAATCTTCGAGAGCCAAAATTTGTTTTATTTTGGCTGCAATGTCTTCACTGTCACGACTAGTACATATCAACCCTTCAATGGATTGTGATACATAATCCAACGAATATGACGGAGATATAGAAAGAATTGGAAGGTTTGATTTGATGTAAAACCAAAATTTCGAGGGTAACAGATCTCGATTGGTTGTGTTAGAAATCACAAAACAATCAAAATCTTCTGATATTTTCGACAAATCTCCTGAGGGAACTTCTTCTCTGATTTCAACAAATTTAAATAATTTAGTATAAAATATTCTTTCAATGGCATTAAATCGACCTAGCATTGTCAGAGTGATTCTTTCTCCTTTTTCGTTGAGCATCTTTATAGAACGGCACAAGCAGAGTAGATTCTGACCAATTGAACTTTTCAGCAACCCTCCGGCATATAATAATCGAAGCTCACTTTTGTTACTTAAATTACGTTTGATTGAATATATTTGACTGTCAAAAACAGATATATTAAGCAACAAATACATCGGAATTTTATATTTACTTTCGTAGTGTTTTTTAAGACCAGGGATATTGGTCGATAAAAGATATACATCTTTTATTTTATCTTCTAAAGACAATAACTTATTTTTATATCGCCACCTTTCCATTCGACTCCAAAGTGACTCAAAATAAATTCCATCTCTAATATCTAGAACAATCTTACTTCTGGTGTTTTTAGAAACAAATTCACATACAGAATAATCAGGACAGCATAATACGACAACATCATATTTACCAGAGTTAATCGCTTCACTAACTTCCACAACCCAATCTTGAGGTAGTTGAGGATAATGACCTAGAGCAAAATTTATTAACCTATGAAAAACCTTTTGAAAGAGCCCTTTATTTTTACCAGATTTAGGAGATGAAATATCAACGTTATGGTCCTTAAAAAACTCTTTCCATAGTAAACTTCTTTTACCTCCTGGATTATTACCATTTTCTCCGTAATAATTAACTATCAATACATTACTAATAAAGCTCATTCACTCCACCTTCGTTACATTTTCATAGAGTTTTTTTTCAAACTTCTCTTCAAAGCTACTGTTATGCCAGAGTAGAGTAAAAACACCGTTTACCTGTTTACATTGTTCTTTAAGAAAAGAAACTCTTTCTAAGGCTCTGTTAAAATTGTTTAATCCTTCATACTTAGTTGAAAGTATTGAAGCATCCATACAAACTAAAGGAAACTCACTAATATTAGTAGATTTGTCATTTTTCAAATCATATAACTTAAATGGATGACATGTTCCGCACCTAAATCCCGAAAGATCAGCGTAACCAAGACTAGAGTCTACGTTGATATTGCTAGATTCCAACCATGCCGGTGTATTAAATGCGTCCCATTTTAGGAAATGAGTACGGCTATGTAATTCTTCACCTTCAAAATAAGCTGCTGAGTCTCTGAATTTATTAACGTTGAGCTCAAAAATGGCTTTGTCAGTCGTAGAGTCGTATGATGGATGGATACCTATTAGATGCCCTCTATCTCTTATCTCCTCTACGAGCTTTGTAACCAATTTAGATTCGATACTCAAATTAGAATCTAATTTTGATGTATTGTAAGGAATAAAATAAAAAATAACCTTTCGATCATTCCTTTCATTTACATCCATAATATAGCGAACATTTTCAGTGAAAATATCATTCTGATTTATATTCAAACTCGAAAAAATAAATCTTTTTATAAGCCCTATAGATCGCGAGAATTTTCTTTCCTTTACTAAAGAAGTAATAAATTTTCTAAAAAAGGATTTATATGACTGAAAATAGTATTCAGTTGGATAATCTACATCACAAGAAACAACTGTTGTGAAGTTATCCTTGTTTTTTTTGTTAACGCCTATTAATTTAAGTTCCTCAGCCACCAACTCGACATACCAATCAACAACTGGAAACTCTAAGAAACCATGTTTAAAAGCAAAAGATTCCTTAGCAGGAAATCTCTGATGGTCATCAAGTTGTTTACTTTCATTTAATTCCTCTATTCTAGAAAGCATAAAGAAAATAAAACCAAAAACATCTACATCCGTAACTCCATTAACTCTTCTATTGGAAGAGTTAATAACAGGAACTTTTTTTCCTTTCAATAAAATATCCACCTTATCTAGGCTGAGTATTTTATCAACTTTCAAATCACCAGACTCAGAATCCCAAAAAAAAAGTGGGAAACTAACTTCCTCTCCATTATATTCAATTATAATAGATAATTCTTCTCCTGAGTTGTATCTAATTTTTATATCGTATTCGATTCCCAATCTTTCTTGAAAAACATAGTTTACCGCATAGGTAAATTTGTTCGAAATAAAAGGAACATGAATTGTTATCATCGTCTAACACCAATAACTCTAGCAGGATTGCCCGCGACGATAGTTCCTTCACAAACATCCTTAGTGACTACACTTCCGGCTCCAACAACAGCACCATTTTTTACTGATACACCTTTTAAAATAATAGCACCAGCACCAATCCAAACATCATCCCCAATATTAATAGGACTATCAAGATTCGCTTGTAATCTCATTAATATATTTTCATCTATTCCGTGATCTCTAGACCAGATAGTTACCTTTGGGCCAATCATAACATCATTGCCTATATTAATATTACCCAAGAAGTGACACCCAGCATTTATATATATATTACTACCAATTGTAATTAGTTTATCACCAATCACTCTAGTATCGTCTTCAATCTTACCACCGCCAGAAAATTCCACATTATAAATAACAGAACTAGGAGCAATCGAAACATCGAGTTTGTTTTTTATTATTCTATATCTAATTCTTTTTACAATATTACTAATTATTTCCTTAAGCATAAGCGTCCTATCATCTTAAATAAAACTAACAAGCTATATAGAAATGGCTTTATATCTCCCTTGTTAAAGATCATCCATACTCTTCTTTTACTACCGAAAACATTGTGTTTGAAATGTTTTAAGTAACCTTTTCTAGTAAGAAGGTTGGGGATTTCATGAAGCATCAAGACTGTATGGATGATATCTTTTGTATCTTGTTCGTACTTAACAACATCCCCCTCAGTAGCAGACTTGAAAAGTGACACATGCAGGTTTACGCCACTTGAAGAACCCACTTTATTCCACATCATGGAGCGTAAATTGACTTCCATCAATTTGAAACTTTTTTCTCTGCTATCATATTTAAATTCAGGCTCTATAACACCACAGACATCCAGTTCTAAAACAAGCCTTCTACCTTGCTCTAACACTTCTTTGGTAACTTCATTTGACGCACTACACACTACACCATAATTGTCCGGATATTGTGTAAGCTTTTTTCCTGCCCATTCATTTTTAATATCGCCGTTTTTATCTTTGAAACAGGTATATGCATAAATATTTGTATCATCTCCTGGTACAAATTCTGATGCTAAGAACCCTACCCCATTTTTCAAATGAGAATTAATCAGGCTTAGATTTTGACTAAGAGCCTCTAAGTCTTCTAAATACAGGTTCCTGAATACGGGAACAAAAAGATCTTGCCGAGTAACAGGTTTAATAATAATTGGGAATGTTAATTTTTCTAAATCATCAACGGATATTGAAACTTCTATATTTTTACTTCTTGGGTAAGGTACACCGATGTGTTCACATACTTGATATTGATAGCTCTTATCTAGGGCTTTTTTTAGACTTTTTTCATTGATAGGAATATAACAAAAAGAAGAAATATCGTTATAAATATCGGCTAACATCTCCAATTGCTTATCATCTGTTGGAAATATAACTATGTAATCATAATCATCTTTCAATCCAATGATTTTATCTTTAAGGTCTGATAAACATGGTGACAGAGATGAAACCGATACAAGTTTGTTACTGTATCTTGCAATAGAACGTCCATAATCAAATAAGACCAGATCTTTTATACCACTTTCATAAAGTTCGGATACAATAGAATATCCATTGACATGTCCGCCTAATACTAATCCACAAACTTTATTATGCATAGACTACCTTATTTAAATTGTTTATCGCCCTAATCTTGCATATTTCATCGTGATGAAAATCAACACTAAATATAAAACAAAATTGGTTGATGATAATATATATAAAAAACTTAAAAATGATAATTCAAAATAATCAGAACAATACATTACTAAGACATTTGAAATTAAGAGGATAACTTGCCAAATCAATGATATATGTTGTTTTTCAAATATACTATTTGTACAACTAAGAGAAGAAGCAATAAACCTCACAGCGAAAAATGGGATCAATATCTTTGCATATGAACCAGCGACCATCCAATCATTTCCAAATACTAATTTGAAAACTTCCTCCACTAGGAAGAATAGAGGCGTGAAAAAAATCAGTGCCATCATAAGTAGCTTGATCAAAGCCGCTTTGTAAGTACCCCATGCACATCCAGTACACTTCTTTTCTTCTGTTGCTTGCTGAAAATATACCTGACCTATCGAACTTCCTACTATAGTAGATGGTAACCCTAAAATTCTTTGGGCTAATGCATAGAAACCCAAAGTACCAACGGAATAGAAAACCGAAATTAGCATGTTATTCAAGTGAATTGCCAAGTTATTAGCTAATATTGCCCACATTGAAAATTGAGGAAATTTTTTATATCGTTTAGCTAATGCCTTAATTTTTAGTAGGTTAAATTTATAACAAGAATAATCTCTTTTCACACTTCTAAATAGTGAAATATTACCAAATAGACTTCCTACAACTTGACCAACAATCAATCCATTAAAATTAGATGCGTAATAGGAAAGCAAAAGCTGGGTAGCGCACATAGATGTGGATTGAGTAATTTTAGATCTAGCTATAGGTTTATAAATAGATTTCCTTGTATTTAGGTAGTTTAGAGTATTATATATTCCTGTAGAGAAAACGACTAAAGGAATTAGGTAAAGCCATAATCCAATACTTTTATTTCCTAGTAATAATTCTATCTTTTCGTTAAACAACCATACTATCAGGAGAGTAGCTAAAGATATGGTAATAGCAATGATTAAGCATAATCCTGCTACGTTATATGCATCCTCATCTTTCTTCGGGAGCATTATTGCTAATTCATACCTTGCATTTGCAATAGAGCCAATAGTCAGTGTTATACCTACAAATATAGCCAACAAACCAAAGTCTTCTGGTGTATAAAGGCGTGTCAGAATAGGAGTTATTGCAATAGGAATGGCTTGCCCTATTATCGTCCCTGATAATAAGGTGATTAGATGTCGATTAAACTTGTCATTCATATCCTAGACAACTTGCATAACCATGCATAGGTAAACTAAATACTTGCTTTGCAAGTTTTTCCGCAATAGGAAAATCACCATCGTTATAACCTAGATCAACAAAGGCAGTTTGTTGATGCATACAAGTCCTGTAATATACCATCGTTGGAATACCTAGGTTTTCGAACCCTTTCATTGACGCCTCACGACGATCGCTACGAAGGGTATATTGTGCCCATGAACTTGTATAGCCTTGAGGTAATTTAGGAACAATAAATTGCTCTGCGTACTCTTTAGCATATGCTTCCGCTAACCTTTCTCTTGCCCCTAGCTCCACTGAAAATTCTGCCAATTTCTCTAGTAGAATAGCAGCTTGAATAGTGTCAAGACGGCTGTTTACACCAATACGGACGTTATCATACTTATCTGAGCCTTTACCATGAATTCTCAACGAGCGCAGTAGCGCTGCGTAATCATCGTTGTTAGTAAAAATAGCCCCCCCATCACCATAGCAACCTAACGGTTTGGCAGGGAAAAAACTAGTAGTTGCAATATCACCAAATGCACCCGCCATCTTGCCATTCAACGTCCCACCAAAACCTTGAGCTGCATCTTCAATTAACGTTAAGCCGTACTTCTTGGCAATTGCTTCAATTTCCACGTAGTTCGCAGGAAGACCAAACAAGTCCACAGATACAATCGCTTTTGGAACGAGTTTCCCCTCTGTAATTACGTGTTGAATACGTTTTTCTAAGTCGACGGGACAAATATTGAAGGTACTTTCTTCGGAATCAACAAATACAGGAGTCGCGTTTGCGAATGCTATAGTCTCTGCTGTGGCAAAGAATGTAAATGTAGGGCAGAAAACCGCGTCGCCCTCTTTTATGTTTAATACCATCATCGCTAGAGTTAAAGCATCAGTACCATTGGCACAAGTAATGGCGTGTTTTACGCCAACATATTCGGCTAATTGTTCCTCAAGTTCTAAAACTTCAGGTCCCATAATGTAATGACCATGGTCGAGTACTTTATGGATGCGAGCATCAATCTTAGTTTTTAGATGTTGGTATTGCGCAGCTAAATCAATAAATTGCATTGTTACTTTTACTCTTTAACGACCGTTAATATTGAACCATCGAGCTGATAAATAGTTTGAGTATGAGGGCAGGTTATGGTTAAGTGACCCTTTAATGGCAAATCAAGTTGCTCACCATATTGGCTCATCCAACCAATTTGTTTCGCTGGAACGCCAACCATTAAAGCAAAAGGTTTAACGTCTTTGTTCACGACAGTACCTGCACCAATGAACGCGTACTCACCAATCGAAATACCGCACACAACTGTACAATTTGCACCCAAAGTGGCTCCCTTTTTGACTATCGTGTCACGGTATTGGTCTTTGCGTTCAATAAGAGAGCGAGGGTTATAAACATTCGTAAACACCATGCTTGGCCCACAAAATACCCCCACTTCTAGGTGGACATTGTCATAAACAGAAACGTTGTTTTGAATTTTACACTGGTCCGCAATGGTGACCTTGTTGCCAATAAAGACATTCTGACCAAGAGAGACTTTACGGCCAATCTGGGCGCCCGAGCACACATGTGCCCAATGCCACACTCTAGAGCCTTCACCTATAATCGCACCATCATCAACAATGGCAGTTTCATGCTGAAAGAAACTCATTGATACCCCAATTATTAAAGGGAGCATTTGCCCCCTTGTTATGAATTAAAGACGGATGTCGGCTTCGCCTAAACTTAGGACATGTTTCACATCGTATAGAATGTGATTTTCTTTTCCTAAACGACGGAGTGCCTCAACACCCATCGCTTTCGTCTCACTATGATCAACAGCTAAAACGATAGCGTCATAACTACCTTCGTTCAGCTCATCAATTAGTTCAATGCCATACTCATGACGAACTTCGTCTTTTGAAGCCCAGCTATCGTGTACATCGACCGACATATTATAGTCTTGCAACTCTTTTACGATATTGATGATTTTAGTGTTACGAACATCAGGGCAATCACCTTTAAAGGTGAAACCTAATATCAGAACTTTTGCTTCATCAATATGGATTTTCTTGCTCGATAGCTTTTTAACCAGTTGTGTCGCGACATATTCGCCCATACCATCATTGATACGACGCCCTGCCAAAATGACTTCTGGACGATACCCCACCTCTTGAGCTTTATGAGTTAGATAGTACGGGTCAACACTAATACAGTGTCCCCCCACCAAGCCCGGCTTAAACGGTAAGAAGTTCCACTTTGTACCTGCCGCTTTCAACACTTCTTCAGTATCAATGTCTAATCGGTTAAAAATCTTCGCGAATTCATTAATGATGGCAATATTTAAATCACGTTGGGTGTTTTCAATGACCTTAGCTGCTTCAGCAACTTTAATAGAAGAAGCTTTGTGTGTGCCAGCGGTCACAATAGACGCGTATACCGCATCAACAAAGTCTGCAACAGCGTCTGTCGAACCTGATGTGATTTTCGTGATAGTCGTTAGTCTGTTCACTTTATCACCAGGATTGATTCGTTCGGGGCTATAGCCAGCGAAAAAGTCTTGGTTAAAAATCAATCCTGACATTTTTTCGATGATAGGGAGGCACACTTCTTCTGTCGCACCTGGATACACGGTTGATTCGAAAACAACAATGTCTCCTTTCCGTATGACTTGAGCAAGGGCTTCAGACGCTTTCTTTAATGGGGTCAAATCGGGCGTATTTTCTTCCGTGATTGGCGTTGGCACCGTCACCACATAAAAGTTACACACTAACAAGTCTCTCAACTGATGTGTGTACTGCAAATGAGGCGCACTCGCTAACTCTTCTGGCGAACACTCCAACGTAGAATCTTTACCGCTCTCAAGCTCTTGAACGCGAGCCTCATTGATATCAAAGCCCAACGTTTGATATTTCTTGCCAAATTCTACGGCCAGCGGTAAACCTACATAGCCTAGACCGACGATACCGATATTCAATTCATCTAATTTCATTTGTTATCCAAAGTATTATAAATTCAGTGGCAAACCGATTTCTTTACCATCACGAGCGGACCGATAAGTGCTAATAAGCAGTTCTAGTGATTTCAAGCCTTCACGACCATCAGTTTCTGGCTCTGCTTTACCTCGCAAAACGTCAGCCACATTTTGGAAGTAAGGTGGGTGACCAAAACCATAGACTGATGTGGTCTGATAGTTCGCACTATGAATATCTTTGTCGTAGCCACGCTCATCTTCAAACGTCCACTCTTGAATATCATTCACCGCAACGCCACCGATTCTTACCGTGCCTTTTTCGCCAAGAATAGTTATCGAACCTTCAAGGTTTTTGGGGTAAGTACACATGGTCACTGCCATAGAGCCCAGCGCACCGTTGCGCCACTTAATATTGACCACACCCGTATCTTCAACATCAATATCGCGGTTAGTAGACGTCATAGCGTGGACTTTCTCTACCGGGCCAATTAACCAATGCATTAAATCCACATAGTGTGTAGCTTGATTCATAAAGGCACCACCATCCATGTCCCAAGTGCCTGACCAAGCAGCACGATTGTAATATTCTTGCGGACGGGTCCAAAAAACATTGAGATGAACCATATGAATTTGACCGAAGCGCTTTTCGGTAACCGCGCGTTTTAGCAGTTGAAGTGTAGAGTTACGACGGTTTTGTTTCACAACAAATAGACGAACACCTTCTTCGTCACAGGTGCGCACCATGTCAAGGCCGTCTTGCCATTTCGTTGCCATTGGTTTCTCAGTAACAACGTGTATTTTTGCCTTAGCAGCTTTTATAGCTTGAGACGCATGAAGTCCACTTGGTGTGCACAGAGTCACTAGGTCTAATTTCTCGGCAACTAATAATTCATCAAAAGACAAATAACCCGGAACTTTGTACTTCGCTTTATGCTCTGTCAGAACATCCATATCCGTATCACATACAGCTACTAACTCAAACTCTGAACTTAACTGTTCAATTGAGCCAAAATGATTTTTTGAAATTCTTCCACACCCAACTACTGCGATGCGCAATTTATTTTTATTTTCCATTTACCTTCAACTTAAATTTTTAGTTCAAATAGAAACACAGCTTTGAAAATGAAATTTTAGAGCCTCAGTTTTTTATTTCTTTATAACCGTTTTAAATAATAAAGAGATCACAGTTAAACCAAACCCCATCATTAACGCTAGCAGCACAGTGAATGGGCGGTTAGGTGTCACTTTCAACTCAGGAACAACGGCCTGGTCAATAACTTTAAACACAAACTCATCTTGCACTTCGGCCAGCATCAAGCTCTTCGTTTGTTCTTCAATGAGTGAGTAAAACGTGCTTTGCATATCCGCAATAGCCGTTTTTTCTAACTGGCTCTCTAAATATGCGAGGTTTTGAGTTGCTTCTTTTATGGTGCGCTCACGCATGACTTTGTTAATGTCTGCAATGAGCCAATCCGTCCATTGCTTCGCTAAATATGGCGAGTAATGTTTAATCGAAAGTGTATAAAAGCCACTTATTTTATTTGAACCTACAGAAAGGACTTCTTTCACAAACGCTTCATACATTTCTTGTTCAGAAGGCTCCGAACCGCGCAATCCTTCGGGCTCACGTAACCAGGTATTTGTTTCAGCGTTGTAGATTTCTTCATCGAGAATCAGTTCGTTCTTTCCTAAGTCCCACCCTTTGGCTGCCATAAGCGGCACCATTAATTCGTGCTTTGCAATGAAAGCATTCACAAACTGACGTGACTTAATCACTTCTGCCGCTAAATCGGTTTGTGACGCTTCTCCGCCCCCTAAGTTCACACCAGCCAAAGAAGCTAAACCACCAAATTGCGACGCCATTTTAGAAAGGCCGCCGCTACTGGATTCCGCAGGGGCTAGCAGTGCATCAGCTTTGTAAATATTTGGCAGGCTCAGTGCGTAAAACACACCCGCAACAGCGAAGAGGAACGTGGTCGCGATGATGATCCATTTGCCTTTCCATAGGGCGGCGAAGAGTTCGCGCAGGTCGATTTCATCCGAGTCGGGAGCCTGAGGTTGAAAATGGGCGTCGGTTGGATACTGGGTCGGTATGTCTTGAATATTCTTATTCATAGTTAGTGGTTTTTGAGTACGGATTACTGATTACAGGTAAGGGCTAAGAGCCTGGATTAATGAAGACTGATTACGGAATACTGGTAAGAGCAAAGCGCTTGGATTGCTAATTACTGGGTATCGTAGTCTGGTGTGTCTTCGCCAATTCGTGACTTCTTTGTTTTAATGAGCTTTCCCAAGCTTCCGGCGATTGGTTCAGCCTCATTGATTAGTCTCAAGCCTTCCGTTTTATCGATATATCCGACTTCTATTCCTATATAAATTTGCGTAATAAGTTCTGCAGTTGATGATTTAGCGATGTTGAGAAATCGAATTTGGTCTTTTGGCGAGTCTCTATCTTCACCCTCAGCAATATTGGACGGTATAGATAGACCCGAACGTGTGATTTGGTCTCTGAAGCCCCAGTCGCGACATTCCTTCATCAACTTATAGATATCACAAGAAAGCCGACAAGCTTGTTGCCATACCTTTAGCTGCTTAAATCTCATGGAAATCCTTTTCCAAAGCGAATACTGACTGTGGATTACGGGTTACTGGAAAAAGCATGATTACAGAGAACAACAAAATCGCTCTTTCAGTATTCAGGGCTCTTCCCTGTAATCCGTAGTCCCGCTCTTTTATTTCAGCGCATTGACTGCTACACCCGTCTGGTAAAGGATCTGCGTTGCGGCAGTCCAAACACTCAGTGCATCGCGGTAATCGGTATCTAGCGGAACAACGACGGTGTCGCCGGCTTTTAGCTCTTCGCCTTGGTTACCGAACCAATAGCCGCTGTTTGGTTTGAAGACTGAACCGTCGGCACGAACCACAAAGATGCGATCTTCATCGGCTTGTTTTTTCATGCCGCCGGCTTTGTTGATGTAGTCATCCACATCTAGCTTGTCATCACGCAGGTAAGTGATTGCTACTTGCACTTCGCCCATCACAGAGACTGTGTTGCGGTAGGTTGGCACGAACAGGAAGTCGCCGTCTTCTAGCATGAAGTCTGCAGAACGATTGCCTTCAATCACTTCATCTAACTGAACGACCATACGGCCAAGCGCTTTGCTTTGACTTGCTTCTTCCACGAACGCCAGTGTTTTATCTGGGTTGGTGATCATCGAACCCATGTTGCTGTCACGGTGGAAGGTTTTCTTCGCGGTTTCTTTACGAATATCTGCCGCGTAGTCTTCAAGCAGTTTTTGTTCTTGAAGTCGCAGCGCTTCACGGGTGAAGATTGCACCTTGCGGGTTGGCAAACTCGGTTAAGCCTCCAGCACGCTTAATGATGTCTTGCAGGGTGTCGCCTTTGCTCACCGCATACGTGCCAGGAAAGCGCACTTCCCCTTTGAGTACCACGGTGTTTTGCTCTTTCACGCCCGGTTGTTGCAACACGTTCAAACGATCACGCGGCGCGATGGTCAGGTTTTCACTTGCATCACCCAAAATGGCATTGCCAAGGTTTAGCGGAGAGATCTGTACACTTGCGCGTTGGCTTTCACTGTTCACTAGCGTGCGTGCCAATTCCGCGTTCAGCACATAGGCTTCTGCCGTTAAACCGCCCGCTGCTGTTACCAAATCTTTAACCGTGTTTTTGTCAGTGATTGGGTAACGGCCAGGGTTCTTCACCTCACCCACCACTTCCGCGATCAGCGCTGGCGAACCATATACGGATTGTTGTTGCAGTTGCAGAAGCACAGATGCCAACAGTACGTTTCGGGTAGAGCCCTTGATTTTTTCAATGTGCTCTTTGGTAATTTCTTGCCCTTGATAAATCAGCTTGGCTTTCTGGGTTGAAAGCTGTTCTTCCCCTTCAATGGCTTGTTGCTCTTCGCGCTGTTCATTGGCTGCTTGCGCTTTGGCTTCTTCAAGGGTCTTCGCGGTTTCTGTTTTGTCGTTCACCGCTTCCAACGCTTGGCCGTCAAAACGGTTAAATACCAGCACACGGTCGCGTGATTGCAGCTTGATGTTATCGGCACTTGCTGGGTTCAAAATCGCATTAGCCAAGTTGAATTGCAGTACGCGGATATCGCGTTGTGGATTAATTTCTCGCACCACCAAGGCGTAATTCAGGTCTGCGGTTGCATTAAACGCAGAATCAATGGAGGTGAAAAGATCACTGATGCGCAGGTTTTTTGTCCACTGCTTGTAACCTGACTGAAGCACATCACCTTCTAGTTGTACAAAATGCTTGAGTTCATTGCTGCGTTTAGCGATTTCAATGTCATCGCCGTTTGTAAGGCGGGTTGAAAGGCCAGCACGTGACGCTAAATCTAATGTCAGCACATCACGCATGCCTTCTGCTGAAGGGCGCTTCACCAGCACAAACTCGCTCAACGCATTCGCGGTTAACCCACCCGCCATGTGCAGCATATCTTCATAGGTTTCACCGCGTTTTACTTCGTAAATCGCAGGGCGGTTTACTTCACCGTGAATAGACACAGTCTGAGCTACTGGGCCAATGAAAACGGTGTCCCCTGGCTGTAGGCGGACATCATTGCGTGAATCGCCTTTTAACAGCAATTCATACATGTCTAACGTGCGAATGTGTTGCCCGTTTCGTTTCAGTTGCACATTACGCAGCGCACCAGATTCGCTAAAGCCGCCGCTGTAATAAATGGCTTGGGAAATGGTGGTAAGTGCACTGACTGAATACGCGCCTGGTTTATAGGCATCACCCATCACGAAAATTTGCATGCTGCGCATTTCGCCCATGGAAATGTCACTGCGCACCCCAATCATTTGTTCTTTAACGCGCTGAGTGAGGGATTCACGCACTTCGGTGAAGCTCATGCCTGCCACTTGAACAGGACCAAGGGAAGGAAAATTCACCACGCCTTCACGGGTAACGCGTAAACGGTGGGTATTGTTTTCTTTACCAAATAGCTGAATGACGATTTCGTCACCCGGTCCGATTTGATAATCCGACGGCACCGGCACATCGCTCATCGGTGCAAACGTGGTTGGTGACCCTGCAAACAAAGAAAGGCCAAAGCGTTCAAGTCCGTGTTTGCTTTGTTTAGCGCTATTTTGTGCTTGCTTTGCCTTTTGGCTCACGTCAGGACGTGGAGCGACCACTTCGTTGGTTTCAAACGCTTGCGTTGCCTGTCCGCCTGTAGGCAGGCTAACACCATATTGCTTTGCCAGTGCCTGCTGTTGATCAGCCGGTAGGCTTTTAAACATTTCCATTTGTGCTGCCGTTGGGGCTTGCGCCACTGCCGTATACGGCAAGAACGAAGAAACCAACACGGCGCCAACACAGACTAAATTTTTTAATCGAAAAATCATGAATTAAAACTCGTTACGTCAATCGATGAATGCTAAGAAGGGGTTAGAAACGGTATTGAAAACCAAGGTTCACGGCGCTCTGTCCGAGGTTGTCACTGGCAGAGGCATTGATAAACTCGACGGTGACTGCCGTTTCACTGCTGAGTGCGTAGTGCATACCCAAACCAAAACTGAAACCGCTGTCTGATACCTTGCCGTTTCCGTTGTTATCCACCTCGGATGCCACGTAACCCGCAAGCGCATACATCGCGATTTGGTTGGTCACTGGAATGTTTCCTTTCACATATGCCGAGGCTAAGCTGTTGACTGCAATGCCATCCGTTCGCTTTAGTCCCGTACCAAAACGTCCTTCCACCGCGAGATAATCGTTAAAAAAGTACCCTGCTTGGGCTTGAAGCAAGATTGGGCTTGCTTCTGAAAGCTGATTCGTTGCGGCTTCTGTGTATTCCACATTGCTATATCCAACGATTGCCCCGGTGTAAAGGTCGGCTGTCGCTGTTGGTGCTACCAGCATTGCAATGAGCAAAGAGCCTGCGGCAATAAAAGATGTTGTTCGCTTCACCATACTTTCCTCAAACGTGGCGTACTCTCAAACCAGAAATCTTCCACACCGCGTTTTAAGCACTTTGTTAGGGAGTTTCGTTAACTTGAGTGTCTGTAATGATTAAAATTTTTGACGCGAATCAAGTATCGCGCCAACGTGTTTTTAGCCACGGTTGATGGCTTTCACTTACGCTACCGCCCTTGGGTGTCGTTCCCAAAGTACGCAGTAAAATAGGTTGTGGAGGTAGATCGTCAATAGACCTTGTTATTGGCATTTACGAGTGCACCCGCTAAAGCCTGTTTTCTGATCGCCTTTCTAGGCAATGTACTTTTATATCTACGATTGTTTTTTGTACACAAAGATATAAATGCGGCGGAAAGTGTATCACTTACAGCTCACATGGATTAATTACAAATCAGTTATTTTTTATCTAACTGTCTCAAAATTGAGCTGCCACTGATAAGATGATGTTTTTTTGGACGATGCATATATTGCAACTATCTCAACAGTGCACTTTATGCGATCGAAATAACGTAAATGTTATATATTTTGACACATTTAGTTACATCAAAAAGGCTCAGAAATCGCCATAAACCGTTAACTGGCCGAGATTAATCACCGCGCCATTTTCTAATAACTCCACTTCACCTTCGTGGCACACTGTTAAACGCACTTCTGGTTTAGGCTCATTCACATAAAACTCACACTCTGAGGTGCTAGCGCCAAATATACGGCTATAAACAATCACTTGACTTGAATACATGCGCTGATGGAGAAACACAAAGTGTTCATTGGAAGGAGAAACGCGCACTTTCTCTACGACGCCGTTGCTCCACAGAATGGTGCCATTCGCTTGAATGGCATTACTTGATGTAGCGCATCCAGCAATGGTGAGAGATGAAAAAATGAGCAAGAACAAAACAAATACTTTCATGACTACACCTACTAGGTAAATTATTTCGGCCAGAAGTGTACTTTACTGAGACGATTGACTCAATAGTCAGCCATAAGACGTGATTTTAAGCATTGAAAACCCAATAAATGCCAAACAAGTGGGGATTGACATTGTTTATATGTTTACTTAACTCCTAATTATGTTTAGCATTTTAGAAGCCTGTCTAATAATAGAAACAGGCATCTCATTAAGTTATGGAGTTTCACATGAAAAAATCAGCAATTGCAGCACTTGTTGCGATGATGATGGCAGCACCAGCAATGGCAGCTGAAGAAGCATCAACCACTGGTGGTTCTGCGGGCGGTGCTTCTGCATCTACTGCTGCTGCTGGCGGTGTTAGCGCAACGGCAATCGCAGTTGGCGTAGCCGTTGTTGCTGTAGCCGTTGTTGCTGTTGATGCATCAAACAACGACACTGCAACAACCACTTCAACTTCTGTTACCACCCAAGGTTAATCAGTAAGTTGTGTAAAAAAAACCGAACAGCGCAAGCTGTTCGGTTTTCTTCGTATTGATACCCAGTCAATGTGCTTGGCGGCTCTGTTAGATCTCGTTAGCGCTGTTGAAAAAAGACGAACAACACCACTCATCGCCAAGGTATTGATTGATAGGTTTGACATTATTTTACGCCACCATGATGGGTGAATCTCGGTTCGCTTCGGTTGGCGACACAGTTGTAGTACTATGAAAAATTGTAACATAGGCCTGAAGGCCCTTGCGCTGACGGGGGCACTGTTTACCCTTTCCGGCTGCAGCCAAAAATTTCAAGATGTGCAAGACACGATGTCGCTCGCATTGTTTGGAATCGACGATGTGGTGGTCTCTGCCGATAAAGTTAACGATCTCCCTTACGCGAGCCTTTATGCCAAAACCAACAATGGCGGTCAGGCATTCATGGTGTTGGGTTATGCTAACCCGAGTATGTCGAACCTCGCGGACCCTACGAATCATTTTCAGCTGAAATGGTTGTCAGCGACGGGCGAAATGCTGGTCACTGAACACGGTCGCATAGTAAAAACCATCAACCTTCTCGGTGGTAACCTCTCTGCCAGCTATTCCCACCAAGCCGACCCGCTTGCCCTTGGCTTGCTAAAAGGTGCCACGCCTCACGTGTGGACACGCAAAGTGGATTGGCAACCGGGCTACCATGCGGGTTACACCTTAGAATCACGCTTTCAGCTACAAGGTGAAAACACCTTGATGGTGAATGAGAAGCCCGTAAGCACAGTGCATGTCATCGAGTATGTGCATGCGCCTCAGTTAGATATCGCCTTCGAAAATGAATTTTGGTTGCACCCAAAAACAGGGCATGTCATTGCCAGCATTCAAACCCCTGCACCGGGGATGCCACGCATTGAACTGACGGTGTTAAAGCCTTTTTCGGGAGTGAGCCAGTAACATGAAAAGCCCTTTTCTTTGTACTCAGACAAGCCAATTTCTCAAAATAAGCCTGCTCGACACGCACCGCACGCTGAGCACCATGACATTGTTTTTTGCAGCATCTGTGTTTTGCTTAACGGTGTCTGGCCAAGCCATTGCCGCAGAACAAACCAAGGTAACCGTCACCAACTCTGCTGACGCTACGCGCATGTATCACGTGGCCTTTAATGGCGCGCCACGCGTATCGCAAGTGGTATCACAAGGTGCCGCAGTGATCAGAGCCAATGCCAACAACATTCTTGCCCACAATACCGACACTGTTTATTGGCAGGGTGCAGGGCTTTTTGATACCGCGAACACACCTGAATTAGCCTCTTTGAAAAAAGCGGTAACAGACAACCTGAACAAACTTCAAGAAGCTTGGCAGAACGATGCTGAAAAACACGCGTCTGTCACCGCGCTCTCAACGTTTTTCGCCGAATCACAATTTCAATCCCGTATTCAAGTACCACTGGATGAAGATTTTTATCTGTCTGGCAGTAAGGTAAACCCATTAGTGAAAGGCAACCTGATGTTAGTGCTGCCATCACGCCCGAATAATGTTTGGGTGATAGGCGCAGTGACAGAGACCACTGATGCCGATTTTCAGCCTGACTACGTTGCCGATGATTATGTAGACATTGCACAAACGCTGAACACCTTTGGCATCAGCGATGTGACGGTTATCCAGCCAGATGGCGAATTAGAAATTCATCAAACTGCGTATTGGAACCAGATGCCTAAAAACCTCGCCCCAGGCGCAACGATTTTTGTGCCTTTTCAAGGTTTGCCTTCTGCGCTTTCCTCTCTTAACCGCGATATTCCGCGTCTTCTTCAACATCGGGTTATGTAGTCATGCGTTGTACTTTATTTAAACTGTCTTCCCTTTCGCTGGCTTTGTTACATGCCCTTCCGGCTGTCGCGAACGATCTCAATTTCACGAAATTTAGCCCGACCCAAAGTGATTTTGGTGGTGTGGGCTTGATGCAAATGCCCACCGGACGCGTCGCGCCTGAAGGTGAGTTTTCGCTCGGTGTCACCGTGAATGATGATTACCGTCATTACCATAGTTCGTTGCAATTGATGCCTTGGTTGGAAGCGACCATTCGCTACACACAAGTACCGGATTTGTATTACAGCAATTACGAAAACTTCAGTGGCGACACCTATTACACCGACAAGGGCATTGATGTAAAACTGCGCCTTTGGGAAGAAAGCTATTGGCTACCTGAAACCTCGATCGGTATCCGTGATATGGGCGGTACAGGTTTGTTTGATGGCGAGTTTATTGCTGCAAGTAAACACATGGGCCCGTTCGATTTCACTGTCGGTATTGGCTGGGGTTACATGGGTAACCGTGCCAACCTAAAAGGCGATACCAGCCTTGGTAATGACTGCGGGCGTGATACCTCTTATAAAGGTAAAGGCGGCAGTTTTGATTACAGCCGCTGGTTTACGGGTTGTATGTCTGTGTTTGGTGGTATGGAATACCAAACCCCTTGGGCACCGTTAAGCTTTAAAGCCGAGTACGATGGCAATAACTACAAGAGCGATTTTGTCGTCACGCGTTCTGATAAAGAAATGCCACAGGATTCGCCATTCAACGTCGGCGCGGTATATCGCTTAGACGATTGGGGCGACATTCGCGCCAGCTTTGAGCGCGGTAACACCTGGACACTGGGCTTCACCCTGAAAACCAATTTCAACACGCTGTCACAAAGCTGGTCAGACACACCAACGCCTGCTTACAACGGAAAACAGGGCGAATCCGTGGATGACATTGATTGGGATCGCGTGGCAACAGACCTTGAAACCATCGCCGGTTATGGCCAAACCAAAGTCTATGCGGATGATGAAAGCATCACTGTGGTGGGCGGCCAGTCAAAATACCGTGATCGCGACCTTGCACACGAAAAAGCAGCGATGATTTTGACCAATACCGGTTCAAAGGCGTCAAGCTTCCATTTGGTCGAACAAAGCGCAAACCAAACCACGGTACAAACTGACATTGATGCCTCGGCATACCGCAAGGTGGCCAATCAAGAATATGTCGGCGCGAACGTTTCAGACACTACACGTCGTACAAACCCAAGTACTGCACGCGGAATGTTGCAAGCTGACACCAGTAAACCTTGGTCTGTGAACGTGAACCCGAGCCTTCAGCAATCGATTGGTGGCTCAGAAGATTTCTACCTGTTCAATATTGGTGTAACGGCGGGTGCCAGTTATTGGCTGACCGATAACATTGAAATTGGCGGCGGGGTTTACGTAAACCTTTACGATAACTACGACAAGTTCCTTTACGACGTGCCGCCAGACGGTACTGATCTGAAACGTGTGCGTACCTTGGTGCGCCAATACATTTCCGATAACCGTGTGCGTGTGGGCAACTTGCAGCTAACGGCATTCGATAAGTTTGGCGACGATTTCTACGTTCAAGCTTACGGTGGTTATTTGGAAACCATGTTTGCGGGTGTCGGTGCTGAAGTCTTGTATCGCCCTCTTAACAGCAACTGGGCGTTCGGTATGGACATGAACTATGTTGCCCAGCGTGACCCAAATTCTGAGTTTGGTATTTTCACGGAAGAAGTGCATTACGACCCAACAACTAAACGCTCTTACCGCGTTCAAACGGGCACACCGACAGGGCATTTCACCACCTACTACCGTCCTGAGTGGAGCTGGTTTGATGATTTGTTGATCAAGGCGAGTGTCGGTCAGTACTTGGCGGAAGATAAAGGTGTCACGCTGGACGTGTCGAAGCAATTCGATAGCGGCGTGATCGCAGGGGCCTACTTGGCGAAGACGAACCTTTCCGCGGAAGAATTCGGTGAAGGTAGCTTTAACAAAGGCTTCTACATTTCGATTCCTTTCGACATCTTCACCGTGAAACCAAGTTCGAGCCGTGCTTTGGTCGGCTGGACACCGCTTTCACGTGATGGCGGCCAAATGCTGGGACGTAAATACCATTTGTATGACATGACGAATGGGCGCTATCCAAACAGTGAATTTACGAATCGGTAAGGTTAAGAGAAGGTCCTAGTTCCTAGGTTCTGGGTTCTGGGTTCTGGGTTCTGGGTTCTGGGTTCTGCAACGATTTTCCAAAAACCTAAAACGCCGTCAAGCTTTTCGCTTTCGCTCTTCCTAGGATCTAGGACCTTCTTTTCCTAGATCCCTGCTCTTACGAACCTATACCTTAACTGCAAGCACCGCTTTCTCCGCCAATCCTCGCTCCTCAATCACCTCCCCTAACGCCTCCTGTGCTTTTTTGTCGCCATGCACGATTCTAATTTCCTTGGGCTTTTGCGGTATGCCTTCAATGAAGGCGAGCAAATCGTCTCTGTCTGCATGGGCCGAGTAGCCAGACATGGTGTGGATGTGGGCGTTGATGGCGATGTTTTCTCCATCGATGTGAATACGTTTATCGCCGCGCTGAATATTGCGCCCAAGTGTGCCTCTGGCTTGGTAGCCGGCCAAAATTACATCGGTGCGTTTATCCGGCAGTAAAGCTTTGAGGTAGTTGAGCACTCGCCCGCCGTTACACATGCCACTGGCGGCGATCACGATGGCAGGTTCGCCTGTTTGTTTGAGGCGGTTGACCAAGCCGATATGGTCGCGATGGGTATTGATGGTGATGCATTGGTCAAACGCGAGTGGGTGTCGCCCTGAATCCAAAGTGGTTTTGGCTTCTTGGCTCCACAAGGATTTAAAAGCGCGGTATTGCTCCGTCACTTTTGTTGCCATTGGGGAATCGAGGATCACGGGGATTGTGGCCCATGTGCGCTTTTCATCGTCAGTTAAGGATGTGGCAAGCAGGTTTTCAATATCGAACAAGAGTTCTTGGGTTCTGCCAACACTGAAAGCGGGAATGATGATCACACCGCCATCACTAAGTGAACGATTGATCAGCGTCTTTAAGCGTTCGGCACGGGAAGCGATCGACTCATGGGTTTTGTCACCATAGGTACTTTCGATCACGAGAACATCTGCACGTTCTGGCGAGATGGGATCTGGCAGTAAAGGCGTATTACTCGGACCAAGATCGCCGGAAAAGACAACGCGCTCGCCATTTGGCAATGCCACTTCGATGTATGAGGATCCGAGAATGTGTCCCGCCGGTTGAAAGCAAATGCTGGCGATGGTGGAAGTGATCGGGCCGGAGGCGCTGCTTTTGGAGGAGGAGGCGATCTGGGTAGAAGCAGTAGAAGCGCGTTTTATGTCAATCCATGTGTCGTATTTGATGGGACGTATCAGCGAGCGAATCAGGTTCAACACGCGCTTACGTTGTCGAGTCTTCATGCCGAGTTGGAGGCGCAATCCGTCATCAAGCATCATCGGCATCAGTTGTGCTGTCGCTTCGGTGCAGTAAATCGGCGCGCGAAAGCCCGCGGCTAACAGCCAAGGAATACGGCCTATGTGATCAATATGGGTATGAGTGACGAGCAAAGCATCGATGTCTTTGACGGGAAAGTCGACATTAAGCGGTTTACTCTCGTCCCCTTGGAATAACCCGCAATCGATCAAGAGCTTCCCTTCGTCTGTATTGAGTTGGTGGCATGAACCTGTCACGCCATCTTTGGCGCCGTGGTGGATGATGTTCATTGTTCTTCCTTGATAGCGCAGTCACTCTGACATACATCAGTGATTGTCTGCGTGTAATCTCTTATTGATATTATTATAAAAATCAGTGCATTAGATGGTATGTCATTGTTGCATATTCGCACCTAAACCAAAGGGGATGACGTTTCACTTTTGGAGGGAAGTAACGTGAGTAAGTCGCACAAGCGAAATAAGACTCACATTTGGACTGCCACTGTTTATATCCGAACCCTATGAAAAGGCAGGATTCAGACAACGCGTTTTCTTACTTGAATTTTTCCTTACTTGAGTATTTCTTGCTTGAAAAGTGACAGCTTGCATATGGAAAATACGTGATAGGCAAATGTCTCACTTATCAGAACAGTTTATGGCAAGAATATGATGTACTTTGTTTTTCGATAGCATTACCTAGGCAAAGGATTGAATACGTGATTATCAATGAATGAGGTATGTAAAAAAATCCATGTTGTTATTGCCGATGATCATCCCCTCTTTATTAAAGGCGTAGAAAGCCTACTTGCGACTGCGGGTCATATCATCTTGGTGGACAAAGTGCCTGATGGCGATAGCTTACTGCGTAGTGTAGCAAGTGCTTCTCAGGTGGATGTTGTGGTGCTGGATCTCTCTATGCCCGGCCCACCAAGCGAGGAGCTGATCGACGCGCTTTTGGCGCATAAGGCGTCAATGGGCTTGATCGCATTGACGATGCACGCGAATGAGCACTTGGCGCTTCGATTATTGAAGCGTGGCTTATCGGGCTATGTGCTTAAAGATGCTGCCTTTGATGATTTATTGCATGCCATTGAGTGTGTTGTGTCTGGGGATGTGTTTGTGTCATCTGGGTTGGTTCAAGAGATCAAGCTCCTTGAAAACGACGCGCAGACTGTCTATCTAACCACACAGGAGGGGCGTGTGCTCAAAGAAGTGTCGCAAGGCTTAAGCAATAAAGAAGTGGCACAACGTCTGGATATCTCGGAGCGGACGGTACGTTTTCATTTAGGAAACTGTTGTGAAAAGCTCGGGGCACAAAGTCGCACGGAAGCGGTGACGGTTGCACGCGCTCGCAGATTAATCTGAGGCTATCGGTAGTGTAATGTTAACAAACGTACCCTGCCGGCTCTTCGGTATTCCATACTCGATATTACCGCCAAGTAATTGAACGCGTTCGTTGAGGCTGACGTGGCCAAATCCCTCGCTCATTGACGCGGCAGAATGGTGGTCCACCCCAATACCGTCATCCTCAACACGGATGATGATAGATCGTTTGTTCTGTCGAATACTGACCCAGGCGCACTTTGCCTGGCTATGTTTGGTGATATTTCCCAACAACTCCTGAACAAGTCGATAGATGTGCGCGGCGTTGGACAGTGACACAGTCATATCAGCGACGTCGGCCTCAATGCATATCTGATTCCGTTTTGTTAACCGCTCAGCGTCCATATCAATCGCCTCTTTTAGGCTCCTCTTCTCCAACACCACGGGGTGAAGCCCCTCAATGATTCTACGCATAGACACGATGGCATTTTGTAGCTCGCTTTTTAATAAGGTGTGATGCTGTGGTTGTCCCGTTTTTTCGCTGAGCTGAAGGTGTAGCTTGGCACTCGATAAGTACTGCCCGAGTTCATCGTGAATATCTCGGGCAGTCGATTTCTTCTGTTCTTCTAGCCTTGAGAGCATTTGTCGGGTTAGGGTTTGGTAACGCACTGAAATATCTTTTATTTTCAAAAAATATGCCCAAACAAGCGCATAGCGGAAGAACAATGATCCGATGACTAGATTGCGATTATACAGCCCCTCAATCGGTAGCCACTGCGTGCGAATAGAGAGTATATAAATACACAACCCCATCAACATCGCGACACTGCCGACACGCTTTTGCTTGATGCTGAGCCCTGCGCAAACCAATGAAAAGATAAACAACAGTGCCGTTAACGCACTCCACACTAGCCAGGCGGCAGGTTTGATTTCCTTAGGGATAAAAGGCATCAAGAGTAAGAAGGCACACACAGTCACACCAAAGGTTACTGACCACAGCATGGCGGGTGTGGCGAGACGTTGTTGTACGTTAAAAAAGATCGCGTTAACCAAAGGAGTAAATAAAATACAGAGGAGAAGCGTTAACTTGGTTGCGTCGTTTGTTATGCCTTGTAGATGACCGATATCTAACAGTAAGCTGCCGCAGAAAAGTAACCCGCTACCGAGTAATAACCAGATAAATTCGGGAAACTTGTGGAGCGTTGATTTAAACAAAAGAACGATAAGCGCTAAATCGACAATACCAAGTAAAATGATGATGCTGTCAATAATATGGATCGTGGTAACGGCTTGGGTATATTGTTTGGTGGCAGTGTGTTCATCGACTATTTCAACATTACCTGAGATCCCAACCCCACCAGGTAGCATGGCCCCCCACGCTTGACCAAAGCCGAGTTGAATCTGAATAATGAGCTCATTATTAGTGGGCTTTAATAGTGCGTTTGGGAGGGGATAAGCCCGCGGCAGATTATTAGGATTGTCTAAGATAATTTGCCAGTTTTTCGTGAACTGACCCACTTGGCCGATACGCTCACCATTGAGGTAGACCCTGTCATTATGACGTATACCTGCAATATAAAGCGTTTGTGGGCGCTCGGAATGGGTGATGCGCATTGGCGCATTGAATCTTGTTCTGTAATTACCGTACAGGCCATTTGTGGGATTGGTATTAAGTAAGCCTGGAACGTTAACGGTTCGCCACGCTTGCACCTTGGAGAGATCTTGAGGTGAGAGCAAGGTGTGACTTTGAATAAACTGCCACTGTCCATTGAGGGAAGTGTCTTGGGCAAATCCCTGTGCGCTGAACACTTGTATACTGAAAAGCAGAGCCAGTAACGTCGTTCCCAGCAACACTCCCCTGCGAATCAGTCCCCACATACCCTTTCCCTAGACTTTCTTTTTACTGAACGTCGAGCGCTGAGTATACGGCATCAGTAAGAAGAATGTACCTGTCGTTGTCGCCAGTGATATTAACGTGCGTTTTGGTTCATTCTTGGAGACTCAGATACATATACCGCAGATTGATTGGCGCATAGTTGCGGCTTGGATAATCAGGGGGCTTGGAATGACTAAGGGGCTTGAAGTGATGTATAAATTTCCGTTTTTCGTCATATTAGTGATGGCGGCGTTTGGTGGCAGTGCTAACGAGAAGCAACAAAAAAGCGACTTTTCCGTTTTTTCACCCTCTGATATGTCAGTCGTTAACACCCATTCTCCTGCCTTTGTGTTTTCTCTTGGTGATGTGTTAACAACGCAAAAGGCGTGTAATGGCAACACACCCGTTGCGAGCCATAAGACGACACTGACCGTGCTCGAAACAGGCGATGCTACGTCTGAGGAAGAGGTGTTTGCGCATCATAAAGTGATGTTTAGTCGGCAAATGGACATCCCCCTAGGGTGCCAATATAAGGCGAGTTTTGAAGACTTAACCCTAGAAGAACATGTCGGTTATGCGTGGTATTTCAGGGATGAAGAAACAGGAGAACGGTCGCCCCTGAATAGGATTATCTATGCCCAGCAACACCTTGGGGGTAATGTTAACCCTTTTGAATGTAAAGAAAACCATGTCAGAGAGGGCAGTTTTCTCAGCAAAAATCAACGGGGTGAATGGCAACAAAACACGCTGGATGCAGCCAATGAAAGTGCAGCAGTCTTGTATGATGAAGGGCACGATGATGACATGTCAGCGATGCTAAAGGATCAGCACTTCGTCATTTATCAGAAGCTCAACGCGCCATTGATTCAAGGTGAAAACTATCAGGTGAATCTGTCACTCAAAACGTTAGAACCCGGCGCAGGGTTTCAACTTAACGTGTTGGCATTCAATGATGATTTTTCTGGTATTGACCCGAATGCGCATACGGCAGTCATTGGCCTAACAGGCACCCTACCCGACACGCATCACTGGCTTCGTGTGCCTTTGGAGGCATGGACGGCCTTCGATCACTTTGAATCCATTGCCATCGCTGTTGTGCCAATCGATGACGAGAAACCCCCTGTCGTGTTACTTGACCGAATGTGCGTAAGTCGCACCGACCAATCACCGTGTGACAATACCAATGACGATGGCACAACCAATGACATCGTCGATTTTACGGCCCCAGACGCGCAAGGCCCCATCGAAACCGAATTCGAATACTTGCTGGGTGCTGTCGATGCGCTTTATCCCGACCACGATACTTCAACCATTAACTGGTATCACGATGGCATTGGAGACACCCCTTTGGGGTGTGCGTCGGTAGACAACGAGAAAGACAGCCAAGAAGAGCTAGATTTGCTCGCGGAATACGAAACGGAAGATGCTCAGTTTGATGACGATGCAACACTTATCGACGATGCCATCGCTGACGTGCTAGCTCAAACACGCGATTTGTTTGCGGCTCCGTTCTCACAAATCACCCCCATTTCAAACGACAGTAAGAAATGCTCGCCGTCCGATTGGTTGGCGAGAGACCCAGAAAAGCCGTTTTCTGGGCGAGATATTGTTTACATTCATGGCCTGCAAATGGCAGCGCTTAAGGGGAATGTCACCCTGCCTGCGACGTTCCAAGAAAAATGGCCCACCGACCCATCTGCCTTTTACCAAGGTGGGGTTTTCCATGATGAAGCGACTTCGAATTATTGGAATCTGCATATCAAACAAGCGCTAGGGTTCGACCCAAACACCCCAGTGGGTCGGCCCTCAAACTCCTATCTGGTCGTGACGTATTCTGCTAATCAACGACTAGACATCGGCATTCATGCTGTGCTGTCACAAATCAAAGATGCCATGGGGGGCGTTAATGATGGTGTTGTGCAATCTGAGGTCGCTTATCAAGGCAGTCGCTGCTTTGGTGACAGTGGCATTGTGGTCGTCACACACTCAACGGGTGGCCTCGCGGCGAGCGCTATGTTTGGGTTGGCAGAGAAATCACATAGTGACCCAGCGGTGAATAATTTTTACGGCGATGTTCGATTTATCACTGAGAAAATCGATGCTCAGGTTGGCATTAATGCCGCCTACGGCGGGAGTGATGTGGCTGAATTTGCGCTAGGTTTACTCTCGGACATTTCCCTCTCACCTTTATTAACGACGGCACTAGAGGATCACATCGATTTTATTAACCCTGCGGGGCTAGTGAACTTGAACATATGGTACAACTCAATATTGGTTGACTTAGTACCAAGCAATGCCAGCACGAAATGGCGACCTTGGATGGAAAGCACGATCCCCACCTTGACCTTGGTCAGCGCCATTGCGGGGAAAACTGCCGAGAGCGGGCCGCTTGGTATGATCCAAGGTATTACAAAAGGGTTTGACGATGCGGTGTTATTTCCCACCTCACAGGCCAATAATGTGGTGAAAAGGCCGCGGTTTGAAGTGACAAATAGAAAGTTACTCAAAGATAAATCTATGGGTAAGAAGAAACGAAACCGCATCATTGCCGATACCAAGAAGGCATCAGGTGCTGGCTATCGAAACTACGTTATGTCACCCACCCTAGGTGTAACAGGCATGCTCCAACATCAAAGTGTCAAAGCGCTCGTTGATTTGCCGAACCAAAATGTGGCGAACCACCACACTGTCCTACAAACAACCGGTGACCACCTTGATACTGTCAATGACGTTTTTAGGAATGGTGCTAACTATGGTTATGCGAAATTTCACGATCGAAATAATGAAGAAAGCAGTATCGTGTTTAATTCAGCATTGTATTCCCAAGGCTTACTTCATCCCGACTTTGGCGACCTAACAAGAGAATGGGTACGGAAAAAAACATGGGGGTTTTATTTACCACGCCTTTGGTTTTTAAATGGCCAGTGGTGGAAACCTCGTATTATTTGGCATTACCATGAGCAAATAAAATGGAAGCGTCACTATCATTTATTAAAAGACCATGATTCTAAAATGGGCATTGATTATATGTATGATTATGTCCTGAGAGATTAATGTTATTCACGAATAGCGCTATGTTATACCTATATACCCAAACAACCTCAAGGTGCTTGTTCAGCGAGAGTTTGTTGGCTGGCAGACGCGGCGCTGAATTGAAAACATAGTTGTTCTACGTTAAAACTCAGCAACAAAGCATGGCAGCCAACAAAACTCGCCCTTTGGGAGCCTCTCATTTCACTCACTTTTTTGTCAAAAAACCTCGAAATGGCTCACCATTACTGTGGTTTTTTTCCTCAAATTGAACGAAATGAGAAGCTCTGAATCCTGCATCTTGAGGTTATTTGGGTATAGTCCCTTCTTGATGGAGCGCACTACATCGGCAAAGGGACGCCTTGACCATAACGTCAGTAAAGCTCGCTGAATCCGGCATCTTCAAGTTGTTTGGGTATAAACGACCTGAAGATGCGGGGTTCAGAGAGTTTGAGTATATTAGCGCTTTTTCTACTTCTATTTCTGCGCCTTATATTTCCATTTCTTACATTTTCATTTCTTATATTCCTGTTCATTATATTCCCGCTTCTTGTGATCACGATTTCTATTTTTACAACCTCTATATTTCTACCGCTTCTATTTTATCGTCCATATCTATTTTTAACCCTGTCGTTCACGCCAGTTATATATTGGCATAATATTTTGCAAGCTATCACTCCCAACGCTATTTTAAAGAGGAACGGGAAATGATAGCGAATAATAAAATCTTTGCCCTAAGTGTGGGTATATTCTTTTTGCTAACGGGTTGTGGTGGAGAGAAAGATGCCTCCACGGGAGGGGAAGACAGTGCCTCAAATGGCACACAAAAAATTGAGGTGAAGGGCATTCCCTCAGGCTATGACGTGACGGGATGCATTGATAACGATGGTGATTACTCATGTGATACTCAGGAGGTCCCGCTCGACAAATTAACGGTTTCATCCGATGTGGGTGACAGAGCGCAGATACTCACGAAGCTTTCCCCACCAGCAGATATTGGTAGCGGTGTCTATCAGGCGTATAACGGCGTGCGCACGATGGTGACACCTGCTAAATCCTTGTCAACGAGCCCGCTAGATGCGTTAGCCCATGGCTTGCACTTGTTGGCGCAGACGTACCAGAATCCAGAAGACCAATCCTCCGGCGTGACATTGAGAGCACTGGGTGAAACCAACGTGAGTGGCCTTCGAATTTACTTTGGAAAACACCCCATCCATTCTCATGAAGATGCGCTCAACGTACTGAAAAATACCTTTTCGTTGGATGGCACTGAGGTTCAAAACGAAGCCATTCTTCAAGCGCTCAATATGAATTTGGAACGCTTAGGAGAGCAAGGGCTGGGGTTAGGTGAGGCGCTGCCTGCGAATATCAAAGCAATGGCAGAAAGCGTGGTCAATTTAACGGTTCAGTCGCAAAGTATTTGCGAACGCTACCCTGAATATTGCGCAGGTAACCCTGATGACACCTACCCGCCCATTGATCTCTCGTCAATAACGCCTCTTCCTGAGGCAACAGTCACACCCGCAGACTGTGTTAGATATGAATATGGTAATTGCGTTGAATGGGTCGGGCCAATGCCTAGCACAGTGATATTTTCAAATGCCTTGCAGTTTAGCAAAAACGATGCTGCAGAGATTGCCAGTCATGCGCGTGATAAGTCAGGTAAAACCAATACGATGGATCATGCAGTAACGGCATTGCAGTGCAATGATAACGAGATTAAAAACCTCTACTTATATGGCCTTAACGACAACTTTGGCACCAGTAATACTGAAGTAACAAACCCCTTAGGCCAGGCGGCTGTGTACGCATCATTGCTGCCAAGTTATGGTTTAGCAGTATCAGATTATGATTTCAATGCAACGCAACACACACAAGCTACGCTCATTGAAACCCTCTCAGGCATTCCAACTTCCATTAACGCTGGACGTGTCATTATCGGCCTCAGAGAGAATAGCTTATCTTTATCTGATACCCCCATTTTCAATAGTTCGGTGATTTTTGGCAGCCTCCAAAACAACGCCTGGTTTGGCGAGCTCGGTCAAACCATTATTAACACATGGACCAGTTACGGCGATGATGTTTATGCCAGCCCGTTATCGACAACAATGTCACAGGGATATGGCCATAACTTGCTTGCTCAACTTCAATCGGGTCAACAAACAGATGTGATGGCCGGAACATTGCTCAATGTCGATTTCATTGCCATTGCAGCCTGTGAAGATGCACCAGAGCCTTCAGGGCAGCCAGTATCAGACCTACTGGAAGAAGTGAAGAATGGATTTGAATGTGCTGCCAATGAGCAATATATGGAGATCGTGGGCGGCGATTTTGATGATTTCACCGGCGGCGCAGATCCTCACACCGCGGGCGCGTATTTAAACAGCTTTGCACAAATTGAATACGACACCGCCATCGCAAAACAACACACCTTTGCCGACAGTTTGGATATTGCCTTCCCAAACAGCACGGTGACTCATGCAACGTTTGCGATTAATACACGCCCTAGCGCGCCTGGCGCGGCAAATGATGTGATTGCCTTTGGCGATTTTACATCAGGTGTGCCAACCAATAGTCCGTTTGTTGCTTCTGTTCAACCTGGGGGCACGGCAACGTCAAACAATGGCACGCTGCGCATCGTGAATGAATCACAGCCGTTTAATGATGCGTCGCAACCCGGTGTTTCTTTGAATATGCTCGACATGCTCAACTCAGGTGCCACGGATTTCGATGTGATTGTTGGCGATCAAACGGAAGTGGACGGCACGTTACTGATGCTGTGCTTGGGCCAGAACTGTATCGATACGGATGGTGATGGTTACTGTGACGAGGAAGAAAAAGAAATCGGCAGTGACCCAAGCAATCCTCATTCTACGCCTGACGATCTAGACGGTGATGGCTATCCAAATAACATAGACTGTAACCCCACTGATCCAGACGTAAATATCGATTGCACCGTCGATGTTGTTTATCCCGAGTCATGCAACACCGAATACACACTCGCACTCCATGAAGCGGCAAACTGGGTATTTGCGGGTACGAATACGCCGCCTAACGTAGGCAATGCGTTTACGACTTATCCCCCAAACCCCGCTTGGGCAGGCGTGATTTGGGATGGTGATATGGACGATGACGGCGTTAACTTTGGCCCGAATGACACATGGTTTAATTTCGGTTCCGCGCCGAACACAACCCATGTACTACAAAACGATTTCTGTGCCTGTGGTGATGTCAAAGTCACCATCGACGACATGAAATCGGATAACGAAGGGTACATCGATATCATCAATACTGATCCACAAACGGGATTGATGAATCGCTTAGTGTCGCGCACAGCGGGACATAGCCAAGTCACGATGGCCTCATGGGGCCCGGTAGAAAGTGGCGTATGGCAAGCGTCGGGCAACGGTTCAGCCGTTGACTACACACTTGAGTTTGGCGTGAAAAACTATAGCGGCCCAAGCGGTGGCGCGGTTCAAGGTTCATTGGCATTCGTTGGCCACTTAGGCGCCTGCACCTCGATGGATGAGGTGGATGGCGGTGTTGATACCACTTGGCCTCGACCATTGGTTGTTGATGATATTGCAATCAGCGTTGGCGATATTGCGATAGTAGAAGACAATCAAGGTGGTGGTTCCGTTGTTTTTGATGTCACTGACGCGATTTGTGATGCAGAAGATATCAGCACGGGCACTGGGTGGTGCGGAGGCGGCTTTTCACTTCCCGCGAAACCCAGTCCGATTTTGGCTAGCGTAAGTGCAGCAAGTGGCACAGTGATCCCGCCAGAAACAGGGCTGACACCCTTAGTCGAGTGCGTTGACGGAAGCTTGCAAGCTGTGTGGTATGACGATGCAACGGATGAATATTACCGTTCGCCGTTGAACCTTGCTTGTGATCTATCGGCTTGGCCTCCAACCGCGCTGTAATGATCTTCGCCAAATATGCCTACCCATAGGCACAATCCGAGAGTGCACATACTCTCGGATTTGTTTAGCTGATAACCGGTTCAAACATTGAAGCCGGAACATGGTGGGCAGTGAAGCGTCTGCTGAAGACCTCTGGCTAGGGTTATACCCCCTATTCCCATCGGTTTATTACAGATACGAAAAAGGCCGCTGCCTCTTGTTTATAAGAGCCAGCGGCCTTTTCTAATTTGGCGGAGCCAAGAGAAAAACAACAGCGAGATTTATGCGGCCGCTCCGCGTCCTTCCCTTCGGGCCGTCGCCTTTTCCGACTTCGTCGGGGCAACGTTGTCTCGCTTCGCTCGGCTGAACCCTGGCTAGGGTCCTGCATCCCTATCTTTTTCAAGGTTTAAAATGCAAAAAGGCCGCTGCCTCTTGTTTATAAGAGCCAGCAGCCTTTTCTAATTTGGCGGAGAAATAGGGATTTGAACCCTAGGAGGGCTATAAACCCTCGCCGGTTTTCAAGACCGGTGCTTTAAACCACTCAGCCATCTCTCCGTTGTTGTCGCGAATATTATAGGGGCTTCAGGGTCTTGTAAAGCAAGAATTTGATGAAAACGGTGCGTTTGCACAGGGTTTGAACAAAGTGGGTGTGACACGATCAATTCGTGCAATAACTGCGAGAGAAAAACAGTCGCTGCTCGGGGGGAAACAAAAAAAGCGAGCACTGAGCTCGCCTATTTTTTAGTGCTCTTGTCGGTGATTATCCGAAACGGCCGCTGATGTAATCGCGTGTGAGTTTGTGCTCTGGGTTGTTGAATACGTTTTCTGTGGTATTCAACTCCACCAAATCGCCCAAATGGAAGTACGCGGTGCGATCTGACACGCGCTTTGCTTGTGACATTGAGTGCGTGACCATCACGATGCTGAAGTTTTCTTTTAGTTCTTCAATAAGATCTTCGATGATGCCCGTTGCGATGGGGTCAAGCGCTGAACACGGTTCGTCCATCAAGATAACTTCGGGTGCAATCGCGATGCTGCGTGCGATACAAAGACGCTGCTGCTGACCGCCTGACAATCCGGTTGCAGGCTGATCCAAACGTGATGCCACTTCATCCCACAAACCTGCACGACGCAGCGATTCTTCAATCACGCCGTCTAGCTCGTCTTTGTTATCAACCAAGCCATGGATGCGAGGGCCATAAGCGACGTTGTCGTAGATGGATTTCGGGAACGGGTTCGGGCGTTGGAATACCATGCCGACTTGTGAACGCAGCTCGACGATCTCTTGCTCTTTGGCATAGATGTTATGGCCATCGAGTAAGATCTCCCCTTTCACCTCACAACCTGGCACTGTGTCGTTCATGCGGTTCAAACAACGCAGGAACGTTGATTTACCACAACCTGAAGGACCAATCATGGCAAGCACTTGCTTCTCGCCAATGTCGAGATTGATGTTGCGAATGGCGGATTTTGCGCCTGCTTCGTAGCTCACGCTGACGTTTCTTGCCGTCATTCTTGGTGCGTCTACAAACGGAACGCCACAGGTTTCTTTCGGGGCGGCAGTATGTTCTGCAGCGTCCATTTTTTTGCTTTGCGGGAATTCGCCGACGTGTGTCATTGTGGTTGTCATATTCATACTCCTACCATCTGCGCTCTAAGCGCTTACGCATGATGACGGCACATGCGTTCATAAATGCCAAGAACGCCAGCAGCACCATAATTGCGCCTGAAGTATTCTCAACAAAACCTTTTTCTGGGTTTTCTGCCCAGAGATAAATTTGTACTGGCAGCGCGGTTGCTGCGTCCAACGGGCCTGATGGCACTTCTACGATGAAGGCAACCATACCAATCATCAGCAGCGGCGCGGTTTCGCCCAAGGCTTGGGCCATACCAATGATGGTGCCAGTTAGCATACCGGGCATTGCCAATGGCAATACGTGGTGCATGACCATTTGCATTTTTGATGCGCCGACACCCAATGCAGCATCGCGCACGGATGGCGGCACAGCTTTAATCGCGGCGCGGCTTGAAATAATGATGGTTGGTAGCGTCATCAATGTGAGCACCAAACCACCCACAACCGGTGCGGAACGCGGCAAATCTGCCACGTTAAGAAACACCGCTAGACCCAACAAACCAAATACGATCGACGGCACAGCCGCGAGGTTGTTGATGTTGATTTCGATGAGCTCAGTGGCGCGATTACGCGGCGCAAACTCTTCTAGGTAAATCGCGGCAGAGATACCAATCGGGAAGCTAAGAACCAGTGTCACTAATAGGGTGTAAAACGACCCAACGGTTGCGCCCCAAATGCCTGCAAGCTCTGCATCGCGGCTATCGCCGTTGGTGAAGAAGTTCGAGTTAAACACGGTGCGAACGTTGTCTTCACGTACCAGTTCGTCATACCACGCAATGTGTTGGTTCTTGAACATCCGACCATCTTCTGGCGTTTCTGCTTTGATGTTGCCTTTGTTGTATTGGTTGAAGTTGTCGCCGGCTTGCGCCCAGTATTCGATCTTCTGACCAATCAAAGATGGGTCGGCAATCACCATGTCGCGCAGGTCGTATTCCGCGCCGTTCGATAAGAACGCGTAAAGCGCACGCTTGTTTTTACGACCATCCACGGGGATTTCTTGAAGAATGGCTTTACGCACCACTTTGCGGAAGCTGGCATTCATCAAGGTCTTTTTATTGATGTCTTCGCCTTCAATGCCGAGCGCACTTTCAGACAGATCCACGGTCAGTTTGATTTCCGTGGTGTAAAACGCGGTGTAGCCGTCAGAGACAATGGTGGTCATCAGCACGATAAGGAAAGCAAACGCCATGGAAATCGACGCAATACCGTAAAAACGGAAGCGGTTTTCCTTTGCGCGGCGGCGTGCGACGCCTGCTTTGACTTTCTCTCGCTTGGTTTCAGCGATTTTCAATAATCTATCAGTCATACTGCTCTCGATATTTCTTCACGATACGAAGTGCGACAAAGTTAAGCACCAAGGTCACGACAAACAGGGTCAAACCCAGCGCGAATGCAGCGAGTGTTTTCGGGCTATCGAATTCTTGGTCGCCCACCAGCAAGGTGACGATTTGCACCGTGACTGTGGTAACCGAATCGAGCGGGTTGGCGGTGAGGTTCGCTGACAGGCCAGCGGCCATTACCACGATCATGGTTTCACCAATGGCGCGCGAGACCGCAAGCAACAAACCACCCACAATGCCCGGCAATGCAGCGGGAATCACCACGCTTTTAATGGTTTCTGACCGTGTTGCGCCTAGGCCTAACGAGCCATCGCGCAGTGCTTGAGGTACGGCGGTTATGACGTCATCAGACAGGGATGACACAAACGGAATGATCATGACGCCCATGACGACACCTGCCGCCAATGCACTTTCTGATGATGCACCGCTCAGGCCCATCGCATGTGCGATGTCACGAATAAAGGGCGCTGCAGTCAAGGCTGCGAAGAAGCCATAAACGACGGTTGGGATACCCGCAAGGATCTCCAAAATGGGCTTAACAATGTTACGCACGCGTGGAGACGCGTATTCCGCCAAGTAAATCGCACTCATCAAGCCAATTGGCGCGGCGATACACATGGCGATCAACGAGATCATCAAGGTACCGGTAAAAAGTGGAATTGCGCCGAATGCACCGCTTGCACCTTGTTGATCTGCACGAAGGGCAATTTGTGGCGACCAAGATGTTCCAAACAAGAAGTCGGTCATTGGAATGATTTGGAAGAAGCGAATCGCTTCAAACAACACGGAAAGGACGATACCAAGGGTGGTCAAAATCGCCAGTGTTGAACAAAACATGAGGAAAAATTGCAGGCATTTTTCCACATAGTGTCGCGCTTTCAGCTTCGGTTTAACGATACGCCAACCCAACGCTACACCGACAAGAGACAAGGCAGCCACGGCGACGAAACGCAAGGTTTGGCCAATGCCTTCCAGATGTTGATAGTGTCCTGCTGCGGCCAACAAGCTTGGGTCTTCGGTTTGAAGCACACCGTTAGCAATATGGATAATTTGGCTATAGAGCAATTGAATATTCTGGTGCGAGTCAATGGTTGCTTGTGACACTTGTGCCATGACCAATGATTCCACCGTACTTGGCTCAATCGCTTGCCAGAGGATCAGCAAGAGAAAGCTCGGAATTGCCGCAAGAATGGCAGCAAACGAACCGTAATAGGCAGGCCGAGAATGAAGTGTGTTTAAACCACCGCTTACGGTAGCCACATCTCGGGAGCGTTTTTTGGCGAGGAAGTATGCACTAAACGCGAGCAGCGCTACTGTCACCATCAATGTGGATGTCGTCATCCCTATTCCTTAATCCCTGATACAGCAAAAGTGGTGCGCCTTTCGACGCACCACTCAAGGGTTACAACTTACAGATTTGGTGTTAAATCTACTGCGCTGTTGCGAACCAGTTTCCAATCACGTGCTGACAGTGGAATCAAACCACGGTCTGTCAGGTAACCTTCGTCACCAATTGCATCTTCAGACGTAAAGGCAGCAACGTACTGTTGAAGGCCTGGAATCACGTCTGCGTGTGCTTTTTTCACGTAGAAATACAGTGAGCGAGACACAGGGTAAGAACCGTCGCCGATAGCATCAAACGTTGGTACTACACCGCCAATTTTCGCGCCTTGTACTTTGTCAGAGTTCTGCTCAAGGAAGCTGTAACCAAAGATGCCGAATGCACTTGGGTTTGCATCTAGCTTCTGAACGATAAGGTTGTCGTTCTCACCTGCTTCAATGAATGCGCCGTCTTCACGAATACCGTGACACACTGCTTTGAACTTTTTCTTGTCCGCTTTTTTCATCGCTTTCAATGCTGGGTACTGCTTACAACCACCTTCCATTGCTAGCTCAACGAATGCATCGCGAGTACCAGACGTTGGTGGTGGACCAAGCACTTCAATTTTCAGCGCTGGAAGTGACGCATTTACGTCTTTCCACGTTTTGTTCGGGTTTTCAATCAGGTTGCCGTTTGCATCCGGTACCACTTTCGCGAGCGCAGTGAAAAGGTCTTTCAAGGTGATGTCGAACTGCTGCGATTTCTTCGAGTTTGCAAAGGCGATGCCGTCATAGCCCACTTTCACTTCAACGATATCTTTCACGCCGTTCTTGGCACAAAGCGCCACTTCAGAGCTTTTGATTTTGCGTGATGCGTTAGTGATGTCTGGCGTGTTTTCGCCAACACCTGCACAGAACAGCTTCAAACCGCCGCCTGAACCCGTAGATTCGATTTTTGGTACCGAGAATTCTGAGGTGCGACCGAAGCGTTCCGCTACCACTGTCGCAAATGGGTACACTGTTGAAGAACCAACAATACTAATGTAATCACGTGTTGCTGCCGCGGCATTGCCCGCTGCAAACGTTGACAGGCACACTGTAGATGCCGCAATCAGAGCCTTAAGTTTCACATCAACCTCCAAGTCGATATTTTTGAAATGCTCGCTCTCTGGCGTTGTTACCGTTGAGCTATTAAGTTTTGCCTCATGTCTGCGGACAAATTTAGATTTCTTATGTGACACTTCCCTGACCGAATTGTGAAAATTTAGTTACAACCCATTCATCTAAACAGCTCCACATTAATGACATCCATACGTCATACCACTGACACATATCCGACATACTCTGTTTTCGCGGCGCTCAAGCGAGTTTGAATCAATCAATGCGTTTTCTCGGCGAGACAAAACGCCCGCCCGGCGCAAAGAACAAAAGACGTAAAACGAGACGCACCTCACTCACACTCATTTGCTTGCGCAGTTTCAGCACTTGGCTTTGTAATATAAAAAACATGAGAGAAAAGGATGACTCAGCCAATACAACCTTCAACATTGACCACCAACGCGTGCAATTCCGAATCGACTTCTACCGATAAGGCACACCCTACGCCGACCGACAAACGCAAGACGCAGCGCGTGGACAAAAAACCACGGGTATTGTTTCTGTGTGATGGGCGGGAGGGGCTATCGCTGATTGCACAAAGTGTGTTGAACCATAAAGCAGACACTCATTACACCGGGATTAGTGGGTTTACCGGGAAGGTGTTTAATGAAGATGCCGCGTGCGGGACACTCCGCCGTTACAACATTGATTGTACGTCGACGAACTTAAAGCCCTTGGAGCACTACGCAGACGAACACGTTGATTTTGTTGTCGCTCTGACACCGTCAGCCGTGCAATCAGGAAAGCCTTTCCCCGCGTATGGCAAGTTTATTCCTTGGGATATCACAAGCGGTGGCGACGTCACGGAGATGGCGATGATCATTAAGGCGATCAATGATCAGGTGAATTATTTTCTTTCTGTTTATTTGTATAGGTAGGGGGAAGAGCGGGCTTTGAGATTAGAGGAGCGAGATACGAGATAAGAGATAAGAGATAAGAGCGAGAGGTTAGCGTTCTCCTATCTCGTAATCTCACAATCTCGCTGTCTCGCTGTCTCGAAATTTTTCAGAATAGGCTACGCCAGCGCTTCCAATTGGCTTACCGCCAATGACGTGTTTTTGTAGATGACATAACAGTCACGACCCGCGTGTTTGGCATCAAACATGGCGGTATCAGCCAAGTAAATGATGCGATCAATCGTTTCTTCCGCGCTAAACGAGGGCGTATTTTCGCAATGGAAGTGGCACACGCCCATACTCGCTGTCACGGTAATACCGTCCAGCGGCATCTTGCTAAGACCTTGTCGAATACGCTCACACACTGCGTCAACCTTATGAAGCTCGATATCTTGCAGCCACAACATGAACTCTTCGCCGCCGTAACGCCCGACAAAATCATAGTTTCGAATCGCGTTTCTGAGCACTTCCGCCACTTCCATCAGCACAAGATCGCCCCGTTGGTGGCCATAGGTATCATTCACGAGTTTGAAATGGTCGAGATCGACCAACACCACCGCGCCTTGCGACTTACGTCGATTGAGCATGTTGAGACTTTGCCCAATATGTTCAAACAAGAAGCGTCTGTTGGGTAATTCCGTGAGGGGATCGGTGCGTACCAAGCTCTCAAGCTTTCGATTGAGTCTCTCAAGCTCTTCGCGTTGTTGTTGGCGGGTTAACTCTACTTCAATCCACGTCGCCATCAGTTTCAGCGAGTCGATATCAATGTCTCGGAATTCACGCGGGTAAGGATTCGGGCTGGTAAAGTTCAAGGTACCCACCACTTCACCTGCAAGTTTGATCGGAATACCAATGTAGGATTCCAAACCAAACTCTAAATAGGCTGGGTGCTTACCCAATACGTCGGATTCACCTACATTTTCGATAGCCACAGGGCCACCAGCATCTACAGTCACCCAGCAGTAAGACAAATCGTAAGAGAATTCATCACCCGCTTTTAACGGCACATCGTCAGGGCATACCACATGTTGAATGATGTAACGGCCTTCGGTGATCAGAGAAAGAATGCCAATATCAAGATTAAAGCGCTCCAAACCCATTTGAAGCAACTCGGCTATTTGATGGTCGATCCCTTTATCATAATCATGCGTGATTTGATAAAGGCGTCGAATCACCTTTTCGCTCTCGGACATCTGCACAGAAACACATTCCCATAATTGATACACCTACTAAAAGCTTAGGCTTTTTCAGTGTTATCAACCACTTTATATCGAATGAAATCAGTTGTTAGTCTAAATAGACTAACCCTGTGTGGTTAAGGATGTGATCGTAATAGGTTTTTTCGACGCAGAGACGGCGCAATTTCTTCCCTGATTTTTGGCTTCAAGCAAGGCATTGTGTGCCATGTTAATCAACTTATCTAACGCGCGGGCATAAGGGATAGGGTATTCACTGTCACTTCTGAACGCACAATACCCCACACTGATGGTGACGGGTTTTCCGTCCAATAGACACTTATTCACATGGGTTGCCATACGTTCACAGACTTTGGCCACCTCGGATTGCAGGGTGTCTGGCAGCCAGACGATGAACTGCTCACCACTGTAACGCGCAACATAGTCATAATTTCGAATGGCGTGGCGAAGCGCAGTCGCGACCCCTTTCAGGATGCGATCGCCTTCATCGTGGCCGTATTTTTCATTAGTCATGCGCAGGAAATCGATATCCACCAATGCCACAGCGCCTTCGCCGTCACGACGAATAAGCTGGTTTAATTCGCGATGAAGGTAATCAAACAAGGCGCGGCGACTTGGGAGCTCTGTTAGCGTATCGACGAATTGTAGGTGTTCAAGTCGTTGGCTCAATTCGCTATAAGACTGCCTCGCCCCTTCAAGTTCGGCGCTGTATTCTTCATTCTCTAATTTCATTTCTAGCATCCCTGCCATGAGTACCAAGGCATCTTCATCTTGCGCGTCGTTGTGTCGTGGCTCAGCGGTGTTACGAGAAAAACTCAAGGTCCCCCATACCGCACCACCAAAATAGATCGCCACGCCCCAATATCCTCTAGGAAGAGAATTTATCACGGGATGGCCTGCTAACTTTTCATGCTGCTGGGTATCCGGCGCGAGAATGGCTTTTTCTGACCCTGCAGTGATCCCGCAAAACGTACTGCTGACAGGCACCACCTGCCCCGAAAACCGTTCAGGCACACTGCCTTCTGAAATACATTCAACGTTGTGGAGTTCTTTATTGTCAATGCGTGACAAACATGCGGCATTTGCGGAGAAGTAATGGAGGCCGATAAGCAACATTTCCTGAGTCCACACAGAGAATGGAACGTCGCGTCTACGAACAATAGAGGGAAGTTGTTGAAATACGGTATTTAGTGGCGCGAGTTCCTGTGACATAACGGCCTCTTACTTTTTTCTTACTCATTAAACAAATAGCACAATGTGTTGATTCGGTTTTTATTCCGTGTACTGCTTTTGGGTTACCACCACTGAATTAGTGGCTGCAATCATCTGTACAATAAGAAACCAAGATGCCTATAAATTGTCACTATAATGTGTAAATTTTCTATACAAATAATCTTAAGCGCAATTCGTCAAAAATAAATTATGCTTATTATTAGCAACTTGAAATCATCACTCACTTTTGTATTTTTCTTCATTTGACAGTAAGGATCGAATTCATGCCAAGAGTGACCTTCTCTCGAACCGGAAACAGTGTCGATCTTCCGACGAACAGCTCTTTGATTGATCTCGAAGATAGCCGCGACAATGAAGTGCCGTTTGGCTGTCGCTCTGCCGCGTGTGGAACCTGCTTGATTGATGTGGTGTCTGGCATGCATAACGTCTCTCCGAAAAACGAAGACGAGCAAGACTTGCTGGATACGCTCGATCTCGATGGAGAGAAACGCCGCCTAGCTTGCCAATGTGTCATCCACGGTGATGTGACCATCGATCCCCAAAGTTAGCGCCTTCAGCCTTCCCTCTCTCGCTTCTTTCTACGCCCGTCTTGATCTCAACCCCCCGCGTTGAGTTTGATTGGTGTAGAATTCACGATCTTTCAGCAATCCTTGCTGTCTCTCCTTCTGATTAACATTTTCTACAAAGGTTTTTACGTGATTTCCAAACTGCCCAAATGGGTTGAGTACGGTGCGTTCGTTCTTGCGATGACGGCTGGCTGTGTAAACGGGATAGGGTTATTGGGGTTTGAGCATCAAGCCATTTCTCACCTATCAGGCACAGCAACACTGATTGGCACCGACATCATTAATAATAATCCCGTGAAGTTTGTTCACTTGATGGGTGTATTGGCAGGTTTTTTTGGCGGCGCGTTCTTGTCTGGCGTGGTGTTAAAAGACGGCACGCTGATTCTCGGTCGTCGGTATGATTTTCTGTTAATCATTGAAGCTTTGCTGCTGGTTGCAGCGATATATCCGATGCAACAGGGCGCAGCGTATGGTTTATATTTTGCGGCGGCTGCGTGTGGGATTCAAAATGCACTGGTCACCAGCTACAGCGGCGCGATCGTCAGAACCACACACATCACCGGCATTATTACGGATTTGGGTTTGATGTTTGGCGCGCTAATGCGTGGGCACCCGTTAAATCAGCGTAAGTTGGTGTTGTTTTGCGTCATCGTGGCAGGCTTCATTCTTGGCGGTACGATCAGCGCCATCATTTTTCCCATGATGGGTGCGTATTCTTTCGCTGCGCCCGCGTTTATTTGTGTCGCGCTTGCCGGGGTGTATCGCGTTCATATGTGGCGACAACGCATCGTTCCAAAGGCGTGATAGGTTTATACCCAAACAACCTGAAGGTGCTCGATTTCATAAGCCATCAGAGTGCTCAATTCAAGGCATCTTCAAGTTGTTTGGGTATATTGCGTCTGTCTTTTATCCGATATGAGAAACTTGAGCACAAACAAACTACATTTTTTTTCTTTGTGCCATAGTGGAGGGCTGATGTGGTGCCATTTACAAGGACGAAAAATGAAAGACGAAACACTCTCCATTCACGCTGGATATCAAACTGACCCTACGACGAAGTCTGTTGCAACACCGATTTATCAGACCGTTGCTTATGAGTTCGACAGCGCCCAACACGGTGCAGATCTGTTTAACCTCGCCGTTCCCGGCAACATCTATACCCGTATTATGAACCCAACCAATGACGTGCTTGAACAACGTATGGCCGCATTGGAAGGTGGCATTGCAGGTTTGGTTGTGAGCGCGGGAAGCGCAGCAATCAACTACGCAATCCAAACCTTGGCTGAAATTGGTGACAACATCGTTTCTACGCCACAGCTATACGGCGGCACTTACACCTTGTTTGCACACATGCTGCCAAAACAAGGGATTGAAGTGCGCTTTGCAAAAGACGATAAACCAGAAAGCCTGGCGGCTTTGATCGATGAAAATACAAAGGCGGTTTACTGCGAAAGTATTGGTAACCCTGCGGGTAACATTGTCGATTTAGCGAAAGTGGCTGAACTTGCGCACGCGCAAGGCGTGCCAGTGATTGTGGATAACACGGTTGCTACACCTGTGTTATGTAAACCTATCGAACATGGCGCTGATATCGTTGTTCACTCACTCACCAAATACATTGGGGGCCACGGGACAACGCTGGGCGGTGTCATCGTAGATTCCGGTAAATTCCCTTGGGCTCAACACAAAACGCGGTTCCCTGTGTTTAACCAGCCCGAAGCGGCTTACCACGGAGTGGTATATACCGAAGCATTTGGTGATGCCGCGTTCATTGGCCGAGCCCGTACCGTGCCGCTTCGAAACACAGGTGCAGCACTTTCTCCGATGAATGCATTTATGTTGATGCAAGGGTTGGAAACGCTGTCATTGCGTATGGAACGTCATGTAGAAAATGCGTTGAAAGTGGCTGAATACCTTCAAGGTCACGAGAAAGTGAGCTGGGTTAGCTATGCAGGTTTGCCAGATTCTGAGCACCATGCACTTGCGCAGAAATACATGAAAGGGCAACCTTCTGCGATTCTTTCCTTTGGCATGAAGGACGGTTATGAAGCGGGTGTGCGTTTCTATGATGCCTTGGCGTTGTTTAAGCGTTTGGTTAACATTGGTGATGCTAAATCACTGGCGTGCCACCCTGCTTCAACCACGCACCGTCAGATGAGCGAAGATGAACAAGCACAAGCGGGTGTTTCACCAGAAATGATTCGTTTGTCTGTGGGTATTGAGCACATTGATGACATTCTTGCTGATTTAGAGCAAGCGCTGAACGCGTAGCGCGACAGCTTAACTATCAGCAACGGCGTCTTTCATTGTCGTGTTGCATCTTAAAAGCCCGTATTGCGGGCTTTTTCCGTTTTTTGGATATTCTCTAACCGCCCGTAACCAAATGAAAAAAGAGTGAAATAAAGCCTAAAGCAACGGTCATTCATGCCGATACAAAAAAGGTATCCGATATGACCGTAGAGAATTATGCAAATTCACGCACTCGACAAAGCCAATTTAATCACAGATGTTCAGTTAGGCGATCAGCTTAGCCATGCTGTGACGCAAGGCCGTCGTTCGGATTTTGCCTTAATGCTTGCACTGCTCTCTGTGGATGCAACAGAAACCACCCCTATCGACCCTCCTTATCCAGAAAAATCGACAGATGCCGATTTACGAAAAGCGCTCAATCTTCCTGAGCCAGCTCGTCTTTCAGCGGAGGAGATTGATTACGATCTTTGTGGAAAACAAGCAGATGCCTTTCATCAATCAGGGATCGACAGTGCGCGTTTTAACCATTGCGTTTCACCTTCTGCACTACATTTTCCTGCATTTGGAACACATGATTTGGGCGAAGATGTGTACCATAACTTGTCAGGTCATCAGCGTAGAAAGCTAGCTGCTGAAAACCGCACAACTACCGAACTGGATCCGGTAAACCTTTATAATCAACTCGTTATCGCCAAACGCTACCAAGAGCTAAGCGCTCACGCCTAAAGCATTGATTATTAAACACTAAGCATCAGGCCCTATCACGTTCCCATCTCCACCTCAAGCTAGATTCCCAAATAAAACATAACTGTGATCACTTCCTAAAAAATCAACTTTGCACACAGTTTGCACACTCTTTTTTGCACATCTTCATACCACTTTCACGGATCATGGTCCAAGATTGTTATCCACCTCTTAAAAAGCTGGGTATAAGTTGTTAATGAAAGCAGTATAACAATGGATGTGTCGTAAATAGATAAGTAAGGTCAGACAATGGATATTGCCAAATCCGTCATTGTAATTACAGCAGCAGGAACACCAACAGGCCGCGCAATGGCCGAGCATTTCTGCAAACTTAGAGCGCGCGTGGCGTTGGTTGATACGGATTGCCAAAAACTTCAGGCAACCTATGAATCCTGTTTAACGGCGGGTGGCAGTTGTTATTCCTTCTTCCTGGAGAGCAGAGATGTGGATAACATTTCTTATCTGTTTGAAGAGGTAAACCGCGAAATGGGTGCGGTTGATGTTCTGATCAACTATTGGCAAGCCGGTGGTCTACCTTGTCTCTTGGCAAGCAGCGATACGGTCAATCAAACCATTGCAGATGTTGCATCCAATTTATACCTGTTCGGTCGCGGTGCCGCGTTCAACATGCTCGATACCGGACGCAAAGGTGTGATTGTTAATATTCCTGGTGTGCTGACAGACATGGAAGAAGAAATCACACTCGACAGTTCAAATGCGGTGATCCGAGGGCTTACACGAAGTTGGGCTCAAGAGCTTGAGCATGCGAATATTCGCGTTGGGGGCGTATTACCTCGTCTACGTCATAACGACAAAGGGCTCATTCATCATCACCCTGCCATTAACTACGACATGATTGATGGGGCTGCGTATATCGTAGAAAACGACAGCTTTACAGGTCGTATTCTCGAAGCCGCCAGTTGAACGCAACGCAACGTAAGAAGAAAAGATAAAAGAGACGCGTCTCATCCTTCATTTCAATGCATTCGATGCACTTCAATGAAAGTTTCCCATAAAAAAAGCCCGCATCATGCGGGCTTTTTTTCTAAGAGTCAGTCAGCGAATTACGCTTTAGCTGCTTCTTTCTTTGTTTTTGCTGCTGGTTTCGCTGCTTCTTGGTCTGCTTTCTTCTTGATAACAGTTGTACCTTCGAAAGTCTCACCTTCAACAAATGCGTTACCGTAGAAAGATGCAACCAGTACTTCTTTCAGCTCGGTGATCAATGGGTAGCGTGGGTTTGCGCCAGTACATTGGTCATCGAACGCTTCTACCGCTAGTCCATCCAATTTCGCTAGGAAGTCAGACTCAGATACACCCGCCGCTTGGATAGACAATGGGATATCTAGGTTTAGTTTCAACTCTTCCAACCAAGCAAGTAGGCGCTCGATTTTCTGTGCTGTGCTGTCACCGATTTGCGCTAGACCCAAGTGCTCAGCAACTTCTGCGTAGCGACGACGTGCTTGTGGGCGGTCGTACTGAGAGAATGCTGTTTGTTTTGTTGGGTTGTCATTCGCGTTGTAACGAACCACGTTAGAAATCAGTAGTGCGTTCGCCAGACCGTGTGGTAGGTGGAACTCAGCACCAATTTTGTGCGCCATTGAGTGACATACACCTAGGAATGCGTTAGCAAACGCGATACCTGCGATGGTCGCTGCATTGTGTACTTTCTCACGAGCGATTGGGTCAGTTGCGCCGTTCGCGTAGCTTGATGGTAGGTATTCTTTCAGCATCTTCAGAGCTTGAAGCGCTTGACCATCAGAGTACTCGTTCGCAAGAACTGATACGTATGCTTCTAGTGCGTGAGTCACTGCATCGTAACCACCGAATGCGGTTAGCGACTTAGGCATGTTCATCACTAGGTTTGCATCTACGATTGCCATTTGTGGTGTCAATTCGTAGTCAGCCAGTGGGTATTTTGCGCCAGTCTTGTCATCAGTAACAACCGCGAAAGGTGTGACTTCTGAACCCGTACCTGAAGTGGTTGTGATACAAACCAATTCTGCTTTTTTACCCATTTTAGGGAATTTGTAGATACGTTTACGGATGTCCATGAAGCGCATTGCTAGTTCTTCGAAATGCGTTTCTGGGTGCTCGTACATTACCCACATGATTTTCGCTGCATCCATCGGTGAACCGCCGCCCAATGCGATGATTACGTCAGGTTGGAAGCTCTGCATTGCTGCAGCACCTTTCTCTACAACAGACAATGTTGGATCGGCTTCTACTTCGAAGAACGTCTGCACTTCCATGCCTTGTGCTTTCAGCAACGCAACGATTTCGTCAGAGTAACCGTTGTTGAACAGGAAGCGGTCAGTCACGATCATCGCACGTTTCTTGCCTTCCAAATCGCCAAGTGCGATTGGTAGGCTACCACGGCGGAAGTAGATTGATTTCGGTAGTTTGTGCCACAGCATGTTTTCAGCTCGCTTCGCTACAGTCTTCTTGTTGATAAGGTGCTTAGGACCTACGTTCTCAGAGATAGAGTTACCACCCCAAGAACCACAACCCAACGTCAGTGATGGTGCAACATTAAAGTTGTACAGGTCACCGATACCACCGTGAGTGGTTGGGATGTTGACAAGGATACGCGCCGTTTTCATCTTGTCACCGAAGTAACGGATACGGTCTTGGTTAACGTCTTGGTTCGTGTAAAGACCAGACGTGTGGCCGATACCGCCGATTTCAACCATGGTCACTGCTTGAGCAACAGCATCTTCGAAATCATCAGCGCGGAACAGACCCAGTGTTGGAGACAGTTTCTCATGTGCGAACTCGTCGTCATAAGACACTTTACCTAGACCTTCACCGATAAGTACTTTGGTGTCAGTTGGTACAGTTACGCCTGCCATTTCAGCGATCTTAACTGCTGGTTGGCCAACGATCTTCGCGTTAAGCGCACCGTCGATAAGCAGGACTTTACGCACTTTCGCTGCGTCGTCTTTGCTTAGTACGTGACCTTTGTGAGAAGCAAAACGTGCTTTCACTTCGTCGTAAACAGAATCAACAACGATTGCCGCTTGCTCAGAAGCACACACAACACCGTTATCGAACGTTTTAGACATCAGAATAGAAGCCACTGCGCGTTTCACGTCAGCCGTTTCATCGATAACAACTGGCACGTTACCTGCGCCTACACCGATAGCAGGTTTACCTGAAGAGTAAGCCGCTTTAACCATGCCTGGACCGCCAGTTGCAAGGATAAGGTTGATGTCATCGTGCTTCATAAGAAGGTTAGACAATTCTACAGATGGCTCGTCGATCCAACCGATGATGTCTTTTGGTGCGCCAGCAGCAACTGCAGCATCAAGAACCAGCTTCGCAGCGTCGTTCGTTGAGTTTTTAGCACGTGGGTGTGGCGAGAAGATAATACCGTTACGTGTCTTCAAAGAGATAAGAGATTTGAAGATAGCCGTTGAGGTTGGGTTGGTGGTTGGAACGATACCGCAGATGATACCTACTGGTTCAGCGATAGTGAAAGTACCGAACTCGTCGTTTTCTTCCAAGATGCCGCAGGTTTTTTCGTCTTTGTATTTGTTGTAGATAAATTCAGAAGCGAAGTGGTTTTTAATAACCTTGTCTTCGACAATACCCATGCCAGATTCTTCGACAGCTTGTTGTGCCAGAGGAATACGGGCGTTGTTAGCAGCTAGAGAAGCAGCACGGAAAATCTTATCAACTTGCTCTTGTGAGTAAGTTGCGAATTCTTTCTGCGCTTTTTTTACGCGCTCAACCATTGCGTTGAGTTCAGCTACATTAGTTACAGGCATAGTTGTCTCCTACATACCTAAAGTTTGAAAATTATTTAGTAACTACATGCTCGTTTTGTTAGAGGCCTAAGCATCACACTTCCTCAGTGAGCCTTGGCAAGCATTTAGTAAATAACTTTCAAAACCGATTATAGATTTTCACAAACTCAGGAAATTGATCAGGATCATATGTAGTAAACTTTCATAAATATTTTCGTTTATTGTACGTTTACTAGACAGATCGTAGGCTATCATTGGCTTTATTTGCCAATTCCCACAACAAAACCACGGGAATGTAACACACTGCTTTCGTGGCTCATACACATGTATAACTACTTTCAGTGACATTTGTTGAATAAGTTATTTTAATGTGATCAATGTCATATTTATTCCAGTGCCAAACCGCGTAAGCTCAGCTTTCCAATGTCACTATCTATCTGTTTTAAATATATTTAAATTATTTCCTTTGCTTATATCCATGAATATCTTATTCAATAAATTCGTTGCTAGACGATCCCTCGCTATCTAGCAATTGGCATTTAATAATTCGACGCTATACTAGCGCCGATGATTGAGATATTTGCGATCGAAATCAGATTATCGTGTCACCCATCGAGTCATTGGAATGAATAGCATCGAGCTTGTAATATTTTTTCAATTTTTCATTGGTCTGTTTGCCGCTGTAAATCCACTGGGCATCATGCCGATATTTGTGTCTTTGACTGCGCACCAAGACCCTGCTGAACGCAACAAAACGGCTTACACTGCAAGCCTTGCTGTTGCCGCCATCTTGATTGTTTCTCTTTTAGCGGGACAATTGTTGTTGGATCTTTTCAGCATTTCGCTAGATTCGTTCCGTGTTGCTGGCGGCATGCTGTTAGTCAGCATTGCCTTCACCATGATGAGCGGTAAGCTCGGCGAGGTGAAACAGAACAAGCAAGAACAATCAGAGTCCATCAGCCGCGAGCAGATTGGTGTCGTTCCCCTCGCAATGCCGCTATTGGCAGGGCCGGGAGCCATCAGTTCCACCATTGTGTATTCTTCCCGCTATCCGAGCTCGTTAGATACCTTGGGGTTAATTGGTACCATTAGTTTTTTCTCTGCGGGTATTTGGGTACTGCTGCGCCTTGGCCCATCCATTGTTAAGTTCTTGGGTCAAACTGGCATCAACGTTATCACCCGTATCATGGGTCTTATCCTTGGTGCGCTGGGTATTGAATTTATTGCGAATGGGATGCGAGCGCTCTTCCCCGGTCTTAGCTAATCGGCTTCAGGCACGGAATGCGTCTCTTCCCTTTCTAAACACAAAAAGGAGCCGTAAAGGCTCCTTTTTTATTTGGTTTGTCCGTTAGCTAACCGTTAGAAGTTGTAACGAATACCGGCTTGGAACTGATCATCGTTTTGTTTGCCATCAAGACGATTGAACTCGTAACCCGCATAACCCAAGAAGTTATTGGTTACGTTATAAACCCCTTCGATCGCATGGTAATCAACTTCGTAATCAGAGATCTTCGCTTTATCGTCCGCATCACGGTTGTTGTAGACATAGCGGAAGACGAAATCGTCTAGCGTGTAAGCGGCTGCGATTTCATAACCGTCAACATCCACGTTGTCGATTTCGCCCGAGACGTATATACCGCCCATGTAGAAATCACCCACAGCGTAAGAAGCAACCACGTTCATTTGGTTTGCATCAACGTTGTTCACACCTAACGCTTGCTTGCCATCTACGTAACCTACACCAAAGGCAAAGCCAATCGGATCGTCATAGATCAGTGAAAGACCCGCGCTGTCATTGTCCTCTTCATCAGAGGCAATGTAGTTAGCAGTCGCTGTCACACCAAAAGGAATTTCAAGCTGGTAAACAAAGTTGTTTTCACGCTTGTCTTGGTTGCCTTCCACAAGATCTGAGGCACTGCCCCCGAACGTTTCCATGATGTCAGTCACGTCAGTCAGAATGACCTGAGCAGAGTCCTGTTTACCATAGGAAAACGCACCGAAACCTGTCGCAACACCTGCGTACATGTATCGGTTTTCGATATCCGATGTATTGGACTCTGAGGTAAGTTCACCTTCGTAAAAACCAAACACGGAGACATCTTCATTGACGCGGGTTGTGCCATCAATGTAGATACGTGCTCGGCTGATATCCTCAAAAGAGCTATCACCTGGGTTAACTTCGTTTGCATCTGAAACGTTAAAACGCGGTTCGACTCGGCCGCCTAAAAGTAGAGAAGAATCGTCATTGGAATACACCTCAAAGGCAAATGACGAAGTAGAAATGAGCGTGCTCAGTAGTGTTGTAGAGAAAATAATTTTGTTCATTGCTGCTGTCCTTAAAGACTTATCGTTAATCTCTTTTCCTAGAGAGCAACATCAAAAGTTTCCGTACCGCTCAATCGGACGAACCCCACCTGACCACAAGACAGGGCTCAAAAACCTTTCACGTTGACTACCGACATCATGGGATATGCAGGATTTTTTCTTGTTCTATCTTTGAGAAAATGACATGTTTTCCATACGAAAATTATCTGGCTTTTTAGTCAACCCAAGAAATTCATACACTTAAAGATGAAAACACTACCAGATTAGAAAATACATCCGATTTCACTGATTTAATGGATGTATTCATGGTGATAATGAATTGTTAAATTTATTAATGCAGCATGTTTCACTTTTTCGACGTTCTCAACCAACTGTCCGTTCTTCTTACACAACCCATACCCCCTCCAAAAAGCATGAAAATAAAAAATGGACATAAAAAAACGGAGCCTAAGCTCCGTTTCGTGTTTTTTTTCGACTTAGTGGTCGTGGTTACTTACGACGCCACGTTGTGCCAGCGGCACCATCTTCTAACACAATACCCATGTCGGTCAGTGCATCTCGCGCCGCATCAGCAGCAGCCCAATCTTTGCTTGCACGCGCATCATTACGCGCTTTAATTAGACCTTCAATTTTCGCAACTTCATCATCATCGCCACCCGCAGCGTTTCCTTGAAGGAAAGCTTCAGGTTCTTGACCCAACAAACCAAGCACGTCTGCCAACTGACGCATACGCACAGCCAGTTTCGCAGCAGAAGTTTCATCTTCCGCTTTTAGACGGTTGATTTCACGCGCCATATCAAACAGCACGGAATAGGCTTCTGGTGTATTGAAGTCATCATCCATTGCTGCTTTAAAGCGCTCAACAAATGCCTCGCCGCCTTCGGCAACAACAGACAAATCAAGTCCACGTAACGCGGTGTATAAACGCTCAACGGCAGCACGTGCTTGTTTGAGGTTTTCTTCGCTGTAGTTCAACTGACTGCGGTAGTGACCTGACATCAAGAAGTAGCGCACGGTTTCAGCGTCGTAATGACCCAAAACATCGCGAATGGTAAAGAAGTTACCCAGCGATTTTGACATTTTCTCGCGGTCAACCATCACCATGCCACTATGCATCCAGGTATTTACATACTGGGTATCATGGGCGCAGCAAGATTGTGCGATTTCGTTTTCATGGTGTGGGAAGGTTAAATCTGAGCCGCCACCGTGAATGTCAAAATGATTACCAAGGATTGCTGAGTTCATCGCAGAACATTCGATGTGCCAGCCCGGACGACCAGCGCCCCACGGAGATTCCCATGTTGGCTCACCCGGCTTAGACATTTTCCACAACACGAAATCCAGTGGACTCTTTTTCGCTTCTTCAATATTAACGCGCGCACCGGCTTGCAACTGGTCCAAATCTTGACGAGACAACTTGCCGTAATCATCAAATTTCGCGACTTCAAACAGTACATCACCATTTGACGCAACGTAGGCATAGCCACGCTCAATCAGGCGTTCAACCAACTCGATGATTTCAGCAATGAATTCAGTCGCACGTGGTTCGATGTCTGGGCGTTTCATGTTCAATGCATCAAAATCTGCGTGCATTTCGCCAATCAAACGGTTGGTGAGTGAATCACAGCTTTCACCGTTTTCTGCAGCACGTTTGATGATCTTGTCATCAATATCGGTAATGTTGCGGACAAACTTCAGGTCATAACCCAAAAAGCGCAAGTAGCGAGACACCACATCAAAAGACACGAACGTGCGACCGTGGCCGATATGACACAAATCGTAAATGGTAACCCCACACACATACATGCCAACTTTGCCTGGCTCAATCGGTTTGAATTCTTCTTTCTGTTTGGTGAGAGAGTTATAGATTTTTAACATGGTTGTCGAGTTACCCATTACAATTATTAGCTAAACACTAGAGATGTATACGTAAGCAACCTGAAGATACTGAATGCAGGTTACTTGAATACATATTACCTCAAGACACAGGGTTTCAAAAGGTGGTTAGGTGTTCGATTTGAAGGGTCAAATCAACAGGATCCAACACAGTCTATGATTATTTTTGTACTCAACACCTTCACGAAAATATACAAGGGCGATGAATCAGACAGAATTACGTAGCAACATGAAGACCACGCCACCATCGGAAGGGCTTTTTCGTCGTAATCAGTTGAATGTCGCGCCCGTTGGGATAGAATCAAACGTCTAAGCGAAAAGCTAATTAAATTAGGAACAAAACATGGTTACGCTTCATACCAATTTTGGTGACATCAAAATCCAACTTAACACTGAAAAAGCGCCACTTACGTCAGAAAACTTCCTGCAGTACTGCCGTGATGGTTTCTACAACGGCACGCTTTTCCACCGTGTCATCGACGGTTTCATGATCCAAGGCGGCGGTATGGCGTCTGGCATGGAAGAGAAAGAAACTGGCGCGTCTATCAAGAACGAAGCAAACAATGGCCTAAGCAACGCGATTGGTACCATTGCAATGGCGCGTACGATGGAACCGCATTCAGCGAGCTCACAATTCTTCATCAACGTGGGTAACAATACCTTCCTAGACCACAAATCTGAGTCTATGGACGGCTGGGGTTACTGTGTGTTCGGTGAAGTGGTTGAAGGCATGGACGTTGTTAACAAGATCAAAGGTGTTGCAACGGGTAAATGGGGCTACGTACACCAAGACGTGCCTGTTGAAGAAGTGCTGATCAACAGCGTAACCATCGAAGAATAAGACAATGAGGGGCAGCAAGGTTACTTGCTGCCCTCTTTCCTATGACAGTACTTTTTATATCAGATCTTCATCTCAGTCCTTCTCATCCTGAAATCACCGATTGTTTTTACCGTTTTTTAAACGATGAAGCGCCTCTCGCATCCGCCCTTTATATTCTTGGGGATTTGTTTGAAGTGTGGGTAGGTGATGACGACGACGTTCCGCTTCATCACGAAGTGGCAGCCGCACTGAAAGTGCTTTCTGACAAAGGCGTTGCTATTTACTTCATTCATGGAAATCGCGATTTCATGATAGGTAAACGTTTCGCAAAAGCGTCAGGCATGACCTTACTGCCTGAACATACCGTGATTGATTTGTTCGGAAAACCCACCCTGATTTTGCATGGCGACACCTTATGCATTCAGGATGAAGGGTATCAGCGCTATCGAAAGAAAGTGCATAACCCTTTTGCGCAGTGGCTATTCATGCGTCTCCCTCTGTCTTACCGCAAAAACATTGGCAGTAAGATCCGTAAAGGCAGCACAGAGAGCAACCAGCAAAAAGCCGAAGACATCATGGACGTTGATCATGACGAAGTCTCACGCGTAATGGCGTCAGAAAATGTAATGACAATGATTCATGGTCACACACACCGCCCAGATATTCATACCTTCTCAATCGGCAATGATCTCGCGCAACGAATCGTTTTAGGCGATTGGTATACTCAGGGCTCGGTACTTGCCTGCACCAAAGACGGCTGCAAGTTAGAAACACGGTCGTTCTAGCCGAAAACTCCCTCAAAATTAGATGCCCTCAAATTCATAGTGTTTAGAAAAGTATGAATTTGATCATTTAATTTTCGACGCGAAATATCAGTCTTTATTGGCACTCTCACTTTTAAGACATCAAATACACTTATCAGGTGTCCCTAATTCATAGGCATTTTGGCTTTATATGAGTTCTAACATTGCACGACAGGCTATTTTTAATCGACAAAATCAACGCATTGGGTATGAGTTGCTTTTTCGAGATGGTCGCTGTGATACGTTTCCTCTCGTTGCCGCGGAATATGCCACAGAGATAGTGCTCAACGACCTCTTTGTGTCAGGGAAAAAATCCGTCAAAACCGTCTCAGACGGACAGCCTTGTTTCGTTAACTTCTCTTATCAAAGCCTAATCAATGGCACTGCACTCAACTACCCGCCGAAAGATCTGGTGATTGAAGTGCTGGAAAATTGTGTACCTGATACTGTGCTATTCGATGTGTTGGTTGATTTGAAAAACCGCGGTTATCGCATCGCCTTTGACGATTTCAACCCTTGCGATGCCTGGCGTCCCTTCCTGCCGTTGGCAGACATTGTGAAGATTGACTTCCGTGCGCTCTCCCATGAGACCATCAGCCGCTTTGTCTTAGAGTACAAATCAACGCCTGAGTTGCTGCTTCTTGCGGAAAAAATAGAAACCGCTGAGGAGTTGCTATTCGCGCGTAAACTCGGGTTCGACCTCTTCCAAGGTTACCAACTGAGTAAGCCTGAGCGGATTCCATTTAGCGACGTTGCCGAGCATGTTGCAGAACACGTGGCATAGGCAGCACAGGCTGTTAGCCATATGAACACACAAAAAAGGAGCCACATCAGATGGGCTCCTTTTTTAATGCCGTTGTTTCAGGTATCAAACGCTGTTTCACGCATTAAATGCTACTTCATGGTTGGCATAATAAAGTCGGCATTGGCACGAATGCCGGTTGGCCAACGCGCCGTGATCGCCTTGCGTCTCGTATAAAACCTCACGCCATCAGGGCCATGCATGTGCAGTGGGCCAAACAAGGAGCGCTTCCAACCGCCAAAGCTATGGAATGCCATGGGCACAGGAATTGGCACGTTCACACCGACCATACCGACTTGAATCTCATGACAGAACTGTCGCGCAGCATCGCCATTTTGAGTGAAAATAGCCGTGCCGTTACCAAATTCATGTTCATTAATGAGTTTTACGGCTGTGGCGTAATCCGGCACACGCACGATCGCAAGAACAGGGCCGAAGATTTCATCACGATACACCGTCATGTCTGACGTGACATTATCGAACAAGCAGCCGCCAAGGAAGAAGCCATCGGCGTTATCTTCATCCACATTTTCCGCCTTAACGCCACGTCCATCGACAACCAAGGTCGCGCCTTCTTGAACACCCTGTGCTACGTAGCCTTCCACTTTTTTCAAATGTTCAGCGGTGACCAAAGGCCCCATTTCCATGCCGTCGATAGTGCCGTTGCCCACGCGTAACGCTTCAACTTTCGGTGTCAGTTTTTCAATGAGTGCATCAGCAACATTGCCAACAGCGACCGCCACGGAAATTGCCATGCAACGTTCTCCCGCAGAGCCATAGGCCGCGCCCATTAAGGCAGCAACCGCTTGGTCAAGATCCGCATCGGGCATCACCACCATGTGGTTTTTCGCGCCGCCTAACGCTTGAACTCGCTTACCGTGCGCAGACGCTGTGCTGTAGATATATTCTGCAATCGGCGTTGAACCGACAAAGCTGACAGCGTGCACATCTGGGTGTGTCAAAAGCACATCCACCGCTTCTTTGTCGCCATTCACCACGTTAAACACACCATCTGGCAAACCCGCTTCTGTAAGGAGTTCCGCAATGCGTAACGTCGAGCTCGGATCTTTTTCAGAAGGCTTCATCACGAAGGTGTTGCCACACGCAATGGCGATAGGAAACATCCACATGGGTACCATGATGGGAAAGTTAAACGGTGAAATACCCGCAACGACACCCAAAGATTGATTGAGTGACCATGCATCAATACCGGCACCAATTTGTTCCGTCATTTCGCCTTTTAATAGGTGCGGAATACCACAGGCAAACTCCACCACTTCTAGCCCACGGGTCAGTTCGCCTTTTGCATCATCAATCACTTTGCCGTGCTCTTGGGTGATCAAAGCGGCAAGCTCATCAATGTTTTCTTCCACCAGCGCTTTGAATTTGAACATGACGCGCGCACGTCGCAGTGGCGGCGTTTCAGACCACGCGGGAAACGCCGCTTTCGCAGACGCCACTGCGGCAGCTGTTTCACTTGCAGACGCAAGGGAAACGCTTCCCGACACTTGTCCGGTCGCTGGGTTATACAATGATTGGCTTCTCTCGCTCGCGCCAGTGTATTTGCCGTCGATATAGTGTGTTACTGATGTCATGTCCGTCTTTCCCTCAGCAATGGGCACAATCAAGATGCCGATTTAATGGCTTTTTCTAATGTAGTGACGATTTGATCAATGTGTTTAGATTCCAAAATCAGCGGCGGTGACAGCGCAATAATGTCGCCCGATGCGCGCACTAAAACGCCATCTTGGAAGCATTGAGTAAACACCTCATAACCGCGCTTCCCTGCACCCTTAGCACTTGGCGAGAACTGCACACAGCCAATAAGCCCTGTGTTTCGCACATCAATGACATGATCTAGCCCAGCAAGAGAATGCAACGCGCTTTCCCATTCAGTCTCCATGTGGCGAGAGCGTTCGAACAATTTCTCGTCACGGTAAATATCAAGTGTGGCCAACGCAGCGGCAGCCGCTACAGGGTGACCTGAATACGTGTAACCGTGGAAAAGCTCGATGGTATCTTCAGGGGCTTGCATACAGGTTTGGTAAATCTTTTCACTCACGAGCACAGCCCCCATCGGAATCGCACCGTTGGTAAGGGCTTTCGCGGTCGTAATAATGTCTGGCGTGACATCCCAGCGCTGTGCAGCGAACGCATCGCCGACACGACCAAACCCTGTGATCACTTCATCAAAGATCAGCAAGATGTCGTGTTTAGTGGTGATTTCACGAAGGCGTTTTAGGTAACCCACAGGCGGCAATACCACTCCGCCGGAGCCAGACATTGGTTCAACCATGACTGCAGCGATGTTTTCAGCACCATGTTTCTCGATGAGGGTTTCCAACACATCGGCTTTTTCTATGCCGTGCGTTGGCAATCCTTTTGAGAAAGCGTTGCGTTCAATATCTAAGGTGTGCGGAAGGTGATCGACATGTGGGAGCAATTGGCTGCTAAATGCATTGCGATTGTTGGCCATGCCGCCGACAGAGATACCACCAAACCCTGTGCCGTGGTACCCCAGCTCTCGACCAATAAATAGAGTGCGGTTTGCTTGCCCTCTTGCACGCTGATACGCCAGTGCAATTTTTAACGCCGTATCACCTGACTCAGATCCCGAATTGGTAAAAAAGACGCGGTTCAAATCCCCCGGAGACATCTCTGCGAGACGCTGAGCAAGCTCATAAGGAAGGGGATGACCCATTTGAAACGTAGGGGCGTAATCGAGCTCAGAAATTTGTCGGCTGACCGCCTCCGAGATTTCGCGACGGCTATGTCCTGCATTACAGCACCAAAGCCCTGCTGTCCCATCAAGCACTGAATTTCCGTCTACATCCGTGTAATACATGCCCTCGGCTTTCGCTAACAATCGGGGCGTCGACTTAAATTGACGGTTAGCCGTAAACGGCATCCAGAAGTTATCTAACTGTGCATGTGCATTGTTCGGGTTCTGCTCTGCCATAATCAGGTGTCCTTTCCGCTTTACGTTGTTAACGAGTTGTTGCTGGGCGAGTAATATTTGCAATACTATGTCAAATATAACGAACAGTAAACACGCCATATCGATTATAAATTGAACAAAACAGGCCAATTGTAAAATATTTTGAAATGGTGCACAGTGAGCGAAGAGTGCGTTAAACACATGGATTAGAGAGGCAATTATGTCGTCGTTATCATCACGCAATGATTGGGAATCTTACGCCAACCGTCTTGAAATTCGCGGTCAGGCTTTTATCGATGGTGAGTACGTCAATGCTGTATCGGGAGAGACTTTCCCCTGTTTAAGTCCCATTGACGGACGTTTACTGTCTGATGTCGCCAGCTGTGACACTGACGATGCGAATAATGCGGTCGCCAGCGCACGCCATGTTTTTGAGAGTGGTGCTTGGTCTCAACTCCCCCCTGCTGAACGAAAGAAAGTCGTTATTCGATTCGCGGAATTAATTGAAGAAAACCGTGACGAATTGGCGCTGCTTGAAACCCTCGACATGGGTAAACCCATCCGCTATTCCAAAGCTGTCGATGTGTATGGCGCTGCACGTGCTATTCGTTGGTCAGGGGAAGCGGTCGACAAGATTTACGACGAAGTTGCGCCCACGCCACACAATGAAATCGGTATGATCACCCGAGAACCTATTGGTGTCGTCGCGGCCATAGTGCCTTGGAACTTCCCCATGCTCATGGCGTGTTGGAAACTCGGCCCTGCCCTTGCCTCTGGCAATTCTGTGATCCTTAAACCGTCAGAGAAATCCCCCCTTACCGCGCTGCGTTTGGGCCAATTGGCCTTAGACGCTGGCATGCCTAAAGGCGTGTTGAACGTATTGCCGGGCTTTGGGCACACCGTAGGCAAAGCGCTCGCGCTGCACATGGATGTCGATACCTTGGTCTTTACAGGTTCGACGCGCATCGCCAAGCAATTGATGATTTATGCGGGCGAATCCAACATGAAACGCGTGTGGTTGGAAGCGGGCGGTAAAAGCCCGAACATTGTTTTTGCTGATGCGCCGGATTTGGATGCGGCAGCAGAATCCGCCGCCTCAGCCATTGCCTTCAACCAAGGCGAGGTGTGCACCGCAGGATCTCGCCTTCTCGTCGAAGCCTCTATTAAAGATGTGTTTGTTGAAAAGGTGGTTGCGGCACTAAAAGGCTGGCAACCCGGTCACCCGCTCGACCCTGACACGCAGGTCGGTGCCATGGTGGACCAACAACAACTGGATACGGTGCTTGGCTATATCGGCAAAGGCACAGACGCAGGCGCAAACCTTGTTTGCGGTGGTGCGAGAGTGATGGAAGCATCTGGCGGCTTGTTTGTTGAACCCACTGTGTTCGATAACGTGAACAATGACATGAGCATCGCGCGTGAAGAAATCTTCGGCCCCGTGCTGTCTGTGATTACCTTCGATACCCCAGAGCAAGCCATCGCGATCGCCAACGATACCGACTACGGCCTCGCTTCGGCGGTGTGGACGTCGGACATCAGCAAAGCACACAAAACCGCAAAAGCCCTGCGCACTGGCATGGTGTGGATCAACCACTACGACGGCGGCGACATGACCGCACCGTTCGGCGGCTATAAACAATCCGGCAACGGCCGCGACAAATCACTCCATGCGTTTGAGAAATACACGGAAGTGAAAGCAACGTGGATTGCGTTGTAGCGATAGTAGAAATCGTACGGGAATAAAAACGGGCAGTGGATTCACTGCCCGTTTTTGTTTGGGGGGAAGAGGTACGAGGTACGAGGTA
>NZ_MDAG01000011.1:0-83634 GCF_002876705.1 Enterovibrio norvegicus | reverse complement strand
ATCAATTTTGAAGCCGTTTCACCGTACTGATTCAGTGGTTAGTTCCGTGTGGAGCAGGTCGCCGTGTCAGTGAGGTCGCATTATAGGGATGGTTCAGATCTTGGCAAGGGGTTTTGCGCTGTTTTTCATGAAAAACGGTGCGTTCGCTCAGCAATCAACCAAACAGGGGTACTTAAACGAAACATTGGTGATGAATTGCACTATTTTTCGCATCCATATAGGCTGGAATTCTAATAATCCTTTAGGACATAACAAATGCAATCAGTACTTCGGAGTTATAAGGGCATCTTCCCTAACGTTGGTGAGCGTGTATATCTAGACCCAACATCTGTGATGGTGGGAGACATTACCCTTGGTAATGATGTAAGTATTTGGCCTTTAGTTGCTGCGCGTGGCGATGTTAACCACATCATTATTGGTGACCGATCTAATGTCCAAGACGGTTCGGTACTGCATGTCACCCATAAAAACACCGACAATCCTGATGGATACCCGCTTATTATTGGTAAAGACGTGACTATCGGGCACAAGGTTATGCTTCATGGTTGCACAGTTGGCGATCGTGTATTGGTTGGAATGGGAGCTATCGTTTTGGACGGTGCCATCATTGAAGACGATGTGATGATTGGTGCAGGCAGTCTTGTTCCGCCAGGAAAGCGACTGGAATCAGGCTTCCTCTATGTAGGAAGTCCTGTAAAGCAGGCTCGACCACTAAAAGAAGCCGAGCGGGCATTTTTGCAAAAATCGTCTGACAACTATGTCGCCACCAAGAATGACTACATTGCCGAAGGCTAACGCACCCAGATTTCTCCTTGGTCATTGAAGCTTTCATCCTCAATGGCTTCTTCGGCGAGATCTTCGAAGTCAAAGCGATGCTGGTCAAACGCTGCCAGTATCGCTTCATCTTCTATTAATGCTTCATGTTGACGCTTTCGAATGTCATCTATAGATACATAACAAACAATCAATGCCCCTGACTGCTGTGCATGAAAACAAACAGCATGTTTGTTTTTATCTATGTCTTGATGATCAGGAAATAAAATACTTTGGTTCATGGTTACTCGGCAAGATTACGGCGAAGTTCCCTTAGCACCTGTCCCGTTCCCGGTTTAATGCCACGCCAGATAGTAAAACTTTCCGCAGCTTGTCCCACCAGCATACCTAGCCCATCAATCAGACGAGCAGCACCTTGCTCTTTCGCCCATTGATTGCTGCTGGTAAGCCCTGAGCCATACACCATGTCGTACACCGTACTTTTCTGATGAATGACCGTAGCCGGAATATTTGGATGTTCACCGGACAAACTGGCGGATGTTGAATTGATGATGATATCGAACTCAGCCTCACCCAAGGAATCAAAGGATGCGGCTGAAACATTCCCGTATTCAGAAAACAAAGAAGCCAGTGTTTCGGCTTTGCTCACCGTTCGGTTGGCAATCACTAGCATGTTGGGACTGTGTTTAAGTAAAGGAAGTACAACACCGCGCGCTGCACCACCCGCGCCGAGCAGAAGAATGTTGGCACCCTCTAACTGCACGTGATGGTTTAGCAAATCCTGAACAAGACCTTCCCCATCCGTGTTATCACCAAGAATGCCGCCATCATCCAGCTTTTTAAGCGTATTAACCGCGCCCGCTAAACGAGCACGCTCTGTAAGCATGGTTGCCATGGCATATGCATCTTCTTTAAATGGCACGGTGACATTACAGCCACGACCACCGTTGGCAAAAAACACATCCATGGCTTCATTGAAACCACCAATAGGCGCTTGCAAGGTTTCATATGACATCGACTGCCCTGTCTGACGCGCAAACAAGGTATGTATAAAAGGGGACTTGCTGTGTGAAATCGGATTCCCGACAACGACGTATTTATCCATTTACCTACTGAACCTTACCAATCCCTTGGCGTTAAATAGTCTTTATAGAGTATTGCTTCAGGAGAGCCCGCTTCAGGCTCGAATCCATACTCCCATCTAACAAGTGGGGGCATAGACATTAAAATTGATTCTGTTCGACCACCACTTTGAAGGCCAAACAAGGTGCCACGATCATACACCAGGTTAAATTCGACGTAACGGCCACGACGATAAAGCTGGAACTGGCGCTCATGCTCTGAGAACGCTTTGTCCTTTCGTTTTTGAACGATCGGAAGGTAAGCATCGAGAAACCCTTCGCCGACCGCCTTTATATAGTTAAAAGACGAATCAAACCCCCACGCATTGAGATCATCAAAGAAAAGTCCTCCAACGCCACGGGTTTCATTTCTATGCGGAAGGAAGAAATAACGATCGCACCACGCCTTATGTTCGGCATAAACGGCGTCACCAAACGGCAGACAAATCGCTTTCGCGGTATTGTGCCAATGAAGACAATCTTCTTCCACAGGATAGAAGGGGGTGAGATCGAAACCACCACCAAACCACCAAACAGGGGCTTCGCCTTCTTTTTCAGCAATGAAAAAACGCACATTGGCGTGAGACGTCGGAATGTGTGGGTTGTTCGGGTGAATGACCAAAGACACACCCATGGCTTCAAAGCTGCGCCCTGCAAGCTCAGGCCGATGCGCGGTGGCTGAACCCGGCATTTTATCGCCAAACACGTGCGAGAAATTCACGCCGGCTTGTTCAAAAACAGTACCGTCACGCAAAACGCGACTGCGACCACCGCCACCCGCTTCTCGCTCCCATGCATCCTCCTCAAACGCAGACCCCCCATCTTCATGTGACAACGCATCACAAATACGGTCTTGCAACGAAAGTAGGAAGCGTTTTACGGCGTCTTTATCGACTGGCTGGGTGTGGTCTTGCACAGGAGTTCCTTCTTATTCCGACGATTAATTTAACCTTGTCGAAGCACCTTACCAGAACGTGCATCGCGGATCTCGGTTGGCCTCTCAAGACCACCCGTTTTTCCCTCTAAAATACACGCAACACGATCGCCAAGTTGTGCGTCAACCTCTTCGACTGAACGGCACGGCTCTTCACCGCTAAGATTTGCACTGGTTGATGTTATTGGTTTACCAAACGCAGTACACAAGGCTTGCACATCAGTGTGGTCAGACACGCGTACCGCAACCGTATCAAACTGCCCCGTGACCCAATCCGTGATGTTCTTGCCTGCAGGCATCACCCATGTCACAGGACCTGGCCAACTGGCCAACACATCGGCTTTCGTTTCTTCACTCAATCGGCTCATGTCGATGTACCCATCAAGTTGGGCAAGATCGGCAGCAATTAAGATCAATCCTTTTGCACGGTCACGCTCTTTCACATTCAGTAAAGCCTGAATGGCCTGCACATTGTCAGGGTCACATCCAACACCAAACACGCCTTCTGTCGGGTAGGCAATCACGCCTCCTTGAGATAGGGCTTTTACACATTGCTCCACGTTGGCCAATGTTCTTCTCCGCATTTTCTTCTTACGCTTTCGCATACTATGACGAATTAGGCAGGGCTGACTCAACAATTTTGTCACACTTAGAAACACACCGGATAGTTTTCGCAAGAAAGTAAAAACACCCTGTTTCGCGCGAAATGCATCGACGCAAACGTTTTCCTTGTGATTTTTTACCGATATAATGGCGCGCAATTTCACGTCATAAAGACGACAGTGAGTACATGGCAGTTACAGGAGCAGTTATGAAAGTCGGCATCATCATGGGTTCAAAATCGGATTGGCCAACCATGAAAAACGCAGCAGACATGCTTGAGCATTTCGGTATCGCGTACGAAACAAAAGTGGTTTCCGCACACCGAACCCCTCAACTGCTTGCAGAATATGCCAGCAACGCTGCTTCTCAAGGCATTAAAGTGATCATCGCAGGCGCAGGCGGTGCAGCGCACCTTCCAGGTATGACGGCGGCCTTCACCAGCCTGCCTGTATTGGGTGTTCCTGTGCAGTCAAAAGCCCTCAAAGGCATGGATTCTTTGCTGTCTATCGTACAAATGCCAAAAGGCGTTGCCGTCGGCACACTTGCCATTGGCGATGCTGGTGCTGCAAATGCAGGCTTACTCGCTGCACAAATTCTTGCGACGAGTGATGACGAGCTACTGACTAAAATCGACACTTTCCGTCAGAACCAAACCGACACAGTATTGGCACACCCAGACCCATCGGTAGACTAATCATGAATGTATTGGTACTTGGTGCTGGTCAGTTAGCGCGAATGATGGCGCTTGCGGGCGCACCATTGAATCTCACCATCAGTGCGTATGATGTTCGCTCAGGCAACGTCGTTCACCCTGTGACGCTGGAAGTGCTTGGCCATGGGTTAGAACATGGCATCGCAAACGCTGACGTCATTACCGCCGAATTTGAGCATATTGCCCCCGACGTGCTTCGTCTTTGCCAAGACAGCGGAAAATTCTACCCTGGCGAAGAAGCCATTTTAACGGGTGGTGATCGCCGCAAAGAAAAGGCCCTGCTGGACAAAGCTGGCGTCAACAATGCTCGCTATCAGGTCATTGAAAATCGCGCGGATTTTGACAACGCCATTGCGCGCATTGGCTTGCCCATGATTTTGAAAAGCGCTCTGGACGGGTATGACGGTAAAGGTCAGTGGAGACTTAAATCCGCCGATCAAGCCGACGACGTATGGCAGGACATCGAAGCCTTCCTGACCGCGTCTCATCAAGCAGACCGCCAATGTGTTATCGCAGAAGAATTTGTTCGCTTTGATCGCGAAGTGTCCTTGATTGGTGCCCGCGGACAAGATGGCAACCTTGCTATCTATCCACTCACGGAAAACATTCACACCGACGGTATTTTGAGTGTTTCCGTTTCTGCCAATGAGAACGCAGCCCTACAAGCACAAGCTGAATCGATGTTTGACGCGGTCGCATCCGCGCTCGACTACATCGGTGTGCTGGCTATCGAGTTCTTTGACGTAAATGGCACGCTGATGGTGAATGAAATCGCGCCACGCGTTCATAACTCCGGCCATTGGACACAACAGGGTGCTGATGTTTGCCAATTTGAGAACCACCTCCGCGCCGTGTGCGGGTTACCGTTAGGCAGCGCAAAACGTGTTCGTCCGACAGCAATGGTGAATATCATTGGTGAAGTAACAGTACCAACAAGCATCATGCCTTTGGCTCACGTGCATTGGTATGACAAAGCACCAAGACCTGGAAGGAAGATTGGCCACATCAACGTGTGTGCCAGTTCGCAGAGCGAATTGGGTGAGCACTTAAAAGCACTTTCTACCCATTTATCGGTTGATGAATTTCCTGCATTACTAGAAGCAGCTGAAAAGCTGAATCAAGAAGCATAAATTCCGTTTCACACGCACAAAAAAAGCCGCGAATGCGGCTTTTTTTCTCTCAGAGCTCCTTATTCGAAACCCGAGCACTCAACCTTGTTTATGCTGACACTTCTTGCTCGCGCATACTTTCACCTCGCCTGACGCAGTTTGCTTCTCAAGCAAGAGTGCGAAACCACACACTTCACAGCACCCTTTGACGGGTTTAAGGTTTACCGCGAATTTACATTTTGGGTAGGCATCACACGCATAGAACGCTTTACCAAAACGCGATTTTTTCTCGTGAAGTTTGCCTTTGCCACACTCGGGGCAAGCCACATCAACGCCCTCAGTGACTGGCTCTTGATCGCGCTTTTCAATGTGCTGGCATTCAGGGTACGCCGAACAGCCAATGAACATGCCAAAACGCCCTTGGCGAAGCACTAATTCATTGCCACATTCAGGGCAAGGTAACCCTAGCTCTTTCACCACATGACCATCATTGTGATGCAACGATTCCACGAAATCACAGGCAGGATAGCCTGTGCACGCCTTAAATGGCCCACGTTTGCTGTGTTTAATAACAAGAACGCTGCCACATTTGGGGCAGCGTTCTTCTTTCTCTAGTGCGTGTTCATGCGCACTAAACAGTGATTCGTCTATTTTTCCAGCCAAAACAGCTTCGCCTCAAACGGACTGACAGTGAAAATATTAATGAAGATATTCATCTTCGGCTGTGCAGTAGAGTAGCTCTTCCATTTGGTCATACGCACGTTCGTTGCCCGGCACATTAAACAGCACCATCAAGATCACCCACTTGAGGTCATCTAACGCGAACTCTTGTGTTTCAAGCTCCATCACACGATCAATCACCATCTCACGCGTTTCTGGGTTCAATACACTGATTTGCTCAAGGAAAATCAGGAAGCCACGGCTCTCTGTATCCAAGCGATCCATTTCTTGCGGCGTAAAAATACGCACCGACGTCAACGCGCTTCCTGTTAGGTAAGGCGTTTTATCCGCATCTTGCAATAGCGCCAGCTTTTCAAGCCAATCTAACGCTTTGTAGATATCTTCCTGATGAAAACCTGCTCGTAGAAGCTCATCAGCCAATTCGTCCTGATCTACCATCAATTCCGCATCGCTGTGGATATAGGTTTCGAACAGATACATTAGGATGTCCATCATGGCTAGCCCCTCCTCGTTCTCACATAGCCACCAGGCACCGCAGTAACCAGCCCCTGAAGCTCCAGTTCTAATAACTTCATCATTATTTCGTGAACGGGTTGATCGCAGATTTCTGCAAGCACATCGACACATCTTATCTCATTTCCTACGTTAGCCAACACTTCCGGAAATGGCAATTCTTCTTGCAAAACTTGAGCCTGCTCGATGTCCAACTGATGATTAATTGCACAGCCTGCCAATGCCATCACTTGTTCGAGAATATCCTCGACGGTTTCGACCAATAATGCGCCTTGCTTAATCAACCCATTGCTACCACGGGCATTAGGGTTATGTATTGATCCCGGTAAGGCAAAAACCTCTCTGCCTTGTTCAAGTGCAAGACGTGCCGTGATTAACGAGCCGCTTTTCAACGCCGCCTCCACCACCAACACACCTGTAGAGAGACCGCTGATAATGCGATTTCGTCTCGGGAAAAATGCAGGTTTTGGGGGTGACCATGGCCAAAGCTCTGAAACCAAAGCACCATTTTCTTTGACGTCTTTGGCTAAATCACGATGACGAGAGGGGTAAACCTTCTCTAACCCCGAACCGAGTACCGCGACCGTTTTACCTTGCCCGTCCAACGCACCTCGATGCGCACGGCCATCAATACCTAATGCCAATCCGCTGGTCACCACCACATCATGCTTGGCAAGTGCTTCGGCAAACTCCCGAGCCAACGCCAACCCTTCTTGGCTGGCATGACGACTTCCCACCATTGCAATCTGCGGTGCTGTGAGTATATGGGGATCCCCTTCCACAAATAAAAGAGGCGGCGCAGAAGCGATTTGTTTGAGTAAGAAAGGATAGTGTGGGTCTGACAGTGACAAGATGTGTCTATCTGGCGCATCACACCATGCTAAACATCTGTCTATTATAGAAAAGTCAGGTTGTCGTAGCGCCGCTATTTGCTCGGGCTTAAAGCCAATGGAGGAGAGTTCAAAATCACTTAATTCAAGCAGTTTCTCGGGCGGATGTTTACTGATAATTTTGCTTACTGCGCTGCCGCCCAATTTAGGGACGGCAGCCAGTCGAAGCCAAGATTCAAGCACCTTGCTCATCAGATCCGCTAAGACCCGCCAGCAGAGATGATATTCATGTTCGATGATAAAGGCTGCTCTGCATCGACCACCATCGCCAAACTAAAGTGCGGATAACTTCGGATAACCAACAATGTACCCGCATGTCGATCAGGCAGTGTCATGACCACTGAATCTGCAGTGTTATCAGTATCAGAGTCGTATCTCATGTTGCCTTTTTTGCCCTTAAGGGCCGCACCAGGCATCATCACAGACAATGCATGTCCCGCATCCAATCCATCAGTTTCCCCTCTGTTAACAACCACAATTTGACGTAGGCCAACATATTTACTGCCGTAAAGATGCCCTACCAAATTGCCCGCGATATCCGAGGGTGCAGCGTGAGGTTGAAAGATCTCGCCAGTTCGAGCACCGAGTGATGGCAGGAGAATGTCATTTGGCTTCACTTCTTGAGATTGATGAACCAATTTCAGCTCGGCGATCTCATCAAGGTTTCTCACCAAACGCGCTTCCGCCACTTTGTTCAAGCTGATCATGGTGGTGGTCTCTTCACCCACTTGACGATCAAACGTCGTGACAGGTCGGTAAATGAACCATTCGTCATGATCGAGAACAGCATCGACATAGAAAGGTGTTTTAGTGGTGATGTAACTCCACCCTTTCTGGTTGCCAAGCACACGCGGTGCCATATTAACTTCTGCCGCCCCCATGAGGGTGTCATACGTTAAGTACTGTTTCAGAATATTGGTAGACACACCGCTAATAGGCGTTGTATCACCCATTTCCACCGCCTTTCGCGTCAAAACGGGCTGGCCATCTTGCCACGAAAGACGAAGCTCATCCCCCGGATAAATCAGGTGAGGGTTTTCAATATCAGGGTTTTGCTGCCAAAGAGCAGGCCAGTGCCAAGGCTTGTCTAAATACAAACCCGCAATGTCCCACAAGGTATCACCTTTGCGCACCGTGTAAGCGTCGGGCGCATCATCTGAAAGGCTGATCACATTCGCCATGGATGTCGCAGACAACATGCCTGCCACACAGACTATGATTAGCTTTTTAAACATCCTATGTCTCCAAAAGCGTACTTTACGTTTGGATGCTGTCATTTGAATTGCAAAATGTCTAGAATTAGCCCAATTACCGAAGCCGGATACGGCGCAGTTCAACATATTTAAGAGACATTTATGAGTGTATTACAGGTTTTGACCTTCCCGGACGATCGCCTACGCACGGTGGCGAAGCCGGTAGAAAACGTCACACCAGAGATCCAAAAGATTGTCGATGACATGCTAGAAACCATGTACGACGAAGAAGGCATTGGTTTGGCAGCGACACAGGTCGACATTCACCAACGTATTGTCGTGATTGACATTTCTGACAACCGTGAAGAAGCCATGGTTCTGATCAATCCTGAGATTATCGAGAAGCGTGGCGAAGATGGCATCGAAGAAGGTTGCCTGTCTGTCCCTGGTGCGCGCGCATTGGTACCACGTGCATCTGAAGTGACCGTGAAGGCACTTGATCGTGATGGCAACGCATACCAATTCGACGCTGATGACCTTCTGGCAATTTGTGTACAACACGAACTTGACCACCTAGAAGGCAAATTGTTCGTTGATTACCTGTCGCCTCTGAAGCAACAGCGCATCAAACAGAAGCTCGAAAAAATCAAACGCGCCAACGAAAAAAGCTAACTGAGGTTTCCTTGAGCCAATCATTACGTATTTTATTTGCCGGTACGCCGGATTTCGCCGCCCGTCACATGGCGGCGTTGTTGTCTTCACACCACGATGTGGTTGCGGTTTACACCCAACCTGATCGCCCTGCTGGGCGCGGGAAAAAGCTGACAGCAAGCCCAGTGAAAATGCTGGCGCTTGAGCATGATATTCCGGTCTATCAGCCAGCCAGCTTAAAGTCAGAAGACGCGCAGCAAGAATTGGCGGCCATTGATGCTGACATCATGGTGGTGGTGGCGTATGGCCTTCTGCTTCCGAAAGCGGCATTGGATACACCGCGTTTGGGTTGTATCAACGTTCATGGTTCTATCCTTCCTCGCTGGCGTGGTGCTGCACCGATACAACGCGCTATTTGGGCGGGCGATGATGAAACAGGCGTCACCATCATGCAGATGGATGAAGGCTTGGATACTGGCGATATGCTAAAAATCGCAACCCTGAGCATTGATGCGAAGGAAACCAGTGCCACGCTATATGAGCGCCTTGCAGAACTTGGGCCTGACGCATTGGTGGATTGTCTGGACGATATCGCAACCGGTCGCGCCGTCGCTGAAAAGCAAAATGACAAGTTGGCTAACTATGCGAAGAAGTTGAGTAAAGAAGAAGCCTTGGTCGATTGGACCTTAAGTGCCGTTGAGCTTGAGCGCTGCATTCGCGCGTTTAACCCATGGCCAATGAGCCACTTCACGCTGACGGCAAACGACACCGAGCACAACATCAAAGTATGGGATGCCGACGTCGACGCCGAGCAAAGCGACAAAACGCCAGGCACCATTTTATCTGCGGATAAAACGGGCATTCGCGTGGCAACGGGTGATGGCGTATTACGTCTCACCTCGATTCAGCCTCCAGGCAAGAAAGCGATGGGTGCGGCGGATATTCTAAACTCCCGTCGAGAATGGTTTGAACCTGGCAAAACCCTGTAATCGAGAGGCCAGCTTGCTGGCCTTTTTTAGTCGCAAGAAACACAATTTTGTTGTTCGCCAAATACTGCGCACAACCCCCTGACGAAGGTACCTTCATGAACGTAAGAGCTGTCGCTGCACAGGTTATCTATCAGGTAGTTGACCAAGGACAATCATTGTCTGCGGCTCTGCCACCGGCTCAGCAAAAAGTCGCCCCGCGCGATGGCGCGCTGCTGCAAGAGATCTGCTATGGCGTCCTGCGCTGGCTGCCTCGCCTAGAATCCATCACCCAAAGCCTGATGGACAAGCCACTTAAAGGCAAACAACGCGTATTCCACCATTTGATCTTGGTGGGTCTTTACCAAATTGCGTTCATGCGAATTCCTCCGCACGCCGCCGTTGCTGAGACTGTGGATGCCACCAAAGTACTGAAAAAGCCGCAGCTTCGTGGTTTGGTCAATGCCGTGCTTCGCAGCTATCAGCGCAACCAAGAAAATCTTGATGCTGCCGCTGTCTCTCACGATGCAGGAAAATACGGTCACCCGGGTTGGTTGTTGAAATTACTGCAAACCGCGTACCCCGAACAATGGGAACAGGTTGTCGATGCCAATCACCAGAAAGCACCGATGTGGCTGCGCGTAAACCGCACGCATCACACCCGCGATAGCTACCGCGCACTGTTGACGGAGAACGGCATAGAAACCGAGGTTCACTCAGAAGCACAAGATGCTCTAAAGCTCGCATCCCCTTGTGATGTGACGGCATTGCCCGGGTTTGCTGACGGTTGGGTGTCTGTTCAAGATGCTGCTGCTCAACTTTCTGTGGATTACCTGCAGCCACAATCGGGCGAGCTGATTCTGGATTGCTGCGCTGCACCGGGCGGGAAAACCTGTCATATCCTTGAGCACAAAGCAGATGCAAACGTGGTTGCCATGGATGTGGATGCCACACGTTTAACCCGTGTGGAGGAAAACCTGGCGCGTTTGAACCTTAAAGCGCAGGTTATTTGCGGCGATGCACGTCATCCTAGCGAATGGTGGCAGGGCGAACAGTTTGATCGTATTCTGCTCGACGCCCCATGTTCCGCGACGGGCGTTATCCGTCGTCACCCAGACATCAAATGGTTACGCCGCGCAGACGACATCGCGCAGCTCGTGTCACTTCAGGCTGAAATAATTGACGCCATGTGGGCACAGTTGAAACCGGGTGGTACGCTGGTGTATGCGACATGTTCGATTACGCCGCAGGAAAATGGTCAGCAAGTGGCTGCATTCCTCGCGCGTACAAGCGATGCAACATTGGAAACAGGTACACCGGACGCACCGGGTCGCCAGATTCTTCCAGGGCAAGAAAACATGGACGGTTTCTACTACGCTGTGATTAAAAAGTCAGCCTGATATTCACGCTGAAACATCACATTGAGTAGTGCCAAATTGTTGGTGGCCATTCGTGCCACCAACCATAACAAGTAGAAACGAACCGAGGTTCACGCAGACGTTATGAAAATTATCATTTTGGGGGCTGGACAGGTTGGCGGCACATTGGCCGAAAATCTGGTTGGCGAAAACAATGACATTACCATCGTCGATAAGAACCCTGAACGCCTCAGAGAGCTGCAAGACAAATACGATTTAAGGGTGGTTCAAGGTTACGCCAGTCACCCCTCCACACTTCTCGAAGCCGGCGCACAAGACGCCGACATGCTGGTTGCAGTCACCAACTCTGACGAAACCAACATGATTGCTTGCCAAGTTGCCTTCACGCTATATAACACCCCAAACCGCGTTGCGCGGATCCGAAGCCCTGAATATCTCGCCGCCAAAGAACAATTGTTCCAGACCGATGCCTGTCCGGTCGATCACCTGATCGCCCCTGAAGAATTGGTTACGCGGTATATCCATCGTCTGATTGAATACCCAGGTGCATTGCAGGTGGTTAACTTCGCAGATAACAAAGTCGGATTGGTGGCAGTAAAAGCCTACTACGGCGGTCCACTGGTGGGTAACGCATTATCCGCACTGCGCGAGCACATGCCACATGTGGATACACGTGTTGCCGCTATTTTCCGTCGCGACCGTCCCATTCGTCCGCAAGGCACCACCATCATCGAAGCCGATGATGAAGTGTTCTTCGTGGCCGCTAGCAACCACATTCGCTCGGTGATGAGTGAACTACAGCGCCTTGAAAAGCCTTACAAGCGCATCATGATTGTGGGTGGCGGTAACATCGGTGCAGGTCTCGCAAGAAGCCTTGAGCGCTCATACAGCGTGAAACTGATAGAACGTAACCCGCGACGTGCTGAGCAATTGTCTGAAATTCTCGAAAACACCATCGTATTCTGTGGCGACGCAGCAGACCAAGAGCTGCTGAGCGAAGAACATATCGACCAAATTGATGTGTTCATTGCCGTGACCAACGAAGATGAAGCCAACATCATGTCCGCGATGCTGGCAAAACGCCTTGGTGCGAAAAAAGCCATGGTGTTGATCCAGCGTGGCGCGTACGTTGACCTTGTTCAAGGCGGTGTGATTGATGTAGCGATTTCGCCGCAGCAAGCCACGATTTCAGCGCTACTGACTCATGTGCGCAAAGCCGATATCGTCAACGTATCATCGCTTCGTCGTGGTGCTGCAGAGGCCATCGAAGCCATTGCACACGGCGATGCCAGCACATCAAAAGTGGTCGGGCGGGCCATTGGCGACATTAAGTTGCCCGCCGGCACCACCATTGGCGCAATCGTAAGGGAAGAGGAAGTCCTGATTGCACACGATAAAACCGTTATTCAGCAGGACGATCACGTGGTGATGTTCTTGGTGGATAAGAAATACATCCCTGATGTAGAGCGACTCTTCCAACCGAGTCCTTTCTTCCTCTAGGTCGAACCGTGCCTTATGGTCAATTTACAACCTGTACTGTTCGTGATCGGGCTGGTCTTATCTAAGATCGCCCTTTTCATGTACATCCCAACGCTTACCGCGTTTTTCACAGGCACACCGGGGTTTCTCGATTTTGGCTTGTCCGTCATTATCACCCATGTTGCCGCATTTCTTTGTTTGTCCCTCGGCAAGACCGATAACTTCCGCCTCAATGTACGAGATATGTTCGTCATCACCACCATGGTGTGGTTGATTGCTAGTGCCTTTGCCGCGTTGCCCTTTGTGTTCATCAATCACATCAGCTTTACCGATGCGTATTTTGAAACCATGTCAGGCATCACCACAACAGGATCGACGGTGCTCAGCGGGCTTGACCAAATGGCGCCTGCGATCTTGTTCTGGCGCTCCATTTTGCAATGGCTAGGTGGCGTTGGCTTTATCGTGATGGGCGTGGCTATCCTGCCATTTTTGAACGTCGGCGGGATGAAGTTGTTCCAAACTGAATCGTCAGATTGGTCTGCAAAATCTAGCCCTCGCACTAAAAATGTCGCCATCAGTATCATGAAGGTGTACCTGATTCTGTCGGGGCTTTGCTTTATTGCCTATTGGGCAACAGGCATGACACCGTTTGAAGCGATAAACCATGCCATGACCACGCTGTCTACGGGTGGGTTCTCCACATCTGACAGTTCCATGAACCGCTTCAGTCATTCCGCACAATGGGTCGGCACAATATTCATGTTTGCAGGCGGTTTACCGTTCTTGCTCTTGATGCAGGCACTCAGACGCAAAAGTCCGCACATGATTTTTGATGATGCACAGGTGCGAGGCTTTACCTACTTGGTACTCGCCACCTCTGCCATGGTTGCCATTTGGTTGGTACTCACCAAAGATTACACCAGCAGTGACGCCATTCGCGTGTCCATGTTCAACATCGTCTCTGTGGTAACAACAACAGGCTTTGGTTTAGATGACTTCACGGCGTGGGGGCCTTTTGCCTCGGTGATTTTTGCGTTCATGCTGATTGTTGGCGGTTGTTCTGGTTCAACGGCGGGAGGCGCGAAAATCTTCCGCTTCCAAGTCGCGCTCGCCCTACTTCGTAAACACATACAGCAATTGGTTCACCCCTCTGGCGTGTTTATTCAACGGTATAACGGCCGCCCAGTTAACGAAGATATTGTCCGCTCAGTGGTGGCATTTGCCATCACCTATCTGATGACGATTCTGGTGGTTGCGATGATTCTGGCTGCAACGGGATTAGACGGCATAACCAGTTTGAGCGGCGCGATGACGGCCGTTGCCAACGTCGGCCCTGGCATGGGTACAGTCATTGGCCCCACAGGGAACTTTGCCAGCCTGTCAGATACTGCAAAGTGGGCGCTGAGTATTGGTATGCTCATGGGACGTTTGGAAATACTGACGGTGTTGGTCTTACTTTTTCCTGCTTTCTGGCGAGATTAAGTGCGTTAGTCTGATGACTAACCGCCGTAAAAACAAAAAAAACGAGAGGGCATACCCTCTCGCTTTTTTATTGTTTGCAGGCAAATTCACACTGGCTGGACGTAATAATATATCGCAAGAAAATGCAGTATCGTGCCGCCTAAAACGAATAAATGCCAAATAGCATGGTTGTAGGGAATTGATTGTTTCACATAGAAAATCACACCAAGCGAATACACCAACCCGCCCGCAAACAACAACATAAGCCCCGGCAGAGCAACCGCCTGCGCAAGTTGATAAATCACCACCAAAGATAGCCACCCCATGGCGAGATAAATCACCAATGACAACTTCTTAAAGCGGTAAACAAACGCAATTTTCAGCACGACACCAGCCAGTGCAATGCCCCAAATTAACGCCATCAAGCCCGTCGCCAAAGGCGTTCGTAAGCTGATCAACAAAAAGGGGGTATAAGTACCTGCGATCAGCAGATAGATAGCGCAATGATCGAAGGTTTTTAGCGCGCGTTTGGCGCTAGGATAAGGAATAGCATGATAAAGGGTGGAGGCGAGATAAAGTAAAATAATGCTCGCGCCATACACGCTATAACTGGCAATCGTCATGGCATCCGCGTTCGCGTTGAGCGCTTTTAAGAGCAAAAGCACCAAGGCCACAATACCAAACACCACACCTAGCCCATGGCTAACGCTGCTTGCTATCTCTTCTTTGACGGAGTAATCAGGCCCTGCAGTCGTGCACGCTGTCATCGTAGAGTCATCCTTCTAAATCACTAACAAAGCGAGTATGACACAACTCAGCGTACACGTGTACGCTTAAATTCACGTTATCTTTTGCAGCACATTGTTCAAAGCGTCTTGCACTTGTTCAACGCTGTCATCGAGTGAAACGTCCAGCGAACGTTCAAGCTTATTTGCCCCGACAAACCGTCCTACCATGTCTCCCAATCCTTCCCCTTGTCGATGTACTGTCATGCCGATATCCAGCGCATTATCTTTGTGCGTCACCACCACGTCGAGCTTGCGCCAAACGCCCTCGTAGGCGCCAGAAACGGGCATCCAAGAAAACACCTGCTCAAACGATCGAGGATTTCGTTCATCTTGTTCGCAATCCGCTTTTTCAATGCGGAGCCCGTGCGCCTCTAACACGTCAAAGGCCGCGTTCACATGAAGGGAAGGTTTAATGGTTAACGGCGTTTTGGTTGAAGGGTCTTTCGCCATAGGAATATCAAGGCTGGTTTCGAGCCAAACATTGCAATCTCCCATGGAAAGCGGCGTTTCAACAGGCACGTTCAATTCCGTTTCAAAGCGGCGAGACTCACCCTTAGACATCTCAAAAGCATCAGGCAACGACCATGACAAAAGTGTATGAGTGATACGTCTACGCTGTTTCTTCCTGCCCTGTTCACCTGCGCCACGCACCTCTTCCCAGCCCATAAAGTCACAGCAAAGATCGAACGCAACCTTGTCAATCTGTTGCGTTGCCTCGCCCCCATGCACAATGAGAGTGACCGTCACAGATTGACCTTGTTGAATGTCATCACACTCAACAGACACCTCTGCCTTCGCACCACCCACACCGACCCGAGCTAACGTTTTTTTAAGCCATCCCATAGCCAATTCTCCTTGTTAAGCGCCTAAACATGCCGCATGTCTAATTTACCGCAGTGTAGACGGTAATGACTGGTTCAGTAGTCACAGCATTTTGATTATTTCTACTAAGATTAGAAGACTGGTGACACGTGGAAAGACACATTCCACTTTATATAACGGAGAATAAGCCAGCTATGTCTAACGATTCATTTGCGCTATCCGCTGGGTATTTAAAGAAACTCGTTCCACTCATGATGAAGTATCAGGTGCCTGCAAATCCTAAAAATTATGCACTTTGGTATACCTATATTGCCAACACAGATGAAGCCTTAACGAAAGCGATGAACGAGTCGCTTCAATCGTCGGGCTCAGTCAGCCTAGAACAATGCACTGAGCTCTATGAAGCGCATATTGCTGATGGGCAAAATGAAGGCATTCAAGCAGCACAAGAAGGCTTTGAAGCATTAGCCCTTGAGATCAGCAACACCATGGTTGATACCATGAAAGACACGGATGTGTTTCAGGGCACATTGGAGAAAACCTTTTCGCAATTGGCACGTCTTGATGAAGAAGCCATGAGCACGGAAGAAACCATTGCCGTGGTGCGAAAAGCGTTAAAAGGTTCAAAAGAAATCCGCCAATCCACCAGCTTCTTTAAGAACCAACTGGCAGACGCCCAAAAAGAAATTGATCGCCTTAAGGAAACATTGGCAGAGGCCAACGAACAAGCCTTTAACGATGCACTGACGGGCATCTTAAACCGCCGTTCGTTCGACAAGCACCTCGATAAACTCATCGCATCGCCGCCCGAGCGCGGATTTTGCTTACTGATTTGCGATCTCGACCATTTCAAAAGCTTCAATGATACCTACGGCCACCTCATGGGCGATCAGGTACTGAAGCTTACGGCAAAGCGTCTTGCTCAGTTCTGCCGTGAAGGCATAGAAGCATTTCGTTATGGTGGTGAAGAGTTTGCCTTGCTCGTCCCTAACCGCCCTCTTGGAGGGGGAGGTCGCGTGGCCGAAACCATTCGCGCCAGCATCGATAAATTGGCCATCAAAGACAAGAAAACAGGCTCGAAACTCGACAACATCACGGTGTCCATCGGTGTTGCGCAGTTCGAAACAGGGGAAAGCCCGCGCAATCTAATCAGCCGCGCAGATGCGCAATTGTATGAGGCGAAAAACTTGGGCAGAAACCGCGTTATGCCGATCACATAACGATCCAAATACCGTAAAGAAAAAGCCGCATTTGCGGCTTTTTTTATTTTTTTAACTTGATGCTTTTTTAAACGATTTATTTTTGTTATGCTCCGCGCGAAATTACACGTCAGAGTGAAAAAACAGCAAGGCTATCAGCCATCGGAACCCCTGGTTCACTCTGCTATTAACCCCGTCATGGATGCGCGAAAACTGAGAAACTTAAATGCGCCCTGTAACTGTTCGCACCGTCCGCGTTACTCGTACACCAGCACGTATGCGTTCTACTTCGTTTGCTCCAACGTTCAAAGCGTCACCAAAGACATCAACACCTGATTTGACGTTAATCCGTCCAAATCCAGTGTTGAGTACCGATGCGCCAGCGGACGAAGCGGCATAAGACGACATAGCTTGCACATAGTGATTCTGGTACTGTATGGCGAATAAGCCATACAAAAACCAAGGCTATTTTTAACACTGTGTTAGCCCAATTTGGAGTCTTCAATGAAATGTCATCGCGTTAACGAACTGATCGAACTGCTTCACCCTGAGTGGCAGAAAGAACCAGAGCTGAATCTGATGCAAATGATCAGCAAACTTGCCGAAGAAGCAGGCTATGAAGGTCAACTCGACGCACTCACCGATGATGTGCTGATCTATCATCTAAAAATGCGTAACAGCAGCAAAGATGAAATGATCCCCGGTCTTGCGAAAGATTGCGAAAACGACTTCAAAACTGCCATTTTGCGCGCTCGCGGAATTATCGACTAAACGTAGCGTGTAAAGTTGCCAAGAAAAGCGAAACCCATGGGTTTCGCTTTTTTATTTTAAAACAATCATCTGTTCCTCAAGCCTTGTCTAGGCGTCCAAGCATTATCCCACCACCCGCACAGAATGTCGGCAATCTGCTACGGTATAATCTTCGGTCTATGATTAAAGAACACCGACAACGTATCGGTGTGTCGCATTGTCGGGATTGCCCGTTTTACCCAAGGAAAGCAGGTGTCATGAGCAAGGAAAAAATCGACATCAAAGATGTCACGCCCAAAGAATTTAATCCCAAAACCCATAAAGGTAGCGGTGATCGTTTTAACCCTAGCAACCGCATTTATGTTCGTGCTGCGAAAGGGGTCTTCCAGAAGCTGCGCCAAAAGATGGGGTGGTTTTTCATGCTGCTCTTCTTACTCACTCCATGGATTTCCTACGGTGACCGACAAGCCATTCTGATCGACATTGGCAAACAACAGTTCAATTTTTTCGGCACAACCCTTTGGCCACAAGATTTGACATTGCTTGCTGTGGTGCTGATGGTGGCCGCCTTTGGCCTCTTTTTTGTCACCACCTTCCTTGGGCGAGTCTGGTGCGGATACCTCTGTCCTCAAACGGTGTGGACCTTCATCTACATTTGGTTTGAGGAAAAGCTCGAAGGACCCGCGAACAAACGCCGCTCACAAGATAAAAAGCCCATGACCCGGGATTTGTTGGCCAGAAAAACGCTGAAGCATATTTGTTGGTTTGCCGTTGCCTTACTAACCGGCCTCACCTTCGTTGGCTACTTCGTCCCAGTCAAAACGCTTTTCGCGGAGTTTTTCACCTTCTCAAGCAGTTTCTGGATTGTGTTCTGGGTACTTTTCTTCAGTGTTTGTACCTACGGCAATGCTGGCTGGATGCGCTCTATCATGTGTATCCACATCTGCCCCTATGCACGATTCCAGTCAGCCATGTTCGACAAAGACACCTTTATCGTGGGTTATGACAAAGCCCGCGGTGAAGCACGTGGTCCAAGGCCTCGTAAGAAAGACCCTAAAGACTTGGGCTTGGGTGATTGCGTTGACTGCAACCTCTGTGTGCAGGTGTGCCCGACCGGTATCGACATTCGCGATGGTCTTCAATACGAATGCATCAACTGCGGCGCGTGTATTGATGCCTGTGACGACACCATGGATCGCATGAACTATTCTCACGGTCTCATCAGCTATACCACGGAACATAAGCTCGCTGGCCATTCTGTGGATGTGATGCGCCCCAAATTGATTGGCTATGGCATCGTCATGGTGGCCATGTTCGTCATGTTCTTCTATTTCCTCAATGCGGTTCAGCCGATGGGATTGGATGTTATTCGTGATAGAACACAGCTGTTTAAAACCAACACTGATGGGCTGATTGAAAACACCTACACCTTGAAAATTCTGAATAAGACGCAGCAATCAGAAACCTACAATATCTCGGTAACGGGCCTTGAGGGCATTGAGTGGTACGGCAAACAGCAAGTGACGCTGAGCGCAGGCGAAATTTACACCTTGCCAGTCAGCCTTGCAGTGGACCCTTATGAGCTCGAAAAACCCATCGCCAACATTATGTTTATGCTTGAACGCCAATCAGGGGATGACAAAAAAACGCTGTCTACTGAAAGCCGCTTTATCAGCAAGCTCTAAGCATTACACGCACATCTAAAACACAAAGGGCGCACCTCGCGCCCTTTTATTTTGTATACCCATACAGTGATGCCAATCTCTGATACCATCAAGCTCTCTCTTATCACAAAGCAAGTGACCCTATGAGCGACGCGCAATTTAGCTTCGAGCACCTCACCCCTGACACTTTGATTGATGCATTAGAATCCGTCGGTGTTCGCCCTGAATCTGGGCTTTTAGCGCTTAACAGCTACGAAAACCGCGTATACCAATTTCAAGATGAAGATCGTAAACGCTTCGTCACCAAGTTCTACCGCCCACAACGCTGGAGCAACGCACAAATTTTAGAAGAGCATCAGTTCACCAAAGAACTTGAAGAGTCTGAAATCCCCGTTGCTGTGCCTATTGAAATCGATGGAACAACACTGTTCGAACATGCAGGTTATCGGTTTGCGCTGTTTCCAAGTGTCGGCGGCCGCACCTTTGAAGTCGATAACTGGGATCAACTCGAAATGGTTGGCCGTTTCATGGGCCGCATTCATCAAGTGGGTTCACGCGCGTCATTCACTGATCGCCCAACCATTGGCCTTGATGAGTACCTCTACCAGCCACGGAAAGTATTGGAAAACAGCGAATTCATTCCCATGCACCTTGAGAACGCGTTCTTTTCCGATCTCGATCGTCTTATCAATGTACTGGAAAGCCGCTGGACAACAGACTGGCAGCCAATTCGCCTGCACGGTGATTGCCACCCAAGCAACATTCTGTGGCGTGATGGCCCGATGTTTGTCGACTTAGACGATTCTCGCAATGGTCCTGCCATCCAAGATATTTGGATGATGCTCAACGGCGACCGCCATGACCGCTTGGCGCAACTGGACACCATTGCTGAGGCCTATGAGGAGTTTCACGATTTTCCTCATCATCAATTGCAACTAATCGAGCCTTTACGTGGTCTCAGAATGGTTCACTATATGGCATGGCTGGCAAAACGTTGGCAAGATCCGGCTTTTCCTCGTGCATTCCCTTGGTTTGCTGAGGCAAAATACTGGGAAAATCAGGTGCTCGCCTTTAAAGAACAATTAGCTGCTCTTGAGGAAACGCCTCTGTCGCTGTCGCCGCAGTGGTAAGCAGCATTATAACTATCAGGGAGAAAGACATTTATGTTAAAAAAATTGTTTGCGATGGCCGCTGTTGCCATGCTGGCCTTCTCTGCGCACGCTGCGCGTTTTAATGCGGGTGAGGACTATCAAGTTCTTGATCTGCCAAAAACACAATCACCAACGGTGACCGAATTTTTCTCTTTCTACTGCCCACATTGCTACAAAAGTGAAGGCTTAATGGAAGAGTTGAAAAAGAAAATCCCTGAGAATGCGACTTTCCAAAAGAGTCATGTTTCCTTCATGGGTGGCAACATGGGTAAGGCACTGAGCAAAGCGTACGCGACCGCAGTGATGCTTGATGCAGAAGACGCCATGGTACCGGTCATTTTCAACCGCATTCACCTACTTCAAAAGCCACCGCGTGATGAAGCAGAAGTGCGTCAGATGTTCATCGACGAAGGTGTAGATGCGAAGAAATTCGACGGCACCTACAACAGCTTTGCGGTCAACGCGATGGCAAACCGTTTTGATAAAGGCTTCAACGATTCAGGCCTGCGCGGTGTGCCCGCTGTGATTGTTAACGGCAAATACCACGTGACGCCAAAAACCATCAAATCAACAGATGACTATTTCGCCTTGGTTAATTTCCTGCTGACGCAATAAGTCGCTGCAAATATCCAAATGCAGAAAAGGGGCCTTGAGCCCCTTTTTCATTTCCATTGCATGCGTTTCACACCACGGCATCGGCTTGTCGTCTTTCTACACGCTTGTGTATTGGCAGCTCTCCATAAATCGCAGACAGCTCATCATCTTTTTCTTCCCAACGCTGATGAAGCCATTGCTGAAATTGACGCTTGAACGTTTTGTCATTGAAATAATCCCCTTTTACCGCGCTATCAAGCGGCAAGGTATGAATGCGCACAACGATCTTTTTCATCTTCCCTGATAGCAAGTCTTTAAAGGGAAAGGCTCGGTTTTCTGGGTAAGCCAAGGTGACGTTAATAATGGCATCAAATTGCTCCCCCATTGCCCCAAGCGTATAAGCAATACCGCCCGTTTTAGGTGACAACAAATGACGATAAGGGGAATGGGTGGCATGCCTTTTTTCTTCTGTGAATCGCGTGCCTTCGACAAAATTCACCACGGTGGTGGGTGTGTGGCGAAAGCGCTCGCAGGATTTTCTCGTGGTCTTAAGATCACAGCCTCGTTTTTCAGGGTGCTTGAGCAAATACTGGCGGGAATAGCGCTTCATAAAGGGCATATCCACAGCCCAACACGCGAGCCCCAAGAAAGGCACATACAGCAATTGCTGTTTAAGGAAGAACTTCGCCATGGGAATGCGATGTCTAAACACAGAAAAGACAACGACGATGTCCGCCCAACTCATGTGGTTGGCGATCAACAAATACCATTGCTCTTTACTGAGCGACTCACCACCTTGTATGTCCCATTCCACGTTTGACGTTAGGTTAACCAGCCTATGATTGAGCGTGGCCCATACCCACATAATGCCGTTACAGGCACGCGTAATGGCGCGCTGCAATGCAGGCACAGGGAGCAGCATTTTTAACAACGCAAGGCAGCAGATAAGAACAGATGCCACCGCGGTGTTTAAACACACAAAAATAACGTTGAAGAAAAGTATCAAGGCGACGTGTCCACGCACAGACTAGGGATAGTTATCAGGCGTCATAATACGTCGACCGAATAAAAAACACCATTCAGTAGAAAGTGGTCAAATGAGTGCATAAGCCCCCATTTCACAGCTAACTCGCCATGGCGGTGAGTTGTTTCAACAACCTATCCATCGAACGATAACCCAGGGCCTCAGCAAGATGTCCGCGTTTTATATGTGGCTCTCCCGCTAAATCCGCAATGGTTCGCGCGACTTTGATAATGCGGTGATACGCACGAATCGACAACCCTAAGCGGTGTAGTGCCGTTTCGAGAAAATCCGCATCCTCTTTTGCTAACGGACAATAGGTTTCAATCTCTCGACTTGAAAGCAGGCAATTGGGCTTCCCCGCTCTCGCTAACATCACAGCACGTGCCTTTTCCACGCGCGCTTTGACGATGTCTGTCGTCTCACCACGATCGCCCCCTTCGGCTAACGTGCCTCTTGGCAAGGCAGGGATTTCAATCGACAGATCAAAACGATCTAAAAACGGTCCAGAGAGTCGATTCAAATACTTCAAGGTTGCCTGTGGATTGGATCGAGACAGCTTGCCTTCATAATGCCCGGTAGGGCTAGGGTTGAGCGCGCCAATCAATTGAAAGCGGGCAGGAAAGCAGGTTTTACTGTTCGCACGGGAAATGACAATCTCCCCCGACTCCAACGGCTCTCGAAGAGAATCAAGCACTTTGCGTTCAAACTCGGGCATCTCGTCTAAAAACAAAAGGCCGTTGTGCGCGAGTGATATTTCGCCTGGTTTTGGGGTTGTACCACCGCCAACCAGGGCGGGCATCGAACTCGAGTGATGCGGTGTTCGAAAGGGGCGCTTTTTCCAATTCCCTTCGTGCAATGGTCGTTCCGTCAGCGAGGTGATCGCCGCGGTTTCTAATGCTTCAGCATCGCTCATGGGCGGCAGCAAATCCGCCATGCGCGATGCCAACATGGTTTTGCCCGTGCCTGGAGGCCCAAGAAACAAGCAATTAAGGATACAATAGACCCATAGTACTTTAGGCATTAGATGTAGATGGAAAAAGCATACAGTTACATTCGTTTCAGTACCAAGGGGCAGATTGAAGGGCGCAGCCTACAGCGGCAATCAGAGACCGCTAATAGATACGCAGAAGAACATGGTCTAGCGCTTCAACCACTGTCATTCCAAGACCTAGGCGTTAGCGGCTTTAAAGGTAGAAACAGTGAACAGGGTGCATTGTCCCATTTCATTGATGCGGTCAAAGAGGGAGCAATATCGGAGGGCAGTTGGCTACTGCTAGAAAGTTTCGACCGCATGAGTCGTCAACCCGTTGAGAAATCAATGCGCCTACTAATGGAACTCGTAGACCTAGGCATTAACGTTGTTACTCTCATGGATAATCAGGTCTACAAGAAAGGTCAACTGGATATGACTAAGCTGATTATCTCACTTGTCATCATGAGTAGAGCGCATGAGGAATCAGCATCAAAGAGCAAGCGTCTCGCTGACGCATGGCATGCTAAACAAGCGATAGCCCACGAGAAGCCTTTAGGTGCTCATTTACCAGCATGGCTTGAATATAACGAAGACAAGACCGCAATCACCGTGAACGTTATGAAAGCAGCCATCGTGAAATACATGTTTATGTTATCGGCAGATGGCTATGGTCGAGTTGCTTTAATCAGACGTTTAAACACTGAGGGAATCAAGCCAATAGGCAGTAGAGCTAAACAATGGCATATCTCGTACGTCACAAAGCTACTAAACGGTACTTCTGTTCTAGGTGAGTATATTCCTCACATTACGAACAAGCTCGGTGAGCGAGTTCCTACAGGCAATATATTGAAGGACTACTATCCACAAATCATTGATAAAGACCTCTGGCATAGAGCACAAGCAGCAACACAAGCGAGACGAAAAGGCGGCACAGGGGCAATCCGTAACGGTAAGACCAAGAATATATTCTCTGGCTTTGTTAGTTGTGAGTGTGGGTCTACAGTCCAATTCGTAAACAAAGGGACATCAGATAAAGGCGGTTATTATCTTGTATGTGGCACTGCCAGACATGGCGCAGGGTGTAAATATGTAGGTCACCGCTACTACTCGGTTCAATGGGTTGTACTTATCGCATTGCAAAAACTACTAACCACCTTTGCAAACAAGCCAAACGACAACGCAAAGGAAATGCAGTTAGAGGGTGAGCTAGTAGGACTCGAAAAGAAAGTATCAAACCTTATTAGTGACTTAGAAGAGAATGGGTCTAGCACTTACATCAGTACAGCCATTAGGAAAGCCGAGCAGCGTGTAGAAGCTATCAAGCAGGAGCTAATCGACCTCCAAAGCCTCAAAGTGATTGAAGATGATTACGTAGATTTAGAGGAAGTGACAGCTAAAATCAATGAAGATTCTGAGCGTTTGAGATTGCATCAGTACCTCAAGAGACACATTGAAACCGTCGTGTTGCACCGATGCAAAGAGCGGATAGATATCAAAGTCAAAAACGGCGATAACATTCACCTGAGATACACACCATCAGATGATACATGGGAGAGTGATTCTGGTGTCAGATTCAAAGTGACTTTTGATACTCGCTGGGGCTAGTTTCGAGGGCTGCCTCTCTAAAAAGTTTGGTAGCCTTATTTTTTAATAATCTATTGTGGTATCCATTTGTGACTATCATCCTTTCAAACTGATGCCATGCTTATTACTCGACCTGAAGTAGTGTGTTTTTTATTGTTAGCTATACCTTCGATTTCGCATGCAGACTGGAAAGAAGCTGATTATGTAAATCGCTACTGTATGGGGAAAGTCGAATACGTATTACCTGACCGAACTCGTATTGACTGTTTGACTGAGACACACGCAATAGAGTTTGATTTCGGAAGGAAATGGGCTGAAGCACTAGGGCAGTCTGTTTATTACAGCGCACAGACAGGGAAAAGAGCTGGCATTGTTCTAATACTCGATACTAGGACTGAAGTCAGGTATCTCAATCGCTTAAGACTAGCTGTAGAGCATGCTGGTATTGACGTTGATATTAGTATTGCCCCCCTCCAAGAGACCATTAAAACAGGAAACAGCGGTGTTGTTACCCCCTTGAATGGGGGGGAGTAGGTAGGCCTCTAGATAAACATCTCGATTGCATCGTCTGGTGACTTATACACAAAACGTATTTTATTTTCTCGCTACTTTTTAGTGACTAGCGTCTAATAATCATCCTGACAACATCAATGACTAATAGGTCTCACAGAGAAGGACTCTCAGCCTCTTATCGCTACACTGTTGTGTACACCTTTGAGTTCTCCCACTGTACACATGTGTACACCCTGAGCAAACAGTGAACCCATGAGGTTCTTGTAGGACACCCACAGGTTCACAAACGTTACAGCTTAGAATTCATCATCTTCAATTATATCTACCTTAGTGCGATCCCAGTCTTCAGGGACTTCATCAGCCTCAACTGAACCAGCTTGCTCTAGCCACTTACTTCGCTTAGAAACAGAAATACCAAGACCGCTACCAATAACAGCCTTTCTCAAGCCCTCCCTAAAGAAATCCTCATCGTAATCTTTAAGTAGCCTGTTAATTCGCTCCTCAACGCTGTTAATTTGGTGTTTTTGCCATTCCTCGTTATCCATATCCCTTGGTGTGAAATCCTTGCCAGTAACAGCATCTGACAGCCTTCTCACTTTAGGAAAACCATGGGTATCCCAAATGCTTCTAGGGAGGTAGTAGTTTGATTCAAGACCGAATTGAAGATGCTCTATGAAATCTGTCAGCTTTGAGAAGTCAGCTACTACTTTCCCTTTGATAGCCTTGTTACAAGCTTTAAGTGCTCGTGATACATGGTTTGCTTGACCACGACTACAGCCTAGCTCTTTTACAATTTCAGAAACAGATAACTCAAACCTGTTAGCCACTACCAAGGCGCGAAACTTTGATTGTCCCTGTTCTTCAGGTGTAACACCTACACCATGGTCTTGATTCATTTGTTGTGCGGCTTCAAAAGCCTCTTGATACGTCCTATTGCGGATAATGCGAGAGCGAATCATTAGGTCAGATTCAGGTTCTTCTTTGAAGTAAGCGAGGCAAGCACCTGTTCGATGGAAACCATCAACAACATACTTTTTATCATCTACCTCAAATACAGTAATTGGCTGTTTTATTCCTACGCCATTACGAAGGCCTTCTAGGATTGCTTCATCCTGAGCTGCTTGCTTAATCTCTTGGGCTGCTCTCAGTCTCTTATCCCTAATGAGCGTTGTGTCCCTAGCTTGCATTGCTGGGTCAAGGGTTAACGCTCTAGGGTCTAAATAGCTAAAATAGCTGTCTTCAATGTACTGTTTCATTCATTACCTATTCAGCAGCAAGAGCACGCTGCACCGTTGAGAGGGACACTCCCACTTCAGAGGCAATCTTCCTTAATGACACTCCGTCTGCTCTAAGTTGTTTGATTTGCTGGTGGTTGTTCTGATTTGTTGGTCGTCCTTTGTATTTACCAGCGGCTTTAGCTTTCACAATGCCTTCCTGTCGTCTCTCTTGAATCATGGACAACTCAAACTGAGCAACTGCTCCAAGCATATTCAGCATTAGCTCAGACATTGGGTCTGACCCACCAGCATTAAACGAAAGGCTCTCTTTGTGAAACCTGACGTTCACACCTTGATTGTTCCAGCCGCTAACCAACTCTTTCAGATCAACAAGATTACGAGCTAAACGGTCAATGCTATGAACATGAACACAATCGCCTTCTCTAATGTATGTTTTGAGGTCTTCTAGGGCTGGTCTTGTAACAGTTCCACCACTGCATTTATCAATGAACGTCTTATCAAAAGACAGTCCCGTATCTGCTAGCTGGCGGTCTGTGTTCTGTTCCGCTGTAGAAACACGTAGGTAGGCAATGTGAGCCATTATGTGTACCCGTAAAGGTCTAAGATGCTGCAAATAATAATGTGGTCATAATTATAAAGCAAGTCTTACGGGTACGGCATTGGTGGTTTTTGGGTGTGCTCGTTTGGGTATACCTAACCAGCACAAGTACATCGATCTAGATTCGCTATTAACAGAAGTGGAAAAATAATCTTATCCACAGAAGTCTAAAAAAAGTCGACCATATCACAACAAACACAGGGAAAATGGAAATTTCTGTGCATAACTATCAGTTATACTACACATACACACAGAAATACCCACAAAGTGACTTGTAGTGTGTTTACGAGAGCTGAAGTGTTTAGTAATATATTTGAGACAAAAAGAACAAGGACTAACCATGAAAGCCGCACCTGAGACTTATTTTTTATTCATTGATGATAGTGGGTCTCCCTGTCCAGATAGGATTGAACCGCAAAGAAGAGATGGCCTTGATGCATTTGCGTTGGGTGGTTTCTTGATTCAGGAGAAGGAGGTGGAGCGTGTAAAAGAACTCCACAAAGCACTGATGGTTAGCCAAGGGTTTGAATGTCCTGAAGGAACTTTTAAGCATCATTTACATTCAACAAAAATCAGATGCAAGAAAAAGCACTTTGATGTGCTTAAAGACCAAAACAGGGAAGCAGCATTTATTGATGCTCTAAACTCATTCATTTGTGAATTACCAATCATTGCACATGCCTGTGTAGTTGATCGACAGGCTTATCGTCTTCGCTATGATGGTGTATATCAAGATAAATGGGGTCTATGTCGAAGTGCCTATCAAATATTAATTGAGAGAGCAGTTAAATTTGTTCGTTCCGTTGGAGGGCGAAAGCTAATTGTTTATGTTGAAAAAACAGGGCCAAAAGAAGATAGGAAGATTCAGAACTATCACGATAACTTGCTAACTCAAGGAATGGAGTTTGATGTAGGTAGGAGTTCGACATACTCACCAATAGGAGGTGATGAGATAAGTGCCATTGTAAGCAAAAAAGTAAAATTTCAAACTAAAGATAGTAGGCTCATGCAGATAGCCGATCTCGTTCTCTATCCCTTAATTAAGGCAGGGTACAATCCAGAATATCCCCCATATAAGCTGTTAATGCAGAACAAGAAGGTCGTAGATTGTGTTGTCGAAGACATATCGTCCATGGGAGTTAAGTACTATTGCTTCCCCCCAGAAAGACAAAAAGCCACATAAAGTGGCTTAAGTCCCGCCGTACCTGACGACGCGTGACCCTAATTGGTCTGATTTAACTTTAAGTTAACTATGCTCGAAAATCAATACATTATTGACTCATAATTGACAATGTAGCCAAAAAATCTGACATCACTTTCGATAAATCAAAGACTTAAAGCTATGGGCATATTAACTCTTCCAGCTAGTTAATAGCGCTTAGGCTAGTCTCAACCTCTATTTTCCCAATGACTACCAACATAGTAGAGGCTAATTTTTTATTTATAGGTCTATTAGTACCTATAGGTAATAAATTGTGCGATCCTGCCGCGGCAATTTCCAACGCCCGTTTTCCTTGCTGCTGACCGATAATGTCTTGCATACAGCGAGGGTTAGTGACGTGCTCAACATCGGCATTTTCTGGCTCTTTAAGCATCAATGCACCTTGCCCGCTCAAGTGACGACACACTGACATCAGATCCGGCGCGGAAACATGGATGTCTCGCCCCACCAGCGCCACCTGTCCGCCATTGTCATCGGGCACGACGAGGCTTCTGTTTGCATCAATGCTGGCGACAGCCGCAGGTAACGCACCCTTTACTGAGCGAAGCTGCCCTGACAATGCCAATTCACCCACAAACTCATGGCCATTCAATTTTGTCATCGGGATTTGAGAGGACGCTGCAAGAATGCCCAGTGCAATCGGTAGATCAAAACGCCCCCCTTCTTTGGGCAAATCCGCAGGCGCAAGATTGACGGTGATCCGTCTCGCGGGAAATTCGAAACCCGAATTCACGATGGCGCTACGCACACGATCGCGAGCTTCTTTTACGGTGGTTTCTGCAAGGCCAACAAGGTTGAATCCGGGTAGTCCGTTACTAATATGTACTTCAACAGTAACAAGTGGTGCACTGACGCCGACACACGCTCGGCTTTGAATAATCGCAAGACTCATAAGGGTAAATGCTTAATTAGTTATTTATCATAAAGTTAAATGCATAAAACAATAGTATTGCTGCATTACGACGCGAAAATCCTGAAAACCGCTCACTTTTTACTTGTCATGCGACGAACGTCTGTGATACCACTAAGGGCAGACAACAAGTATGCAAACAAACGTTGACATAAACGATCACCACCTAACATTTGGTGGTTAACGTAAGAGACAAAATGAATTTATCAACTCGCGCCCTCGTCATTATTATTTCAATTATCGTGGTGGTACTACCGCGAGGGGCAGCGACGTTTAGAAAGTAACAACAACATCGCAACCAGCCCCCGCATCGAAAGGTTCGGGGGCTTTTTAACATTGGAAGTCCGGTTGTAAACGCAGAAGGAAAACGCGGTATGGAAACACCACAGGAAGCAGAGCAGCAGCTTTTCTCTCCAATGCCGACAGGGAGGATGCAAGGATGACAGGTGCACAATTAGTGGTAAGCGCATTGCGCGAGCAAGGCGTAGAAACCATCTTCGGATACCCAGGCGGGGCGATCATGCCCGTCTATGACGCCCTCTATGATGGCGGTGTCGACCATGTCCTTTGTCGACACGAACAAGGCGCTGCCATGGCTGCCATCGGGTATGCACGTTCTACTGGCGGTGTAGGCGTTTGCCTTGCCACCTCCGGCCCGGGTGCGACAAACCTGATCACAGGCCTTGCGGATGCCATGATGGACTCCGTGCCTATCGTCGCTATCACAGGCCAAGTCGCCAGCCCCCTTATCGGTACCGATGCGTTTCAAGAAGTCGACGTGCTCGGCCTTTCCCTTGCGTGTACCAAACACAGCTTTCTGGTGACTGACCAACGTGAGTTAGCCAAAACCCTTGCAGAAGCTTTCGTCGTGGCGAAAGAAGGCCGTCCCGGCCCTGTGCTGGTGGACATCGCGAAAGACGTCCAACTCGGGCAAATCGACGACACAACAGCACCTAATATATCCACGCCTGCTGCACCAGACGTGTCCATCACGTCACTGCAAGAAGCCAACACGCTCATTGCAGCAAGTAAACAGCCTATTGTGTATGTCGGTGGCGGCGTTCAACTGGCACACGCAACAGACACCCTGCGTCAGTTCTTGAATCACAGTCAAATCCCCTCAACCTGCACCTTGAAAGGCCTAGGATCGGTCCATCGCGATTATCCGTACTACTTGGGTATGCTGGGCATGCATGGCACCAAAGCGGCTAACCTTGCGGTTCAGCAGGCTGATCTACTCATTGCGATTGGTGCGCGCTTCGATGACCGCGTGACAGGCAAGCTCGATACCTTTGCGCCGAATGCGACCGTGGTACACATCGATATCGACGCTGCTGAGTTTAACAAACTGCGTCGTGCCAATGTGCCGCTTCGCGGTGAGCTGAATGCCATTTTGCCGCAGCTAGGCGAACCATCTGATATTTCTGAATGGCAGCAAAACATCGACACCATGATGAAAGATTTCGGTTGGCGTTACGATCACCCCGGCGACGCCATCTATGCGCCGCTGTTGTTAAAGCAACTTTCTGACATGATGCCAGATTCAACCGTGGTCGCGACCGATGTGGGTCAACACCAAATGTGGGTGGCACAACACGTATGTCCTCGACGCCCTGAAAACCTGCTGACATCAGCGGGGCTAGGCACCATGGGATTTGGCTTACCCGCCGCCATGGGCGCGAAAATGGCAAGGCCTGAAGATGAGGTTGTATTAGTTTCGGGAGATGGTTCATTTATGATGAACGTTCAGGAGCTAGGAACTTTAAAACGACGTAATATACCCGTCAAAATGGTGCTATTGGATAATCAGCGCTTAGGGATGGTTCGACAGTGGCAGGAGCTGTTTTTCGACAAACGCTTCAGCGAAACCAATTTGTCTGACAACCCGGATTTTGTGACGCTCGCTAGCGCGTTTAACATTCCCGGCAAAACCATTACCTGTAAAGAAGAGGTCATCCCTGCCCTGCAAGAGATGATGGCCAGTGACACAGCCTACCTGCTGCATGTTGCTATCTCAGAGGAAGAGAACGTATGGCCGCTGGTTCCACCCGGCGCCGCCAACCAGGATATGTTGGAGAGAACATGAGCCAATCACATACCCTACTTATTGAAGCGGACGATAAGCCTGAATTGCTGGAGCGATTGCTTCGCATCGTGCGTCACCGTGGCTTTCGCCTCACCCGCTTAGACATGCATCATACTGACAGTAATGATGTGGTTGAAATTACCTTGAAGGTGGAGAGCACTCGCCCTGTTGCCAACCTTCACAGCCAATTAGACAAATTATGGGATGTCTCACACGTACGTCTGCTCCCGCAAGAATAATAGTAGTGCGTTACTAAAAAGGATGAATACATGGCAAACACAGCGGATTATATTTGGTCTAACGGTGAACTCATTCCTTGGCAAGATGCCACGGTTCACGTTCTGACTCACGCGATGCATTATGGTACATCGGTGTTCGAAGGCATTCGTTGCTACGACACACCTAATGGCCCTATCGTTTTCCGCCATCGTGAGCACATGCAACGTCTGAAAGACAGTGCAAAAATCTACCGTTTCCCGATCCCATACAGCGTCGATGAGCTGATGGAAGCCTGTCGTGAAACCCTTCGCGCCAACAAACTGAACTCGGCTTACATTCGCCCGTTGGGTTTTGTCGGTAACGTAGGTTTGGGCGTTTGCCCACCACCAGAAACCAAAATGGACCTCATCATTGCCGCTTTCGGCTGGGGTTCATACCTCGGTGAAGAAGCGCTGGCAAACGGCGTGGATGCGATGATTTCAAGCTGGAACCGCGCTGCACCAAACACCATTCCAACCGCGGCTAAAGCGGGGGGGAACTACCTGTCGAGCTTGCTCGTCGGTGGTGAAGCACGCCGTCATGGCTATGCTGAAGGTATTGCACTGAGCGTGGATGGTTATTTATCAGAAGGCGCTGGCGAGAATTTGTTTGTGGTCAGAAATGGGGTGATTTCTACGCCACCTGCCACCAGCGCAATTTTGCCGGGCATTACCCGTGACTCCATCATGATCCTTGCTCGTGACATGGGTTATGAAGTGCGCGAGGAAAACATCGCACGTGAAGCGTTGTATCTGGCTGATGAAGTCTTCATGACAGGTACCGCCGCTGAAATCGTGCCGGTTCGCAGCGTTGACCAAATCACCGTGGGTGAAGGCGCGCGCGGCCCAATCACAGAAAAAGTGCAATCCGCATTCTTTGGCCTGTTCAACGGCCAAACAGAAGACAAATGGGGATGGCTCGATCCGGTCTCTCCGGAAGCCAAATAAGCAGTAAAAGAGGACAAGGAAATGCCTAAGTATCGTTCAGCCACCACCACTCACGGCCGTAACATGGCCGGCGCACGCGCACTTTGGCGTGCCACTGGCGTGAAAGATGAAGATTTCGGAAAACCCATCATTGCCGTAGTGAACTCTTTTACCCAGTTCGTACCGGGACACGTTCACCTAAAAGACATGGGCCAACTCGTTGCACGCGAGATTGAAAAAGCAGGCGGTATCGCCAAAGAATTTAACACCATCGCCGTGGATGACGGTATCGCCATGGGCCACGGCGGCATGCTTTACAGCCTGCCATCACGTGAGCTAATTGCAGACTCCGTGGAATACATGGTGAATGCACACTGTGCAGATGCCATGGTGTGTATTTCGAACTGTGACAAAATCACCCCAGGAATGCTGATGGCCGCCATGCGCATCAACATCCCGGTGATCTTTGTTTCAGGTGGCCCAATGGAAGCGGGTAAAACCAAGCTTTCTGATCAGATCTTAAAACTGGATCTGGTAGATGCCATGATCCAAGGTGCTGATCCAAAAGTGTCAGACGAGCAAAGCGAGCAGATAGAACGTTCTGCGTGCCCAACCTGTGGTTCATGTTCTGGCATGTTCACTGCAAACTCAATGAATTGTCTCACCGAAGCGCTGGGCCTTAGCCAGCCAGGGAACGGTTCAATGCTGGCAACCCACGCCGATCGTGAGCAATTGTTCCTGAAAGCCGGTCACCGCATCGTTGATTTAACCAAGCGTTACTACCAACAAGACGACGAATCTGTGCTTCCGCGTAACATCGCAAGCCGTGCCGCGTTTGAGAACGCCACCGCGCTCGATATCGCCATGGGTGGTTCGAGTAACACGGTGCTTCACCTTATCGCAGCTGCCCAAGAAGGTGAGATTGACTTCGATATGGATGATATCGACCGCATGTCTCGTCGTGTCCCTCACCTTTGTAAAGTGGCGCCATCTACTCAGCAATACCACATGGAAGATGTGCACCGTGCTGGTGGCGTTATCGCAATTTTGGGCGAGCTAGCGCGTGCAGATTTGCTCAATACCGACGTACCGACCGTACTAGGCCAAACCATGGCTGAAAACATTGCGCAATACGACATCATGGTGACCGAAGATGAAGACGTGAAAACCTTCTTCCGTGCTGGCCCTGCAGGTATTCGTACCACCAAAGCCTTCTCACAAGACTGTCGTTGGGACACCGTTGATGATGACCGTGTTGGCGGCTGTATCCGTACCCGTGAAAATGCATTCAGCCAAGAAGGCGGCCTTGCTGTACTTGGCGGTAACCTTGCCGAAAACGGTTGTATCGTTAAAACGGCGGGCGTAGATGAAGAGAATCTCGTCTTCCGTGGCCCAGCTCATGTCTTTGAAGCACAAGAAGATGCGGTTAGCGGCATTTTGTCTGGTGCGGTGAAAGCGGGCGAAGTGGTTGTTATTCGTTACGAAGGCCCGAAAGGCGGCCCGGGTATGCAAGAAATGCTGTACCCAACCACCTATCTGAAATCCATGGGCTTAGGGAAAGCGTGTGCGTTGATCACCGATGGGCGCTTCTCTGGCGGAACCAGTGGTTTATCTATCGGTCACGTTTCACCAGAAGCGGCAAGCGGCGGCACAATCGGTTTGGTGAAGCAAGGCGACATCATAGCTATCGATATTCCTAACCGTTCCATTGTGTTAGAAGTTGATGACGCCGAACTGACTACCCGTCGTGCAGAAACGGATGCGCGTGGTTGGAAGCCCGTTTCACGTGAACGCGTTGTATCCTTGGCACTAAAAGCCTATGCAAGCCTTGCGACCAGTGCCGACAAAGGTGCTGTTCGCGATAAAAGCAAACTGGAGGGGTAATCATGACGCAGGCCCACCAACAGACGAAAGACATTGCACCGCTTAGTGATGCCGATTACATGCGCGACATTTTGCGCGCGCCTGTGTATGAAGTGGCGATTATCAGTCCTTTACAGGACATGCCACGAATTTCCCAGCGATTAGGCAACACTATTCAATTGAAGCGTGAAGACCGCCAACCGGTGCATTCGTTTAAGTTGCGTGGCGCTTACAACATGATGTCTCAACTGACTGAGACGCAGAGAAAGGCCGGCGTGATCGCCGCCTCTGCAGGTAATCACGCTCAAGGTGTTGCGATGTCTGGCAGCAAGTTGGGCGTGAAAGCCACGATCGTGATGCCAAGAACGACACCAGATATCAAGGTGTCAGGGGTACGCAGCTTTGGCGGCAACGTGATTTTACATGGCAATAACTTTGATGAAGCCAAAGCAAAAGCCATTGAACTCTCACAAGCGCACGGCTACACCTTCGTTCCACCATTCGACCATCCATCGATCATTGCAGGACAAGGCACCATCGGTCTGGAAATGCTGCAGCAAAATGGCCACCTAGATTACATTTTCCTGCCCGTAGGCGGAGGCGGCATCGCTGCCGGCGTTGCAGTCATCGTTAAACAGCTGATGCCACACATAAAGATCATCGCAGTGGAAGCGGAAGACTCCGCGTGTTTGAAAGCGGCACTCGACGCTGGAGAGCCCGTTACCCTCGATAATGTGGGTACCTTTGCCGACGGTGTTGCCGTTAAGCGCATTGGTGACGAATCTTTCCGTCTTTGCCAAGAACATATTGATGACATCATTACCGTGTCTAGCGACGAAATTTGTGCGGCGGTGAAAGACATCTTTGAAGACACCCGCGCCATTTCAGAGCCTTCAGGGGCATTATCCCTCGCTGGCCTGAAGCGTTATGTCGAGCAGCACCAGCTCAAAGATAAGAACCTTGCCACTATACTGTCGGGCGCAAACACAAACTTCCACAGCCTTCGTTACGTGTCTGAACGCGCTGAACTGGGTGAAAAACGTGAAGGGTTACTTGCGGTTACCATCCCTGAACGTACCGGTGCGTTTTTGGATTTCTGCAAAGTGCTAGGCGGACGCGCGGTGACCGAGTTTAACTATCGCCACAGCGATGACGCAGAAGCGAACATCTTTGTCGGTGTCCGTTTGCTTAATGGCCAAGAAGAGCTTGATAGCATCACTGCAGATTTGCGTAAAGGCGGGTATGCGGTCGAAGATTTATCAGACGATGAAATGGCAAAAGTTCACGTACGCTACATGATTGGCGGGCGACCAACCAAAGTCATGAAGGAACGTTTATACAGCTTCGAATTTCCAGAATACCCTGGTGCATTGCTACGCTTTCTCAACACACTGGGCACACATTGGAACATCAGCATCTTTAACTATCGCAACCATGGTGCTGACTATGGGCGTGTACTTTGTGGTTTCGAGCTTGAAGACGCGGATCTGCTTTCGTTCACCACCCATCTCCGTGAGCTTGGGTATTCGTGGAAAGATGAAACGGAAAACCCGTCTTATCGTTTCTTTCTTGCGAAGCAATAATGTAAAAAATAGAGATAAAAAAACCGGCGTCAGCCGGTTTTTTTTTCACGTTATTCATTGTTTGGTGACGAGCCGATATCAACCATATACGCCGCCAACAATAAAGCTTGCTCCATCACAAGGTGACGCGCGGACAGAGGTAATTTATTAAACAACATTAATAATGTGTTCAACTCATCTCTGTGCGTAAACGCGATATCACTGCGTGTACTTTCACCGTATAACAACCAGTTTAATGGTCGGCCAGTAACGTCAGCAATTACCGCAAGCGACGAAATTTTTGGTTCAGTCTTTCCCGACTCGATATCCAAATACGTCTGGCGTGCAACATCAAGATGTTGCGCCATTTCTACTTGCGTAATTTCGCGATATTCGCGCGCTTCTCGAATGCGCTGCGCAACGTGAGCTTTGACAATCAACATCACTTCTTGCCCCACAACTCGACACTAAAGCGTTGTAGCGAAATTGCCACACCACCGTAAAGCGCTTAACAGCTAGATCCTGCATTATGCACAGCGGCGTTGGCTTCACATGTAAAGCGTCATTGAATTGTGAATCTAGGCCGTTGTTGCCTAAGCCAGATGACAAGCAAATAGTGCAATACCTATTTTGGCAGGCAAGGTCTGACCTAGCCTGCCGCGTAAGTAAGTGCTCAACCTCTTTGGGCTGATTTAGAGTAATTTACTAAAAATGATGCCATGTTTACACTTTGGTTTAGGATGGCAGTACGTGCCTCATGAGGCAGTTTTGAGAAGTGTTCAAGCAGACGATTTACATCTTGCTTATATTGAACATCATGCAGTTCTACATCTGCATCACCGTAAACAAACCAAACCAATGGGCGTTCTGTGATTTCTGCAATCTCAGACAGCATTCGAACGCGAGGTTCTGTTTTACCGGTTTCGATGTCTAAATATGTTTGGCGCGCTACTTCCAGTAGTTTTGCCATTTTTACCTGAGTGATACCTTTCCACTCACGTGCTTCTTTGATGCGTTTCGCTACTTGTGATTTTGAGTCAATCATACTTCACCTTCACTCCCTACGACGTGCAGCTCGTTTTTGATTATTGCTGCTTTATCGACAATATGCACAATACGCGCCAACTATTTAGACAAGCGTTAAATCAATAAAAATCATAGCGTTATATATACAGAATGGTGTTGTGTTTATCTTTCTAGGCGGGATGTCTTGTTATCACTGCGAAATGATTTGCAAAATGCAAATATCAGCCAATATTTCGAAGTTGCAAATAGCAAAGAGCAAATTGAATGTCTTATTTACGATACAAAAAAGGCGCTATAAGCGCCTTTATGTGATTTTCGCGAGCAAGAGATAGCCCGCTATTTCATTGAAATATAAATCATTCTACCGTTACAGCTTTCGCTAGGTTACGCGGCTGATCCACATCCGTACCTTTAATAAGGGCCACGTGATACGACAAAAGCTGCATTGGCACTGTGTAAAAGATCGGCGCACTGACTTCATCAACATGCGGCATAGCAATGATCGTCATCCCTTCGCTTTCTTGGAATCCCGCCGATTCATCCGCAAACACATACAACTGACCACCACGAGCACGCACTTCTTCGATGTTCGATTTAAGCTTCTCTAGCAGTTCATTGTTTGGCGCTATCACAATCACCGGCATGTCCGCATCAATAAGCGCCAGAGGGCCATGTTTGAGCTCACCAGCAGCATACGCTTCAGCGTGAATGTAAGAAATCTCTTTGAGCTTGAGCGACGCTTCCATGGCGATAGGGTAAAACTCACCACGGCCAAGGAACAAGGCGTGATGCTTATCAGCAAAACCTTCTGCAAGCGCTTCAATTTGCTTATCAAATTTCAATGCCTGTTCTATGTCCATAGGCAAACGGTGCAAGGCTTTTACGATCTCGGCTTCTTTCTCCGCGCTCACCGTACCTTTTTGTTTACCAAGTGCTGTCACCATCATCAAAAGAGCCGTTAATTGCGTCGTAAAGGCTTTGGTGGATGCCACACCTATTTCGGTGCCTGCACGCGTCATGATGGCAATATCGGATTCACGAACCAACGACGAGCCAGCCACATTACACACCGTCATGGCAGCCATAAAACCACGCTCTTTTGCCAAACGCAACGCCGCCAGCGTATCTGCCGTTTCGCCCGATTGCGACAGTGTAATGAGAACACTGTTTGGACGCGTCACAAAGTTGCGATAACGAAATTCAGAGGCAATCTCTACATCACAACCCACACCCGCAATCGATTCAAACCAATAGCGAGCGACCATACCTGCGTTGTATGACGTGCCACAGGCGATGATCTGGATATGCTCTGCTTTTTGCAAAATGTCCTTCGCACCATGGCCCAGTGCATCCACCAGCACAGATTCAGAATCGATGCGCCCCTCAAGGGTATTAATAATGGCAGAAGGCTGTTCGAAGGTTTCTTTTTGCATGTAGTGGCGGTATTTTCCTTTATCCGCAGCATCATGCTCTGCCGTTGATTCGTGAACCGTGCGCGTAACTGCATTGCCATCAACATCAAAAATGTCCACATTACGGCGTGTAATTTCCGCAATATCACCTTCTTCGAGGAACATGAAACGGCGCGTCACGTTTAATAACGCCAACTGATCAGACGCCAGGAAGTTTTCACCGATCCCTAAGCCGATCACCAGTGGGCTACCAGAACGCGCAGCGATCAATCTGTCCGGATCACGACGATCCATCACAACGGTGCCGTAAGCGCCTTCTAATTGCGCGACTGTGCGCTGGAAGGCTTCAAGCAGCGAACCGCCTTGTTCGAGCTCCCAATGTACGAGGTGCGCGATAACTTCGGTATCTGTTTGCGACGCGAAGGTATAACCTCGGCCAATGAGTCGCTCTCTCAGCGGCTCGTGGTTCTCGATAATGCCGTTATGAACCACAGCAATGTTTTCACCCGACATGTGTGGGTGCGCATTTGCTTCGCTGGGTTCGCCATGTGTAGCCCAGCGGGTGTGTGCGATCCCTGTACCACCAGCAATGAGTTGGTCGTCGAGTGCATCAGACAACATTTTTACTTTGCCTAATCGGCGCAAGCGGCTCAGTTGCGAGTCAGCATCGATCACCGCCAAACCCGCGGAGTCATATCCGCGATATTCCAATCGGCGTAACCCTTCGACTAGAATTTCCGCCACATCCCTTTGCGCCACCGCGCCAACAATTCCACACATAGCAAATCCCCGTTATCAATCTGGGGCGCAGATAACCTCTGTGCCCGTCTTTTCAATGGCCAGTCTTGTGGTACTGTCGATATTGTTATCTGTAATAACGGTCGTAATTACCTGCCAAGGCAATTCTAGATTAGGGATTTTTCGTCCTATCTTTTCCGATTCAATCATCACGACAATCTCTCTGGAAACCTCTGCCATGACTTGGCTGAGTCCAACGAGCTCATTAAACGTCGTGGTACCTCGAATGACATCTAAACCGTCAGCACCGATAAATAATTGGTCAAAGTCATACGCACGCAGTGCTTGTTCCGCCATTTGCCCCTGAAACGCCTCAGAGTGCGGATCCCATGTGCCTCCTGTCATCAATAGGGTGGGTTCGTTTTCCAACTCTTTGATTGCTTGCGCAACACTTAAAGAGTTTGTCATGACAACCAATCCACGTTTTTGATTCAGAAGAGGAATTAGCGCTGCGGTTGTTGAACCGCTATCTACCACAATACGATTATGGTCCCGAATACGGCTTGCTGCCATTTTCGCTATCGATAACTTTTGTTCCGAAACTTTTACGGCATTTTCCGAAACCATTTCATGCGGAACTGGCACGGCACCACCGTAACGACGAAGTAGAATTCCGTTTTTCTCAAGCTCAGCAAGGTCTTTACGGATGGTAACTTCGGATGTTTCAAATAAGCCCGAGAGCTCATCTACACTGACCTTTCCTTTCTCACTCAACATTGCCACGATGGCGTGACGCCGTTGTTGAGTATTACGTTTCGACATGTAACCACCAAACTTTCGTTTCGAAAGATAATATTCACTTTAACCTAAAGATCAAGAATCAAATGCGAGAAAACTCACAGCAATTTTGTTAAAGCGTGAAGAGAGACATTATACAAGGGACTGTAACAACGAGGGAGATTGAACACTGAGGATAAAATTTGGACGAAAAAAAAGCAGGCTAATAAGCCTGCTTTTTTTATATGGTGCGGAAGGAGAGACTTGAACTCTCACACCTTGCGGCGCCAGAACCTAAATCTGGTGCGTCTACCAATTTCGCCACTTCCGCGTGTTTCTTTTTGCCTATCCCTTAAAGGGACAGTAAATCTGGTGCGGAGGGAGGGACTTGAACCCTCACATCCGTTAGGACACTAGCACCTGAAGCTAGCGCGTCTACCAATTCCGCCACCACCGCATGTTTTGCTCAGACTTTGAGTTTGTCACTCTAGACACTTGGTAGTGCGTCAGTCTGTTTGAAAGCCAACGCTTTCGAATTAATGGTGGCTACGACGGGATTCGAACCTGTGACCCCATCATTATGAGTGATGTGCTCTAACCAACTGAGCTACGTAGCCATGCCAAAATATGGCTGGGATACCTGGATTCGAACCAGGGAATGGCGGCATCAAAAGCCGCTGCCTTACCGCTTGGCGATATCCCAACAGCAACCACGCTTATCGCATGATCCTTTAATATGGTGCGGAAGGAGAGACTTGAACTCTCACACCTTGCGGCGCCAGAACCTAAATCTGGTGCGTCTACCAATTTCGCCACTTCCGCATTTTGTTTCTCTCATCTCTCTCAAAAGAGAAAAGATGGTGCGCGCGGGAGGATTCGAACCTCCGACCGCCTGGTTCGTAGCCAGGTACTCTATCCAGCTGAGCTACGCGCGCATTTGGCTGGGATACCTGGATTCGAACCAGGGAATGGCGGCATCAAAAGCCGCTGCCTTACCGCTTGGCGATATCCCAACTGAGGCGCGTATAGTATTGCGGATTCAGAAAGCCGTCAACCCCCTATTTTTCGTTTGATGGCGATTTAATCGCTTCAATAAAAAAACACCGCTTTTGCGGTGTTTTTTTATGCATGGCAGGCGTTATTTCTTCTTAACAGGCCGAGTCCAACCATCAAAAGCACGTGCTTTTGCACGGGTGATAACAAGCTGTCCTTCTGCGACATCGCTGGTTAGCGTGGTGCCAGCACCAATTGTCGCACCTTTTTTCACTGTAACAGGTGCGATTAGCTGAGTATCAGACCCAACAAACACATCATCTTCAATAATGGTTTTATGCTTGTTCGCACCATCATAGTTACAGGTAATTGCGCCCGCACCAATATTCACACGATCGCCAATCTCAGCATCACCGAGGTATGTTAAGTGGTTAGCTTTCGACCCCTTACCTAATCGGGTGTTTTTCACTTCAACGAAGTTACCTACGTGAGAGTCTCCCACCAGCTCCGCACCAGGGCGTAAACGTGCAAATGGACCCACGGTGCAATCTTCACCGACTGACGCACCTTCAATCACGCTGTAAGGACGAACAACGGTGTTATCATCGATCTCACAATCTTTTAGTACACAACCCGCGCCGATAACCACGTTATCGCCCAAAGTCACTGTACCTTCGACAACGACATTCACGTCGATTTCGACATCCGTACCACATTGAAGTTGGCCACGAAGGTCGAAACGCGCTGGGTCACGCAACATCACGCCACTTTCCAATAGCTTTTCAGCTTGTGCCGCTTGGAAAGCACGCTCAAGACGTGCCAATTGAATACGGTTGTTAACACCTTCAACTTCAATCGCACTTTCTGGGTGTACGGCTTCAACTGCACGGCCTTCGTTGTGAGCGATAGCAATCACGTCCGTGAGGTAATATTCACCCTGCGCATTTTCATTGTTCAGCGCTGATAACCAACGGCGTAGGTCTCGGCCTGTTGCGACCATGACCCCGGTATTGATTTCTTTGATCAGTTTTTGTTCTTGCGACGCATCTTTGTCTTCAACAATGGCAACAACAGGACCGTTACGGCGAACAATACGACCATAACCCGATGGGTCATCAAGCACGACAGTCAAAAGCGCAATACCGCCGTCAGGCTGTGCATCTAACAAGTTTTCAATTGTTTGCTCGCTGATGAGTGGAACATCACCATATAGCACCAACACTTGCTCATCATCTCGAAACTCACTAGATGCCTGATCAACCGCATGACCGGTTCCCAGTTGCTCTGCCTGCAATACCCAATTAACTGGCTCTTGAGACAACACCGCTTTCATGTCATCGCCGCCATGTCCGTAGACCAAGTGAAGTTGCTGAGCACCCAACGAACAGCAGGTATCGATAACGTGTTTCACCATTGGTTTACCCGCAAGGGTATGAAGCACCTTTGGCAAATTTGAATACATACGGGTGCCTTTGCCCGCGGCCAGAATGACGGCACTGAAATTCATGAGAAGAGGTATCCTTATTGCTCAGTATCAACTTCAAATATAATTGTTGTGTATTGTAGCGATTTCACTCGGGGAACGGGATTCAAATTATTAAGAATAAGAAAGATTTCCGTCACTCTGTATCAATAAATCGACGAAGTGAGAATTTTTAGTGATAAAAAAGGCGACCTATTTGGTCGCCTTTTATTTTTGGCTGTTTATCCGGCCGGATATTAGCGCGCCTTTTTTGTCAGCTCGATAACTCGTAGCTGGGCAATCGCTTTGGCCAGGTCACTGGCCGCCTGAGCGAAGTCCATATCACCGTGCTTGTTGAGGATACGATCCTCAGCACGTCGCTTCGCTTCTTCCGCCTTAGCTTGGTCCAAATCAACACCGCGAATCGCGGTATCAGCAAGCACAGTAACTGTGCTTGGTTGTACTTCCAACGTACCACCAGAAAGATAAATCACTTCCTCATGGCCATGTTGTTTAGTAATTCGGATCATGCCGGGCGTAATGGCGGTCAGCAGCGGGGTGTGACTTGGGAAAATACCAAGCTCACCTTCGCTACCAGTTACCTGAATAGATTCAGCACGGCCAGAAAACAATTGTTTCTCTGCACTTACTACATCCAGGTGGAAGGTCATCGCTGCCATATCGCCTCCTAAAAACCCTTACAGGTTCTTCGCTTTTTCGAGTACTTCTTCCATACCACCACAGTACAGGAATGCCTGCTCTGGGATATCGTCGTACTCGCCACTCATCAGGCCTTTAAAGCCAGCGATGGTTTCTTTAAGCGAAACGTAAACACCAGGTTGACCAGTGAATACTTCAGCAACGTGGTATGGCTGCGTCAAGAAACGTTCAATCTTACGAGCACGAGATACCGCAAGTTTGTCGTCTTCTGACAATTCATCCATACCCAAGATAGCGATGATGTCTTTCAGTTCTTTGTAACGCTGCAGTACAGACTGAACGCCACGCGCAACATCATAGTGCTCTTGACCGATAACCAATGGATCTAGCTGACGAGATGTCGAGTCCAATGGGTCAATCGCTGGGTATAGACCCAAAGAGGCGATGTTACGTGAAAGTACAACGGTCGCATCCAAGTGAGCAAACGTGGTTGCTGGTGATGGGTCAGTCAAGTCATCCGCAGGGACGTAAACGGCCTGTACAGATGTGATAGAACCACTCTTGGTAGACGTGATACGTTCTTGAAGAACACCCATCTCTTCCGCTAGTGTAGGCTGGTAGCCTACCGCAGAAGGCATACGACCTAGCAGTGCTGATACTTCAGTACCTGCCAAGGTGTAGCGGTAGATGTTATCGATAAACAGAAGTACGTCACGGCCTTCGTCACGGAACTTCTCAGCCATAGTAAGGCCGGTCAACGCTACGCGTAGACGGTTACCTGGTGGCTCGTTCATCTGACCATAAACCATGGCTACTTTTGATTCTGCTGGGTTTTCGATGTTAACAACACCGGCTTCCTGCATTTCGAAGTAGAAGTCGTTACCCTCACGAGTACGCTCACCAACACCTGCGAATACTGATAGACCTGAGTGTTGCAGTGCGATGTTGTTGATAAGTTCCATCATGTTGACGGTCTTACCTACACCAGCACCACCGAATAGACCGATTTTACCACCCTTCGCAAATGGGCAAACCAAGTCGATTACTTTTACACCGGTTTCTAGCAGCTCAGTCGCGTTAGACTGATCTTCATAGCTTGGTGCGGCACGGTGAATAGAGTAACGCTCTTCTTCACCGATATCGCCACGCTCGTCGATTGAGTCACCCAGTACGTTCATGATACGACCTAGGGTTGCAGTGCCTACTGGCACTTCAATCGGCTTGCCTGTGTTCTCTATTTCTAGTCCACGACGCAGACCATCAGACGAACCCATCGCGATGGTACGGACAATACCACCACCCAGCTGTTGCTGAACTTCCAGCACCAGACGCTCGCCTTCACGTTTCACGTTCAGGGCATCATATACCTGAGGTACTGATTCCTGTGGAAACTCCACGTCGACTACCGCACCGATGATCTGAACGATCTTACCTGTAGCCATCGTTATTCCTCTAAAATAGTTCGTTGGCCCTTGCCTTACACGGCCGCTGCACCGGAGACAATCTCCGAGAGCTCTTGTGTAATTGCAGTCTGACGGGCTTTGTTATACACCAGTTGCAGTTCATCAATGATGTCACCTGCATTATCTGTTGCAGCCTTCATCGCAACCATTCGCGCCGCTTGTTCGCACGCGAGGTTTTCCACTACACCTTGATAAACTTGTGATTCAACATAGCGAACCAACAAGGTATCTAGCAGTGGTTTAGGCTCAGGCTCATAAATGTAATCCCAAGCATGGCTGCGTTTCATTTCTTCGTCTTCTGACTTAGGCAAAGGCAGCAATTGATCGATCACTGGTTCCTGCGTCATGGTGTTTACAAACTTGTTGTACACCAGATATAGGCGATCCAGTTGGCCGTCATCGTATTTTTTCAGCATCACACCGACCGTACCGATCAGGTCTTCCAGTGATGGGTTATCACCCAAGCCAGAAACTTGTGCTGAAACATTTCCGCCGTAGCTGTTAAAAAATGCCGTTGCTTTTGCACCAATAAGTGCAGTTTCAACGTCTGCACCTTTTTGAGTCCACTCTTGCATTTCAGTGATAGCACGCTTGAACACGTTAATGTTCAAGCCACCACACAGACCACGATCAGATGATACGACGATATAACCGACGCGCTTGGCTTCACGCTCTTCCAAATAAGGATGGCGATACTCTAATTTACCAAGGGCGACATGACCGATCACTTTGCGCATAGTAGTCGCGTATGGACGAGAAGATTCCATTGCGTCTTGCGAACGACGCATTTTAGAAGCTGCTACCATTTCCATCGCTTTGGTGATCTTCTGTGTGCTTTTCACACTTCCGATCTTGTTACGAATTTCTTTTGCGCCGGCCATCGTTACTCTCCGTTGTCAGAAGGCCGCATAAGCGGCCTTCTACGCATTACCAGGTTTGCGTTGCCTTGAAATCTTCAACCAACTTAGCAAGTTGCGTTTCGATTTCGCCGTTGTAATTACCCGATTCTTCAATCTGGGCAACCAACTCAGCATATTGCGCCTTAGCAAATGCAAGCAGAGCAGCTTCGAAGTCAGCCAGTTTCACCAACTGAACGTCAGTCAAATAGCCTTTTTCAGCTGCAAAAATTACCAAGCCCTGCTCAAACACAGACATTGGTGCATATTGCTTCTGCTTCATCAGCTCGGTCACTTTTTGACCATGATCCAGCTGCTTCTTCGTTGCTTCATCAAGATCTGATGAGAACTGAGCAAACGCCGCAAGTTCACGATATTGCGCCAGTGCGGTACGGATACCACCAGACAACTTCTTCATGATCTTGGTTTGTGCTGAACCACCTACACGAGATACCGAAATACCTGGGTCAACAGCTGGGCGAATACCCGCGTTGAACAGTTCGGACTGCAGGAAGATCTGACCATCGGTAATCGAGATAACGTTGGTTGGAACGAACGCAGATACGTCACCCGCTTGGGTTTCGATGATAGGCAGTGCGGTCAAAGAACCTGTTTTGCCTTTCACTTCACCGTTGGTGAATTTCTCAACGTAGTCAGCATTGACGCGCGCAGCGCGTTCTAGAAGACGTGAGTGGAGATAGAAAACATCACCTGGGAATGCTTCACGACCTGGTGGACGACGTAGCAATAGAGAAATTTGACGGTAAGCAACTGCTTGCTTAGACAAATCATCATATACGATCAGCGCATCTTCACCACGGTCACGGAAGTATTCACCCATCGCACAACCTGCATAAGGTGCAAGGTATTGCAGTGCCGCTGCTTCAGAAGCAGATGCAACAACAACGACGGTGTTCTTCAGTGCGTCGTGCTCTTCCAGTTTGCGAACCACGTTAGCAATGGTTGACGCTTTCTGGCCGATAGCAACATAGATAGAGTAGATTCCAGAGTTCTTCTGGTTGATGATCGCATCGATAGCCATCGCAGTTTTACCTGTCTGGCGGTCACCGATGATCAGCTCACGCTGGCCACGGCCGATTGGGATCATGGCATCAACTGCCTTGTAACCGGTCTGTACTGGCTGGTCAACAGATTGACGAGCGATAACGCCCGGTGCAATCACTTCTACAGGAGAAGTTAATTTTGCTTCAATCGGACCTTTACCGTCGATAGGTTCACCCAAGGTGTTAACCACACGACCCAGTAGCTCAGGACCTACTGGCACTTCAAGAATGCGACCAGTACCGGTTACTTTCATGCCTTCCTGAAGGTCGGCATATGGACCCATAACAACCGCACCTACAGAGTCGCGCTCAAGGTTGAGCGCCAACGCGAAGCGGTTGCCTGGTAGTTCAATCATTTCACCTTGCATCGCATCAGCAAGGCCATGGATACGAATGATACCGTCACTGACTGACACGATGGTACCTTCGTTGCGAGCTTCACTAACAACGTTAAAGTTTTCGATACGTTGTTTGATTAGTTCGCTAATTTCCGTGGAATTAAGTTGCATGCTCCAATTCCCCAAATCAAGACTGCAATGCATCGCTCAGTCTACGGACACGGCCGCTTACTGAGTTATCAATGATCAAGTCTCCAGCTCGAATCACAACCCCGGCAACCAGGGTCTCGTCTACACTACAGTTCAGCTTCACTTTGCGCTCAAGGCGCGCTTCCAGTTTGCTGGCAATAGCATCTATTTGCGCTTGGCTAAGCGCGATGGCTGAGAGGACTTCAACATCCACTAGCTTTTCAAGTTCACGGCGTAACGCCAAGAACTGAATAGATACATCCGGCAACGCTGCAAGGCGTCCATTCTCGGCCATTACCTTAATCAGGTTTTGGCCTTGTTCATTGAGCTGTTCGCCACATACAGAAACAAAAATTTCTGTCAGCTTTTCCGCTGAATTCATGCCACTGAGAAAATCTGCAATGGTTTCGTTACGGGCGACTTCAGCAGCAAAGGCAAGCATTTCAGACCACTGGTCTAACTCACCTTTTTCTACTGCAAGGTCGAAGGCTGCTTTAGCGTAGGGGCGTGCGATGGTAGTCAGTTCAGACATATCTGCCCCTCCTTCTTAAAGTTCTGCAGTGATTTTATCGAGAATATCTCGGTGAGCGTTCTCATCAATTGAGCGCTCAAGGATTTTCTCAGCACCGATCACGGCTAGAGTTGCAACTTGTTTGCGCAGTTCATCGCGGGCACGGTTGCGTTCAGCTTCGAGTTCAGCCTGTCCTTGGTTAAGGATATTTTCGCGTTCAGTGTTAGCTTCTTCGCGGGCTTGGTCGATAATTTGAGCTTTACGCTTGTTTGCTTGATCGATGATCTCAGTTGCAGAACGCTTTGCTTCTTTAAGTTGATCTGAAGCATTAGCCTGGGCCAAATCCAGGTCTTTTGCGGCACGCTCAGCTGCCGCTAGACCGTCAGCAATTTTCTTCTGACGTTCCTCAATCGCTTGCATGATTGGTGGCCATACATATTTCATGCAGAACACAACAAACATGGTAAAAGCGATCGCCTGGCCGATTAGAGTTGCGTTGATATTCACAACACCGCCTCCATTAGTTGGCTAAAGGTACGATTCAGACGACTTAACCCAGCTGACCGACGAATGGGTTTGCGAAGGTGAACAGCAATGCGATTACGATACCGATCATTGGAACAGCATCCAGCAGACCAGCGATGATGAACATCTTAACTTGCAGCATAGGAGCCATCTCTGGTTGACGCGCAGCGCCCTCAAGGAATTTACCGCCAAGCAGTGCGAAACCAATCGCAGTACCCAGGGAAGCAAGACCTACAATGATGCCCACGGCAATTGCAGAAAAGCTCAATAAAGTTTCCATCACTATCTCCAGTTTCTTGTTGTCGGCCTATATGCCGGAAGGTCTAACAAAAGTTGCTTACTTAAAAACGTATTAATGATCTGAGTCTTCATGTGCCTGAGACAGGTACACGATAGTCAACATCATAAAGACGAACGCTTGGATGGTAATAACCAAAATGTGGAAGATTGCCCACGGTAATGCCCCCAACCATTGCGCCCACCACGGCAGTAGAGCCGCAATCAGGATAAATACCACTTCACCTGCGAACATGTTACCGAACAAACGCATACCCAGTGAAATTGGTTTCGCCAGCAGCGATACCACTTCAAGAAGCAGGTTGAAAGGGATCATAACAGGGTGATTGAACGGGTGAAGAGCCAGTTCCTTAGCAAAACCGCCAATGCCTTTTACTTTGATGCTGTAGTAAATCATCAAGAAGAAGACACCCAGCGCCATCGCCAGTGTGATATTTACGTCTGCAGTTGGTACCACTTTAAGGTAAGGGATACCGAACCAGTGTTCCGCCGGATAAGGAAGAAAATCGATAGGAATTAAATCCATCGTATTCATCAAGAATATCCAGACGAAAATGGTCAGAGCCAGTGGAGCAATCAGTGGGTTTTTTCCATGGAAGGTTTCGCGTACGTTCTCATCAACGAACTCGACTAGCATTTCCACAAAACACTGAAGCTTACCAGGGACTCCGGTGGTTGCTTTCTTCGCCACAGAGCGGAATAGCCATAAAAAGCCAAAACCGATCAAGACTGAGAAAAACAGGCTATCAATGTGCACGGCCCAGAAACTACCACCCTCAACCAGCCCTAATTTGTCGGTAGACAGATTAGAAAGGTGGTGGGCGATATAACTAGACGGTGTAAGCGCTTCACCTGGCGCAGCCATAACTCATCCTATTTGTTGTTGTTAATGAATAAAACTGGCGCGAGGATGTTGATTCCAAGTACCAGCAAATAGGTCAGTTTGAGGGGAACAAGTTCCACCTCGGCATACAGGTAAACAACGGAGAATAAAACGACAGTTAATAGAATTTTGAGTACTTCACCGCTGTAGAAAGATGCTACAACCAGCTTGGCCGCTCTTGCTCCACTAAACAGGAATGCACACAATGCAAAGGCTGCGTTGGCTACCACAAAGATGCCACCGCCAATGAGTGCGGAAATTCCCCAGTCGACATTGATGGTGGTCACCATCAAGATTGCCGTTGCTAACACGACGCACACCTGTAACAGCAGCAACCTTTTCGCAAGCTTGCGACCTGGTCGCGTGAGCGTCGATACCATGTATTCGTTCCTCGATTCCTTTCCTCGTAGCACTTGTCGTGCTGGGAAAACTGCGAAAATTATACGGGTCACCCTTTTGAATGCAATCTCATAGCTCCAAAAAGCGAGGCTAAATTTTACAACAGGGTAACCTGATCACAGTAAGCAAAAATATGTAACAAAATCTCAACGCGTGAAATCACACTTCTCTATCGAGAATTGCAAGAATTTGCATAAGTTTTTCGTTTTGGTCAAAACTGATGACTAATTTCCCACTGCCACTTTGGCTTTGTGAGAGCGTCACCTTGGTGCCAAGTTTATCTGCCAATCTGTCTTGCACTTCCAGTATCTGAGGTGAAGGTTGATTTGCTGCAGACTCTACTGCTGGCGTTTGCATCTTTTTCACCAAAGCTTCGGTCTGTCTCACAGTGAATTTTTTATTCACCGCTAACACCGCCGCTTCGATTTGCGACTCACCTTCCAATGAAAGGAGTGCTCGCGCATGGCCCATTTCCAATTGGCGACCAAATAAGAGCTTTTTCACGCCGGCTTCGAGGCCGTTTAAACGTAATAAATTGCTGATTGTTGTACGGGATTTACCCAATGCTTCAGCCAATTGTTGGTGAGTCAGAGAGAAATCTTGTACTAATCGGTTGAGGGCTTCTGCCTCTTCCATGGCATTGAGGTCTTCGCGTTGAATGTTCTCTATCAACGCGATGGCGCTAGCGGCTTTGTCATTTAATTCACGCACTAAACACGGTACGTGGGTCAAACCCGCTTTTTTCGATGCTCTCCAGCGACGCTCACCAGCAATGATTTCATATTGCTGTACATCAACTCTACGAACAACGAGTGGCTGAATAACGCCTTGAGCGCGTATTGATTCAGCCAATTCGTCTAAGGCTTCTGGTTCCATTTCTTGTCGTGGCTGATACATACCAGGACGAAGAACCGCCAAAGGCAATTGTTGTAACTCACTATGATTAACGGCTTCCTGGCGCTCAACATTCATGTCGACGCGTGCTTGTGCTTTCGCACTCGTCGCAAGGAGGGCATCTAGCCCTTTGCCCAATCCACGTTTGGGAGTGTTCATTTAATTCCTTAAGAAGCGCTGGCTGCGTTTGCCGTAAATCTTGCTTGTTCTTCTCGGCGAAGCATTTCACCTGCTAGGGCAAGGTATGCTTTTGCTCCGCTTGAGTATTTATCATAATACATGGCAGGTCGCCCATGACTCGGCGCTTCTGCAAGGCGAACATTGCGCGGTATTACCGTGCGATACACTTTATCACCAAAATGTTTCTTAATCTGATCGGACACTTCAGTCGCCAATCGATTTCTTGGATCGTACATGGTTCTGAGCAAACCTTCGACATGCAAATCTGCATTCACAACACTTGCTAGCTTACTGATGGTATCCATCAAGGCTGTTAATCCTTCCAGTGCAAAATATTCACACTGCATCGGCACAAGTACAGAGTTTGATGCTGTCATGGCATTGATTGTAAGAAGGTTTAAGGAAGGTGGACAATCTATGAAGATGAAATCATAGTTTTCACGCACTTCCGCTAGCGCATTGCGCAATCTTACTTCTCGTGCAAACACTTCCATGAGTTTGATTTCAGCGGCTGTCACATCGCCATTTGCAGCGATCAGATGATACCCGCCTGTTGTTTCCGTCACCACCACGTCATTGAAAGGGGTTTCTTCAACAAGTAAATCATAGGCCGTGGCATCGACATCGTACTTATCGACACCACTGGCCATTGTCGCGTTTCCCTGCGGGTCTAGGTCTATAACAAGCACCTTGCGCTGGGTTGCGGCCAAAGACGCAGCCAGATTAATACAGGTCGTTGTTTTACCAACGCCCCCTTTTTGGTTCGCAATTGCTATGACTTTTCCCACAAGTAAACCTCGCCAGACAATCCTATTTAGCCAAGATTACTAGATGACGTTGCCCTTCCAATCCGGGAACAGTCAAAGGTTTGATATCGGTCACAGAACAATCAGCAGGTAGGGCATCAATCTCGACTTGGTCGACTTGTCCCTTCAATGCGAGAAAGTGACCGTTCGGTGCTGGCAAATGATGACACCAGCTGATCATATCGTTCATCGATGCAAACGCACGACTTAGTACACCATCAAAGCCAGCTTCCGATTGGAAGTCTTCAACACGGCTTTGAACCGGAGTGACATTGTCAATTTTCAGTTCATGAATGACCTGACGAATAAAACGAATACGTTTACCCAGACTATCAAGCAAGGTAAATGATTTTTCAGGGTTTACGATCGCGAGCGGGATCCCAGGAAGACCAGGACCTGTACCAACATCAATGAACGTTGATCCTTCCAAGTGTTGACTCACGACAATACTGTCCATGATGTGCTTGATGATCATTTCTTGAGGATCGCGTACTGACGTTAGGTTATACGCCTTGTTCCATTTGTGAAGCATTTCAACATAGCCGATCAATTGATCTTGTTGATGAGCAGGGATCTCCATCCCTGCTTGTTCAATGAGTTGCGCTAGACGTTGTTTCACAGCCTGTTAGGCTCCTTTTTTCAGCATGCCTTGTTTTTTCAAGTGCACCAAAAGAATAGAAATAGCGGCAGGTGTAATACCTGAAATGCGCGATGCTTTGCCGATAGTTTCTGGACGAGCATCTTTCAATTTTGCAATTACTTCATTAGATAAACCTTTGATTTGTTTGTAATCAAGGTCGATCGGCAATTGCGTATTCTCATGGCGAATCGATTTCTCTATCTCGTCTTTTTGACGATTGATATAGCCTTCGTACTTCACTTGAATTTCAACTTGTTCACGCGCTTGTTTATCATCATGAGCTGGCGCGAAGGCCGCTTGAGCGACAAGCTGATCGTACGTCACTTCAGGACGACGAAGTAGATCTTCACCGTTTGCTTCTCGTGTCATCGGCGCTTTTAAGATGCCATTGATCGCTTCAGCATGTTCAGAGGTTGGGTTCACCCAAATACCGCGAAGACGTTGTGCTTCTTGCTCGATATTTTCCAATTTCTGGTTGAAACGTGCCCAGCGCTCATCATCAACCAAGCCTAGCTGACGACCGACTTCGGTGAGGCGCAAATCTGCATTGTCTTCACGAAGTAACAAACGGTATTCCGCACGGGAGGTGAACATGCGGTACGGTTCCTTTGTGCCCATGGTCGACAAATCGTCGATCAACACGCCCATGTAAGCTTGGTCACGGCGTGGGCACCAGCCTTCTTTGTCCTGCGCATACAATGCAGCGTTTGCACCCGCTAACAAACCTTGAGCAGCGGCCTCTTCATAACCGGTAGTGCCGTTGATTTGGCCAGCGAAGAACAAGCCCTGCATGTGTTTCGTTTCAAAGGTTTGCTTGAGATCGCGGGGATCGAAGAAATCGTATTCAATCGCGTAACCTGGGCGGATCACACGTGCATTCTCAAAGCCTTTGATCGAATGAATGATCCCCATCTGCACATCAAAAGGCAGGCTGGTGGAAATACCATTCGGATACAGCTCGTGGGTAGTTAAGCCTTCAGGCTCAACAAAAATTTGGTGTTTATCTTTGTCCGCAAAGCGCATTACCTTGTCTTCAATCGACGGGCAATAGCGAGGGCCAATACCTTCAATCACACCAGCATACATCGGGCTGCGATCAAGGTTATTACGAATAACATCGTGTGTTTTTTCGTTCGTGTAAGTGATGTAACACGGTACCTGACGTGGATGGTCAGCAGTGCTACCCATGAAAGAAAACACCGGACGTGGTGTGTCGCCATGTTGCTCTTCCATCACACTAAAATCGACTGTACGCGCATCAATGCGAGGTGGCGTACCGGTTTTTAGTCGGTCAACACGGAACGGTAATTCACGCAGGCGATCAGCCAAAGCGATCGATGGAGGATCACCGGCACGACCACCTGAATAATTCTCTAGACCAATATGGATTTTCCCGCCGAGGAATGTCCCAACCGTCAAAACGACCGCTTTTGCGCGGAATTTAAGACCCATTTCCGTTACAACGCCAGTTACGCGATCTTTGTCAACGATCACATCGATAACTGCTTGTTGGAAAAGCATTAGGTTAGGTTGATTCTCAAGCGTTTCACGAACAGCCACCTTGTACAGTGCACGGTCTGCTTGTGCTCGTGTCGCACGAACAGCAGGCCCCTTAGATGCATTTAGCGTGCGGAACTGAATACCACCTTTGTCGATTGCACGGGCCATTAAGCCACCGAGTGCATCGACTTCTTTCACCAGATGTCCTTTTCCGATCCCGCCAATGGCTGGGTTACATGACATTTGCCCCAATGTATCAATGTTGTGCGTCAGCAACAGGGTTTGTTGACCCATACGTGCAGCAGCCAGTGCAGCTTCCGTACCTGCATGACCACCACCAACAACGATGACATCAAAGTTATCCTGGTAAAACATGGTGTGACCTCGAAAAAGGAAAGGTTGATCGATTGGTTGAGCAAAGGAGGATCATTCTACCGCTTTTCCTGAGGCGAGAGAACCAAAAGTGTGATCTTAGATCGTAGGGGGGCTCTTTAAAATATATAAAGATCTTTTAGATAGATCTTCTATTAGATCTTCTATTAAGAAAGCCGATCTTTGTGGATAACTGATAAATGATCAACATGATCATGCAGTTATTGAGGATCATTAGCTGTGTGATAGCTTGGATCAAACACGGTACTTCTTGGGATCAAAATGGCTAGTTATCAACAGGGGGAGAATGTGGATAAAGTTATTCTTGGGATAACTATAGGTTGATCACCGTTTAGATCTATAGTTATCCACAAAGGCAAGGTCACATTTTTGAATGTTTTTTGATGAGTGAAGAAGCCACTTTATTCACAAAATGACTTTTTCCACGTGGATAACCACACTTCTGCCGGTTCTTCTGGAAGCGGATCGTTAAGAATGTCTATCTCTAAGCGTGGCACATCACGCTTCGCTCCTAGCGAAGCAAGTAGATTATCAGCATGCTGGCCAGCGCCACAAAACGTGTCATAACTCGAGTCACCAATAGCAATAACGGCAAAATTGAGATGGTTTAAGCTCGGGGCTTGCTGCTCAAGTTCTTCCATTACTGGTGCTATGTTTTCTGGGTAATCGCCAGCACCGTGTGTAGAGGTGATAAGTAAAAGTCTCTTACTATCAATAATATCCGACAATTCACCGTCGTTAACGACGGTGACATTGTGTCCTTCATTGGTGAGCAAATCTGCAAGGTGATCGCCAACGTATTCAGCACCACCTAAGGTACTGCCTGTTAGCAAAGTGATCGTTGTCATGTGTTGTCTTCGTCTGATTGTCTTAGGTGGAATCAGTATTGAAGGGATAAGAAGGGCAAGTCAAGCTAACTCGTTTTATCGTAGTCTTTGTAGTTTAAGCTACTTTTACTCCTAGAGGAGAGAGATAAGATTTTGTTTTTACCACGTTTTTTTGCATTTTTTGCAGCTAGATATGCGTCGTCTATGAGCTGAGATCCTGATGAGCAGCTTTCATGTCGAGAAGAGATGCCAAGGCTTGCAGTGCGCTTTACGGCGGTATGTTCAAGTAAAATGACACTGCGGCAGACGGCAATTTTTAGTTGTTCAGCCACCTGCATGGCGTCTGTTTGCGCGGTTTCTTTTAGCAAAATGACAAACACATCGGCATGGAGCCGACCGATAGGCGTGCCTTGAGGAAGGTTTTCATTCAACAGCTTTGCAATGTGAACGAGCACGTGATCACCTGTCGTTCTTCCATGCATCTCATTGATTTGTCTAAAATCATCAATGTCTATGACGACCGCAGATAAAGACGCATCTTTACGAAGAGCTTGGTAATAGAGCTCGTCTGCTTGTTTATAGATGGTCTGACTGTTGGTGGTTTCTGTGAGTAAATCTTCGTGGATAAGTTTTCGCGAAGATTTATCAATACTATGCAAATCAACAAGATAAAAGTCAGTTAATGCCACTGAGGCAAGTACAAGTACGAGTACAACACACAAGTATGCGGCACGCGCGTTAGCATCGGTTAGCGCCAATATGGGGTCTTGTGCTGGTATGGTTTTGGCCAGAAAAAGCAGAACGATGGCTATTAACGAGAGAATATATCTCGGCATTCTGTCGTTAGGATCGAAGACTAAAACCACAGCTGTAGGAACCACTAGCAAGAGCAATTCGGTTTCAAAATTATCCGACAAGACAAACAAAGGGAGGGTAAATTGTTGGATGAAGAACGCCATGAAAATCCAGTATTTCGCCAGCCAAAGCATGCCTTCTCGGGTGAGCACGAACGTGATTGCAAAGATGAGCGCGAAGAGACCATTGAAAAGCGCGGCGGAAGCACTGCCAAACGCAAACCAAAACAATGCAGAAAACAGAAGTGTTCCGCCCGCACACAAGCAAGCCAGAAGGTTCACCATGCGAAGATGATGTATCTGAAGCTTGTCGCAGCGCGCTATGCCCAAATTAAGCATAGGGTTAAGGCTATTTATCATTCACGGTTGTCTTCGGTGGGATGTGTAGATAAGTGTAGCAAAGACGAGACAATATCGAGGGCAGAAAAAAAGCTGCCCGGAGGCAGCTTTAAAGGATTATTTACCGATACAGAAGGAGCTAAAGATCCTGCCAAGCAGATCATCTGAGCTAAATTCTCCAGTGATCTCGCTGAGGTGTTGCTGCGCGATCCTTAGCTCTTCCGCTAATATTTCGCCCGCCATATAGCCCTCAAGTTGGTCTTTTCCGGTATCTAGGTGGCGTGACGCGGCATCCAATGCTGCAAGGTGACGTCGGCGAGCCATGAAGCCGCCTTCTGTTGCACCTGAAAAGCCCATGCAGGCTTTCAAATGCTCACGAAGCGCATCCACCCCTACGCCTGTTTTTGCACTTAGGCGGATTAAGGTAGGTTGGCTTGCATGACAGATACCCAGTGACTCGCCGGTGACGTCGGCTTTATTGCGGATTACCGTCATGCCAATGTTTTCAGGTAGACGATCGATAAACTCTGGCCAAATGTCTTCTGGCGATGTGGCATCTGTTGTGGTGCCATCAACCATAAATAGCACGCGGTCTGCTTGTGTTATTTCATCCCAAGCGCGTTCAATACCAATACGTTCTACTTCGTCAGATGCATCGCGAAGGCCTGCGGTATCAATGATATGAAGCGGCATCCCATCAATGTGGATGTGTTCACGCAGTACGTCCCGTGTCGTCCCTGCAATGTCGGTAACGATGGCACTGTCTTTACCTGATAGGGCATTCAGTAGGCTGGATTTGCCGGCATTTGGGCGACCAGCAATGACCACTTTCATGCCTTCACGCATGATGGCACCTTGGTTCGCTTCTTTGCGCACATCGTTCAGTGAGTCGATGATGCCGTTGAGATCCGCCGCCACTTTACCGTCAGATAGAAAGTCGATTTCTTCGTCCGGGAAGTCGATAGCTGCTTCAACATAGATACGCAGGTGAATCAGTGATTCAACAAGGTGGTTAATCTTGTTAGAAAACGCCCCTTGAAGGCTCTGCAGTGCGCTTTTTGCCGCTTGTTCTGAGCTTGCATCAATCAGATCTGCAATGGCCTCCGCTTGCGCTAAATCCAGCTTGTCATTCAAAAAGGCACGCTCGGAAAACTCACCTGGCTTGGCGGTGCGCACACCCTCAATTGCCACAATGCGTTTGATCAGCATGTCCATGATCACAGGGCCGCCATGACCTTGCAGTTCGAGTACGTCTTCACCAGTGAACGAGTTTGGCGCTTGGAAATACAAGGCTATGCCTTGGTCTAGCGCTGCGCCTTGTTCATCTTTAAATGGCAAATATTCTGCACGACGAACAGGCAATTCTCGGCCTGTGACTGCCATGGCGACTTCTCTCGCTTTCGGTCCTGAAACGCGAACGATACCCACACCGCCGCGTCCTGGCGGGGTAGCTTGTGCGACGATAGTGTCTGTGTAACTCATGGTAGTTAAAACCTACTGATGAAAATTGCTGCTAGTGTAACCTCAAACTTTATCAATATGCAGACTTAAGCGTCATTGCAGACTGAAGACTTCTAGCGAAAAAGAGTGAGATTGGAAAATGCGTCTGGGCATAAACGAAGAAAGGCGGCCAATGGCCGCCTCGTCTTTATTCGTTACCACTTACTTACGGCTGTGAAGGCCTTTTTTCTCCAGCGCACGATAAATCAGTGTTTGCTGGATAAGCGTTACGATGTTCGATACCAACCAGTAAAGTACCAGGCCAGCTGGGAACCACAGGAAGAACACGGTGAACATTACAGGCATGAAGGTCATGATCTTCTGCTGCATCGGGTCCGTCACGGTGCTTGGGCTCATCTTCTGGATAAGGAACATTGAAGCACCCATCAGAAGTGGCAGCACGTAGTATGGATCCGGTGCTGACAAATCTTGAATCCAAAGCATGAATGGCGCGTGACGCAGTTCTACCGATTCCATCAATGCCCAGTAAAGCGCAATGAAGATTGGCATTTGAAGGATAAGAGGAAGACAGCCACCCAATGGGTTCACTTTCTCTTTCTTATACAGCTCCATCATTTCTTGGCTCATGCGCTGGCGGTCATCGCCAATACGCTCACGCATTTCAGCCAACTTAGGCTGCAGCATGCGCATTTTCGCCATTGAGGTGTACTGCGCTTTGGTCAGCGGGTACATCGCACCACGAACGATGAAGGTCAATAGGATGATCGCAAAGCCCCAGTTACCAACGAAGCCATGAATGGTTGCTAGCAACCAGTGCAGTGGGCTTGCAATGAACCACAACCAACCGTAATCAACCGTTAGGTTAAGGTTAGGTGCGGTCGCTTCCATTTGGTCTTGTAGCTTAGGACCTACCCACAAGGTTGAATCCAACGTAGTTTCAGTACCAGCAGCAACCGTGGTTGTTGGGTAGCGAACACCGATGAAACCTTGACCATTGCTGGTACGGGTATACAGATTTGCTTCACCTTCAGCGTGTGGGATCCAAGCAGCAACAAAGTAGTGTTGCATCATGGCAGCCCAGCCGTCGTTGGCGATAGTCAGGTTAAGATTCTTATCCTGCATGTCGTCAAAGCTGTATTTTTTGTATTTAGTGTCATCTGCAGAGTATGCGCCACCACGGTAGGTAGGCATGGTCAAGCTGCCGCCATCATCAAGCAGGTTTTGCTTAAGTTGTGCGTACATTTGAACAGATGCAGGCTTGTCAGTTTCATTATTGATGGTGTAGTCCACGCCAACGGCGTAGTCACCACGTTTCATCACGAACACTTTGGTGTATTCGATGCCGTCTTTCGACACGGTTAATGGCACACGAAGCTCATCTTGGCCATCAGCAAGTGTAAATTCAGTTGCTGTGGTTGAGAATTGTGCACGGCCATTTAACGTATCGATGCCGTTAGGGCCAATGAGGCCACTTTGTGCAACGAATGCATGATCAGGCTGGTTTTTCAGCAGAACAAATTTGTCCTCAGAGCCGAATGCCGCGTCATATTTTTCCAATTCCGCACGAATGACATCACCGCCAAGCGTATCAACAGTCAGAGTCAATACATCGGTATGGATAGTGATCAGCTTGTTAGAGACTGAATCCTGAGTCAGAGGCTGAGAAGCATCTGAACTGGCGGGTACATCACCACTGTGTTGTGCTTGCTGCGTTACGCCCGGTCCCTGTGGTTGAGGGGTGTTTGCTTCATTCCAGTTGAGGTACAACATGAATGAAACGAACATTAGGGCAATCAACAGGATATTGCGTTGAGAATCCATTGCTAATTGTCTCGATTATGAGGATGACGCGGGGGCACAGGATCGTACCCACCATGATTAAGAGGATGGCATTTTAATAGACGTTTGCTAGCGAACCAACACCCTTTTACAACACCGTGACGGTTGACCGCTTCTATGGCGTATTGGGAGCATGTCGGCGTGAAACGACATCTAGGCCCTAGAAGGGGGCTGATGAGGAGTTGGTATCCGCGAAACAGTCCAGTGACTATTTTTTTCGCGGCGGTCGAGATAAACGTTGCCATAATTTATCGAGCAGCACACTCAGTTCTTCGTTACTGAGCTCATTGGCACTTTTCTTAGCAATTACAACAAAATCTTTCGCAGGCAACGAATGTTGATGCAGGCGAAAACTTTCGCGAACTAAACGCTTAAAGCGGTTGCGGTCGACAGCAAGTTTGATTTGTTTTTTTGGCACTGCCTGTCCCATACGAGGATGGTCAAGCGTGTTATTGCGCGCAAGAATGGTTAAGTGTGGTGAGCCAGCGCGATGAGGTTGCTGGAAGACAGAGTTGAAATGTGCGGGAGTTAACAGACGTAACTCCCGACAAAAAGCGAACTTATTCACAAATCACTAGTGATTATTTAGAAAGTTGCTTACGGCCTTTCGCACGGCGAGCGGCAATAACCTTACGGCCATTCTTAGTTGCCATGCGTGCACGGAAACCGTGTGAGCGCTTACGCTTTAGAACGGAAGGTTGAAAAGTGCGTTTCATGGTTTCTACCTTAATTACTGATCAGTTTTTAGGTTTGTTAACCCGACGTGGGACTAAAGTCCGACGCCTCTCAACAAAGAGGGCGGATTGTAATCACTGACCGAGTTATAGTCAATAATGTATAAACCAGAAATGGCCACAATCCGAACTCTTGGGCGCGTAATTATACGGATTCGAAAAGTTAGCGCAAGGATCCTTCACCGATCTTATCCACTTTTCCTTGTGTGAAGGCTGTAACTTTTCATTGGACAAGTCTGGTATAAGAAGTGGAAATATGATCTTTACTGCAAATCTGTTTAATTTGATCGTGTGAAATATTTTGTGGACCAAACTGAAAACTACTGTGATCAGTTCTACACTATTTCGACCGTAAAGTGCCTCAATCTGTGAGTAACTGGGGTGAAACCCGTGCAGATCGGCAAGTAAATTGTGCGATCTGTGTGTATAACTTCGATCTTATTCACTGCAAAAGGGATCTTCTCTCTAGCGATCCTTGTCGTAGAAGTATAAAATTGCTTCCCTTTTCATTTATCGAGTGTGGAGTCAGACGTGTCATCTTCGCTTTGGTTGCAGTGCCTTCAGCGCCTTCAAGAGGATCTACCTGCAACAGAATTCAGCATGTGGGTTCGACCGCTTCAGGCGGAGTTAAATGACAACACCTTGACTTTGTTTGCACCAAACCGTTTTGTACTGGACTGGGTGAGAGATAAATATCTCAACAGTATCAACCAGCTACTCAACGAGTTTTGCGGTGTAGATATGCCTGTGTTGCGTTTTGAAGTCGGCAGTAAACGTGTCGCCCCTGTTGCGCCACCGAGTCAACCCGTCGCACCCGCGCCGTCTGCTCCTGTTGCGAGACCGAGTGTCGGTCGCACATGGGAACCTGCGCCTTCACCGGTTCAGTCAGACGTTAATCACAGATCAAATGTTAACCCTAAGCACAAGTTCACCAACTTTGTTGAGGGTAAATCAAACCAATTGGCGTTAGCGGCTGCACGACAAGTCGCCGATAACCCAGGCGCGGCTTATAACCCTCTTTTCTTATACGGCGGGACAGGTCTAGGTAAAACTCACTTGTTACACGCTGTGGGTAATGCGATCAGCGATCGTAAAGTCGACGCTCGTGTGGTGTACATGCACTCTGAGCGTTTCGTTCAAGACATGGTAAAAGCACTACAAAACAACCAAATTGAAGAATTTAAACGCTATTACCGCAGCGTTGATGCCTTGCTTATCGATGACATTCAATTTTTTGCGAACAAAGAACGTTCGCAGGAAGAGTTCTTTCATACCTTTAATGCATTGCTAGAAGGTAACCAGCAGATCATTCTAACGTCTGACCGTTATCCGAAAGAGATCAACGGCGTTGAAGATCGTCTCAAGTCTCGCTTTGGTTGGGGTTTGACGGTTGCGATCGAGCCACCAGAGCTCGAAACGCGCGTGGCAATTTTGATGAAGAAGGCGGAAGACCACAACATTCGTTTGCCGGATGAAGTGGCATTTTTCATTGCGAAACGCCTCCGTTCGAATGTTCGAGAGCTTGAAGGCGCGCTTAACCGCGTGATAGCGAATGCTAACTTCACGGGCCGTGCTATCACCATTGATTTCGTGCGTGAAGCACTGCGAGATCTGCTCGCGCTTCAAGAAAAACTGGTTACCATCGATAACATTCAGAAGACTGTTGCTGAATATTATAAAATTAAGATGGCTGACCTATTATCTAAGCGTCGTAGCCGCTCCGTAGCACGTCCTCGCCAAGTGGCAATGGCGTTGTCAAAAGAGCTCACAAACCATAGCTTGCCGGAAATTGGTGATGCATTTGGTGGGCGCGATCATACTACGGTACTTCATGCGTGCCGAAAGATTGAACAGTTGCGCGAAGAAAGCCACGATATAAAAGAAGATTATTCAAACCTGATCCGGACTCTGTCGTCATAATATGAAATTTACACTTACTCGCGACGTATTCTTAAAGCCATTGCAGCAGGTTTCTGGTGCGCTTGGTGGTCGACCAACTCTGCCGATTCTTGGCAACATTCTTCTTAAAGTAGATGCGGGTCAACTGACGATGACGTGCACCGATCTCGAAGTTGAATTGATTGCGTCTTTGCCGCTTGAAGGTGAAGTAGAAGATGGTGCGGTGACTGTGCCTTCTCGTAAGTTCCTCGACATCTGTCGTGGTCTTCCTGATAGCGCACCCATTAATTTTACGGCGGAAGGTGATCGTGCGGTTATTCGCTCTGGCCGCAGTCGATTCACGCTATCTACGTTGCCAGCCGCTGATTTTCCGAACATTGAAGATTGGCAAAGCACGGTCGAATTTACCTTGTCTCAAGGCAAGTTACGCCAGCTTATTGAAAGCACCGCGTTTTCAATGGCAAACCAAGACGTGCGTTATTTCCTAAATGGCATGTTGCTTGAAACTGACGGCACTACGCTTCGTAGCGTAGCGACCGATGGTCACCGCATGGCGGTGGGCACAACAGCACTAGAAAGCAGCCTAGAGAATCAACAAGTCATCGTTCCACGCAAAGGCGTGACGGAATTGATGCGCTTGTTGGATCATCCAGACGCACCTGTGACGATTCAAATTGGTAGTGCGAACATTCGTGCGCAAGTGAATCAGTTTATTTTTACCTCTAAACTGGTTGATGGTCGTTTTCCTGACTATCGTCGCGTGATGCCTCAGTCTTCCAATAAGACAATGGAAGCGGGGTGTGATGAATTGCGCCAGGCTTTCTCTCGTGCCGCTATCTTATCAAATGAAAAATTCCGCGGTGTGCGCCTTAACGTCAGCAATGGCCAATTGCGCATTTCTGCTCATAACCCTGAGCAAGAAGAAGCTGAAGAGTTTGTTGATGTCGATTACCAAGGCGAAGAATTGGAGATTGGCTTTAACGTCAGTTATGTGCTCGACGTGCTGAATACGCTCAAGTGCGATCAGGTACGTTTCTCTATGACGGACGGTACCGCAAGTACCTTGGTGGAAGACAGTAACAGTGATGACGCCATGTATGTGGTAATGCCAATCCGTCTATAACATGGCACTAACCCGATTATCCGTACACGATTTACGAAATATTGAAGCCTGTGACCTTAGCCTGTCATCAGGCTTCAATTTTCTTGTCGGGCCGAATGGCAGCGGTAAAACCAGTGTTTTGGAAGCCGTTTACTATTTAGGCCATGGGCGTTCGTTTCGAAGTCAATTGACGGGCCGTGTGATTAGGCATCAGCAAGAGAGATTAGTGGTGCATGGTCGCGTGGTTTCAAGTGACTCAGACACGCTGTTGCCCGTCGGTTTACAGAAGAACAGAGATGGCTCCACTGACGTAAAAATTGGTGAAGAAAAGGGTCAGAAATTGGTGCAACTGGCGGAAGTGCTTCCCATGCAATTGATTACCCCAGAAGGGTTCGAGTTGCTGACAGGTGGCCCTAAATTTCGTCGTGCCTTTATCGACTGGGGCGTGTTCCACGTGGAACCCCAGTTTTACCCAGTTTGGTCGCGTGTGAAGCGATTGACCAAACAACGCAATGCACTGTTGAAAACAGCACGAAGCTATCGAGAGCTCAGTTATTGGGATGCTGAATTGGCCCCGTTAGCGAATCAGATCGATCAGTGGAGGCGGGAATATATTAACAAACTCGCTGAGCGTGCTTCTGCATTGTGTCAGGCTTTTTTGCCTGAATACGACATTAAACTCAGCTATTCACGTGGCTGGGAGAAAGACACAGATTATGCCGAATTGCTGCGTGATAATTTTCTTCGCGACCAGCAGTTAGGTTATACAGTCAGTGGCCCACACAAATCTGATTTGCGCTTGCGTATTAACAATACGCCGGTCGAAGACGTGCTGTCTCGTGGTCAACTCAAACTGATGGTGTGTGCACTGCGCTTAGCGCAGGGCCAACAGCTTACTGAAGACAAAGGTAAGCAATGTATCTATCTGATAGATGATTTTGCGTCTGAGCTGGATAGCCAGCGTCGGGCGCTCTTGGCTGAGCAGTTAAAAGCCACCGGTGCGCAAGTATTTGTAAGTGCCATTAGTGCCGATCAGGTCGCTGAAATGTCCGACGAAAATAGTAAGATGTTTCATGTGGAACACGGTAAAATAGCCGCAGAATAAATTAAGCGAGAGTAACTCAATGTCCAACAATTACGATTCATCGAGTATCAAGGTACTCAAGGGTCTGGATGCAGTACGAAAGCGTCCGGGGATGTACATCGGTGATACTGACGACGGTACCGGTTTGCACCACATGGTCTTTGAGGTCGTCGATAACTCAATCGATGAGGCTCTTGCTGGTCATTGTAATGATATCGTGGTTACCATCCACGAAGACGGCTCTGTTTCAGTAAAAGATGATGGTCGTGGTATCCCTGTTGATATCCACGAAGAAGAAGGCGTATCAGCGGCTGAAGTTATCATGACGGTACTTCACGCAGGCGGTAAGTTCGATGATAACTCGTACAAAGTATCGGGTGGTCTTCACGGTGTAGGTGTGTCGGTTGTAAACGCCCTTTCTGAGAAGCTTGAGCTTACGATTTGGCGTCATGGTCAAGTGCATCAGCAGATTTATGTGCACGGTGTTCCTGAAGCGCCTTTGGGCCCGATTGGCGACACTGACGAAACCGGTACTCGCATCCGTTTCTGGCCATCAGGTGAGACCTTCACTGATCTTCTCTTCCATTATGACATCTTGGCGAAACGCCTACGTGAGTTATCATTCCTAAACTCTGGCGTGTCTATTCGTCTTGTTGACGAACGCGAAGAAGACAAGAGTGACCACTTTACTTACGAAGGTGGTATCCGCGCTTTCGTAGAGCACTTGAACCGCAACAAAAACCCAATTCACCCATCAGTGTTCCATTTTGAGCATGAGCGTGAAGATGGCGTGACCGTTGAAGTGTCTATGCAGTGGAACGATGGTTTCCAGGAAAACATTTACTGCTTTACTAACAACATCCCTCAACGCGATGGTGGTACACACCTTGCAGGTTTCCGCGCAGCCTTGACGCGTACGCTCAATAGCTACATGGAAAAAGAGGGTTACTCGAAGAAAGCCAACGCAGCCACATCAGGTGATGATGCGCGTGAAGGTCTGACCGCTGTCGTATCGGTAAAAGTACCGGATCCAAAATTCTCGAGCCAAACAAAAGATAAACTGGTTTCTTCAGAAGTGAAGTCTGCGGTTGAATCGGCAATGAACGAAAAATTGAGTGAGTTCCTGATTGAGAGCCCTCAAGACGCTAAAATCGTTTGTTCAAAAATTATTGATGCAGCACGTGCGCGTGAAGCAGCGCGTAAAGCGCGTGAAATGACACGTCGTAAAGGCGCGTTAGATTTAGGTGGTCTGCCAGGTAAGTTGGCTGACTGCCAAGAGAAAGACCCTGCACTGTCTGAACTGTACATAGTGGAAGGGGACTCTGCTGGCGGTTCAGCCAAGCAGGGTCGTAACCGTAAGAACCAAGCGATTCTTCCTCTTAAAGGTAAAATCCTTAACGTAGAAAAAGCGCGTTTCGACAAAATGCTGTCTTCTCAAGAAGTGACCACGCTGATCACTGCGATGGGTTGTGGTATCGGTCGCGATGAATACAACCCGGATAAACTGCGTTACCACAGCATCATCATCATGACCGATGCTGACGTCGATGGTTCGCACATCCGTACGCTACTATTGACCTTCTTCTACCGTCAAATGCCTGAGCTGATTGAGCGTGGTTACATCTACATCGCTCAACCACCATTGTATAAAGTGAAGAAAGGCAAGCAAGAGCAATACATCAAAGACGATGAAGCGATGGAGCAGTACCAAGTATCGCTTGCGCTAGAAAATGCCTCTTTGTTTGTTAACCAAGATGCACCTGCACTTAGCGGCCTAGCACTTGAAGAGTTGATTCAAAAGTATAATGGCGTCATGAAGTTGATTAGCCGCATGGAGCGTCGTTATCCTTCAGCGTTGCTAAACGAGCTTGTTTACCAACCACGTTTGTCTGTTGATCAGCTTCAAAGCGAAGCGAACGTTCAAGCTTGGATTGAGAACATCGTTGCGGTTCTGAATAAGAACTCTTCTGGCGAAAGTCAGTACAGCTCAATCATCAAGTTTGATGAAGAGCATAATGCGTATCAGCCTGAACTTATCGTACGTACTCACGGTGTCGACCATGAATACCTCATCAGCTACGATCTGTTGAACTCGAAAGAGTATGGCCGCATCGCTGACCTGTCTGAAGCACTTGATGGTTTGCTAGATGATACAGCATACATCCAACGTGGTGAGCGTAAGCAACCGGTTAAGAGCTTTGCTGATGCACTGGCTTGGTTGATTAAAGAATCGAACCGTGGTCTTTCTCGCCAGCGCTATAAAGGTCTTGGCGAAATGAACCCTGATCAGCTTTGGGAAACTACAATGGATCCTGATTCTCGTCGAATGCTGCGTGTGACCATCAATGATGCAGTCGCAGCCGATGAGTTGTTCACAACCCTGATGGGCGACCATGTTGAACCACGTCGTGCGTTCATTGAAGACAACGCGCTGAAAGTAGCAAACCTAGACGTCTAGTGAGTTGTTTTACAGCGTTCGCTGCTTAAAATCTGTGTATCAAACGCCGCATTAGCGGCGTTTTTTTTACGTAGCGTTACCTGTCCATCTAACCCATTGATTAATAGGTGTTTATAGGGCGTCGATTAGTGCGTTTTGAAGCTTAGGGTGTATTGGTTGGGTTGGATCGTTGTATGCGTGGATGTTTTGGTCGTGATCTTTGAATGAGCGCACTAGCACGTGATTCATGCCTTTGCACATTGTTAGACGTACAAAACTTTTCCCCACTACCTCTTCAAACATCATTCCATTCATTGCCTCAACCTGAATATCATTGTCGCCCTGTATCACATGTATGGGTCGACTCAACGTTGATGCTATGGCCAAGGGATCGATAAAATAGCATGACTTGATATACGGGATTACTGAAGGGCGGAACACCAGGGATAGATGTTCACAACCACATTGAACGGCTTTACCTTTCTTAATCGCCTCAAGGATTGTCTCAACATCTTCCGTAAATTGTGGTGCGCGTAGTTGATACTGTTTGATGAGGTTTTCAGCAAAAGATAGGGCAGGCGTTGCGATCAGTACTAACGAATTTATAAATGCCGTTTGCGCGACGAGCAATGCAATGAGCCCTCCTTCACTATGCCCAATAAGATTAAATGTCCTAAATCCGTATTCATCTGAAAGTGTTTGAATGATGGAGTGTATATCTTTCACATACGTATCAATGGTCAGATCTGACTCTAATAGTGATGTGAAACATGATTTACCCACACCTCTTTTATCGAATCGAAAACTGGCGTATTGGTGTCTTAGAAGGCTGGTGGATATCTTTTCTAAACTGTCATTTCGCAAACCTTCTTGATTACCGTTTCTATCGGTTGGACCCGACCCCGCAATAATGATCGACACAGCACTGTTGAGAGCTTCTTCATGAGTGACAAGCGTCCCTGATATCAATCCACCATCTACGTCTATTTCGACCTCTGATTCCGTCATTGTTCACCCTCCCTGATACGCGGATACAGAAATGTTTCACGTGGAACACGTGATCATGGGTCTCGCTTTCTCTTACTGTTAATTTAACCGAAGTTCATGGCCTCACTTTTTCATATGCATTTTCATCTAGATAGCCGGTTTAACGTTCACGAAGCTATGGCTCTGCCAGTGTCCAGTGACTCGGCTGAACGTCTAAAGATGTGAGGATATTTGCTGTTTGAGTCCGCCAACAGTTACTTGCCACTATATATTAACGTTGCTCAGGGAAGTGAGCGTAGCTAGGTGAACTGAGAACAATGTCGAATAGATGTCAGTAGGAATATTGCGATTGATAAAAACACGCTGAGGCGAGGGGATGGTCGAAAAAAAGCCAGTTAATGAATAACTGGCTTCGGAATAGTTAGATGCTTTTACTCAACGTTTCACGTGAAACATTATTTCTCGCCATACGCTTTCGCGACTTCTACAGCGAGTATTTCGATCCCTTTTTGGATCTTCTCATCATCTTGAACATAGTTCATTCGCAAGCACTGACGTGTATGTTCCCATTCGCTGTCTGAGCCAATAAAGAAGTACTCACCTGGAACAATGAGCAATCCTCTTGCTTTCAGGCGTTGGTATAGTTCTTTGGTGGTAATGGGAAGTTCATCGAACCAAAGCCAAAGAAATATAGCGCCTTCAGGTTTGTGAATTTTAAAACGAGGATCTGGAATGGCACTTTGAAGTAGCTCTACACTTCGTTGTGCTTTCTTTTGATAAAAAGGCTTTATGACGTTTTCGCTCAAACGGAGTAAGTCCCCATTATTTAGCATTTGGTTGGCAATGGCCGGACCCACACCGCACGGGGACAAACTAACGATGCCGTTGATGTTAGTGAGGGCTGAAATGGTTTCTTCTGCAGCGACAATGATGCCGCAACGAACGCCGGGTAAACCTAATTTAGATAGGCTAGAACAGAGAATCGTATTTTCATTCCAGAAGGGTTTTACGTCTTCAAAGATGATATTAGGGAAGGGCACGCCATAAGCGTTGTCGATGATAAGTGGAATATTGTGCTTACGTGCCAACACGTCGAGTTGGGCTATTTCGTTATCTGTTAAAACATTGCCAGTAGGGTTTGTTGGTCTGGAAGCACAGATGGCGCTGACTGACTCATCAATCTCTAATGTTGAAAAATCGACGTGGTATTTAAACTGACGGTTTTTCAAATACTCAATGGTAGGTTTAAAGCTAACAAACATATCGGGTGACAAGCCTGAGTCTGCATATCCAATGTATTCTGGTGTGAGCGGAAGAAGCACTTTCTTAAAACTGCCATCGTCGTAGTGACCTGCAAAGAGATTAAACAGATAGAAGAATGCACATTGGCTGCCGTTGGTCAGCATGATGTTCTTGCTCGTGATCGGCCAACCATAGGTGTCGCTGAGCATGGTTGCGAGTGATTCAATGAACGCAGTTTTACCTTGTGGGCCATCATAGTTTGATAGTGCGGCAACCAAGGTTCCATCATCTAGCATTTGTTGGCTAAGTGCAGTGAAGTGATTTGTCATTTCAGGGATGGCTGCTGGGTTACCACCACCAAGCATAATGGCATCCGGGTTTCTTAAGCCGTCATTCAAATCATCCATCAATTGGGTGATGCCAGAGTGTTGGGAAAACTTCGTCCCAAATTTAGAAAACTGCATACGTGCGAGACCTTAATCCTTTATTTATTGTTCGTCGCGATCCATCAAACATACCGTAAACACTGCTCAAATTGAACGCAGATTTCAGGCTTTTTCTGAGAAGCTTAGAATTCAGATTTACGTATAACGCTTTATTGTTTTTCGGGAGTAAAAGATAACGTAAGAATGATGTTTCACGTGGAACAATTATCCTGAGAAGCGAGAAGTGGACAAAAAAAAGCCCCGCAATGATGCGGGGCTTCTTCTTCGTGTTTAGGTTTATTTCTTAAGCAGAGAAATATCTGCAACGTTCATAAACTGGCTACGAAGGGTATTCAGCAATGCGAGACGGTTAGCCTTTAGGGCTTCATCTTCCGCCATGACCATGACGTTATCGAAGAAGCTGTCTACAGGTTCACGAAGGTCTGCAAGCTGCGTCAGCGCGGTCTGGTAATCACCAGCCGCAAATAGCGGTGCAAGGCTTTCAACCAAAGACGTCACTTTGTCTGCCAGTGTTTTCTCTGCATCTTCAACCAGAAGGTTTGCATCGATGGCTGCGGGTAGTTGGCCTTCGAATTTCGCCAGGATATTACCCACACGTTTGTTCGCGGCTGCCAGCGATTCTGCAGCGTCTAGTGAGCGGAAATGAGTAACCGCCTTAACACGCTGATCGAAGTCTGCTGGTTGAGTAGGGCGACGAGCAAGAACCGCTTGGATAACGTCTACACTGTGGCCTTCGTCTTGATACCAAGCACGGAAGCGACCCAGCATGAATTCGATAACATCACTCTCAACGTTGTCGTTAGTCAGACGGCTGGTGCCATCTTCTAGCGCAAACAGTGATTTTGCTTTGGCAACAAGGTCAACCAAATCCAAGTCGTAACCGTATTCAACGATGATACGAAGCACACCCAAAGATGCACGACGAAGCGCGAATGGATCAGAGCCTTTCGGTGCTTGGCCAATACCAAAGATACCGACGATAGTATCAAGCTTGTCAGCCATCGACAGAGCAGATGAAACACCATTGCTAGGTAAATCATCGCCAGCAAAACGTGGCATGTATTGCTCGTTCAGCGCGACCGCAACTTCTTCAGCTTCGCCATCGTGGCGAGCATAGTGCATGCCCATCACACCTTGGGTGTCAGTGAATTCAAAAACCATTGAGGTCATCAAATCACATTTCGCAAGCAGGCCTGCACGTTTCGCGTTATCAACGTCAGTACCAATCTTGTCAGCAATGTAGCCAGCAAGCTCGGTGATACGATCCGTTTTGTCTTTGATGGTGCCCAATTGTTTCTGGAAAATCGCCGTTTCCAATTGTGGCAAACGATCAATCAACGGACGCTTACGGTCGGTATTGAAGAAGAATTCCGCATCCGCTAGGCGAGGGCGTACAACCTTCTCGTTACCTTCAATAACGTGGCGTGGCTCTTTTGACTCGATGTTTGATACGAAGATGAAGTTAGGCAGAAGCTGCTTGTCTTCGCTGTAAACAGGGAAGTACTTCTGGTCACCTTTCATGGTGTAAACCAGCGCTTCAGCAGGTACCTTCAAGAACGCTTCTTCGAAGGTTGCGGTCAGTACAACTGGCCATTCAACCAAAGAGGTGACTTCTTCTACCAAGTCATCTTCTAGATCTGCGATACCGCCAACCAGCTCTGCCGCTTTCTTCGCATCCTCGAGAATGATGGCTTTACGCGCTTCGTAATCCGCCATGACTTTACCGCGCTCTTCCAAGATTGCTGGATACTGATCGGCATTGTCGATGGTAAATTCTGGTTCACCCATAAAGCGGTGACCACGGATAGTGCGTGCAGAAGCCACGCCCATGATGGTGCCTTCAATAAGGTCTTCACCCATCAGGATGGTCAGGGTTTTTACAGGGCGGATGAATTGGGTGTCTTTATCTCCCCAACGCATTGGCTTCGCGATAGGCAGATTGGCCAGTGCTTTATCTGCCAGTGAAACAATGATTTCTTTCGCGTCTTGGCCTTTGACTTCTTGTTTAAACAGAAGCCATTCGCCTTTGTCAGTTGCAATACGGTCAGCTTGTTCAACGGTGATACCGTTACCACGCGCCCAACCTTGTGCCGCTTTGGTTGGATTACCATCGGCATCAAACGCAACAGACACAGCAGGTCCACGTTTCTCAACCAGCTTGTCAGCTTGTTGCTCGTCCAGCGATGCAATCTTCAATGCAAGGCGGCGAGGGGTCGCGTACCAAGTAATGCCTTCGTGCGTTAGCTCTGCGTCTTTCAATTCTCTTTCAAAGTTCGCAGCGAACGCTTCAGCAAGGGTACGAAGTTGCGTTGGTGGCAATTCTTCTGTACCTAGCTCAATCAGGAAATTCTTTGCCATCTTACTTCTCCTCATCCTTTTTACACATTGGGAAGCCAAGTGCTTCACGTGATGCGTAGTACGCTTCTGCAACTGACTTCGTCAGGTTACGAATGCGAAGGATGTAGCGTTGACGCTCAGTCACAGAGATTGCCTTACGTGCATCCAATAGGTTGAATGCATGGCCTGCTTTTAGAATGCGCTCATACGCTGGAAGAGACAGTGGCTTTTCAAGTTCGAGAAGGTGCTTACACTCTTTCTCGCACTGATCGAAGTACGCAAACAAGAAATCTACATCTGCGTGTTCAAAGTTGTAGGTCGATTGCTCAACTTCGTTCTGGTGGAAGATATCGCCGTACGTCACTTTGCCGAATGGGCCATCGGTCCATACCAAGTCATAAACAGAGTCTACCGCTTGAATGTACATGGCAAGACGTTCGATACCGTAAGTGATTTCGCCGGTAACCGGCTTACACTCAAGTCCACCTACTTGCTGGAAGTAAGTAAACTGCGTCACTTCCATGCCATTTAGCCAAACTTCCCAGCCAAGACCCCAAGCACCCAATGTTGGGTTTTCCCAGTTGTCTTCTACGAAGCGAATATCATGCACTTCTGGGTCGATACCAAGAACACGTAGCGAACCCAAGTACAATTCCTGAATGTTGTCAGGAGATGGCTTCATGATGGTCTGGAACTGATAGTAGTGTTGTAGACGGTTAGGGTTTTCACCGTAACGGCCATCAGTCGGGCGACGTGAAGGTTGAACGTATGCGGCTGCAATTGGCTCGGGGCCGATTGCTCGCAGACACGTCATTGGGTGAGAGGTGCCTGCACCTACTTCCATGTCGAGTGGTTGCACGATGGTGCAACCTTGTTGGGCCCAGTAATCCTGCAGCGCGAGGATCATGCCCTGAAAAGTTTTAACGTCGAATTTTTGCATCGTCAGGTTCGCGCGATTAGTGAATGGAAAATAACACGCGATTATAACGCGCTAGGCGTGGGATAAGTAGCGTTGATGGCGGTTTTTTGTCCGTTGAACATGAGACAAGCGATGTTTGTCGGAACTCTTGAATTGAGACTATTGAGTCTGTGCCACAGATAATCGTAGAATGCAGGTCGTTTTTGGGGAGTAGTCTCTCGCGCCAGCGAGGTCATTATCAACATAGTTGAAGCCACATGCTTCATGGTAATGACGACTTACATTGTGAGTTTGACGAGACCAATGACATATCACATGAACCGGCGGGGCATGGGATCTGTCATTGTTGTCGAATCAATCACCCGCCCTGGAAAACAATAATGAGCATACTTGTCGTCTCTATCACGACCGTCGCCTTGGCGGAAATCGGTGATAAAACTCAACTCTTGTCCTTGCTGTTAGCAAGTCGATACCGCAAACCCATACCTATCATTCTGGCCATCTTTTTCGCGACGTTATTGAATCATGCATTAGCCGCTTGGTTGGGTGTGGTGGTTGCAGACTATCTTTCTCCCGAGATTTTGAATTGGGTATTGTTGCTGAGCTTTGTTGCGATGGCGGGCTGGATACTTATCCCCGATAAATTTGACGAAGAGTCTGAATCAAAACACGGGCCTTTTGTGGCGAGCTTCATTGCGTTTTTTATTGCTGAGATAGGGGACAAAACGCAAGTGGCAACCACCATGCTTGGCGCCCAGTATCATGAGGCGTTGTGGCTGGTGATCATCGGTACGACGATAGGCATGTTGCTGGCCAATGTACCTGTGGTGTTGTTTGGAAAAAAAGCGGCGAATGCGTTGCCTTTGGATACCATGAGGTATATCACCGCAGCCGTGTTTTTAGTCCTCGCGGTGGTGGTGTTATTGAAACTGTAATGTCATCTTCCGGCGTATAAATGTGTGATTATATCGACACTCCCATGACAAACTTCATGGTAGCGTGAGGGAAGTTAGGTTGATGTAAGGAGCACGTTATGGAGCGGTTTCTCGCGATCAGTCCACGTAGTCAACTGTGGTTGTTTCACACGGCGTTAGCGCTCAATATTTTGGGTATGATGCTTACCGATATGTGGATACCCATGGTGGTTGGTGCGATAGTGACCACTTACTTATCTATCGATGCGCTGATTCGTGTTCGGTATATTTTGCCGCTGAAAAAAGAGTTGCGGGAACTTGAACGTGAAAACGTTGTGCTGCGTAAGAAGATAAGTGATGTTGAACAGTCCTCTGCGTTTGAATATTGAACAATAAAAAAGGCAGCCTAAGCTGCCTTTTCTTGTTTTGCCTGCTGCATATATTGTGTGAACTGTAGCGCTGTTCACACACCTTTGCGGATCAGGTAGCGATATGGCGCTGATTCTGATTCTTGTGCGACGAGCGTATGATCCATAAACCGGCAAAAGCTTGGAATGTCGCGCGTCGTCGATGGGTCATCGGCAACAATTAACAACGATTCGCCTTCTTTCATGTTACGGATTGTTTTTCTCACCATCATTACAGGCTCAGGACAACGCAGGCCTTCAGCGTCTAAATAATGATCCGGTTTTTCAAATTCTGAACTCATATTCTTTCGTCGCATTAAAAACGTCGACCTGATCATACTTATGACGACAAAATATTCAACAGGGCTTGGAATTGTAAAATATATGTGTAATTTAATTAACAAGCTGTTAACGATTGTGTTGTGAACCCCTAAGCAGACAGACTTCTCCTTCTGTCGCGATACGGATAATAGGTTGGTTCAGCAGCTAAGCTACTCACTCATCGATACACTCACACCCAGTTTCTTGGGCTTCCCCGCTATATGCGGGATTTTTTTTATCTAAAATTTGGCTATCTCAGTCGTGCCAGACGCATAAGCATAATGGCCGCGCTTGAGTATAATGGCCGCACATTACCTTGTTTGAGCTATCTATGGAACTTGAAGATATTTATCGCCGTGATCTCAACTTGCTCATCGCGTTGCGGGTACTGCTAGAAGAAGGCAGTGTCAGTAAGGCCGCGGTGCGATTAAGTTTGAGTCAATCGGCGATGAGTCGCGTGCTGGGTCGTCTTCGCCGTTTAACGGGTGATCCGTTATTCACACGCCATGGTCAGCAGTTGATTCCAACGCAACGTGCGCTGGAACTCAATACCTCACTGACAGCCCCTTTGGATTCACTTCGGACGATTCTTTCACCCGAGGAGTTTGACCCTACAAATTGCGATCAGTTGTTCAAGATAGCGACGACGGATTATGCCATGCAAACGATCTTGCCGTTTGCTCTGCCACGTATTTACGAAGAAGCGCCGAATGTGTCGCTTGAGTTTGCGCCGTTGCAACACGATCAATTGTTACGACAGTTAGCATCGGAAGGGTGCGACATGGCGATCTGTCGTTCGACAGGTGCTGTGGACCCGTTAGAGTCAGACAAACTTGGCTTGGTCAGTGTGTTTTGCCTATTGGCGAAGCATCATCCATTGGCGGATGAAACCTTAACATTAGACGATTACCTGTCTTATCCGCATGCAGTGATAGCCATCAGTGATGGCGTGAAAACCCTGATTGATGATGCGTTAAGAGGGTACCCAAAACCAAAATTGGCGTTGCGTGCTTATCATTTAGAAGCGGCGCTCGCGATGGTGGACTCGATTCCTTTGATCATTACGGTACCCGCTGATCTCGCTTATTTAGTGGCTGAGAAATACGATTTAGTGATCAAGCCGCTGCCATTTGATTTTAAGCCGTTTGATTATTCACTCATTTGGCACCCGCGTACTGAGCATTCAACGGCACAAGTATGGCTGCGTAATTTGATCAAAGAAGAGTGTGGCCGACTGATAGCGAGCCGAACCAAAGACATGGGGTTGGTGTAGCGACCTTGCGGACAGCAGCGAAGTTGCTCAGGGCAGATCAAAAAACGGAGCGCGAGGCTCCGTTTTTTATTGGGCGATGACTTGGCTTATAGCTTGATCAACACGCGACCTTTAATTTGACCGTTAGTGATGGCTTCAGCAGCATCTGCAACGTCTTCTAGGCCGATTTCAGAACAACCGTGCTCGAAGTAGCTTGCCGGTAGAATCTCTGAGATGCGTTTCCATGCTTTTTGGCGGCGTTCAAACGGTGCGTAAACAGAATCCACACCCAGCAATTTCACGCCGCGCAGAATGAAAGGCATTACGGTGGTTGGAAGGTCAAAACCGCCAGCCAAACCACACGCTGCAACAGCACCGTCGTAATCTGTTTGTGCTAAAACGCGTGCCAACATTTTGCTGCCCACGGTATCAACCGCACCGGCCCACAGTTGTTTTTCGAGTGGACGGCCTGCGTCATCGAATTCACTGCGCTCAACAATGCGAGATGCGCCTAGTTCTTTCAGCCACTCACCGTTTTCGCTTGCACGACCGGTCACAGCAACCACTTGGTAACCCAGTGTTGAAAGAAGTGTAACGGCAACAGAGCCCACACCGCCACTTGCACCAGTGACAAGGATTTCACCTTTCTCTGGTGTAATGCCCGCATCTTGAAGCGCTTGCACACAAAGCATTGCGGTTAGGCCTGCAGTACCAATTTTCATTGCTTGGTCGCCAGACAGTGTTTCTGGTAGCGGAACAAGCCAATCTGCTTTCAAGCGCGCTTTTTGCGCCATGCCACCCCAATGACCTTCACCGACACCCCAGCCAGTTAATACCACTTTCTGACCTGCGGTATAACGCTCATCAGAAGATTCAACCACGGTACCGGTAAGATCGATACCAGGAACCATTGGGAAATCACGCACGATACGGCCTTTGCCAGTAATCGCTAAACCATCTTTGTAGTTCAATGATGAGTAATCAACATCAATCAATACATCGCCTTCTGGCAATTGGCTGATTTCCAATTCTTGGATGCTTGAGGTGGTGATTTTGTCTGCTTGATCCAGCACGAGAGCTTTGAACATGCCGTATTCTCCGGAAAGGGCAAGAAATGATGCCTAGAGTGTAGAACCAAATTCGCCATGAAAATAATGAATCTAATTCATTTGCCCTATGCGCTAAAAGCATAGATTGTTTTGTTTCGCATACTTAAGCGCAATGCTATGCGGTCAGATGATGGTGTTTGGTCAACGTGACGTGAATTTCTGAGGGGCAGTTCGATTATGAAACACATGTTTGGGTGGGTTGTCGTGTGGTTATCAAAAGAAAAAGCCGGACGTAGGATGTGTCCGGCTTTTCGATTGCGCGTATTGTTAGTTATTCAACACGTTCAAAGACGGTTGCGATACCTTGACCAAGCCCGATACACATGGTGGCAAGACCAAATTCAACATCGTTCGCTTCCATCAGGTTAATGAGCGTTGTTGAAATTCGCGCACCAGAACAACCTAATGGGTGACCCAGAGCAATCGCGCCACCATTAAGGTTCACTTTGTCGTCAACCTTATCGAGCAAACCGAGGTCTTTCGCACACGGCAGTGACTGTGCGGCAAATGCTTCATTCAGCTCGACCATGCCAATGTCATCAATGCTTAAACCTGCACGTTTAAGTGCTTTGTGACTCGCAGGTACAGGGCCGTAACCCATGATCGACGGATCACAACCTGCAACTGCCATTGAACGAATGCGCGCGCGGATTGGAAGGCCGAGTGATTTGGCCTTGTCTTCGCTCATGACCAACATGGCCGCGGCACCATCGGAAAGGGCTGATGATGTTCCCGCGGTCACGGTTCCGTTCACTGGGTCGAACACCGGGCGCAATCCTGCCAAGCCTTCAACGGTCGTTTCGGGACGAATAACTTCATCGTTCTCCAGAAGGATGAGGCCGCCTTTGTCGTCATGCCCTTCGGTTGGCATGATTTCATTTTTAAAGCGTCCTTCAACGGTGGCGGCATAGGCACGTTGGTGTGAACGCGCAGCAAAGGCATCTTGTTGTTCGCGACTGATACCGTGAATGCGGCCGAGCATTTCCGCTGTCAGTCCCATCATGCCTGCAGCTTTCGCGACAGATTTTGACAGGCCTGGATGGAAATCAACACCGTGGGTCATAGGAACGTGTCCCATGTGCTCCACACCACCAATCAGACAGACATCCGCATCGCCAATCATGATGGCACGGCTTGCATCATGCAGGGCTTGCATGGATGAACCACAAAGGCGGTTAACGGTGGTCGCTGCCACTGAGTGCGGAATACCTGCAAGTAGCGAGGCGTTGCGCGCGACGTTGAAACCTTGCTCTAGGGTTTGTTGCACACAACCCCAGTAAATATCTTCAATGTCTGCTGGATCGAGCTGTGGGTTACGTGCCAGCAAAGATTGCATCAAGTGTGCAGACAAATCTTCCGCACGGACGTTTCGATACGCGCCGGCTTTGGAGCGTCCCATTGGGGTTCGAATGCAATCGACAATCACTACGTTGTTCATTGTGTTTTCCCTCTTATTCTTAATCCGTGTGGTTAGGCAGACTGTCGTTGGGCATCGAAGTACCCTTCGCCTTTGGCTGCTTTATCGCGCAGACCTTGTGGTACGTGATAAACCGCACCGAGGTCAGCAAGCTTGTCAGCCATTTCTACATAATTCGCCAATCCGATGGTGTCGAGATAGCGGAAAACGCCACCACGGAAAGGAGGGAAACCAAGACCATATACCAGCGCCATGTCCGCTTCTTGCGGCGTAGCGATGATGCCTTCTTCTAAACAGCGCACCACTTCGTTGATCATCGGCACCATCATTCGGTTGATGGTATCGCTATCACTGAATTCCGTGCTGTTGCCAACAACCGGTGCCAACAATGCTTCCGCATCTGCATCCACGTCTTTCTTCGGCTTACCTTTGCGGTCGATGGAGTAGCGGTAGAAGCCAGAACCATTTTTCTGACCGAAGCGTTCATTTTCAAACATGACATCAACGCCATCTTTGTAGTCTTTTGCCATGCGCTCTGGGAAACCTTCCGCCATCACGGCTTGTGCATGGTGCGCGGTATCGATACCCACCACATCCAGCAGGTAAGCCGGGCCCATTGGCCAGCCGAATTTCTTCTCCATAATTTTGTCGACAGCTTTGAAGTCTGCACCATCGCGCAGTAACAAGCTAAAGCCAGCAAAGTAAGGGAAAAGGACACGGTTAACGAAAAACCCTGGGCAGTCGTTAACGACCACGGGGCTTTTGCCCATTTTGGCGGCGTAAGCTACAACGCGAGACACCGTTTCGTCGGAGGTGTCTTTACCGCGAATAACTTCCACCAATGGCATGCGGTGCACTGGGTTGAAGAAGTGCATACCACAGAAGTTCTCTGGGCGTTTGAGGGATTTCGCCAGCAAGTCGATAGGGATGGTAGATGTGTTCGATGCGAGCACTGCATCTTCACTGATCATGTCTTCTACTTCACTGAGCACAGCTGCTTTGATTTTCGGGTTCTCAACCACGGCTTCAACAATCACGTCAGCGTGTTCAATACCTGCGTAATGAAGACTAGGGGTGATGGATGCCAAAATATCTGCCATTTTTAGGCCGTTGATTCGACCGCGCTCTAATTGCTTGTTAAGCAATTTGGAGGCTTCTTTCATCCCCGTTTCAAGAGATGCTTGGCTGATGTCTTTCATCAGTACTGGTACGCCTCTACTGGCTGATTGGTAGGCAATACCGCCACCCATGATGCCAGCACCTAATACGGATGCACGTTCTGTCGCTTTACCGGCTTTAGCTGCTTTCTTTGCTTCTGCTTTCAAGTATTGGTCATTGAGGAAGATGCCGACCAAGGCTTGGGTCACTTCGTTTTTCGCGAGCTTAACGAAATGTTTGTTCTCAACCACAAGTGCGTCGTCACGGCCGCTTCGCGCTGCTTCTTCAATAGAGATAACGGCGGTCATTGGCGCGGGGTAGTGTGGGCCTGCAACACGAGCAACCATGCCTTTTGCCATGGTGAAGCTCATGGTGGCTTCCATCTTGTTCAGTTGCAGTGGCGCTTTTTTCTGTGCGCGGCGTGATTGCCAATCAAGCTTTCCTTCAACGGCTTGTGTCGCCAGTTGAATTGCGGCATCACGAAGGTCATCCGGTGCAGTTACTGCATCAACCAAACCGAGTTTCAGTGCGGCTGGGGCTTTGCTTTCTTTACCCGCGGTGATGAGTTCCATCGCGGTATCAGCCCCTAATAGGCGAGGCATACGAACTGTGCCGCCAAACCCCGGCATGATGCCCAGTTTCGTTTCTGGCAAACCAATGCGTGCAGTGGAATCTGCAATACGGAAATCTGTCGCTAAGATACACTCACAGCCACCGCCTAATGCATACCCAGTGATTACTGATATGGTCGGGAAGGGCAGATCTTCAAGCTTGTTGAAGATGTTGTTCGCGTGAGTGACCCATTCTGAGAGCTCATTTTCGGGTTTGGCAAACAAACCTAAAAATTCAGTGATGTCGGCACCGACAACAAAGGCGCTTTTTGCAGAGGTAAGAAGCAGGGCTTTTACGTCTGTCTCTTTTGCTAATGCGTCTAAGGCTTCGTTGAGGCTTTCCAGCGTTGCAAGGTCAAATTTGTTAACAGAACCTGGTGCGTCGAGGTTGAGTTCCGCAAGGCCATTTTCCAAATAGCGTACGGACAGCGTGTCACCTTGGTAAATCATGTTCTATCTCCGTATTGCCAGCTCTATGTCTGGTTATTGGTTTACCGTAAATAGGATTAGTCTGGTAAGACCAGTTAATTCAGTCTGAACGTCACCGATCAATAAAGCAACCAAAATGTTAAACGATTGTTTAAATCAAGTGTTTGATCTGTGTCTCAACGCGTTGGAGACATTGTGAAACCCGTAAACGCGGTTAGCCGTGAAAAGGTGTTACTGTGTTAACATCCCGCGCCTTTTATATGATAGGTCTATGTAATGAATATCACCCCTTATCTGATCCCTGCCGATGCAGTGGTGTCAGAAGAGGAAATAAAGAAGAGTCGCTTTATTACCTACCTAGCTCATACGCCGGGCGTTGAAAACGCAAAAGCGTTTGTTGCAGATATCAAAGCGCGACACGGCGATGCCCGCCATAATTGCTGGGCTTTTGTTGCTGGGCGTCCTGATGATTCGATGTCTTGGGGCTTTAGTGACGATGGAGAACCTTCAGGAACGGCAGGGAAACCAATCCTTGCGCAGCTCACAGGTTCAGGTGTTGGTGAGATAACTGCGGTGGTTACTCGCTACTATGGTGGTATTCGATTAGGAACGGGTGGCTTGGTTAAAGCCTATGGCGGAGGGGTTCAACAAGCGCTGACAAAACTTGCAACAAACGAAAAGGCAATTACGGTCCAGTTCACACTAAGCTGTGAATACCCTCACATTGCCTTGATTGAATCCATCTTGGCATCTCACAACGCGGTTCAGGTTAATACTGAATTCAGCCATAATGTGTTGATGACAGTGGAAGTGGATGCACGGAGTGCCGACCAGATCGCCAGTGAGATATTCAATCGCACACGGGGTCAGGTAAGTGCTACCGGGCTAGATAATAAATCATGATTCAGGCTAACCCCTGGATACAAGGAATGCGCCGTCTCAGGCTATGCAGTTTCGTTCAATAATTCGAATTGTCGGGTTACTCCTGGCACTATTTAGTATCACCATGCTGGCGCCAGCAGTGGTGGCATTTATCTATCGAGACGGTGAGGGTTTCCCTTTCGTTCTCACCTTCTTCCTCCTACTTGCTGGTGGCGGCATGTTGTGGTTTCCGAACCGCCGCTATCGCCATGAGCTCAAAGCCAGAGATGGCTTCCTTATTGTTGTGTTGTTTTGGACGGTTATCGGGAGCGCGGGGTCAATCCCGTTTATGCTCTCCGAACAACCTTCCATGTCAGTGACTGATGCCTTTTTCGAATCCTTTTCTGGGCTGACAACGACAGGTGCAACAGTAATGGTAGGCCTCGATGACTTACCAAAAGCGGTCTTGTTCTATCGCCAGCTTCTGCAGTGGTTCGGCGGTATGGGTATCATTGTCTTGGCCGTGGCGATTTTGCCCGTGCTGGGTATCGGGGGTATGCAGCTGTATCGCGCTGAGATCCCAGGGCCAGTGAAAGACAGCAAGATGACACCAAGGATTGCGGAAACCGCAAAAGCGCTGTGGTACATCTACCTAGCGTTGACCTTGTCGTGTGCATTCGCCTACTGGCTGGCTGGCATGAGCGTCTTTGATGCAATCAGTCATAGCTTTTCTACCGTCGCGATTGGGGGGTTCTCAACCCATGATGCGAGTATCGGTTATTTCAATAGCCCGGCGATTAACTTCATCACGGTCTTTTTCCTCTTTATATCTGCTTGTAACTTTTCACTGCACTTTGCTGCGTTTTCGAGTGGCAAGTTACACCCTGGGTACTATTTTAAAGATCCCGAATTTCGCGCGTTTATTGTGATTCAGCTGATTTTGCTTTCTATCGTTTTCTGGATGCTATTAAGCCACAGTACCTACGATTCTGAGTTTGAAGCCTTTAACCAAGCCATTTTCCAAACCGTTTCTATCAGTACAACGGCTGGCTATACCACGACAGGGTTTTCTGAGTGGCCCCTGTTCTTGCCTGTGCTTTTGCTTTTTTCTTCATTTATCGGAGGGTGTGCGGGTTCAACCGGTGGTGGGATGAAAGTGATCCGAATCTTGTTACTTTCCCTACAAGGTTCTCGTGAATTAAAACGTTTGGTTCACCCAAGGGCGGTTTACACCATCAAAGTTGGGAACAAGGCATTACCTCAGCAGGTCGTTGATGCGGTATGGGGATTCTTCTCTGCATATGCGTTGGTCTTTGTTCTATGTATGTTGGCATTAATCGCAACAGGTCTTGATGAGTTGAGTGCATTCTCTGCAGTCACCGCAACGCTTAATAACTTAGGCCCCGGCTTAGGAGAGGTTGCTGTGCACTTTGGTGATATTAATGACAGTGCGAAATGGGTGTTAATTGTTTCTATGCTTTTCGGACGTTTAGAAGTGTTCACCTTATTGGTGTTATTCACCCCGACCTTCTGGCGCAGTTAGTCAGTAAACGCCTTTTAGCTATATAAGGATAATTCGTGAAAAAAGCGCTTCTACTTCACTCTAGCCGTGAAGGGCAAACCATCAAAATCCTTCGTTATATAGAGAAGGAGCTGGTTGATACTCATCAGTGCGAGCTGGTGGATCTCCATGAGACTCCAGATATCGACTTTACACCGTATGACAAAGTCATGATTGGTGCATCAATTCGCTATGGTCATCTTAATAAGAAGCTCTATAAGTTCATTGATAGGCACCTTTCTGAATTGGATAAAGCAAAGACGGCGTTCTTCTGTGTGAACTTAACGGCGAGAAAGCCCGAGAAAGACACGCCAGAAACCAGTGTTTATATGAAGAAGTTCTTAACGCTGTCTCCGTGGCAGCCTAAGTTACTTGATGTGTTTGCCGGTGCACTCTATTACCCTCGGTATAAATTCTTCGACAGAGTAATGATTCAGTTCATTATGAAGATGACTGGGGGAGAAACAGACCCTACAAAAGAAATTGAGTACACTAATTGGGCCCGAGTGAAGCTGCTTTCAGAGCGATTTGGCTCGCTTTAACATCACATTGATTGAAAAATGGCCGAACAGGCCATTTTTCATGAAAAACCTCGCAAAACCCCTTGCCAAGATCTGAACCATCCCTATAATGCGACCTCACTGACACGGCGACCTGCTCCACACGGAACTGGCCACTGAATCAGTACGGCGAAACGGCTTCAAAATTGATTGAAAATAAACGCTTGACGTTAACAACTCAATCAGTAGAATGCCCGCCTGCTTCAACGGAAAAGCCCAGTGCTTATCGCGGTTGAAGGAAGTCAACAAGACGTTTTGGATGCGGTGAACACCACGCTGAAAAATCTCAAA
>NZ_MDAG01000010.1:131778-142203 GCF_002876705.1 Enterovibrio norvegicus | reverse complement strand
CTCGCAATCTCGCAATCTCAACCCTTCTTCTTCGCAGCGTCCAGTACTTGCTCATAAATAGCAGGGAACGCGTCGATAAATGCGTCGTAATGTTTCAATAGCACGGGTGCAGTGTCAGCTAGTGGTGCCATTCTCGGGCTTCGGGTCGACATGCGGCTTAGAACATGTTGAAGCGTTTCGGCGTGGGCGTAAGAGGGGATCCACTGCTCTTGCCACATGCGTGAAGACAGCGTCAGAAAACGTTCGGGGAGGGGGAAAGGCTCATCCTTCACTGCGCGTTGGCATTCGGATTCGGCATGTTCGACAAATTGGGCAAAGGAAACGTCCGAGAAGCGATCCCAATGTTGGATTAAAGCGTGATCCCAAAATACGTCGAGCGCAATCGCGCTGTATCGATAAAGTGCGGATGGGAAGCGCTGGCGACAGGTTTTAATCTCCGGTAAGGCATCAATCGTGCTATCGACGAAACGATGCAAATAGATGCCTTCCACTGTTTGGGGGGAGAACTGATTATCTGGTCTGCCTTTTACAAAGTCAGCCAGCAAGTTTCCCATTAATTGGCTGTCGCATTGTGTTGCTACGTGTAAATGCGCAAGGTAATTCAATCCGCCTCCTAACCGTCACTTTTGCTAAGGCAAAGGAGCATCTGACCAGATTGCGCGCGGGATTCATAGACCTAAATCTAGGCGACGATTTCTTCTTCCTCTTCCATCGGCTCTGTTTCTTCTTGAATTTCAAGAAGGTTGATGGCGATGGCGACAAAGTCGGTGTCTGTGATAATGCCGACCAATCTGTTGTCATCTACCACAGGTAAACAGCCGAATTTATGCTGTTGCATATAAAGTGCGGCTTCTTTTAAGCCACCGTACGAAGAGACGGTGCAGATCTCCTTGCGCGTAAAGCACTCAAGCGGGGCATGCATTGGATCGAGCTCGCCAATGGCTTTCTCTAAGCTAGAACTTTGCGCTGATAACACATCGCGTTGTGTGACTAAACCACGCAGTGTGTTGTCTGCTGAAACTATCGGTATATGTCGAATTCGCTTGGATTCCATCAGGCGTTTTGCGTCATATATCGTATGCTTAGAAGTGAGAGTAATGGGTTCGGGTGTCATCATCTCGTTAACCGTCAACATATGACCTCCTTAAAGACATAATAAAATGAGGGTTACTTGTTGAGTGTAGAGAAAACCCGACAAGGTAAAGGTGACGGTATTCAAAGATCTGTCTGGCAGTTGTCTCGATACTCACATTCTCATCAAGCAGTAGCGAATGCGCTGAAAACACAGTTTTCAGGGGAAAGAAAGCTGGTTTGAGGGATACATATTATGTGGGGAAAATACCTGATTGTTGCGGCAATGAGTTTGTCGTCATTTTCATTTGCCGCTGAGAAAGAAGCGCGCGTCGTCGGTGGCAGTGATGCCACGATTTCACAAGCGCCTTGGCAAGCCTTTGTAAGGATCGGTAACAACTTTTGCGGTGGTGTTGTCATCTCGGATTTTTGGATCCTGACTGCGGCACACTGTTTAGATACCGCGGGATCTGATGACCCTTTCTCGCTGGCGTCTGCATCATCGGTAACGGTTTACACTGGAACGGCTGAAACCTTCGGTGCAAACTTTTCTGATTTCCTGTCAGAGGTTGATGCAGTGTATGTGCATGGTGGTTATAGCAAAGACTCGCTAGAGAACGATATCGCACTGGTGAAATTGTCTTCGAGTGTGCATGCGAATGCTTCAAGCGTGTTGTTGGCTGATACCAGTGTTCAATCTCGGGTTGATGCCACCGGCAACCAAGGATTGGGTGATCTCAGGCTGTCAGGCTGGGGCTTCACCGATACCGGCCGAACAACGTCAACGAGTACGCTACAAATTGCATCATTATCAACTGTATTAGATTCGACATGTGCAAGTGCATGGGGGTCGACAGTGTCTGGCGTCTCTAACTACCAAAACAAGTTCTTCTGCGCACAAGAAAGCAATGTCGGTGCCTGTAACGGTGATTCCGGCGGCCCGCTGATTTGGATGGATCCAAACCGCGCCGCTGATGCAGATAACGGCGCTACGCTGGTGGGCATCGTCAGTTTTGGCGTGAACGCCCAATGTGCGTCCAGCACCTTCCCTGACGTCTACACGCAAGTGTCCAATTACACCGATTGGATTGGTGCCTGCCAAGCGGGAAACTGCGTAAACTCTTCGTCGAACACGGTGTCGGGTGGAGGAGGGGGAGGCGGGCTTTCTTATACGACCTCCTTCTTCATGCTGTTGTTTTTGATGCTACGGGCTGCAATCACCAGGCGCTTTATTGTCTTTAAAGAGAGAATTTGAGTGCTTATTAAGACAGCGGGTGTTTTCAGACACTACAGCTACTGATAGCGGAGCAAGTATTAAGATACTGTTACCCTGAAAACAACTCAGTGGTAAGGGTTCAATATGAGAATAAAGCAATGGATGGCTGTAGTGTCTCTCGCGACTGCGATTTCGCCAATGACGGCGATGGCTGCAACCGAAGGTGCTGAAAAATCACCGCGTATCGTTGGAGGCGGCTTTGCTCCCATCAGTGACGCGCCTTGGCAAGTCGTTTTAGATCTTAATGGTGCGCTATGTGGAGGGGCTATCATATCTAGTGGTTACGTTCTTACCGCCGCGCACTGTGTGGAAAGGGCGAGCGCTTCAAATATAACGGTCTACGCTGGGATTGAAGATCTTAACTTGGCGGATGGCAATGGAATAGCGGTTGCCTCAGTAGTCACAAATCCAAACTATAACAGCAGCACGTTAACAGCTGACGTTGCGTTAATTCAGCTTGCTGGTGCGCTGCCTTCAAATGCAAAGCCTATCCAGCTTGTTGATTCTGATGACCAAGGTAATTTGGACGCAGAATTTGCGCTCGCTGAAGACCAAAATCTCTATGTGTCAGGCTGGGGAGAAACGTCTACAGATGGCAATGTCAGTCGATATTTAAAAAGAACGTATCTGGATGGTGTCTCTGACAATTCCTGTGGTTGGACTAATAGCAATGGTGTATTAATTCAAGCAGCTGCCGATGCGTATATTTGTGGAAACGACCCGCTTGTTTCAACGGGGGTTTGTTCTGGAGATTCTGGCGGCCCGTTGGTGTGGCAAGCCCCTTCTAACGCATCAGATGCAGATAGAGGGTATCGTTTAGTCGGCCTTGTGAGTTTTAGTAGTATTCGAGGGTGTGCGCTTACCGATGTTGAAGATGGTTTTACACAGCTCAATACATATCGAGATTGGATCAGCGATAACATGAATGGTGGTTATTCAAATCCGAATGTAAGCTTTGATGCCGATATTTTTGATGCGTCAAGAACGTACTCTCCTCTTGGTGATGGCGGCGGCGGTGGCTCTGTTTCTTTATACGCTTTGCTACTGTTGAGCTCTTCACTAGGGTTTAGCATTTACTCAAGACGTCGATTCCTTTCCTAATACCCTAATATTTGTCTTGGCTGGCCACCCTAGGTCAGCCAATTCTCGAAATGAGATATCCCTCGGTAAAGTGCCAATAAACACAACAACTCTGTAACCAATTCGATACATTGCCTCCGAACTAACCAAATTACGTTGGGAGAGATATTGATGAAAATATCGAAATGGATTGCCGTAGTTTCGACAGTCGTCATGGGGATTATTTCTACTGCTTCAGCAGCACAAGAACCCGAACAGCATAGTGAGCGTGCGCCTCGAATTGTGGGTGGTGATTACCTAACGATTGATCAAGCGCCTTGGCAAGTGCTGGTTCATGCATCTAACGGCATTTTATCTGGGTACTGTGGCGGTGCGATCATTGCTGATAATTACGTTCTAACGGCGGCCCATTGCCTGACCAAGTTTTCAGCTCAGGAGCTGACGGTTTTCGCGGGAAACGAGGTCTGGCTGGATGGTGAACCCATCCAAGTATCAGCGATGTTTATTCATGAAGACTATGATGATAAGTCATTTTTTGCTGATATAGCCCTGCTCAAATTAAGTGGTTCCCTTCCCTCAAATGCTCAATCAATCTCGTTAATCTCTGCATCAGAGCAGAGCGCGTTAGAAACAGAAATGGGGATTTCAACACCAAATAACTTTTTTGTTTCTGGCTGGGGAGCAACGAGCAGTGATGGCGTCAGTGAAACCATCCTGTTGAAAGGCGTGTCGATGACCGGCGTTTCTGATTCGAGCTGCGGTTGGAATTATGACTCGAATTACCAATTTAATTCGGCATTTGCCAACTCAATTATTTGTGCGAACAACACGCAAGCAGCGGGTGCATGTTCTGGAGATTCAGGCGGCCCTCTCGTATGGCAAAACCCTAACCGTGTCTCGGACAGCGACGAAGGCAAACGTCTGGCCGGGGTTGTGAGCTTTGGCTACAAGTATCAATGTGGAAGTCAGTTCTATGAAGACGGCTTTACACAAGTTTCAACCTATCTGAGCTGGATTAACGCCAAGATGGCGGAGGGCAACAGCGTTGCATTAGGCGGCGGTGGTGGCGGTGGAACTGTAGGCTGGCTATCATTTATCGCGCTTGGGCTCTTCATAATGCGTCGACGTTTACACCTTTCATAATTTCTGACAAATTGTCTCTGCTTAAATGCAGTGAGCGAGCCCCATCCTGCTTGATATTGCAGCGCTTCCGCCTATACTAGCGGGCTGCTACAGAATGGGGCTTTTTCAATGCAAGTATCCGATTTTCATTTTGACCTTCCAGATTCTCTGATTGCGCGTTATCCGCAGCCAGATCGTACGTCCAGTCGCCTACTGCAACTTGACGGTAACTCCGGTGAGCTTAGCCATAAGCAGTTCACGGATGTGCTTGATCTTGTTGAGCCTGGAGACTTGATGGTGTTTAACAACACCCGAGTGATCCCTGCGCGCGTTTATGGTCGCAAAGCGTCTGGCGGCAAGATCGAAATGCTGGTGGAGCGCATGCTGGATGAAAAGACGATCCTTGCACATGTCCGTGCGTCTAAGCCGCCAAAACCGGGTACGCAATTGTTCCTCGGTGAAAATGACGAGTTCGAAGCCGAAATGGTTGCGCGTCACGATGCCTTGTTTGAGATCCGGTTCTGCGGCGAGCAAGCTGTTTTAGATATTCTGAACCAAGTCGGCCACATGCCATTGCCGCCTTATATCGATCGCCCTGATGAAGATTCAGACAAAGAGCGTTATCAAACGGTTTATAACGAAAAGCCGGGTGCCGTCGCTGCGCCAACGGCAGGTTTGCATTTCGATGAGAACATGCTTGCTGCGCTAAAAGCCAAAGGCGTGGAAATGGCGTTTGTGACCTTGCACGTGGGCGCGGGTACTTTCCAACCAGTCCGTGTGGATAGCATTGATGATCATATAATGCATGCGGAATACGCAGAAGTATCGCAAGAGGTGGTTGATGCGGTTAACGCGGCAAAAGCGCGTGGCAACCGTGTTATCGCCGTAGGCACCACGTCTGTGCGTTCACTGGAAAGTGCTGCACAAAGCGCAAAAGAACAAGGCACTGAACTAAAGCCTTTCTTCCAAGACACCAAAATTTTCATCTACCCAGGGTATGAGTGGAATCTGATTGATGCGTTGGTGACCAACTTCCACCTTCCTGAATCAACCTTAATCATGTTGGTGTCTTCGTTTGCGGGCTATGACCATGTAATGAATGCTTATCAGCAAGCGGTTGAAAACGACTACCGTTTCTTTAGTTACGGCGATGCGATGTTTGTAACACGTCAGACTGCGTTATAATCTGTCGCTGTATTAAATCTATTCTACTGGCTGTCAGCCTATAAGTTGACGGCCAGTTTTGTCTCAGTGCGATGAGGATGTCCCTTATTGGCACCATAGCGCCAGACTGTTTCTCTGGCATTTCGGAGGTATTGTGAAATACGAACTGCTTAAAAAAGAAGGCCGCGCTCGCCGTGGTCGTCTGACTTTCGAACGAGGTACTGTTGAGACCCCTGCATTCATGCCTGTGGGTACTTACGGTACGGTTAAAGGTATGACGCCAGAAGAAGTGGCGGAAACCGGCGCTGAAATTTTGCTGGGTAACACGTTCCACCTTTGGTTGCGTCCTGGCCAAGAAGTGATGCGCGCACACGGCGATTTGCACGATTTTATGCATTGGCAAGGTCCTATCCTGACAGATTCAGGCGGTTTCCAAGTATTCAGCTTGGGTAAAACCCGTAAAATCACCGAAGAAGGTGTGCATTTCCGCAACCCTGTGAATGGCGATCGCGTCTTTATGGATGCGGAAAAGTCGATGGAAATCCAATACGATTTGGGCTCTGACATCGTGATGATTTTCGACGAGTGTACGCCATACCCTGCGACACACGATGAAGCGAAAAAATCGATGGAAATGAGCCTACGTTGGGCACAACGTAGCCGTAACCATTTCGATAAGATGGAAAACAAAAACGCGTTGTTCGGTATCATTCAAGGTTCTGTTTACGAAGACCTGCGTGATGTGTCTGTTGAAGGCCTAACAAACATCGGTTTTGATGGCTATGCTGTCGGTGGTTTAGCCGTTGGTGAGCCAAAAGAAGACATGCATCGCGTTCTGGAACATACCTGTCCAAAACTGCCTGAAGATAAGCCACGTTACCTGATGGGCGTGGGCAAACCTGAAGACTTGGTGGAAGGTGTTCGCCGCGGTATCGACATGTTTGACTGCGTAATGCCTACGCGTAACGCACGTAACGGCCACCTGTTTGTGACTGGTGGTGTGATCAAGATCCGTAATGCGACGCATAAAAGTGACACAACTGCACTGGATCCACAGTGTGACTGTTACACTTGCCGCAACTACAGCAAGGCGTATCTGCATCATCTTGATCGCTGTAATGAAATTCTGGGTGCACGCCTTAACACGATCCACAACCTGCGTTATTACCAGCGCCTGATGGAGAGTTTGCGTAACGCTATTGACGAAGGTAGATTAGAAACCTTCGTGACAGAATTCTACGCACGCCGTGGCCAAGACGTGCCACCGCTGAAAGAAGACTAAGGTCTTTGTGCCTCTTTAAAGGTTCTTTTAAAGAGGCACTGATCTAAATAAAAATGTTCAAATTGATACTACGAGGACGTGACTGAATGTTTATTTCACAAGCTCATGCAGCAGCAGAAGGCGCACCGCAGAGTAACCCTTATCAGCTATTTATTATGCTTGGCCTGTTTGCCGTAATTTTCTACTTCATGATTTATCGTCCGCAGGCAAAACGTGTGAAAGACCACAAGAACCTGATGTCGTCGATGGGTAAAGGTGATGAAGTGCTAACGGGCGGTGGCCTTGTTGGTAAAATCACTAAGATTTCAGAAGACAACGATTTCATTGTTATTGCTCTGAACGACAACAACGAAGTAACTATCAAAAAGGATTTTGTGACTGCTGTTCTGCCTAAAGGCACGATTAAGTCGCTATAAGCCCCTAACCATAAAGGATCATAGCAGTGCTAAACCGTTATCCTTTGTGGAAGTACATTATGGTTGCGTTGGTGATTTTCGTCGGCGCACTCTATGCACTTCCCAATATTTACGGTGAAGATCCAGCGGTTCAAATCACTGGGGCGCGTGGCGCCTCGGTTGATATCTCAACTCTGGATACCGTAAAAGCTACCCTCGAAAAAGAAAAGCTTCCTTTCAACACCATTGCGCTAGAAAACGGCACAGTACTGGTACGCTTCTCCGACACTGATAACCAAATCGCAGGACGTGACGCGCTAAGCGAATCGCTCGACGAAGGGTTAATTGTTGCTCTCAACCTTGCGCCAGCAACGCCATCATGGCTTGAAGCCATTGGTGCGAATCCTATGAAACTGGGTCTTGACCTTCGCGGCGGCGTGCACTTCTTGATGGAAGTGGACATGGACGCAGCAATGGAAAAGCTACTCACTCAACAGGAAGAGACATTCCGTACCGAACTGCGTGAAGCGAAAATCCGTTACCGTGGTCTTCGCGTTGGCAGTGATGATAACGTTGAAGTGATGTTCCGTAATGAAGCGGACATGGAAGCGGCAGAAGCGGAACTTGAGACACTACACCCTGATATGGTGTTTACCACGGATAGCAGCCGTTTTGCTGTTTCAGGTAAATTCACTGAAGAGCGTTTGCTTGAGATCCGTAACTACGCCGTTAGCCAGAACATCACGATTCTTCGTAACCGTGTGAATGAGCTGGGTGTTGCTGAGCCATTGGTTCAACGTCAAGGTGCAAGCCGGATCGTTGTTGAGCTTCCTGGTGTTCAAGATACTGCACGTGCAAAAGAAATCTTGGGCGCAACAGCAACCCTTGAGTTCCGCGAAGTGGATGACAGTGCCGATCTTGCTGCCGCAGCGGCTGGCCGAGTGCCACCGGGTAGTGAAATCAAAACAGATCGCGATGGCCGCCCTGTCGTTCTGAAAAAGCGCGTGATTCTTGGCGGTTCAAGCATCACCGATGCAAGTTCTAGCGCTGATGAATACAACCGTCCTCAAGTGAACATCTCGCTAGATAGCGACGGTGGTAGCAAGATGGCGGCGTTCAGTAAGAACAACGTCGGCAAGCTAATGGCGACGGTGTTTGCTGAATACAAAGACAGCGGCAAACGTGACGAAAACGGCAAAATCATTCTTTCTAAACATGAAGAAGTGATTAACCAAGCGACTATTCAAACGGCGCTGGGTCGTAATTTCCGTATCACGGGGATTGATTCACAATCAGAAGCGCAAAACCTTGCGTTGTTGCTTCGTGCGGGTGCATTGATTGCCCCTATCTCGATTGTTGAAGAGCGCACCATTGGTCCATCTATGGGTCAACAGAACATCGATATGGGTATTAAAGCCTGTATTTGGGGTTTGGTTGCGGTCATGATCTTTACGCTTATCTACTACCGTAAATTCGGCATCTTTGCGAACTGTGCGTTGTTTGCCAACATCGTGCTTATCATCGGTATCATGTCGATGATCCCGGGCGCAACCATGACCTTGCCAGGTATTGCAGGTATCGTGTTGACCGTCGGTATGGCAATTGATGCCAACGTACTGATATTCGAGCGGATACGTGAAGAGCTAGCCGAAGGGCGAAATCCGCAGCAAGCGATCCATCAGGGATACGCGAATGCATTCAGCACCATTGCCGATGCCAACATCACTACCCTTATCACAGCGATCATTTTGTTCTCTGTTGGTACAGGTGCAGTGAAAGGCTTCGCCGTGACGCTGTCTATCGGTATTTTGACCTCAATGTTCACCGCAATTATCGGTACCCGTGCACTGGTTAACCTTGTGTACGGCGGTAAGCGCATTGATAAGTTATCGATTTAAGGAGGCATAAAAATGTTTCAAATTTTAAAAGCCGACCTGTCGATTAACTTCATGCGTTGGTCAAAGACTGCTTTCATTTTCTCTTTGCTAATGATTGCGGCATCGTTCGCGAGCCTATCAACCAAATGGTTGAACTGGGGTTTGGACTTTACTGGCGGTACGCTGATTGAAGTTGGTTTTGAGCAACCTGCAAACCTGCCGATGATCCGCGAATCACTGGAGGCCAATGGCTTCGGTGATGCAGTGGTTCAAACCTTTGGTACTGCACGTGATGTGATGGTGCGTTTGCGTCCACGCGATGATGTTCAAGGTGAGTTGCTTGGCAACCAAATCCTTGATGCCATCAAAGCAGGCACAGGCGAAACCGTTGAAATGCGTCGTATTGAGTTTGTCGGTCCTAACGTGGGTGATGAACTGACGGAAGCGGGTGGTCTTGCTATTCTTGCTTCACTGATCTGTATTCTGCTGTACGTCTCCGTGCGTTTCGAATGGCGTCTTGCGGCGGGTGCGGTGATGTCTTTGGCGCACGATATTATCATTACGCTCGGTATTTTCTCTTTCTTCCAAATCGAAGTTGATTTGACCATCGTGGCAGCCTTGCTGACGGTGGTGGGTTATTCATTGAACGATACCATCGTTGTGTTTGACCGCATTCGAGAGAACTTCCGTAAAATGCGTAAGGGTGATGCAGACGAAGTGATTAACGCCTCTGTTTCTCAGACCTTGAGCCGTACATTGATCACCTCTGGTACAACTTTGTTCGTTGTTATTGCCTTGTTCCTTCAAGGTGGCGCGATGATCCATGGTTTCGCTGCAGCATTGTTGATTGGTATTACCGTGGGTACTTACTCATCAATCTACGTTGCATCTGCACTGGCACTCAAGTTGGGTATTACCCGCGAGCACTTGCTTCCGCCTCCTCCTGTGGAGAAAGAAGGTGAAGAGTTCGACGCGATGCCGTAACGCATGCTGAAATAAAAAGTGGAGCCGAAAGGCTCCATTTTTTTATGGGGGAAATCGAGTGTCGAGAGGCGAGAAAAAAGCAGTTTTGAGGTAAGAGATAGAGCAGGGAAAGAAAAGGAAGAAAAGGTTGACGGCTTTGACCTGTTTACCAAAATCGTACCTCGTACCTCGTAC
>NZ_MDAG01000010.1:44877-131037 GCF_002876705.1 Enterovibrio norvegicus | reverse complement strand
GTACCTCGTACCTCGTACCTTTGCCCCAAACAAAAACGGCGTCCCGAAGGACGCCGTTTTTTTGATTCTAGTGAATCTTATTTCTTCATTGCATCGTTCGCGTTGTCGCGAACTTTCGCCAAAATACCTTTCAGTACTTTAGGGCTTGCAGAAACGATGTTGCCTGTCTGCATGTAATCTGTCGCGCCAGAGAAATCGGTGCACAGTGCGCCAGCTTCGCGAGCGATAAGCTCACCCGCTGCCATGTCCCAAGGTTTCAAGCCTAGCTCGAAGAAACCGTCGAAACGTCCTGCTGCAACGTAACAAAGGTCAAGTGCTGCTGAACCTGTACGACGGAAGTCTGCACAATCAACGAACAGTGCACTTACGACTTTCATGAAGCCTTCAGAGTGTTGTTTTGCTTTGTACGGGAAACCTGTTGCTAGGATAGTACCCGTCAGGTCTTTCGGGCTGTTCACACGAATACGCTTGCTGTTTAGCTGTGCGCCAGAACCGCGTTGTGCAGAGAACAGTTCGTTACGGATTGGGTCGTAAACACACGCAACTTCAGTGCGGCCTTTAATACGCAGAGCGATAGACACAGAGAAGTGTGGAATGCCTTTTACGAAGTTGGTGGTGCCATCCAGTGGGTCGATGATCCATTGGTAATCAGCATCTTTACCTGAGATAGCGCCCGCTTCTTCAGAAACGATGCTGTGGTCAGGGTAAGATTTCTTGATTACATCGATAACAATGTGCTCAGCAGAAGTATCGATATTGGTAACGAAGTCATTAGTGCCTTTTTGAGTGGCTTCTACGTTATCAGGGTTTTCAGCAGATTTAGCGATAAAGTCGCCAGCCTTTCGCGCAGCGCGAATGGCAATGTTTAGCATAGGATGCATACAAATTTCCCAACGGATGTTAAAGAACGGAAAGCGGCGGCGAGTATATCAGAGCTGCGGTAAAAGGGAAGTGGTTATTTTTTGCTCGCTCACTGTTCTTGTCGCGCCAAAAGCGGCCCATCTTTAATACCAATATGATAGAATCCGGCGGCTTAATTTCTTCAACAGTATGCAGTGGTTTCTAAATGTTAGAAAATATTCGAATTGTGCTTGTTGGCACATCGCATTCAGGCAACATTGGTTCAGCAGCACGTGCAATGAAAGTCATGGGACTGACAAACTTAGTCTTGGTGGCACCAGAGTGCAGTGTTGATGGACAGGCCATTGCTTTAGCAGCTGGCGCAAGTGATATCGCTAACAATGCTCGCATTGTAAATACTGTGGAAGAGGCGGTCGCTGACTGCGGCTTGGTCATCGGGACAAGTGCACGTAGCCGTACTCTTGATTGGCCGATGTTAGATTCTCGCGAAAGTGGCATTAAAGCTATCGAGGAGTCGACCCAGCATCCCGTTGCCTTTGTGTTTGGTCGTGAGCGCACAGGTCTGTCGAATGATGAGCTTCAAGCGTGTAACTATCACGTAGCCATCCCGGCAAACCCAGAATACAGCTCACTGAATTTGGCCATGGCGGTCCAAACCCTTTGTTACGAAACCCGCATGGCGTGGTTAGATAGCCAAGCGTATAAAGGTGAAGTAAAAGAACAAGAGTATCCACTGGCGGAAGATCTCGAGCGTTTCTATGCGCACCTAGAGACAATATTGGATACCACTGGTTTCATCAAAAAGCAGCATCCTGGCATGGTGATGACCAAACTAAGACGTTTATTTAACCGTGCAAGACCTGAAAGCCAAGAGCTAAATATTCTTCGTGGTGTGCTTTCTTCAGTCGAAAAAATTGTGAAAGAGACGTCAAAATAACCTCTTTTTATTAAGGGTTAAAAACTTGACTAAAACACTCGGGTAAATACTTGACCGTTTTAGTCGGGTATGTCAGACTCGTTTCATTGTTACTCAAAGGTAGAGTGTTATGAGACTGACTTCTAAAGGTAGATATGCCGTAACTGCGATGTTGGATGTCGCGTTGCATTCAGAAATGGGCCCCGTGCCTCTTGCTGATATTTCAGAGCGTCAAGGGATTTCTCTGTCTTATCTTGAGCAACTATTTTCCCGTCTTCGTAAAGCAGGCCTAGTGTCTAGCGTACGTGGACCAGGCGGTGGCTACCGTCTAGGTGTGGATGCTAACGACATTGCCGTTGGCATGGTTATCGCAGCGGTTGATGAATCCGTTGATGCCACTAAGTGTCAAGGTAAAGGCGATTGCCAAGGCGGAACACGCTGTCTGACACACACACTTTGGCGTGACCTTAGCTCACGCATTAGCAGCTTTTTGAATGACATCTCGCTCGGCGAGTTGATGCAAGATAACGAAGTTAAGCAGGTGGCAGGTCGTCAAGACTCATCGCTTGATTCGTCAACAATTGTTAGACATGGCTTAAACTCCAGTAGCAGTGAAAACCCAGCAAGCGCTCTGGGTGTGAATTTTCGCTCTTGATTAGCCGTACCGGAGTATTTGGAGATACAAATGAAATTGCCAATTTATTTTGACTATTCAGCTACATGCCCGGTAGACCCGCGTGTTGCTGAAGTAATGATGCAGCACCTGACGCTAGATGGCGTATTCGGTAACCCTGCATCTCGCTCGCACCGTTTTGGTTGGCAGGCAGAAGAAGCGGTTGATACTGCACGTGAAGATATCGCGAATTATCTGAACGCAGACCCGCGTGAAATCGTATTCACTTCTGGTGCTACTGAGTCTGATAACCTGGCGATTAAAGGTGTTGCGCACTTCTACAGCAAGAAAGGCAAACACATCATCACCTGTAAAACAGAGCACAAAGCAGTGCTTGACCCTTGCCGCCAACTTGAGCGTGAAGGGTATGAGGTGACGTACCTTGAGCCAGAATCAAACGGCATTATCGATCTGAACAAATTGGCAGATGCCATGCGTGAAGACACTGTGCTTGTTTCTATCATGCACGTGAACAACGAAATCGGCGTGATCCAAGATATCGCAGCCATCGGTGAACTATGCCGTGAGCGCAAAGTGGTATTCCACGTTGATGCTGCGCAATCTGTCGGTAAGTTGCCGCTAGATACGCAAGAAATCAAAGTCGACCTTATTTCGATGAGTGCACATAAAGCCTACGGCCCTAAAGGCATTGGTGCTTTGTATGTTCGCCGTAAGCCACGTATTCGTCTAGAAGCGCAAATGCACGGCGGCGGTCACGAACGTGGCATGCGTTCAGGCACATTGCCTACGCACCAAATCGTGGGTATGGGCGTTGCATTCCGCCTCGCGAAAGAAGATCTAGAAAAAGACCAAGCACATGCACTAGCACTGCGTAACCGTTTTTACGATGGCGTCAAAGATCTTGAAGCGGTTTACGTGAACGGTGATTTTGAGCAACGTGTTGCTGCAAACTTGAACATTAGCTTCGCCTTTGTTGAAGGTGAATCACTGCTGATGGCGCTGAAAGACTTGGCGGTATCATCAGGTTCGGCATGTACATCAGCGAGCCTTGAGCCTTCTTATGTATTGCGTGCATTGGGTCTGAATGACGAATTGGCACATAGCTCAATTCGCTTCTCTTTCGGTCGTTTCACGACAGAAGAAGAAGTTGACCACGCAATCGAGCAGGTTCGTAAAGCGGTTATCAAGCTGCGTGAAATGTCACCTCTTTGGGATATGTACAAAGAAGGTATTGATTTAAACACTGTTGAGTGGGCACACCACTAAGCGGTCTCTGGATTTCGAGGAACAGATCATGGCTTACAGCGAAAAAGTAATCGATCACTATGAAAACCCACGCAATGTTGGCGGATTCGACAAGAATGATCCAAGCATTGGCAGTGGCATGGTTGGCGCACCAGCATGTGGTGACGTGATGAAGCTTCAAATCAAGGTTAACGAGCAAGGCATCATCGAAGATGCGAAGTTTAAAACCTATGGTTGTGGTTCTGCGATCGCCTCAAGCTCACTGGTTACCGAGTGGGTAAAAGGCAAGTCACTTGACGAAGCAGCAGCGATCAAAAACGCTGAAATCGCGGAAGAGCTTGAACTGCCACCAGTAAAAGTACACTGCTCAATTTTGGCGGAAGATGCCATCAAAGCTGCAGTCAGTGATTACAAAAAGAAACACGAAGCTTAATACGTAAAAGGGTTGTTGTATCTATGGCCATAACGATGACAGAAGCGGCCGCATCACGCGTTCGCTCTTTTCTTGAAAGCCGAGGCAAAGGCCTTGGGCTGCGCCTAGGTGTTCGCACTTCTGGCTGTTCTGGTATGGCTTACGTACTGGAGTTTGTCGATGATCTCGAAGAAGAAGACCACGTCTTTGAAGAGAAAGGTGTGAAAGTGATTGTCGACAGCAAAAGCATGCTGTATCTCGACGGCACCGAGCTGGACTTTGCAAAAGAAGGGTTGAATGAAGGCTTCCAGTTCAACAACCCTAACGTCAACAGTGAGTGTGGTTGCGGCGAAAGCTTTAACGTTTAATCCGTGAGTTGAAATGAATCATTTCGAATTATTCGGGCTATCATCTCAGTTTGATCTGGATGGTAGCTCTCTTTCTTCACAGTTTCGCGAACTTCAGCGACGCTTTCATCCAGACAAATTTGCCACAGCATCAGAACAAGAGCGCCTGCTCGCCGTTCAGAAAGCGGCTCAAATCAATGATGCTTACCAAACCCTCAGTGATCCCGTCAGACGCGCAGAATACCTGCTTGCGCTGAATGGATTAGAATTGCGTGACGAAACCCAAACCATGCAAGATCCTGAGTTTTTGATGCAGCAAATGGAAATGCGTGAAGAGCTAGAAGATATTGCAGACAGCAATGAGCCAGATGTATTGTTGTTTGACTTCGAAGAGAAGACGGTGGCGATTCACCAATCACTATTGATTGAATTGAAAGACGCCTTGAACAGTGCGCAATGGGAAACTGCTGCGGTACTGGTTCGTAAACTCAAGTTTCTCGTCAAACTCAAACAAGAAATCGAACGAATCGAAGATCGGCTGCTCGGTTAACAACACGCGGCGGCGGGTCCGGCTACAGGAACCAACATGGCACTGTTACAAATTGCAGAACCGGGTCAAAGTGCTGCGCCGCACGAGCACAAGCTTGCGGTAGGTATTGACCTAGGCACCACCAACACGCTTGTTGCTTCAGTACGAAGTGGCACAGCGACAACGCTTAACGACATCCAAGGTCGCGCACTGATCCCTTCAGTGGTTCACTACGGTGAAGATGCGACACTCGTGGGTTATGACGCACAAGCTCGCTCCGAAACAGACAGCGCAAACACCATAGTGTCAGTAAAACGCATGATGGGTCGTTCGCTGGCGGATGTTCAATCTCGTTACCCACACCTTCCTTATGCACTGACTGCGTCTGAAAACGGCTTGCCGTTGATCAACACACGCTCGGGCAACAAAAACCCTATCGAAGTGTCTGCGGATATTCTTCGCACAGTCAACGAACGTGCTGAGGCATCACTCGGTGGTGAACTCGAAGGTGTTGTGATTACCGTTCCAGCCTATTTTGACGATGCACAGCGTGCAGGCACAAAAGATGCGGCGAAACTGGCGGGCTTAAACGTTCTTCGACTGCTTAATGAGCCAACCGCTGCGGCCATCGCTTATGGTTTGGATTCGGGCCAAGAAGGCGTCATTGCTGTTTATGACCTTGGTGGCGGCACATTCGATATCTCTATCTTGCGTCTGTCTAAAGGCGTATTTGAAGTGCTCGCAACGGGCGGCGACTCCGCGCTAGGTGGTGATGATTTTGACCATCTGATTGCAGATTGGATCGCTGAGCAAGCAGGCTTCGCTTCTCTGTCTGGTGATGATCACCGTCGATTACTGAATGCGGCAACTGCAGCCAAAGTCGCGTTGAGCGATGCAGAGATCACAGACATTTCAGTGCTTGATTGGCAAGGCGCACTCACTCGCGCTCAGTTTGATGAACTGATTGGTGCGCTTGTGAAGAAAACGCTGCTGTCTTGCCGCCGTGCGCTAAAAGATGCGCAAGTGAAAACTGACGACGTGCTAGAAGCGGTGATGGTGGGGGGGTCTACCCGCGTGCCATTGGTGCGTGAAAAAGTGGGTGAGTTCTTTGGTCGTACGCCACTTACCACGATTGACCCAGACAAAGTTGTTGCGATTGGTGCAGCAACCCAAGCCGATATTCTCGTTGGCAATAAGCCAGATGGCGAAATGCTGCTGTTGGACGTTATTCCTTTGTCTTTGGGTATCGAAACCATGGGTGGTTTGGTGGAGAAAATCATTCCACGTAACACCACGATACCTGTGGCTCGCGCACAAGAATTTACCACCTTTAAAGACGGTCAAACCGGCATGAAGGTGCACATCGTTCAGGGTGAACGTGAGATGGTGGACGATTGTCGTTCGCTAGCGAACTTTACGCTGAAAGGCATTCCTCCAATGTCTGCGGGTGCTGCGCACATTCGTGTCACCTATCAGGTTGATGCGGATGGTTTGCTATCAGTGACGGCGATGGAAAAGAGCACGGAAGTGCAATCATCGATTCAAGTTAAGCCTTCTTACGGTTTGAGTGATGATGAAATTGCCAACATGATCCGCTCTTCCTTTACACACGCACAAGAAGATAAAGATGCGCGCTACCTTGCGGAGCAACGCGTTGAAGCTGACCGTGTGATTGAAGGCTTGCTGGTTGCGCTTGATGCCAATGGCGATGAGTTGCTGTCAGAAGACGAAAAGAAAACCCTAATTTCTGCCATTGAAGCCTTGATTGTGCTGCGTAATGGCGATGATGCTGCAGCCATTGAGCAAGGCATCAAAGACACAGATAAAGCGAGCCAAGACTTTGCCTCACGCCGTATGGACAAATCCATCCGTGAAGCCTTGGCTGGCCATTCCATTGACGAGGTTTAAACATGCCAAAGATTGTTGTTCTGCCACACCAAGACCTTTGCCCTGAAGGTGCAGTTCTGGAAGCAGAAGCCGGAGAAACAGTACTAGACGTTGCACTACGCAACGGCATTGCAATTGAACATGCGTGTGAAAAATCTTGTGCGTGTACAACGTGTCACGTGGTTATTCGTGAAGGATTCGACTCACTCGACGAAAGTGACGAATTGGAAGACGACATGCTGGATAAAGCATGGGGCCTTGAGCCAGAATCACGTTTAGGTTGCCAGGCGAAAGTGGCGGACAAAGACTTGGTTGTTGAAGTGCCGCGTTATACTTTGAACCACGCAGCAGAAAACCATTAAGCATCGCTTGGCATTGCCGAACGAGTGAGTGATTGTAGGGAGTTGAGACAATGAGCCTGAAATGGATTGATTCACGCGATATCGCGATTGAACTGGTGGAAAAGTTTCCTGATACTGACCCTAAAACCGTGAGATTTACAGATCTACACGCGTGGGTGATGGAGTTGGACGATTTTTCTGATGACCCGAATCACTCAAACGAAAAAATCCTAGAGGCGATCATCCTGTGTTGGATGGACGAGATGGATTAATCGTTGGCTAAAGTGCTTGTTTGATGGGTTTTTTACAGGCACATTAGTTTTATCCAAGCGGGCTTATGGCCCGCTTTGTTTTTCTCATCAATACGTCATTTTTGATGTTCACAATGATACACATACTGCAAAGGGTATGTGCTTGCTATCAAGCTTTCCCTTCGTAGATAACAAACGTCAGCCTTCAGAATTAAAAACCTTACTATTGTTTCAGTAAGGGCTAGGAACAAGGAGTTCAACATGACCGACAAGATGCAAATCGCACTGACCAATGAGCCTGCAGCAGATGTGTGGGGTGGTGCGAACGCCGTTATCTCTTTTGACCAACACGGTGCGACGGTGCACGCGAAGGGTGAAGCCGCTCTGGATAATGTGCAGCAAGCCGCGAGAAAGCTGGATACGCAAGGTATTCGCAAAGTGGCGTTGAAAGGCGATAACTGGGACGTCGAATCTGCGTGGGCATTCTATCAAGGTTTACGTGGCCCAAAAGCGGGCTATGAGTTTGCTGCGCCAACACTGGACGACAAACAACAGAAAGAGTTGAACAACCGCATTGTGGCGACAGATTGGGTTCGCCAAATTATCAATGAAACCGCGGAAGAAGTCGGCCCTCAGCAACTTGCAGTTCGTGCTGGTGAGTTCATTAAATCACAGGCGCCAAACCCAGAAAACGTGAAATACAAGATTGTGTCAGGCGCTGACTTGCTTGAGCACGGTTGGGTCGGCATTCACACCGTGGGTCGCGGCTCTGCGCGTAAACCGGCGATGCTGCAGTTGGACTACAACCCAACGGGCGATGCGGATGCTGACGTGTTCGCGTGTATCATTGGTAAAGGCATTACCTTTGACTCTGGTGGCTACAGCATCAAGCAGTCGAGCTACATGGATTCAATGAAAGCCGACATGGGCGGTGCGGCAATGGCGACCGGTGGTTTAGGGCTTGCGATTGCACAAGGGTTAAACAAGCGCGTTAAGCTGATTCTGTGCTGTGCTGAAAACATGATTTCCAGCAATGCTTACAAACTTGGCGACATCATCACCTACAAAAATGGTGTGACCGTTGAAGTATTGAATTCGGATGCAGAAGGACGCCTAGTGCTTGCGGATGGTCTCCTTTACGCGAACAAGTACAATCCTACATTGACCATAGACTGTGCGACCTTAACCGGTTCTGCCAAAATGGCGTTGGGCAATGATTACCATGCATTGTTCTCGTTTGACCAAAATCTCGCTCAGCGTTGCATTAGCGCTGCTGATGCGGAAAACGAAGGCATGTGGCAGCTGCCACTTGCTGAATTCCACCGCAACATGCTGCCTTCAAGCTTTGCTGATTTGGCGAACGTGAGTGGTGGACAGTATTCACCTGGCGCGAGCACGGCAGCTGCGTTTTTGTCGTACTTCGTTGATGACTACAAAAAAGGGTGGGTTCACCTTGATTGCTCGGGCACGTACCGTAAAGGCGCAAGCGACAAATGGTCGGTTGGCGCAACGGGCATGGGTGTGAAAACCTTGTCTCGCATATTGGTCGACGAATCGGCACGATAACTGATATTTTTGTCGGTAAAAACGCAAAGCAACCTGTTAATTAACAACTCACCCTTAGAATTAACAACAGAGTTAACGGTTCCGCGATATCAGGGTGGGGTATGGCGGAATGCTCTGGTAGGCTGTCCTTAAGATAACAAACTGATAACGCGCTAATAAGGCGTTATCAGGCGAATAAAAAAAGGAATACAAAATGACTATTGAGCGCACTTTTTCGATCGTGAAGCCTGACGCCGTTGAACGTAATTTGATTGGCGCAATTTACCAACGAATTGAAGCAGCAGGATTACGTGTTGTTGCTGCAAAAATGCTGCACCTTTCCGAAGAGAAAGCGAAAGGGTTTTATGCTGAGCATGAGGGAAAGCCTTTTTATAACGATCTCGTTGAATTCATGACGTCTGGTCCAGTGATGGTGCAAACGTTGGAAGGTGACAACGCCATCAGTCGTTACCGCGAACTGATGGGTAAAACGAATCCAGAAGAAGCAGCCTGCGGCACGCTACGTGCAGATTTTGCTGTAAGCATGCGTCTAAACTCAGTGCATGGCTCTGATAGCCCTGAGTCTGCAGAACGCGAAATTGCATACTTCTTCGCGAATGATGAGATTTGTCCTCGTAAGGACTGATTCATAAGAGTCGACGAATCACGTAAACAAAGGGAGCGAATGCTCCCTTTTTTATTTTGTGCGTTTCTCGGCGAATACCCAAACGACATGAAGGTGTTCGCCATTGATGTCCTCTGTTCGAGCAAGTTGAATCCTGCATCTTCAGATTGTTTGGGTATACACTAATCAAATGCACCGTTTGAATGAGCAAAACAGCGTCGCAAGCCATGAATGATGCGCGATGGTCATGCTTGTGTCTTCTTTGTGCGTTTGTTGTGGCGAGCGGGGTCACAAGTAAGAGGTGGAATCTGGATCACAAAGACTGTACAATTTCGCGCCTTGATTTCAGGGCTTGCAGTCAAGTGTTGATGCAACGTTGCTGTTAAATCAAACGCAACATATTCCCGTTCTATTACGTTTCACGAGGCAATCTGATGACGACGGAAAAAATTAATCTGCTGGATTTCGATCGGCAATCACTACGAGCGTTTTTCGCTGATGAGTTAGGCGAGAAGGCGTTTCGTGCTGATCAGATCATGAAGTGGATTTACCATTTTGGTTGTGATGACTTCGATCAGATGAACAACATCAACAAAAAGCTTCGTGAAAAACTGAAAGCGAAATGCGAAATTCGCGCGCCAGAAGTGTCCCTTGCAAAGCATTCAAGTGACGGCACCATCAAATGGGCCATGCGCGTGGGTAACCAAGACGTAGAAACGGTTTACATTCCTGATGAAGACCGTGCGACCCTGTGTGTTTCTTCACAAGTAGGCTGTGCGCTTGACTGTAAATTCTGCTCGACTGCGCAACAAGGTTTCAACCGCAACCTGAAAGTGTCCGAAATTATCGGTCAGGTTTGGCGTGCGGCAAAAGAAATTGGTATCGAGAAAGAGACTGGTCGTCGTCCTATCACCAACGTTGTGATGATGGGCATGGGCGAGCCGTTGCTTAACATGAAAAACCTGATCCCGTCGCTGAATTTGATGTTGGATGACTTGGGGTTCGGCCTGTCAAAACGTCGTGTGACTGTGTCGACTTCAGGTGTCGTGTCAGGTCTTGATCAAATGACTGACAAAATCGATGTGGCGTTGGCTATTTCGCTTCATGCTCCAAATGATGAGCTTCGCAGCCAAATCATGCCGATCAATGATCGCTTCAACATCGAGACGTTTTTAGACTCTGTTCGTCGTTATATCGCTTCTTCAAATGCGAACCGTGGACGAGTCACTGTTGAGTATGTGCTCCTTGATCACGTGAATGATGATATGGACCATGCGCGCCAACTCGCAGAGCTGTTAAAAGACACGCCTGCGAAGATAAACCTGATTCCTTTTAACCCCTATCCTGGGTCACCATACAAGAAACCGAGTAATTCGCGCATCGATAGGTTCATGAAAACATTGATGCAATACGATTACACGGTCACGGTGCGTAAAACGCGTGGTGATGATATTGACGCTGCATGCGGTCAGTTAGTCGGCGATGTGATTGACCGTACTAAACGTACTCAAAGCAGACTGAATGTTGAGGAGCAGATTCCCGTCAAATCAGTCTGATAACTGATTGATAGGATGGGAATATGGCAAGGACGCTTTGTAGTCTGTTATTGATGGGATTATTAGCTGGTTGTGTCACAGTAACAGAAGAGAAAAACAACGCGAAGTTTGATACCATTCAAATTGCTGAATCCCGAATAGCGCTTGGGCTTGCCTATCTCGATGCTGGGCAATGGGAAAGGGCACGACAAAACCTTGAACTGGCTGTGCAGCATGCACCGACCTATTATCGTGCACTGATCAGTTTCGCTCACTATCTTCAAGAAGTGGGCGAATACGACCAAGCGGAAGAACAATTTAAGAAAGCGCTTCGTACATCACCGCGAAACGGAGATGTTAGAAACAATTATGGCGTTTTCTTGTGCCGTCAGGAACGTTATGACGAAGCACAAGCAGCCTTTGCCAAAGCGATAGAGCAGCCGTACTATTACAAAATGTCAGGCAGTTACGAAAATGCCGCCATTTGTGCCTTAAAGTCTGGTGACGCGGTCTTAGCAAAGGAATGGTTTGAAAAAGCCATTGATCATGAACCAAATCGTCCATTGTCTACGCTGCAACTTGCAAAGTTAGAAGTGGAAGACGATGAGCTGAATGAAGCCAGATTACGCTTGTTCCAGTTCCATAAGCGATATGGATACCGCTCCAACAGTTTGCTGACTATGATTTCATTGGAAGCAAAAGCGGAGCGCCCTCACGAAGTGGAGCGTTATGCGAATGTATTGGCTAAACAATTCCCTAAATCGAAAGAATATAGACTGTACTTAGCGAATGAATACTGAAAAAAACGAAGAGCAGCCATTAGACATCGAAGCGACACATCCAGGTACCGCGCTGAAGCAAGCAAGAGAAGCGCAAGGGTTGACCGAACAGGATGTGGCGGATCGATTGCGACTTCGTGTTTCCGTTATTCGTGAATTAGAAGCGGATTGTTGCGATCAAAAACAGATCGCCACGTTTACCCGTGGTTATATTCGTTCCTACGCCAAGCTTGTCGGACTAGATTCTGACAAGCTACTGTGCGATTTTCAGCCAGCAAAAGAACATGAAGACTCTGCACAACAAATGCAGAGTTTTTCGCGTAAAACGCGTTTAGAAAAACATGACAGCCGCGTGATGGGATTAACCTGGGTGATCCTTGCGGTGGTGGTTGGCTTGACGGCATTTTGGTGGTGGCAAAACCAGCAAAATGATCCGTTGCTTTCGCTTCCAGAGAGCGCGAACATTTTTGCGCAGCAAGAAACTGAAACCAGCGATGGCAGTACAGTCACCCTTGATGTTGTTACTGACGTTGTTGAGCCTGCATCAACAGATGCTTCAAGTGATACCTCTGCATCTGTCGATGTTGTGAGCAATGTTGATGCTGCGAGCAATGAAAACACAGCGTCTGACGCAAACGCAGCAGAAGGCAATGCGACAGAAGAGAATGTCTCCACTGACATTGTGTTGTCTAAATCAGAGCCAACGCAGACCGCAAGCAGCGCGGAACGCACTGAAACACCCGCGGTGACGACAACAACGGCATCTTCGACCACATCTACAACACCGACTGCAACGCAAAACTCACCGCTTGCGCCGTTAACCATGCGCTTTAGTGCAGATTGTTGGGTGGATGTGCGTGATGCCAATGGCAAGCGCTTGGTTGCGGGTATTAAAACAGCTGGAGAAAGCGTATCGCTATCTGGCAAAGCACCGTTTAAAATCGTCCTAGGTGCACCTAGCGCCGTAGACCTCGCCTATGATGGCAAAAAAGTTGATCTCAGTGGTTATCCTTCAGGTCGGGTAGCCCGTTTGAGCCTTCCGAAGTAATTCAGAGTACACCTAATGCATACCGAATCTCCTATTAAACGTCGTCAATCCACGCGTATCTATGTGGGTGACGTGCCAATCGGCGACGGCGCACCAATAGCAGTCCAGTCAATGACAAACACCCGCACAACTGACGTCGACGCGACAGTTGCGCAAATTCAGGCGCTGGAAAAAGTCGGTGCTGATATTGTTCGTATCTCTGTGCCTACCATGGAAGCCGCAGAAGCGTTTAAGTTGATCCGCCAACAAACGTCGATTGCGTTGGTTGCTGATATTCATTTCGACTATCGTATCGCGCTTAAAGTCGCTGAGTACGGTGTGGATTGTTTGCGTATCAACCCAGGTAACATTGGCAATGAACAGCGCATTCGTTCAGTCGTGGATGCGGCGCGCGACAAAAATATCCCTATCCGAATTGGTGTGAATGGCGGCTCACTTGAGCGCGATTTACAAGAAAAATACGGCGAGCCAACGCCGGAAGCGTTGGTGGAATCCGCTATGCGCCACGTTGATATCCTTGATCGCTTGAACTTTGATCAATTCAAAGTCAGCGTGAAAGCGTCTGATGTGTTCTTGGCGGTAGAATCATACCGTCAGCTTGCAAAACGCATTGATCAACCGCTTCACCTTGGTATTACCGAAGCGGGCGGCGCGCGTGCGGGTTCCGTGAAATCGGCGGTTGGCCTTGGTATGCTGCTCAGCGAGGGTATTGGTGATACTCTTCGTATCTCATTGGCAGCAGACCCTGTTGAAGAAATTAAAGTTGGCTTCGACATTCTCAAGTCATTGCGCATTCGTTCACGCGGTGTGAATTTTATTGCGTGCCCAACATGCTCCCGTCAGGAGTTTGATGTTATCGGCACGGTGAATGCGTTGGAGCAACGTCTGGAAGACGTGGTTGTTCCTATGGATGTTTCCATCATTGGTTGTGTGGTCAATGGCCCCGGCGAAGCGGAAGTGTCACACATTGGTGTTGCCGGTAGTAATAAACGCAGTGCGTATTACGACGATGGCAAGCGTCAAAAAGAACGTTTTGATAATGACAACCTGATCGATCAGCTGGAAGCGAAGATCCGGGCAAAGGCATCAATGCTTGATGAAAACAATCGCATTGATGTAAATACAGAGAAGTAAGCAATCCGCAGACTTCACGCGAAACATAAGATCGGTTACGAGAGTTAAAGTGGCAAAATCAATTCAAGCGATTCGAGGCATGAACGACTGCCTCCCTACACAGTCTCCACTTTGGCAAAAAGTTGAAGGCACAGTAAAAGACGTGATCAGCGCATACGGCTACAGCGAAGTGCGCATGCCGATCGTTGAAATGACGAATCTATTCTGTCGCGCAATCGGTGAAGTGACCGACGTGGTAGAAAAAGAAATGTACACCTTTGAAGACCGCAATGGCGATAGCCTGAGTCTTCGTCCTGAAGGGACGGCGGGTTGTGTGCGTGCAGGCATCGAAAATGGCCTGCTGTACAACCAAGAACAACGCCTATGGTACATGGGTCCTATGTTCCGCCACGAACGCCCTCAAAAAGGCCGCTACCGTCAATTCCATCAATTTGGTGTTGAAGTCTTCGGTCTAAATGGCCCTGACGTTGATGCAGAACTGATCATGATGACAGCGCGTCTATGGCGTGAACTGGGTATTCATGAGCACGTTCGTCTTGAGCTGAACTCTATCGGTTCTTTAGAAGCACGCGCAAATTACCGCGAAGCCTTGGTGAGCTTCTTGATGCAGCATGAGTCTGTACTTGATGAAGATTGCAAGCGCCGTATGCACACCAACCCGCTGCGCGTTTTGGACACCAAGGTACCAGAAATCCAAGCGGTACTGACTGACGCACCTAAGCTGTCGGAGTACTTGGATGAAGCGTCAACGCAACATTTTGCAGGTTTGTGTGAACTGTTGGACGCGGCTGGCATCCAATACTCGGTTAACGAGAAATTGGTACGTGGTCTTGATTACTACAACCGTACTGTTTTCGAATGGATCACTGAAAGCCTAGGGTCTCAAGGTACGATCTGTGGCGGTGGCCGTTATGATGGCCTTGTTGAGCAACTGGGCGGCAAAGCGACGCCTGCGGTTGGCTTTGCAATGGGTGTTGAGCGTTTGGTTCTGTTGATGGAAACACTCGAGCTTAACGAAACACGTCCCGCTGTTGATGTTTACATGGTAACGTCGGGCGAAGGCACACTGGCTGCGGGCATGAAACTGGCTGAAATGCTGCGTGAAACCGTGTCAGGTCTGCGTGTGATGACCCACTTCGGTGGTGGTAACTTTAAGAAACAATTTAAGCGCGCGGATAAAGTCGGCGCGTCTGTTGCTCTCGTGTTGGGTGAAGATGAAGTTGCGCAAAATATGGTGACTTACAAAGACCTTAAAGGCGGCGAGCAGCTAACCATTTCTCAGGATGATGTAGCCGAAAAATTGGCTCAATTGGTTTAAGAGAGGACAAAACGTGGACGTCTACACCACAGAAGAACAACAAGTCGAAGCGATTAAACAGTGGTGGCGGGATAACGGTAAAGCCGTTGTCCTCGGCGCAGTGATTGGTTTGGGTGGCCTATATGGATGGCGCTATTTCCAAGCTGAACAAGAAACGGGCCGCGAGCAAGCATCTGAAGCTTACACACAAGTCGTCAATGCATTGGCGGCGGGTGATGAAAAAGCAGAAGAACAAGCTGCCGCTTTCATCAGTGAGCGTCAAGGCGAAGCGTATGCCTCTCTCTTGTCTCTACAATTGGCAAAATCGCTGGTTGAAACCAATGAATTGGTAAAAGCCGCGGAACAGCTTCGCATGGTTCAATCATCAAAAGATGAAACCCTAAGTGCGATTGCTTCTGTGCGTCTTGCGCGTGTTGAAGCTGAACTGAAAAATTACGATGTAGCGCTGAAAGAATTGGACAAAGTGACAGCACAAAGCTGGACTGCTCAAGTTGAAGAGCTACGTGGTGACATCGAACTTCGTCAGGGAGACACAGCCGCAGCACGTTCTGCGTATGCAGCATCTATCGCCGCTGCTTCAAACCCTGTTGTTCAGATGAAGCTAGATAATCTGCCGCAATAAGGTCTGACAATGATGCGCAAGGGATGGAAACATGTTGGTGCAGTCGCCCTTTTAGGCGCACTACTTGCTGGTTGTGCGAGTGAAGAAGATTCGATCCAAATGGCACCATTGCCAGTGGTTCAAAGCGAATTTACTCCAGCACAATTGTGGTCTTCTCAAGTGGGTGATGGTGTTGGGCGCTATTTCAGCAATCTATCACCAGCAGTGGCTTACGATAAAGTGTATGCTGCTGACCGCGACGGTATCGTCTCGGCCATGGATCTTGAAAGCGGCAAAACCGTTTGGAGTGTGAACCTTGGTGAAGAAGCGCCTGCGCTTCTTTCTGGCGGTATCACAGCTTCATACAGCAAATTGTACATTGGTACTGAAACTGGCGAACTCATTGCGCTGGATGAAGAAACCGGTGAGCTCGTATGGCGCACGCAAGTTGGTGGCGAAATTTTGTCTAAACCGCTTGCTGATGAAGGGCTGATCGTGGTGAATTCAAGCCGTGGTGAGATTTCAGCTTATGAAGCTGAAACGGGTGAGCAGCGCTGGAGTTTGTCCAGTGAAGTGCCAAACCTGACGCTTCGTGGTGACAGTTCGCCAGTCTCGATTTCCGGTGGTGTATTCTGGGGCATGGCAAATGGTCGCCTAGGTGCTGCATTCATTGAGAATGGCAATATCATTTGGCAGCAAACCATTGCAAGCCCGAAAGGCGCAACGGAAATTGATCGTTTGGTTGATGTTGATTCAACGCCAGTGGTTGCGGGTTCATTGCTTTATGCGGTGGGTTACAACGGTTCGTTGGTGGCGATCGATTTACGTTCAGGTCGCCCTGCATGGAAACGCACGTACAGTTCGTCAACAGATATCATGGTTGCTGGGAGCTACTTGTTCCTGATCACCGATAAAGATTATGTTGTTGCTGTTGATGCACGTAGTGGCACAGAGCTTTGGACGAACAAAGAACTTGAGTATCGTCAGCTAACCGCGCCTGTGGCTATTTCTGGCTATGTGGTTGTCGGTGATGCCGAAGGCTACCTACACTGGATTGATCCAACGTCTGGTGAGTTTGTTGCACAACAGCAGCTTGATGATAGTGGCATTGCGGTTGCGCCAATGAACGTGGACGATGGGTATATCGTTGTTACACGCGATGGCAGCATCAGCAAAAAGCAAACGCCATAGTTAAATCGTAACGTCCAATTCGATACAAGGTATTGAGTATTGGGCGTTTATAAAATATTCGGCTCCTGACTTTTCAAAGTCAGGAGCCGCTGTTATTCATAACCAAGAAAATTCTAGAGGTCAGTATGATTCCTGTAGTAGCCCTTGTTGGGCGTCCGAATGTTGGGAAGTCGACACTCTTTAACCGGCTAACACGTACGCGCGATGCGCTTGTTGCCGATTTTCCGGGATTGACCAGGGATCGTAAATACGGAAAAGCCATGCTGGGCGAGCACGAGTTCATCGTGGTTGATACCGGTGGTATTGATGGCACAGAAGAAGGTGTCGAAACCAAAATGGCTGAACAGTCATTGGCTGCGATTGAAGAAGCTGATGTTGTTTTGTTCATGGTTGATGGACGTGCCGGTTTGACGGTTGCGGATGAAGCGATCGCTCAACATCTACGTTCACGTGAAAAAACCACCTTCCTTGTCGTTAACAAGGTTGATGGCATCGACGCTGATGCTGCAAGTGCAGAGTTCTGGCAGTTGGGCATGGAGCACATGTTCCAAATCGCTGCTGCACATGGTCGTGGTGTTCTCGGTCTGATGGATCGCGCTTTGAAACCGTATGCGGAAGCATTGGCAGAAAAAGAAGCACAAGAAGGCCTGGTCGATCTGACTGGCGAAGAAGAATTTGAGGAAGTAGATAAAGATCTGACGGAAGAAGATGCAGAAACTGCGCTTCAGCGTCTGCAAAATCTGCCAATCAAATTCGGTATTATTGGCCGTCCAAACGTAGGTAAATCAACACTGACTAACCGTATTCTCGGTGAAGATCGCGTGGTGGTTTACGACATGCCAGGCACAACTCGTGACTCTATCTATATTCCTATGGAACGTGATGGTCGCGAGTATGTGATTATTGATACAGCGGGTGTTCGTCGTCGTAAGCGTGTTAACGAAAAAGTAGAAAAATTCTCTGTTATCCAAACACTGAAAGCGATCGAAGATTCGAACGTTGTGTTGCTCGTGATTGATGCGCGTGAAAACATCTCAGACCAAGATCTGAGCTTGTTGGGCTTTGCCTTGAACGCGGGCCGCTCAATCGTGATTGCAGTGAACAAGTGGGATGGTTTGGATAAAGACGTGAAAGACCGCGTTAAATCTGAGCTAGATCGCCGTTTAGGTTTCGTTGACTTCGCGCGCATCCACTTTATCTCGGCACTGCATGGAACAGGTGTTGGTCACTTGTTTGAGTCAATTCAGGAAGCGTATGAGTCCGCGACTAAGCGTATCTCAACAGCAATGCTGACACGCATCATGAACATGGCACAAGACGATCACCAACCACCTATGATCCGCGGTCGTCGTGTGAAGTTGAAATATGCGCACGCGGGTGGTTACAACCCACCGATCTTTGTGATTCACGGTAACCAAGTGAAAGAGCTGCCTGATTCTTACAAGCGCTATTTGATGAACTACTTCCGTAAATCGCTAAAAATCATGGGTACGCCAATTCGTATTCAATTCCAAAGCAGCGAGAACCCGTTTGAAGGTAAGGGTGAAAAACTCACTATCTCTCAATCGCGCCAACGTAAACGCTTGATGGATATGGTTAAAAACCGTAATAAGAAATAATCATTCTGAATGATGATGAAAAACCGGCCCAGAGGGGCCGGTTTTTTTATGCCTTTTAATCTTCACAGAGTTTTAAAAAAACATCTTTCCGTAATTTTGCCATTTTGGCTCATGCTTTCAGAGATCCCTCAGAAAAAATGCCAGATCACAGCGATGTTGTTATTGATCTGTTTCTTCCGTTTCACTAATTAATTGATCTTAGTCACATTAAAAGTGTGATTCAGTTAAAAATATCGTTCTAGATGGCATGGATGAATTAATGTACGCTCGATAAATGACCTTGTATTTATAAAAATCTGTAAATGTTCATTGTGATAACATTGTGCAATATTTTATATTGCCTAAAATCCATATACAGAACATGTAACTTATGCTTTCGGGAGTTGTATTGATAAATATTCTTTTGAGGGGTGATCGCTGATCAGATGCCGTTAACGCGGAGATCTGACGATCTTCTTAGGATCCAGCAAGACGCTGTTCTCATGCGTTCACTATTAAAGATAGAATAGAAAAGCAGACTGCGTGCTGTATAAGCGTATGAAAATACAGTGAGAGAGGTTGATTGGTGGGGAGCGCTATGGAAAATTTATGTCCTGATTGTGGACAAGCATTGATGTGGGAAAGCGGCGTATATGTTTGTAATCCTTGCGATAACACCTTTATCAAACAGGGATACTGCAAAACGTGCAGCGCTCAGTTAGAGAGGCTTCAGGCCTGTGGCTCAACCAGTTACTTCTGCCATGAGTGCAATGAGTTAAAATCTCGCTCAACGGCAAACATTGTCTTTGAAGCAAAAAAAACGGTGTCTTAAAGACACCGTTTTTCCATCAGCAAGATCCCATCAAAGGATCGTGGATTGCACTTCACCGTCTGCAAGTGTCGTTGTAATCACATCACCTTTTGATGTGTCTGCGACGTTTTTCAGCACGTTTCCTTTGTCATTGCGCGTGATCGAATAGCCTCGCGCTAATGTGGCAAGCGGACTTACGGCATCCAGCGTTTCCATTTGTAGCGCCAGAGCATGGCGCTGTTGGCTCATCAATTGTTTCATGCCATCAACCAAACGTTGCTCCGTGTAACGAAGCTGAATACTGAGTTGTGGAATCTGACTGGCAGGAGAGTAACGCTCTAAGCGTTGTGCCGATCGATCAAGACGTTGTGCCTCAGTTTGAAGCGTTTGACGCATGGATTGGTATAAACGTCGCTCAAGCTCATCAAACTGCTGTGCTTGCTGTTGGAGCCTCGCTTGGGGGTGTTGCATTGCCAAACGGTGTTGAAGCCTTGTGAGGGCTGTTCTGCTTCTTGCTAGGTGGGTCGAGACACTGTGCGCTAGCCTATCGGTACGCTGAGAATACTGTTGAGTACGTAGTGAGGTATCACGGCTGACGAGCTCAGCGGCCGCTGACGGGGTCGGTGCTCTAACATCGGCAACAAAATCGGCAATGGTGACATCCACTTCATGGCCGACCGCACTCACAATAGGAATGGTACTGGCAGCAATCGTGCGCGCGACAATCTCTTCGTTAAAACACCATAAATCTTCTAATGAACCGCCGCCACGTCCAACAATCAGCACGTCACATTCATCTCGACTGTTTGCTCTGCCTATGGCTTGTGCAATTTGAATGGCGGCATCTTTGCCTTGTACCTGTGTCGGATAAATCACCACAGGAAGGCTTGGGTCACGTCGTTTTAATACATGCAGAATGTCGTGCAGTGCAGCGCCTGTTTTAGAGGTGATGATACCAACACGACGGGGTTGTTCCGGCAGTGGGCGTTTTAAGGCAGCCGCGAACAGGCCTTCTGCCGCTAAACTCATCTTCAGTTGATCAAACTGTTGTTGAAGCATGCCATCACCTTCTGGCTGCATGCTTTCTACGATGATTTGGTAGTCACCACGTGGCTCATAAAGGGAGATACGTGCGCGAACCAACACTTGGTTGCCGTTGGCTGGTTTAAAGGTAACGCGGCGATTGTTGCCTTTAAACATGGCGCACTTAACTTGAGCGCGGCTGTCTTTAAGCGTGAAATACCAGTGACCGGAAACTGGGACGGTTAAATTCGATATTTCACCGACTAACCAGACGATGCCCATTTCGTTCTCTAACAGAAGGCGAACTTCCGCGTTCAAACGAGAGACAGTGAAAATGTTTTCGTTCGGGCTTGTCATCACCAGTTAGCCTTAAATATCAGCGGGTTTTCGTCATGGTACTGGGGCAAAAAATGAATGCCAAACGATTTCGTGAAAATCTATAGCCAAACGTTTGCGTCATCAGTATAATGCGGCGGCAATATTTAGTCCCCCGTATTTAATTTTGGCGTGAGATATTGCAATGTTACGAATAGCTAAAGAAGCACTAACTTTTGATGATGTATTGCTGGTTCCAGCACATTCCACAGTTCTTCCAAACACTGCCGACTTACGCACTCAACTGACGAAAACTATTTCATTGAACATCCCTCTGATCTCAGCGGCGATGGATACAGTGACTGAAGCCCGTCTTGCGATTGCGTTAGCTCAAGAAGGCGGTATTGGTTTCATCCACAAAAACATGACCATCGAACAGCAAGCGGAACAAGTACGCTTGGTGAAAATCTTCGAAGCGGGTGTTGTTTCTAATCCTGTTACGGTTACTCCAGACCAAACCATCGCAGACGTGAAATTGCTGACAGAGCGTAATGGCTTTGCAGGTTTCCCTGTTGTGACTGAGACCAACGAACTGGTTGGTATCATCACAGGTCGTGATGTTCGCTTTGTAACGGATCTCAGCCTAAAAGTGGCTGACGTGATGACGCCAAAAGATCGCCTTGCCACCGTTAAAGAAGGTGCAAGCCGCGAAGAAGTTCAGAAACTGATGCAGCAATTCCGTGTTGAGAAAGTGCTGGTGGTTAATGACGACCATCACCTGAGCGGTATGATCACAGCAAAAGACTTCCAGAAAGCTGAGCGCAAACCAAACGCATGTAAAGATGAGCAAGGCCGTCTCCGCGTAGGTGCTGCGGTTGGTGCAGGTGCAGGTAACGAAGAACGTGTTGCTGCACTTGCTGAAGCGGGTGTTGATGTACTGCTTATTGATTCTTCTCACGGCCACTCTGAAGGTGTTCTTCAACGTATTCGTGAAACGCGCGCAGCGTTCCCAGATCTACAAATCATCGGCGGCAACGTGGCAACAGCTTCTGGCGCATTGTCACTGATTGAAGCGGGTGTTGATGCGGTTAAAGTGGGTATTGGCCCAGGTTCAATCTGTACCACGCGCATCGTTACTGGCGTAGGTGTTCCACAAATCACTGCGATTTCTGATGCAGTAGAAGTGGCGAATCAGCACGGCATTCCGGTTATCGCTGATGGCGGTATTCGTTTCTCTGGTGACCTGTGTAAAGCCATTGTTGCTGGCGCATCTTGTGTGATGGTTGGCTCAATGTTGGCAGGTACTGAAGAATCTCCAGGTGAAGTCGAACTTTACCAAGGCCGTTCTTACAAATCTTACCGTGGTATGGGTTCTCTTGGCGCGATGTCTAAAGGCTCATCTGACCGTTACTTCCAAACGGATAACGCAGCAGACAAGCTTGTACCTGAAGGTATCGAAGGCCGTGTGGCTTACAAAGGCCGCCTGAAAGAAATCATTCACCAGCAAATGGGTGGCTTGCGCTCTTGTATGGGCCTAACGGGCTCTGCAACGATTGAAGCGCTGCGCACCAAAGCAGAATTTGTTCGTATTACAGGTGCAGGCATGACCGAATCGCATGCGCACGATGTAACGATCACCAAAGAAGCGCCTAACTACCGTACTGGTCAGTAATCGCAACGACGTTTTTTTGAAGGGGCTTCGTGCCCCTTAACTTGATGACTTTTTGAGAAAATCTGAAATGACCAAAAATATTCACGACCAACGTATTCTGATCCTCGACTTTGGCTCACAGTACACCCAGCTTATTGCTCGCCGTATCCGTGAAATCGGAGTTTACTGTGAACTGTGGGGTTGGGATGTTGACGAGCAGGATATCCGTGACTTTAACCCGAACGGCATCATTCTTTCTGGTGGCCCAGAAAGCGTGACAGAAGCGGGTTCACCTCGTGCACCTGAGTATGTATTCAACGCGGGTGTGCCTGTACTTGGCGTGTGCTACGGCATGCAAACCATGTCAGAGCAGCTTGGTGGTAAAGTGTCGGGTTCAACTGAGCGTGAGTTTGGTTATGCGAAAGTAACGCTCGATAACCCTGGCAGCCTATTTGAAGGCATCGAAGATTCTCTGAACGAAGACGGCCTTGGCATGTTGGACGTTTGGATGAGCCACGGTGATAAAGTGGTTGAAATCCCGTCAGATTTCGTGAAAGTCGCGTCGACGGATACGTGCCCATTTGCAGCAATGGCAAACGAAGAAAAACGCTTCTACGGCGTTCAGTTCCACCCTGAAGTGACACACACTCAACAGGGACTTCGCATGCTTGAGCGTTTCGTGATGGACATTTGTGGCTGTGAGAAGCTGTGGACGTCAGCGTCGATCATTGAAAATGCTATTGAAACAATCAAAGAGCAAGTGGGTGACGATGAAGTGATCCTCGGCTTGTCGGGCGGTGTGGATTCTTCAGTTGTTGCTATGCTGATTCACCGTGCGATTGGTGACAAGCTGACTTGTGTGTTCGTTGATAACGGCCTACTTCGTTTGAACGAAGGCGAGCAAGTGATGGACATGTTTGGTGATCACTTCGGCCTGAACATTGTTCACGTTAAAGCGGAAGACCGTTTCTTGTCTGCGCTGGAAGGTATCGCTGACCCAGAAGCGAAACGTAAGAAAATTGGCCACGTGTTCATTGACGTGTTCGATGAAGAATCGAAGAAGCTGAAAAATGCGAAATGGCTGGCACAAGGTACTATCTACCCTGACGTGATCGAATCTGCTGCGTCTAAGACGGGTAAAGCGCACGTGATCAAATCTCACCACAACGTTGGCGGTTTGCCAGACGACATGGAAATGGGATTAGTAGAGCCGCTGAAAGAGCTGTTCAAAGACGAAGTGCGTAAGATTGGCCTAGAGCTGGGTCTGCCTTACAACATGCTTTACCGCCACCCATTCCCAGGTCCTGGCCTTGGTGTTCGTGTGCTTGGTGAAGTGAAGAAAGAATACTGTGATTTGCTGCGCCGTGCGGATGCGATCTTCATTGAAGAGCTGCACAAAGCCGACCTATACAACAAAGTATCTCAAGCGTTCACTGTATTCCTGCCAGTGCGTTCTGTGGGCGTAATGGGTGACGGTCGTAAATACGATTGGGTTGTGTCTTTACGTGCTGTTGAAACGATCGATTTCATGACCGCACACTGGGCGCATCTGCCATACGATTTCTTGGGTAAGGTGTCTAACCGCATCATCAATGAAGTTGATGGTATTAGCCGTGTTGTTTACGACATTTCAGGCAAACCACCTGCAACAATTGAGTGGGAATAATTCATTATTTCCGTTTCAATAAAGTATGCGTTAATCGCCTAGCTTTTTTAAACCCCGAACAGGCTTCGGGGTTTTTTTATGCTTTGGGTAATGTAAAGGTCAAAAATTAACCATTAGTTGACCGAAGGTTGACATGGGATTATGCAAACATCTGCTTATCATTAAACCTGCTTATCATCAGTACAATAGCGCGGATTTTCAAACAGAACGACGTTCCATATATTCCTGTCTTATTCTTTAGAAAAACACTGACTAGACACTCTTATATATTAGTTAATGCTTTTTTAGTCCTCACCCTATGTCATCTAACTTCATGGTTTAACGCTCATTTTCCTGCCCTTGAAACGTTCTCAACCTCTGCCATAGTCGATAGTGCGATGTATGAGCTTCTAGTCTTCTGTAGCCCAGATGTCTATAGGGCTTCCTACTCTTAAAAGAGGTGCTTACATCGGTATTCGTATGACTTATTAAAAGGTATCGAAAATGGCAACGATCAATGGAACAGTGAACGATGACACACTCGTAGGCACATCAGACGCGGATGAAATCTATGGTTCTGATGGCAATGATTATATCCGCGGCGAGGGTGGTAACGACTATATCAATGGCGGTACAGGCAATGACACTTTGCTCGGTTCGGAAGGCGATGATGAAGTGCACGGCGGTACGGGGGATGACACCATCGTCGGAGGTGGCGGTGCCGACTTCCTCTACGGCAATGATGGCCAAGACAATATTGAAGGCGGTGAGGGTAATGACACCATCTATGCCGGTTTAGCGGACGATGTCGTCTATGGCCAAGCCGGGAACGACGTTATTTTCGGCCAGGGCGGTGTTGACCGTTTATTTGGCGGGGATGGTGATGACACCTTAGATGGCGGTCAAGGTGATGACATTCTCTGGGGGGATGCGGGCAATGACACCATGGATGGCAATGTTGGCGACGATATTCTCTGGGGTGGCGACGGCAACGATACTCAGAATGGCGGCAATGGCGCGGATTATCTCTGGGGGCAAAACGGCGTTGATACGCAACATGGTGGGAATGGCGACGATGTGATGCTCGGCGGTGATGGTGATGACCAAATGTACGGCGATGCGGATAACGACATGTTATTTGGTCAGGCTGGTAGCGACTACATGGATGGTGGTGACGGCGATGACAAACTCGAAGGGTACATTGGTGATGACACCTTAATTGGCGGTGACGGCAATGATGATCTCTGGGCCGGGGACGATGATGACACCATCGATGGCGGTGACGGCGATGACATCATTTCCGGTGGGTGTGATGATGACACGATCACGGGCGGCGATGGCGATGATGTCATTTACGGCGACGAAATAAACCTCGTCCTTAACAGTGGCTTTGAAAGTTGGGGGGATAACTCTGGCAACGATTGGGCATTGCTAGAAGATGACCAAGTGCCGGGCTGGTACAGCGTGGATGCCACGAAGATTGAACTTCAGCAAGGCTCCTTTGGTGGTACTCCCTATAACCCGCAACACAACACGGTGCTAGAACTTGATAGCACGGTAAACACTTCTGTTCGCCAAGACATCGATGTGACTAACGTGACGGCAGATGACGATCGCACCATGAATTTCTCGTTTGACTATGCGAATCGTTTTGCGGGTAACAACACCACAACCAGTCCATTTAAGGTGGAGGTCTTTGATGGTGACGGCAATGTGTTGTTTAGTCGCTCATTCGATAACCAATCGACGGTTCGTGCATACCAAAACTTCGAGGCCAGCTTTGAGATCCCTCAAGGCGTTGAAGACATCACACTGAGCTTTACTGCAACAGGCAAGTCCGACTGTATCGGCGCTTTGATTGATAATGTGGTGCTTGAAGCGACGGATGATTGTCACGGCGATGATGTGATCGACGGTGGTGCGGGTGACGACACCATCTACGGGAATGGCGGCGACGATGTCATTACAGACCACAGCGGCAACAACACCGTCTTTGGTGGTGATGGCGATGATCATATCACCACAGGCAACGGCAGCGATGTGCTGCATGGCGGTAACGGTGATGATGGCTTCTGGGCGGGTGGCGGTAACGACACCATCTATGGCGGAAATGGTAACGATTACGGCGATGGGGGGGCGGGTTGTGACACCTTCTTCGGCGGTAACGGTAACGACGCCTTCTCTGGTGGTTCTGGCAACGACATTCTTTATGGGCAAGCAGGAGACGATACCCTAAATGGCAACGACGGCTGTGATAGCTTGTATGGTGGCCCTGGCGATGACACGCTAAACGGGGGCAATCATAACGATCTTCTTTCTGGCGGCTCGGGTGACGACCACCTGTTTGGCGGCAATGGTTGTGACAAGTTGTACGGCAATTCTGGCAATGATTGGCTACAAGGTGGCAACCACAACGACATTTTAGCCGGTGGCAGTGGCTGTGATAGCTTTGTGTTTGAAACCAACGATGGTCGAGACACCATCAAAGATTTCAACAAGCACTATGATTCGCTGGTGATTGATAATTCTGTCGCTACACACATCAGTCAAGTCAACGTGTATTCGTTTGATTGGGGTAAATCGACTTTGATTACGTTTGATTGTGATAACACACAGATCGTTCTCGAAAACTTCAAATGCTGGAACGTCAGTTCAGACATGTTTGATTTTGCTAATGTTTAATCGCTAACCCTTAAAGCGCTCAAGGCCTCTGCCGATCAGGCGGAGGCTTTTTCATTAACGGTGATTTTTTGTTCACCAATGTATGCCTTTCTTTCAATATTCACTTGAACGTGTCTGATCTTTCTGTCCTCTCAAAACCGTGACGTCACTCACTAACAGCCTGCCTAATACTCATTTCTTCATCCTGACGTAAATGCATTATTTCGTTTGTTGCGCGTCAGGTGGTTCATTGTTTCCAGTGTGTATGAAAGGTGTGTATTTTCTGAACTAATATTCTTTTTTTGTGAGTTAATTGGGTATTTGTGACTACCAAATAAGAATTAAATATGTATTTTATGCTGTTGAATAATTATGACGTGGTTTCACGTCAGCAAAATAATTCGCAGTAAGCGAAGCAAACACACACTTTTAACCATGGAGCTTTACATGAGTAACCATGCTATGGACAACATTCCAGACGCGCCGAAAAGCGCAATGGACAAGTTTCTCAACGGGATTGAGAAAGCAGGGAACAAAATCCCTGATCCGGCATTATTGTTCTTTTATGGACTGTTGATTGTTTGGGGCCTGTCGGCACTTCTTTCTCAGGTTGATTTTGGCCTGATACACCCTGTTACCGGCGCATCCGTAGAAATTAACAACCTCCTTACTGGTACTGCATTGGCGAACTTCCTTGCCAATATGGTGACCACCTTCACTAGCTTCGCGCCTATGGGTATCGTGCTAGTGGCAATGCTGGGTGTGGGTGTGGCAGATGCGTCTGGCTTCATCACCACTGGCCTGAAAAAAATGCTAAACGTCACCCCTAAGAAACTGCTGACACCAGCACTTATCTTAGTGGCCATCGTGTCGCACACAGCGGCAGATGCGGGTTATGTTCTGGTTATTCCATTGGGCGGCATTATCTTCCACGCAGCGGGTCGTCACCCACTGGTGGGTATTGCAGCTGCATTTGCGGGTGTATCAGGTGGTTTCTCTGCGAACTTCATTCCTGCGGGTATCGACCCATTGCTTGCTGGTTTCACCCAGTCAGCAGCACAAGTATTGGACAAAGACTATGTGGTAAACCCACTGGCTAACCTTTACTTCACCGGTTTGTCGTCGTTCCTGATCGTGGGTATCGGTTGGTATGTGACCGAGAAAATCATCGAGCCACGCCTAAATAAACTGCCTATCGATGAAGATGCTGAAAAAGCACCGGATTTGGGTAGTTTCACGGATATCGAAAGTAAAGCATTCAACCGCGCAGGTTTTGCAATGCTTGCAGGTATCGCGTTGCTGGTGTTTGCGATTCTTCCAGAATCTTCAGCACTGCGTTCTCCAGAAGGTGAACTGACAGCATTTACCGCACCGCTAATGAAATCTATCGTGCCATTGATCTTCATCTTGTTTGTGATTCCAGGTGTGGTTTATGGCCGCGTAGCGGGTACATTCAAAACCCAAGGTGACATCATCAAGGCAATGAGCCTGACCATGTCTACCATGGGTAGCTACCTCGTGATGTCATTCTTCTGTGCTCAATTCCTTGCTGCATTCAGCCAATCAAACATTGGTACCTTGCTGGCATTGGAAGGCGCTGAATTGCTAAAAGCACTGAACATGCCTGGTCAATTGACCATCATTGGCATGATCCTGCTTACTGCGAGTGTGAACCTATTGATCGGCTCTGCGTCGGCTAAATGGGCATTGATTGGTCCTATCCTTGTGCCGATGTTGATGGCGTTGGGTATTTCCCCTGAATTGTCTCAAGCGGCTTACCGTGTTGGTGACTCCGTATCTAACATCATTTCTCCTTTGATGGTGTTCTTCCCGCTGGTGGTTGTTTACTGTCAACGTTATGTGAAGAGCACAGGTATCGGTACGCTGGCGTCAATGATGATGCCTTACTCGATTGCCATGCTGATCGGTTGGAGTATCTTCCTGCTAGCATACTGGGCTCTAGGTATCCCATTGGGTATCCAAGCGCCATACACTTACTCTATGTAAGCGTGATCCTTGCCGGTGTGCTTGATCAAAAGCACACCGCAATGCATCGAGAGCCTCGCCACTGTGCGGGGCTTTTTTTCGCCTGAATGTTTACGTATGAATGTGTATGTATGAGCACGGCGCGTGAAAGTCTGCACACGAAAAGGCGCCTAAAAGGGGCAGCCAATAGAAGCAGTAAAAGGGATAGATAGAAAAAGAGACAGACATAAAAAAACCGGCGACTGCCGGTTTTTCTGATTCATAGAAGCCTGATGTTACTTGAGATGCTTGGCGTGAAAGCGCACATGATCTTCAATGAAACTAGAGATGAAGTAATAGCTGTGGTCATAGCCTTCTTGCATACGAAGCGCTAATGGATAGCCAACTTCTTCTGCTGCTTGGAGCAGGTTTTCTGGCTTGAGCTGATCGTGTAAGAACTGGTCGGCATCACCTTGGTCAATGAGCATTGGCAGGTGAGATGTTGCCTTTTTGATCAATGCGCAGCTGTCGTATTCGCGCCATGCATTTTTGTCATCCCCCAAGTAATTGCTCAGGGCTTTTTGTCCCCAAGGGACATTGACGGGGTTCACGATCGGGCTAAAGGCAGACACAGAACGGTACAGGTCGCTGTTTTTCAGTGCGATGGAGAGAGCGCCGTGACCACCCATGCTGTGCCCAGAGATCGCTTTAACGTCGCTAACGGGAAAATGGTCTTCAATCACCGCCGGTAACTCTTTCACCACATAATCGTACATGTGGTAATAGCGATTCCACGGGGCCTCTGTGGCATTCACATAGAAACCTGCGCCAATGCCGAAGTCATACGCGCCATCAGGATCGTCTGGAATGTTTTCTCCACGCGGGCTGGTGTCAGGTGCCACAATGGCAATACCTAGCTCAGCAGCAATGCGGTGTGCGCCTGCTTTCTGCATGAAGTTTTCGTCTGAACACGTCAAGCCGGAAAGCCAGTAAAGCACAGGGACTTTGTTGGTTTCAGAGGCTTGAGGTGGTAGAAAAATGGCGAATCGCATATCACAATGAACAGTACGCGATGCGTGGGTGTATTGCTTATGCCAACCGCCAAAGCTGCGGTTGCTGCTGGTGTTTTCAATACTCATGGCGAGCTCCATTCAAACCGCGCTTTACACAAAAGGTAAAACGCGGTTTTTGACTGAATTACTTGTCGAAGTGAATGACAGAACGAATGCTCTTACCTTCGTGCATCAAGTCGAACGCTTCGTTCACGCCGTCTAAGCCCATGGTATGTGTGATGAAGTCATCCAGTTTGAATTCACCCGCAAGGTAGCGCTCAACGATTTCAGGCAGTTCTGAGCGGCCTTTAACGCCACCGAACGCAGAACCGCGCCACACACGACCGGTTACCAGTTGGAAAGGACGGGTTGAGATCTCTTGGCCTGCACCTGCAACACCGATGATGACTGATTCGCCCCAACCTTTGTGGCAGCACTCAAGTGCAGAACGCATGACGTTAACGTTGCCGATACACTCGAACGAGTAATCCACACCGCCATCTGTCATTTCAACGATCACGTCTTGAATCGGCTTATCAAACTTACTTGGGTTGATGCAATCGGTCGCGCCTAACTTGGTTGCGAGCTCGAATTTGCTTTCGTTCAGGTCAATACCAATGATGCGGCTCGCGCCTGCCATTGCTGCACCGATGATGGCTGACAAACCAATACCACCAAGGCCGAATACAGCAACTGTATCGCCTTTTTGTACTTTTGCCGTGTTAAGCACCGCACCCATGCCCGTTGTTACGCCACAACCCAACAAGCACACTTCTTCAAGTGGTGCTTCTTTGTTGACTTTGGCTAACGAGATCTCAGGTAATACGGTGTACTCAGAGAAGGTTGAACAACCCATGTAGTGGTAAATCGGTTGGCCGTCTTTGTAGAAGCGAGTAGTGCCGTCTGGCATTAAGCCTTTACCTTGGGTTTCACGAATTTTCTGACACAGGTTAGTTTTGCCTGATGTACAGAACTTACACTCCCCACATTCTGGTGTGTAAAGTGGAATGACGTGATCACCCACTTGTACGCTGGTGACACCTTCGCCGATTTGCTCAACGATACCACCACCTTCATGACCCAAAATGGCAGGGAAAATACCTTCTGGATCATCACCTGAAAGGGTGAAGGCATCGGTATGACAGACACCCGTTGCTACGATGCGCACAAGCACTTCGCCAGCTTTAGGTAGCATCACATCTACTTCTTCAATGCTCAGTGGTTTGCCTGCTTCCCATGCAATCGCTGCACGAGATTTGATGAATTGGTCTGCCATGAAAAAAATCCTCAGAAATTGGGTCAGTCGTCTTCTTGACTAACCGTAGGAGAAACCAGAAGCAGAAACATGTTCACTTCTGTGACAGCGCAGCATTACGCCATCAATGTGGAAACAGTTTATTTGTTTCCTGTCATTTGATAATCCATAATTCCGGCAATTAACTTTTACCGGACGGTAATAATGGCAGATTGGCAAGGCGTTTCAGAATTTGTCGCTGTGGCAGAAACTGCAAGCTTTACAAAAGCGGCACAACGATTAGGTACATCAACGGCACATGTCAGTCGCCAAGTTTCCCTTTTAGAAGATAGGTTAGATACGCGATTGTTGTTCAGAACAACCCGTCGCGTGTCGCTTACAGATGAAGGGGATACGTATTTTCAACATTGTCGCCTTCTTTTGGATGGATTACGGGAAGCAGAAAGTGCGTTAACGCAACTCAAAGCGTCGCCGCGAGGGCAAATAAAACTGACAGCCCCTGTCACCTATGGTGAGCAAATGATCATGCCCATCATCTTGGATTTTATGGCGCAGTACCCGCAGGTAGAGATAGACGTTGATTTGACCAACAACCAATTGGACTTGATTGATTCAGGGTGTGATTTTGCGATTCGTTTAGGGCGGCTAGCCAATTCTTCATTGGTGTGTAAGCGCTTGGCGACGCGCAAGCTGATCGTATGTGGTTCAGCCACTTACTTGGCGAAAAACGGTACGCCGCATACCTTGTCCGAGTTGAGCCAGCACAACTGCCTGCGAGGGCAACATGATTATTGGCGTTTTCGTGAAGAAGGGCGTGAGAGAAACATCCGCATTTCAGGAACATTGCGTTGTAACAGCGGCATCGCCTTGCTAGATGCAGCAAAGCAAGGGAGTGGGTTGATTCAGTTGCCGGACTATTACCTGCAAACGGCATTGGATGAAGGCTCTGTAGTGCGCGTGTTGAATAACTACCAAGATTTAGAAGAAGGAATTTGGGCTCTGTTCCCTCATCGCCGATTGCAGCCGTTGAGGGTGAAAATGCTGGTGGCATTTTTAACTGATGCACTGACAAATAAGGCACTGTGAAGGTTCTATCAGCGCCCTTATTAACCCAAACAAACGCTCGCTGAACAAGCACCTTGAGGTTGTTTGGGTATATACTTCATCTCGCGATCGAGTAATGGAAAGAAACAGTGGAAAACGACGTGACGCAAACAGAATTAGATCATCAATTTATGCTGCGAGCCATCGAGCTTGCGGGCAATGCAGAAGCCGAAGGTGAAGTGCCCGTAGGGGCTGTGGTTGTTCACAATGGTGTGGTGATTGGTGAAGGCTGGAATCGATTGATTGGTCAACACGATGCGACGGCACATGCTGAAATGATGGCGCTGCGTCAGGCGGGGAAAGTCCTGCAAAACTATCGGTTATTGGATGCCACGCTGTACGTGACGCTCGAGCCTTGCCCAATGTGCGCCAGTGCTATGGTGCATAGCCGAATTGGCAAAGTGGTTTATGGTGCGTCTGATGCGAAAACGGGTGCCGCGGGTAGTGTGATGAATTTGCTCAGTTATGACGGTGTGAACCACCACGTCGCGTACCAAGGTGGTGTGTTAGACGTTGAATGTCGTGAGCAGCTACAAGCGTTTTTCCGTCGTCGCCGAGCGGAGAAAAAAGCGGAAAAGGACGCGCGTAGAGCCGCACTGGCTGCAGAGGGTTCTGAGATGTTGGAAAAACCGAAAAGAACCCCAAAAAATGTCACGTCGGATAAAGACGCTTAATAGCTTTCCTCAAAGTCTGCAAACTCTCTGATCGCAAAGGTGCGCTGTCGCCACAACACTTTCTTCAAGTTGTTAGAACGCATTCTCTTGCGGCGGTTTGCAGCCATACTGCTGCTTCGGCTAAAGCTTGCTTGAGCCTGTCTCTTCTTTGCTAACATCTGTTACTCCATAAAGGAATGAAAAGCGCAGCCAACGCTGCGCTCGTGATTCGCTAGATGGTTAAGGTTATAACCTGCTAGTGTGAACACACTATGACAGGTTAGTTGCCTTTTTTGTCGCTGTCTTTTTCGCCTTTGGGACGTTCTGACTTTTCTGGCTCAGTTAACGCTTTTTCATCGGCATTTTCCGTAGAAGCGTCACCGTCACCTTTGCGTTCACCATTTGGCGTGGCTTGTTCCATGTCTACCACGATGGTTTGCAAGTCATCCACGTTATCGGCTTCTTCGCTTTGGATGGCGAGTGCTTGGTCTTGCTCATGCCCAATGATGCTTTGGTAGTATCGACGGATATTCTCTACATAGCTTTTCGCTTCATAGCCGCGCGCGTAACCATAACGGGTTTGCGTGTAGTACTGACGTTTTGCTAGCAAGGGTAAGCGTTGCTTCACATCTGCCCATGAATCGGGGTTGCCGCCTTGCGCCTTAGTCAGTCGACGCGCATCCATCATATGGCCGAAACCGATGTTGTAAGAGGCAAAGGCAAACCAAATACGCTCGTGATCATTCACACTGTCAGGCACGCGGTCGAGCATTTTGCGCAAGTAAGCCGCACCACCACGGATGCTTTGCTCTGGGTCTAAACGGTTTTTCACCCCAACGGATTTTGCTGTTGGCAGTGTTAACATCATCATGCCGCGAACCCCTGTTGGTGAAACCGCTCGTGGGTTCCAGTGGGATTCTTGATAGGACAATGCCGCCAGTAAACGCCAATCAAATTCGTCGGCGTACTTTTTAAATAGCGGTTCCCATTTCGGCAATTTGCTGTCGATGGCACGCAGAAAAGCGCGGGTGTCTACAAAGTCAAAACTGTCGACGTGACCGAAGTACTTCTCTTCCAGCGCGGCCAATTCGCCACTTTGGGTTTTCTTGCCAAAGAACTCGATCATCAAGGCATACAGGCTGTCGTCTTGGTTTTTCTTCATGAACCAAGCCACAGGCTCATCTTCTGTCAGTTCAATCGCGACCGTGATCGTGGGGTGAGTGCGTTGGATCAGGGCGATATCGACAGAGTCGGCGATGGTGAAATCGAGTTGTCCATCAGCGACTTGCTTAAGAAGCTCATCATCGTCGGTGTCTTTGACGCTTTCCCAAATCAAATCTTGGTATTCGCGCTGGATGGCTTGAAGGGTCATGGCATGGCTAGAACCTTCAACCACGGCAATGCGTGCGCCGTCTTTGTTCAGTTCCGTTAAATTCCGTGGACGCCAATGGCCGTTTTTGTACACCAATTGTTGGCTGACAAAGTAATACGCAGGCCCGGGGCGGAATTGTTTCATGCGCTCTTCGGTAATGGTTAGGCCTGCTGCCAAAATATCAACATCGCCACGCTCAAGCGCAGGGAAAAGGCCAGAAAGGGTATACGCCGGCTGCATTTCGAGCTTCACGCCAAGGCTGTCTGCAAATTGGGTCGCGAGTTCGAAGTCGAGACCTGTCGGGCCATCAGAACCAATGTAATATGACAGTTGGTTGTTGAGCGTGCCTACACGCAACACACCACGATCGCGGATTTTCTCCAGCTCAGATCGGTCGTCATAGTGCCATTCGCAGGCGGAAAGAAAGAAAACCGCGATGAAGCCTGCAAGCAGGGGATAAAGTCGTTTTACTGCGCTCGAGTTCAAAAAGATATGCTCACTCTCTATCGATAGGGGACTGTTATATCAAAGCTCGCACTATGCGAAAAGCCGAGCTGCATTTCTTGCTGAAATTGTGCTGTATTCTGACGAGAACGACGGTCATCAGAAAAAAGTTACGCAAACGGTTGCGTCAGGTGTTACGTCGCTCACCTTTTTACCCTATAATACCGCCCCGAAGGCCTTGTTGGAGGCTCAAAAGTGGTATCGACGTAGCTTTTCCATGAACGTTAGCAGCGATTAATCATGGGGTTAGGTCAATGTCACTTTAATCCACCGCTAACCGAGAGACGTACGCACATGGAAATTTTGCGTGGTTCCCCCGCTCTGTCCGATTTTCGAGTCAATAAACTTCTAGAAAGCTGTCAGGCGAATGATTTGCCTGTTACTGGCCTCTATGCAGAGTATACCCATTTCGCTGATATCAGCGCGCCGTTGAGTGAAGATGAACAACAAAAGTTGGCACGTCTTCTCACGTACGGACCAACAATCGCTGAACATGCTCCAACAGGAACCTTGATTCTTGTTACGCCACGTCCCGGCACCATTTCTCCTTGGTCCTCTAAAGCGACCGATATCGCGCACAACTGCGGATTAAATCAAATCAAGCGTCTTGAGCGCGGCACGGCGTACTACGTTGAGCTGTCTGCTGCACTGACCGAAGCACAAACACACACACTTATAGGCCTACTTCACGACCGTATGATGGAAGTGGTGTTTGCTGACATGGCAGAGGCTTCTGCACTGTTCATTGAAGCGACGCCTGCACCGGTGAAGGCCGTTGATGTGTTGGGTGGTGGTCGCGACGCATTGGTTACCGCGAACGTGGAACTCGGCCTTGCGCTTGCAGACGATGAAATTGATTACTTGGTGGAAAGCTTCATCAAACTGGGTCGCAACCCGAACGACATCGAATTGATGATGTTTGCTCAGGCTAACTCAGAGCACTGCCGTCACAAGATTTTCAACGCCGATTGGACAATCGATGGTGTTGATCAGGACAAGAGCCTGTTCAAAATGATCAAAAATACGTTTGAGCACAACAGCGAAAACGTATTGTCAGCGTACAAAGATAACGCCGCTGTTATGAAGGGCTCTGAGGTGGGACGTTTCTTCCCGAACCCTGAATCTCGTCAATATAACTACCATCAGGAAGCGGCACATATCCTGATGAAAGTTGAAACACACAACCACCCAACGGCGATTTCCCCGTGGCCTGGCGCTTCTACCGGTTCTGGTGGTGAAATCCGTGATGAAGGCGCAACCGGTATTGGTGGTAAGCCCAAAGCGGGCTTGGTTGGTTTTACCGTTTCTAACCTTCGTATCCCAGGTTTCGAACAGCCTTGGGAAACCGATTTCGGCAAACCTGACCGTATCGTCACTGCGCTGGACATCATGCTAGAAGGCCCTCTGGGTGGCGCGGCATTTAACAACGAATTTGGTCGCCCTAACCTGTTAGGTTACTTCCGTACCTACGAAGAAAAAGTCACGTCACACAACGGTGAAGAAGTACGTGGCTACCACAAGCCAATCATGATTGCTGGCGGCATGGGTAACATTCGCGAGCAACACGTACAGAAGAAAGAAATTCCGGTTGGCGCAAAGCTTATCGTACTTGGCGGTCCTGCAATGAACATCGGTCTTGGCGGCGGTGCAGCCTCGTCAATGGCGTCGGGTCAGTCAGCAGAAGACCTCGACTTTGCATCAGTACAGCGTGAAAACCCAGAAATGGAACGCCGTTGTCAGGAAGTGATCGACCGTTGTTGGCAGTTGGGTGAAAACAACCCTATCGCCTTTATCCACGATGTGGGCGCGGGCGGTATTTCTAACGCATTGCCAGAATTGGTCGATGACGGTGAGCGTGGCGGTAAATTCCAGCTACGTGATGTACCGAACGATGAGCCGGGCATGAGTCCGCTAGAGATTTGGTGTAACGAATCTCAAGAACGTTATGTGATGGCCGTTGCGCCAGAACACATGGCAGTGTTCGATGCAATTTGTCAGCGCGAGCGCGCACCTTATGCCGTTGTAGGTGAAGCGACGGAAGAGCGTCACTTGACCCTTGAAGATGCGCATTTTGATAACACGCCTATCGACATGCCGCTTGACGTGTTGCTGGGTAAGCCACCAAAAATGCACCGCGACGTTCAAACGCAGAAAGTGGAAGGCAAAGCGATCGACCGTACAGGTATCTCGGTGGAAGACGCATCACTTCGCGTACTTCGCCTTCCTTCTGTGGCAGAAAAAACCTTCCTGATCACCATCGGCGACCGCACGGTAACAGGCCTGGTTGCGCGTGACCAAATGGTGGGCCCTTGGCAGGTGCCTGTGGCGAACTGTGCGGTAACGGCAGCAAGTTATGACACCTACCACGGCGAAGCGATGTCGATGGGTGAGCGTACGCCAGTGGCTCTGCTTGATTTCGCAGCATCGGCACGTTTGGCCGTGGCCGAGTCACTGACAAACATCGCATGTTCTGACATTGGCGACCTGAAGCGCATTAACCTTTCAGCGAACTGGATGGCTGCAGCGGGTCACCCGGGTGAAGATGCAGGCCTTTACGAAGCCGTGAAAGCGATCGGTGAAGAGCTGTGTCCTGCGCTTGATTTGACGATTCCAGTGGGCAAAGACTCGATGTCGATGAAAACCCGTTGGGAGCAAGACGGCGAGCAGAAAGAAAATACCTCACCACTTTCTTTGGTGATCACGGCCTTTGGTCGTGTTGAAGATGTACGTAAAACGGTGACGCCTCAACTTCGTACCGACAAAGGCGAGAGTGCATTGGTGTTGGTCGACTTAGGTCAAGGCCAAAACCGTCTAGGTGCAACCGCACTGGCGCAGGTGTACAAGCAATTGGGTGACAAACCCGCTGATGTTGATAGCCCTGAACTACTGAAAGGCTTCTTCAACGCGATGCAAACACTTGTGCGTGATGAAAAACTTCTGGCTTACCACGACCGTGGCGACGGTGGTCTTTATGTCACCTTGGCAGAAATGGCGTTTGCTGGTCACGTTGGCCTTGAAGTGGACATCAATACTTTGTCTGCAACAGGCGAGTGTGATGACGAGATTGCAGCTCTGTTCAATGAAGAACTGGGTGCCGTCATTCAAGTGCGCACCGAAGACTTGGATATGGTTCAATCGACGTTAGCTTCCCACGGCTTAGAAGCGTGTAGCCATGTCATTGGTACGCTGAGCGATGAAGATACTGTTCGTATTTGGAATGGTGATGATTTGGTGTTGGAACAAAACCGCACTGAGCTTCGCACCATCTGGGCGGAAACGACCCACAAAATGCAAGCAATGCGTGACAACCCAAGCTGTGCAGACCAAGAGTTTGCAGCGAAGAAAGATGTCACCGACCCAGGTTTGAGCGCAGCATTGTCGTTTGACGTGCAAGAAGATGTTGCTGCACCGTTCATCGCAACCGGCGCACGTCCTCAAATGGCGATCTTGCGCGAGCAAGGCGTTAACTCACACGTTGAAATGGCAGCGGCATTTGATCGCGCTGGCTTTGACGCGAAAGACGTTCACATGAGTGACTTGCTGAGCGGCAATGTGACGTTGGAAGGCTTTAATGGTCTTGTGGCGTGTGGCGGCTTCTCTTACGGTGACGTATTGGGCGCTGGCGAAGGCTGGGCGAAATCTATCTTGTTTAACGACATGGCGCGTGACCAGTTCGAACGTTTCTTCCATCGCGGCGATTCCTTTGCGCTGGGTGTGTGTAACGGTTGTCAGATGCTATCTAACCTTCATGACCTGATCCCGGGTGCTGATTTGTGGCCACGTTTTGTGCGCAACGAATCTGAGCGTTTTGAAGCCCGTTTCAGCTTGGTTGAAGTGCAAGAAAACCCATCTTTGTTCCTTGGTGGCATGGCAGGTTCACGTATGCCTATCGCGGTTTCTCACGGTGAAGGCCGTGTGGAAGTGCGCAATGCTGAACACCTTGCTGCGATTGAACAATCAGGCACAGTTGCCCTGCGTTACTTGGATAACTTCGGCAACGTAACGGACAATTACCCGTCTAACCCGAACGGATCGCCAAACGGCATCACTGGCCTCACAACCACAGACGGCCGTGTGACCATCATGATGCCGCACCCTGAGCGTGTATTCCGTACTGTGGCGAACTCATGGCACCCAGACAGTTGGGGCGAAGATAGCCCATGGATGCGTATGTTCCGCAATGCGCGCGTAACGCTAGGGTAATTTGGTGAAGGAATCACCAAACTTGTGACACAAACCGCTACCCACGGGTGGCGGTTTTTTATCTCATTGCATGCGGTAAGGGCGAAAAGGTATATTCCGGTGGCAATGAAGGAGAGATGCAAATGGACAGTGCAATCAGTTTTACACTCATTCCCACGGGACAAGTCTCATCTGAGCTGTTGACCCGTTTCCCCGCTTTATCTCAACTCGATGAGATTTCTTCCGATCAAGAAGTGCCCGTGTTGGTGGCAGAAAAAGACGGTGCAACGGTCGCCGTTGCCGTGCTTTCTCATGCAAAACGTCATAACGGCATTATGGTGGAAAACGCCACATTGACCCTGCTTGAAGTGGATCAATCTTCACGTTTACAGGGTATCGGTAAAATTTTGCTAAATGCGTTAGAAGCTTACGCAGCAACCATCACTCATGAGCTGAAAGTGGATTGTGGTGCCGTGATTGGGCGTAAACCTATGCAGTCATTGTTGACGAATTCAGGTTACCAACCGCCGTTTGCAAGCGGTGATGCGAAGCCAACCCAATGGAAAAAATCTCTGATTTGAGCCGATGCGGTGCACGAATGTGAGAGTGAAAGCTGCGCGATAATTCTCACCTCGGGTTACAATTAACATCATAGCGTTAAACGAATTTATTGATGATATTGCTGATTCGGTTACTAGGGATTGGCACTTATAGGGAATGCGACATGAAAAAAATCGAAGCGATTATTAAACCATTCAAGCTAGATGACGTCCGTGAAGCGTTAGCTGAAGTGGGTATCACAGGTATGACGGTATCTGAAGTGAAAGGTTTTGGCCGTCAGAAAGGCCACACTGAGTTATACCGTGGTGCTGAATACATGGTCGACTTTCTGCCGAAAGTGAAGCTAGAAATCGTCGTTGCAGATGATATGGCAGAGCAGTGTGTAGATACCATTGTTGAAACGGCACAGACTGGAAAAATCGGCGACGGCAAAATTTTCGTTACCGAAGTTGAGCGTGTTGTTCGTATCCGTACGGGTGAAGAAGACGAAGAAGCGGTGTAAGTTTCACCCTCAAATATTTAGAAGGCCTCCCATTGGGAGGCCTTTTTGTTGCCGAAAGCTTTTGGCTGACGGGTTATTGACCTATGAGCTATTGACCTATGAGTTATTGAGCGATACCCGTTGCGTCATTGATGACATGGTAAATGTAATTTTGCTCTACCGCGCCTTGGAACAACCATGCTTGAGGGCCACGCGCGAAGATAATGACATCTTCTCCTGAGTGGGTTTCAGAGCCCAATCCAACCAATGCTTGTTGGAGATAGTCGAGCTTCAACACTTGTTCTTGAGAAACGCTAGGGCGTGGAGATTCTCCAACGGCGCCCGGGCCATTCCCGTAAACAATGGTGGTGTAGGTGTTGCCATCGACGTCCTTGTTGAATTTACCTTGTTGTTTCGATAGGCCCAGAATTGGGTTACCTCTTTCTGCGTAACCGTTCATGATCATGGTGTGCGCATGGTCAGCAGTAACGATGATGAGGGTATCTTTAGGATCGGTTTTTTCGAGAGCGACCTTGATGGCTTCATCGTAGGCTTTGGTATCTTCTAATGCGCGAGCTGCATTGCCACCGTGGTGCGCATGGTCAATACGTCCCGCTTCGACCATTAGCACATAGCCTTCTTTGTCTTGTTCAAGGATATCGATGGCCTTGTCCGTCATTTGTGCCAGCGAAGGTTCTTTGTTATCGACTTTTCGGTCTGCTTCATATTGCATGTGGCTTGGTTCAAACAAGCCTAGAACACGGGTTTTCTCATCGACCTTGATACTGTCAAAACCTTCAAGGTTATACACGAATTGGCCGTCACTGTAGCGCGCTTGCCATTCTTCAATCAGGTTGCGGTCATCTGTACGCTTCCCACCTTTATCCGGGTATTCAGGGTCAGTGGCATCAGCGGGTATGAATTCGCGACGCCCGCCACCAAAGGCCACTTGGAAACCGTCACCAACATCAAAAGCGACGAGCTGACTTGCGATGTCTTTACAGCCCTGTTCCTTGGCAATGTTCGGGACTTTGCTGTCATTTTCCCAATTACGGTCTGGGCTATGAGCATACGCCGTCGCTGGGGTTGCATGGGTGATGCGCGCGGTTGAAACGACGCCCACTGCTTTGCCTTTGTCTGCTGCTAGCTCGAAGATAGAACTGGCTTCGTTGCCTGCGACAGTGTCGCAAAACCCTCTGCGAACGTTGTCATTAACGTTAATAATACCGCCTTTGGTTTTTACACCTGTGACGATCGCTGTGGCGGTACCTGCAGAGTCTGGGGTTTGCATGTCGGTATTGTAGGTTTTGGAAAGGGCGACATGTGGCAGCGTTTCCATGTTGAGTATGTTTTCTTCACCACTGCTGCCATTTTGTTGGCCCACATAAATGCGTGCGGCGGTTATCGTTCCTAAGCTCATGCCGTCACCGATGAACACGATGACGTTTTTTGCTTGGCCGATGATAGGGGTATTTTTCTTTGCGTTTTCAATAGCCGACTGAGCGTCCTTATACCAAACATCACTTTGTTGCGGTACAGCAGCCGTTGCGGATCCTGCAACTAAGCATGTCGCGATAAGAGAAAGGGTAAATTGCTTTTTCATTGTTTTAATCCATTACTTTTGGTTATTGGCAATATTGTTATTAGCACCAATGAAGCAACGATGATGTTTCAATGACAAAATGAAGTTGGGGGCGGGATGTTTGTATGACTAATAAGACAGTAAATCAACAGAAAAGGGTATAAGTCAGCACGTCGAATTCACGCCGACGTGCCAATTTATAGTGTGTTCGATCGGTTAATAGCACACAACGTAACGGTCAGGTCGGTGGTTCATGGTGAGTACGAGATTCAGTACAAATGCGCCCATTGCCGAGCACGCTAAAAGCCAAGGCGAGACGAAGAAAAACGAGGCGAGTAGAATTGATAAATCGATACCCATTTGAACGTTACCCGCGCGCACCCCAAACTTTTCTTGGCAGAAAAGGGCCAGAACATTGAAACCACCCAAGCTGGCGTTGTGGCGAAAAATCATCAGCATACCCACACCCATCAGTAAGCCACCGATCAATGCGCAATACACGGGTGATAACCAATCCACGCTGAACACATGCCCAATGTTGTCTGTGATAATGGAAACCATTGCGCCTGCAAACACGCTTCTTAGCGCAAATTGACGCCCAAAGCGTTGCCACGCCATGACATAGAAAGGCAGGTTAAACAGGAAATACAGGGTACCAAACGACAGATCTACAAATTGATTGAGCAAAAGTGCCAGTCCTGTCGTACCGCCTGTAAGAAGGCCAGCCTGTTGAAGAAAGAACACGCCCTGCGCCACGATAAATGTACCTGACAGAATGGCGATTACGTCTTCGAGGGACGTGTGTCTAGCGGTTAAGTTCAAAAGGTTCTCCCAAAATGGTGTTGCTTCGCAAATTTGTCGTTTTTAAAGGAAAAAATGACGTTGCTAACGAGCCATTAAAACAAAAAGTGGGAAATCTTAATGAGTAAGGAAAACATTGAAAAGATGTGCCTTAAAGACAGCCTTGAGGCTGTGTCACAAATGCGTTACACACTGTAAAGAGAAAAGGTTTACACACCCTGTTGAATAGCGGCGCTATGCCGCTTTGCAGGCGATGGGTGAATTGAATTCATGGTTAGAATGAAAAATGACCATGTTCGGCAGCGCAAAAAAAATGTGATTGCTACTACCTGTTGCGCAACAAATTTTGTAGAATCGCACCAGTTAGGAAAACCGTGACGAAAACGTTTGCGTCCGCATGGATACTGGTGTTTAAGAAACGGTAAAAACCCACTTATTCTGAGGTTACAACCAGGTTGACTAAATCACTTGTTCCTATCGAGTTATTTAGCCAACTTGGTTAAACACGTTAGCCTAGGGAACAATCTGAGTCAGGAGATACAGATGCTAAAGCGTGACATGAATATCGCTGATTACGATCCAGAGCTTTTTACTGCGATCCAGGAAGAAACTGCACGTCAAGAAGAGCACATTGAGCTCATCGCGTCAGAAAACTACACCAGCCCTCGCGTTATGGAAGCGCAAGGTTCCCAGCTAACCAACAAATACGCTGAAGGCTACCCAGGCAAGCGCTACTACGGCGGTTGTGAGTACGTTGATAAAGCGGAAGCATTAGCCATTGACCGCGCGTGTGCATTGTTTAATGCAGAATATGCGAACGTTCAACCACACTCAGGTTCTCAAGCTAACAGCGCGATTTACATGGCGTTGTTGAACCCTGGTGATACAGTCCTAGGCATGAGCCTAGCGCACGGTGGTCACTTGACGCACGGCTCTCCAGTAAACTTCTCTGGTAAGCACTACAACGTGATTCCTTACGGTATCGACGAAGCGGGTCAAATTAACTACGACGAAATGGAAGCGTTGGCGATTGAGCACAACCCTAAAATGATCATCGGTGGTTTCTCTGCTTACTCACAAATCGTTGATTGGGCGCGTATGCGTGAAATCGCTGACAAAGTGGGTGCTTACCTGTTTGTTGATATGGCACACGTAGCGGGTCTGATCGCGGCGGGTGTTTACCCAACGCCAGTACCACACGCACACGTTGTTTCTACGACGACGCACAAAACGTTGGCAGGTCCACGCGGTGGTTTGATTCTTTCGAATGCTGGCGAAGACATGTACAAGAAGCTGAACTCAGCAGTCTTCCCTGGTGGTCAAGGTGGTCCTTTGATGCACGTTATCGCGGCAAAAGCGGTTGCGTTCAAAGAAGCGATGGAACCTGAATTCAAAGCGTACCAACAGCGCGTTGTTGATAACGCAAAAGCCATGGTTGCTCAGTTCCAAGAGCGCGGTTACAAAATCGTGTCTAACAGCACAGAAAACCACCTGCTTTTGGTTGATTTGATCGACAAAAACATCACCGGTAAAGAAGCGGATGCAGCATTGGGTGCGGCGAACATCACTGTGAACAAAAACAGTGTGCCAAATGACCCACGCAGCCCATTCGTAACATCAGGTATCCGTGTGGGTTCTCCTGCAATTACGCGTCGTGGTTTTACCCAAGATGATGCAAAAGAACTGGCTAACTGGATGTGTGATGTGCTGGATGACATCGAAAACCAAGATGTTATTAACGCGACCAAAGCGAAAGTGCTTGAAATCTGTAAGCGTCTACCTGTTTACGCGTAAGCCGTAAATTGATGACAAAAAGCACCTTCGGGTGCTTTTTTTGGCTCTAAATTCACCACTTTCGTCATTCTACCCACTTACCCTTTAGGTTAAATCGGTTACACTGTTCTTCAATTATTGAAGGAGGCGAGATGCACTGTCCATTCTGTGGTGCAAATGACACCAAAGTGATCGATTCACGACTTGTGGCTGACGGCCACCAGGTGCGTCGTCGTCGCCAGTGTTTAGCGTGTAGCGAACGTTATACCACGTTTGAAACTGCCGAACTGGTGATGCCGCGTATCATCAAAACCAATGGCAACCGAGATCCGTTCAACGAAGATAAAATGCGTGGCGGTATTCAACGTGCGTTGGAAAAACGTCCAGTCAGTACTGACGACATCGAGAAAGCCATCAACACCATCAAGTCCACCATTCGTGCTACGGGTGAACGTGAAGTGTCGTCTACCTTGGTGGGTAACCTCGTGATGGATGCATTAAAAGAGCTCGATAAAGTGGCATATATTCGCTTCGCGTCCGTATATCATAGCTTTGAAGATATTCGTGATTTTGGCGAAGAGATTGCTCGCCTAGAAAAATAAGCGGATCCATGTTTTCTATTTTTGATTCAGAAATGATGCAGCGTGCGATCGATTTAGCGCAGCGCGGCATCTACACCACAGCACCAAACCCGAACGTTGGCTGTGTGATCACCCAAGGTGATGACATTGTTGGCGAAGGTTTCCATTTTCGTGCCGGTGAACCTCATGCCGAAGTTCATGCATTGCGAGAAGCGGGTGAGCACGCTTTGGGCGCCACCGCATATGTCACGCTTGAGCCTTGTTCTCACTATGGCCGAACGCCGCCCTGTGCGGATGCATTAATCAATGCCAAGGTGAGCCGCGTTGTGTGTGCCATGGTTGATCCCAACCCGAAAGTGGCCGGTCAGGGCATACAACGATTGCGCGATGCGGGTATTCAGGTCGATGTGGGCTTGATGCAAGCACAGGCTGAAGCATTGAATCCAGGGTTCATCAAAATGATGAAAACCGGTATCCCGTTTGTTCAGTTGAAGTTAGCCGCCAGTCTTGATGGGCGTACGGCGCTGGCCAACGGGAAAAGCCAATGGATCACTGGACCTGAAGCGCGCAGCGATGTTCAAGGCTTCCGTGCCGTTGCTGGCGCGATCCTTTCAACCAGCCAGACTGTCCATGATGACAATCCATCGTTGAATGTGCGCTGGGCGCAGTTACCTCAAGATGTAAAAGCACATTACGATGAGGCGACCTTGCGTCAGCCTCTCCGTGTGATACTTGATTCGAAAGGCACCGTTTCCTCGACATCGCAGCTGTTTTCTCTGGAAGGGGATATCGTCATCGTCACCGCGAATACCTCGTTGTCTTTTGAGCAAGAGAATGTCGATGTCATTGTGGTGCCCAAGTGCACAAAAGGCATAGACTTGAACGCGGCACTGCGCGCATTGGCAAGCAAAGGCATTAACCACATTTGGGTTGAAGCGGGGGCAACGCTCGCAGGCAGTTTGCTTGCTGAAAACCTCGTTGATGAGCTGATTGTTTATCAAGCGCCAAAGTTGATGGGGGCGGATAGCCGAGCCTTGGTGAATCTCGAAGGGATCGTCTCCATGGAGCATGTTCCGACCTATTCTTTGACGGACGTTTGCCAAATGGGCAACGACATTCGTCTGCGATTACACAAGCAGTAATACTCAAAGCGAAGAAGTATGTTTACAGGAATTATCGAAGCGGTTGGCCGTATTCAGAAGATTACGCCAAAAGGGACAGACATCGCCCTGACTGTTGATAGCGGAAAACTGGATCTGTCAGATGTGAAGCTGGGTGATAGCATTGCCACCAATGGCGTGTGTTTGACCGTGGTTGAATTGACAGGCAACGGGTATGTTGCTGACCTTTCAACGGAAACATTGAAGCGTACTGCGTTTGTCCACTATCAAGCTGGGCAAAAAGTGAACCTTGAAAAAGCCATGCTGCCTACGACACGTTTTGGTGGTCACATGGTATCAGGCCATGTTGATGGGCTGGCTACTGTGGTGTCTCGCGAACAAACGGGACGTGCGATTGAGTTTTGGCTCGAAGCATCCGCAAGTTTGGCGAAATACCTCGCAGAGAAAGGGTCTGTCACGATCGATGGCATTAGTTTGACCATCAATGCCGTTGATGGCGCTCGCTTCAAGTTGACCATTGTGCCGCACACTGCACTGGAAACCACCATTGAAGATTTGAGTGTCGGCAAGCAAGTGAATCTCGAAGTGGACGTGATTGCTCGCTACCTAGAAAGATTGATGATGGGCGACCGCGCCGCGCAGCAGACGGGCGAAGGCGGATTGACCATGGCAAAACTCGCGGAGTCGGGTTTTCTTAGATAATGTAACCCTTGCCGTTTGGGCAAAGGCAGATGTAACAAGGAACGAACAATGGCCATAAGCAGCGCAGAAGAGATCATTGAAGATATTCGTCAGGGCAAGATGGTAATCCTGATGGATGATGAAGACCGCGAAAATGAAGGTGATTTAATCATCGCGGCCGAGAAGGTTACCCCTGAAGCCATCAACTTTATGGCGATGTATGGTCGCGGTCTGATTTGCTTAACCATGACGAAAGATCGTTGCCAACGTCTTGGTTTGCCGCTGATGGTCAGCGACAACAATGCGCAATTTTCTACCGCATTCACTGTGTCTATCGAAGCGGCGACCGGTGTCACCACGGGTATTTCTGCTGCTGATCGTGCACGCACTGTAGAAGCGGCTGTGGCCCCGAATGCGGTTGCTGCTGACTTGGTGCAACCGGGACACATTTTCCCGTTGATGGCGCAAGACGGTGGTGTTTTGACACGTGCAGGCCACACTGAAGCAGGCTGTGATTTGGCGCGTCTAGGCGGGTTTTCTCCGTCTGGTGTCATTGTTGAAATTCTCAATGAAGACGGCACCATGGCGCGTCGTCCTGATTTGGAAAAGTTCGGTGAAAAACACGACATCAAACTCGGCACCATTGCCGATTTGATTGAATACCGTAACAACAACGAAACCACCATCGAGCGTGTGGCTGAGTGTAAACTGCCAACGGATTTTGGTGAATTTGACCTGATTACGTATCGTGACACCATCGATAACCAAGTGCATTATGCGCTGCGTAAAGGTGAGGTTGATAACCAGCCGACCATGGTGCGCGTGCACTTGCAAGATACCTTTACTGACGTGCTTCACTCTGACCGTTCGGCAGAGCGTAGCTGGTCACTGACGGATGCAATGAAGCGCATTAACGCCGAAGGCGGTGTGTTGGTCATCCTTGGCAAAGAAGAATCGGCAGACGGCATCATCGAAAAAGTGCGTAATTTTGAAGCGCAGGACAAAGGTGAACGCCCAGCATCCGCCAAGTGGCAAGGTACAAGTCGCCGTGTGGGTGTTGGTTCGCAGATCTTAGCCGATCTTGGTGTGACAGAAATGCGCTTGTTGTCATCCACATCAAAACGTTATCACGCTCTGTCAGGGTTTGGCTTGAAAGTTGTCGAGTACGTTTGCGACTAAACTGAATTAAGACGTTCTAACAATGAAAGCGCAGCACTCGCTGCGTTTTTTGATTTGCAGGGCGTAAACATAGATACCCAAACAACCTGAAGATACAGGATTCAGCGAGTTTGGTTATGCACAATACATTGCGGGATAAGCGCTAGAAGCTTTGCTGATAAGTGTGATAGAATCCCGCGGTTTCTCAATCCGGATAAATAAGTCACAGGAAGGCCCATGAAGGTAATCGAAGGTGCATTTGCAGCACCAAATGCTCAAGTTGCTATCGTTATCTCCCGATTCAACAGCTTCATTAACGAAAGTCTGCTGGATGGAGCCATTGATGCACTGAAGCGTCAGGGCCAGGTTAGCGAAGAGAACATTACTGTAGTACGTTGCCCAGGTGCTTACGAGTTGCCATTGGTTGCACAACGTGTTGCAAAAAGCGGTCGTTACGACGCAATCATCGCCTTAGGATCTGTGATCCGCGGCGGTACGCCACACTTTGACTATGTGGCCGGAGAATGTAACAAAGGTCTAGCACAAGTTGCATTGGAGTTTGATACTCCTGTTGCTTTTGGTGTCCTGACTGTTGACACCATCGAACAAGCCATCGAACGCGCGGGTACCAAGGCTGGTAATAAAGGGGCAGAGGCTGCACTAAGCGCGCTTGAAATGGTAAATGTCCTGTCCCAAATCGAATCCTAACGGGGGTTATCGTGAAACCAGCCGCAAGACGCAATGCGCGTCATTTTGCACTACAAGCCATTTATTCTTGGCAATTAACCAAAGGCAACGTTGCTGATATCGAAGCACAGTTTCTTTCGGCAGATAATTACGAAGAAGAAGAGCATCAGGCCGAAGAGCCACGCCTACGCCAACCTGAAACGGATGTAGAATACTTCCGTGACCTGTTTGCAGGCGTTGTGTTGAACCACCAAGAAATGGACAGCAAAATGCGTCCTTACTTGTCTCGTCCAATCCAAGATCTGGATGAGATGGAACATGCACTTCTGCGTCTAGCTATGTATGAGCTAACAAAACGTGAAGATGTTCCTTTCAAAGTTGTGATTAACGAAGCTATTGAGCTGGCGAAGCGTTTCGGCGCAGAAGACAGCCACAAATTCGTGAACGGTGTGCTTGATAAAGCCGTACCGACACTAAGAAAGAAATAATCTGAAAGACAGATAAAAAGGCCAGCCTCGCTGGCCTTTTTCTTATCAGCCCTCTAACGTTTGGAAAGAAAGGATGTCAGGAAACGAATTTGATTTGATTCATCGATATTTCAAGGCTCAGCCCGTTGTTCGAAAAGACGTGGTACTGGGGATCGGTGATGATGCAGCCGTGATCTCTCTTCCTGAAAACAGCCAATTGGTGGTGACGACCGATTCGCTGGTCGCAGGCACCCATTTCTTGGCAGATGCCGATCCTGTCAACGTTGCGCATAAAGCGCTGGCGTCAAATTTAAGCGACCTCGCCGCCATGGGCGCCGTGCCTGCGTGGTGTTCGCTTGCACTCACCATGCCTTCACCGGATGAAACGTGGCTCGCAGGCTTCTGCGACGGTTTCTACAAGCTTGCTGAATATTACAATGTCCAGTTGATTGGTGGAGACACCACCAAAGGTCCATTGAGCATCACTATCACATTACAAGGTATTGTTCCTGCTGGAACGGCGATCCGTCGTGATGGCGCGAAAGCGGGCGATTGGCTGTATGTTACTGGTAACTTGGGTGACAGCGCCGCTGGCCTTGATGTCATTCTTTCTGGCAATGCACCAAGCACTGAGCTTGAAGAAACATTACTTAACCGTCACTACTACTCACAACCGCGAGTATTAGCAGGCCAAGCGCTACGGGCGGTGGCATCGTCTGCGCTCGATATTTCAGACGGCTTAGCTGCCGACCTTTCCCATATCCTAAAAGCCAGCGGTGTGTCTGCAGTGATCAATACAGAAGCGCTTCCTGTTTCTGATGAATTGCTCGAATACGCAGGCAGTGCGGAAAATGCCGCGAAGATGGCCCTGTCTAGCGGTGAAGAGTACGAACTATGTTTTACCGTGCCTGAGAGCCACCGTGGAGCGATAGACACGGCATTGGCTCACACCAACACCCCAGTGACCTGCATTGGTCAAGTTCGTCACGGAGAGGGCTTACAGTTGCGATGGCAGGGACAAGCTGTGGATTGGCAGTTAGCCGGTTGGGACCACTTTCGGAGTGATGTATGAGTAACCCTATTAGTAAAATTCGACTCTCAAACCCGATCCATTTACTCGCCACGGGCTTTGGATCCGGGTTGTCACCTTGGGTACCGGGCACCATGGGCACACTCGCAGCTGTGCCTTTCTATTTGTTGATGGCGTCGCTGTCTCCCACGTCACTGATTGTCGCTATTGTGTTGGGTTCAGCGGTGGGCATTTACCTGTGTGAGCGTACCTCGTCTGACATGGGTGTTCATGACCATGGCAGTATCGTTTGGGACGAATTTATCGGTTTTTGGATCACGATGTTACTGGTACCAGTGACCGATTGGCAGACGGTATTGGCAGGCTTTGTGATTTTCCGTTTCTTCGACATGGTAAAACCGTGGCCGATCAGTTGGCTTGATAAGCAGGTTCACGGTGGCGTTGGCATCATGCTTGATGACATTGTGGCGGGCTTAATGTCAATGGTCGCATTATGGGCGGGACACACATATATGGGTTGGTGGTAATCCAAACGAAGATGTGATGTTTTCACACCATGACGAGATCTGACATGACGAGAAAGACTGGAAATGAAAACGGCGCTGAATGCGCCGTTTTTTGATTGGGTTGAAGGTCATGTTACCTGTAACAACTAACTGGCAAGGTAGCGGCGAATTTGCGCCTCAATGCCTTTCCCATCAATTTCCAATTCTTGGTGAAGCTCTTGCTGCGTACCTTGATGAACAAATTTGTCTGGTAGACCAATCTGAAGCACAGGTTTAATTTGGCGTGACTTCATCAGGTATTCAATCACACCTGAACCCGCACCGCCTGCAATCGCATTTTCTTCAGCGGTGACAATCACATCATGGTTTGCCACAAGCTCGTCAATGAGCGCTTCATCCAACGGCTTCACAAAGCGCATGTCAGCAACGGTCGCGTTGAGGTTTTCAGCAGCTTCCAATGCGTATGACTGCATGGTACCGAAGCTTAGAATCGCTACTTTTTCGCCTTGGCGACGGACCACGCCTTTGCCGATTGGCAATGCGGTCATGACTTGCGCGACGTCTGCGCCAATGCCTGTACCGCGAGGGTAACGCACAGCCGAAGGGCCTCGATGTTTGTGGCCAGTGTAAAGCATTTGGCGACATTCGTTTTCATCGCTAGGTGCCATGATCACCATGTTCGGAATGCAACGCATAAAGCTCAGATCAAAGGCACCTTGGTGCGTTTGTCCGTCAGCGCCCACAAGACCACCACGGTCAATGGCGAACATCACAGGCAAATCCATGATGGCGACATCGTGGATCAATTGGTCGTAACCGCGCTGTAGGAAAGTCGAATAGATCGCGACAACGGGGTTATAGCCACCAATGGCCATGCCAGTACCCAGTGTGACTGCATGTTGTTCTGCGATAGCAACATCAAAATAGCGATCGGGATATTCTTTCGAAAAACGCACCATGCCAGACCCTTCGCGCATTGCTGGGGTGATGGCGAGAAGTTTTTCATCTTCTGCGGCCATGTCGCACAACCAATCGCCAAAGATTTTGGAAAAGGTTGGGCCTGATGCAGCCGCTTTTGGCAATTTATTCTCAGCAGGGTTGAATTTCGGCACGGCATGGTAGCCGATAGGATCTTTCTCTGCGGGCTCGTAGCCTTTGCCTTTTTTGGTCATCACATGCAGGAACTGCGGCCCTTTAAGGTTACGCATGTTCTTGATGGTTTTAACCAATTCTTCCACATCGTGTCCATCAACAGGGCCGATGTAGTTAAAGCCGAGTTCTTCAAACAGGGTGCCAGGCACAACCATGCCTTTAAGGTGTTCTTCTGCACGACGAACCAATTCTTTGATTGGTGGTGCGCCAGAAAGCACTTTCTTACCGCCTTCGCGGATAGACGTGTAGAAGTTCCCTGAAAGCAACTGCGCAAGGTGATTGTTCAACGCGCCGACGTTTTCAGAGATCGACATTTCGTTGTCGTTGAGTACAACCAACATGTCTGAATGGACACCACCTGCATGGTTCATGGCTTCAAAGGCCATACCAGCAGTGATTGCACCGTCGCCGATAACGCTGACCACTTTGCGTTCGCGACCTTCTTTTTCCGCCGCGATAGCGAGCCCTAAAGCCGCACTGATCGACGTAGAACTATGGCCAACAGAAAGCACATCGTATTCACTTTCTTCACGCCAAGGAAACGGGTGTAACCCCTCTTTTTGGCGAATCGTAGACATGCGCTCACGGCGACCTGTCAGAATTTTGTGAGGGTAAGCTTGATGGCCTACATCCCAAACCAGATGGTCAAAAGGTGTGTTGTACACATAATGCAGAGCAACGGTGAGCTCAACGGTGCCTAACCCAGACGCAAAGTGTCCACTCGAGTGGCTCACTGAGTTGAGCAGGTAGGTTCGGAGCTCGCCACACAGCGTCGGCAACACATCCCGCGGGAGTGTCCGCAATTCATCAGGTGTATTGGCCAGCGCAAGCGTTGGGTATTTTGCGATATCGAGAGTCATAAATTCGTTTTGGCGCGACTTAATTGTTTTTAGTTATTGCGCTCGATGATATATCGGGCGAATAGCTCTAATTGCTGTGTATTGTAGGGGATTGCGTCTAGCGCGTGTAGTGCTTCTTTATAAAGAAGTTCTGCTTTCTCTTTTGCCCCTTCAAGGCCGAGCAGTGCAGGGTACGTACTTTTGTCCGCTGCAACGTCAGAACCTTGTGGTTTTCCAAGTGTTTCAGTGTCGCTGATAATGTCGAGAATGTCGTCCTGTACTTGGAATGCCAGGCCGATCGCCTCAGAAAACTTATCGAGTTGTGGCAAGCATGCGACGCCTTTGTCGCCCGCTGCGTAAGCGCCTAGTCTCACCGCACATCGGATCAACGCACCTGTTTTGTTTCTGTGAATCATCTCAAGCGATTGCAAATCAACGTGCTTGCCTTCGGCAGCAAGATCGAGCGCTTGACCTAAACACATCCCTGCGGCACCGGACGCGGCAGCAAGCTCTTTTACCATATGAATACGATACGCATTGCCTTGGTCACAAAGATCACCCTCGGCCAGTATCGTAAAGGCGAGAGTTTGAAGTGCATCACCCGCCAATACGGCGCTCGCTTCATCAAATGCAATGTGACAGGTTGGTTGGCCACGACGTAAATCGTCATCATCCATGGCGGGTAAATCATCATGGATAAGGGAATAGGCGTGAATGCATTCAACGGCAGATGCTGGCGTATCCAATGCGTCGTCGTCGAGGCCAAAGAGTTGGCCTGTTACGTACGTTAAATAAGGGCGTACGCGCTTTCCACCCAACAAGGTGCCGTGCTTCATCGCTTGGATTAAAGGCTGGTCGTGATGACCAAGAGAGTCCATCCAGTGAGCGAGCTGGCGATTGTTGCGTTCCTGATAATGACGAAGGGTGGTTTGCAGAGCGGTGTTACTCATCGCGGGTATCTTCGAACTGTTCCAAAGGTGCATTATCATCTTGAGCGAGAAGGATTTCTACGCGTTGTTCGGCATCCGTTAAGGTTTTTTGACCTTGACGTGCCAGCGAGATACCACGTTCGAATTGCTTCAGCGCCGCATCTAGCGGTAATTCACCGTTTTCGAGACCATTCACGATTGTGTCTAACTCTTTGAGTGTCTCTTCAAAGGTCATATTTTCTGGTTTCTTGGCTGCCATGATGATTCTACATTGGGGAGAATGGCGGAGAAGTTAACTCAGCGTCTGATAAGGGTCAAATCCTTGAATGAAATTATGTGTATTAAAAGGGCTTTTCTACAATTTATAAAGAAGCACTAAAACTATCGTCTCTGCTGCCGTTAAATACAGTAGCTGTTAAGATAGTTAGATAATTCAAATATTATTCTGGCTACACATTTTAAGGGGATCGATCTGTGGATCTGGCGACACTTATAGGGATGTTAGGCGCGTTCGCCTTCATCATAATGGCGATGCTACTCGGTGGTACCTTGAGCATGTTTGCCGACGTCCCGTCTGCGCTGATTGTATTTGGCGGTAGTCTTTTCGTTGTAATGATGAAATACCCAATGGGACAGTTCTTTGGTGCCTTCAAAATTGCGGGTAAGGCCTTTATGTTTAAGGCAGATGACCCTGAAGATTTGATCGCAAAAGTGGTTGAGATGGCAGATGCCGCGCGTAAAGGTGGCTTTCTTGCATTGGAAGAGATGGAAGTGACCAACTCTTTTATGAAGAAAGGCGTTGATATGCTGGTGGATGGTCACGATGCGGAAGTGGTGAAAATGACACTTCAAAAAGACATCGCCATGACCGATGAACGCCATGATGGTGGGGCTCAATTCTACAGTGCACTCGCTGATGTTGCACCCGCGATGGGAATGATCGGCACACTGGTTGGTCTGGTAGCCATGCTTTCAAACATGGATGACCCAAAGGCCATCGGTCCCGCGATGGCGGTAGCACTTTTGACAACACTCTACGGTGCGATGCTCGCGAACATGGTCGCCATTCCGATCGCAGATAAACTCCGTTTGCGTAAAGATCAGGAAAAGCAGAATCGACGCCTGATCATGGATGGACTTCTGGCCATTCAGGATGGACAAAACCCACGCGTCATTGATGGCTATCTGAAAAACTACCTCAACGAGAAGAAACGCGCCGTTGACGTAGACGCATAAGGAGCCTGATATGGAAGAAGAATGCAAATGTCCCCCCCCAGGCCTACCGGCTTGGATGGGTACGTTCGCGGACTTGATGTCCCTACTGATGTGTTTCTTCGTACTTCTACTTTCGTTTTCGGAAATGGACGTATTGAAGTTTAAACAGATCGCTGGCTCCATGAAGTTTGCGTTTGGTGTGCAAAACTTACTTGAAGTAAAAGACATCCCGAAAGGGACCAGTGTGATTGCGCAGGAGTTTCGCCCAGGTCGCCCTGAGCCAACACCCATCGAAGTGATCATGCAGCAAACCATCGACATGACGCAGCGCTCCCTCGATTTCCAAGACGGAGAATCTGATCGTGCGGGTGGCTCACAACGGGACTCTGCGAAACTTGAAGGGGGGTCTACCGCCAGTGAAGCCTCAATGCAGGAACAAGAACAAGACGTTGAACAAATGTCGAGTACCGCTCAAATGGTGGTACAAGCCTTAGAGCGCGAAGTGGAAGAGGGGGCTATTGAAGTCGAAAACCTCGGGCAGCAGCTGGTTATTCGCATTCGAGAGAAAGGCGCGTTTCCTGCGGGGTCGGCGTTCTTGCAACCTAAGTTCCGTCCGTTGGTGCGTCAGATTGCTGAGTTGGTGAAAGACGTGCCGGGTGAAATAAAAGTGTCGGGACATACCGATGATTCGGCGCTGGATTCAGAACTGTATCGTTCAAACTGGGATCTGTCGGCGCAGCGTGCGGTGTCTGTTGCTCAAGAGATGGAAAAGGTTCAAGGGTTTGATCCGATGCGCATGCGTGTAGAAGGTTTGGCCGGTTCAATGCCGCGCGCCCCGAATGATTCGCCTGAGAATCGAGCGCTTAACCGTCGCGTCGAAATCTCTATTATGCAAGGCAAACCGCGAGAGTCTGAAGAGTTGTCAGCAGACGCACCGGTTGAGGCAATTCAGGAAAACTGATGGCGTCCTAAGCGAGAAGAATTGGCACCTATAAGGAAAGCAGCGCATCGTCGCTGCTTTTTGGTTCGTGTCGGGTTATTTCGAATACGTTATGCTTGATGTATAATCCGCGCCTTTAAAGAAGCTGTAGCGAAACCTGTTATGAAATTTATCGTAAAAATTCACCCTGAGGTGATGGTCAAAAGTGAATCTGTACGGAAACGCTTCACGAAAATTCTGGAAGGTAACATCCGAAATGTTCTTAAGCGGAAGTCAGTTGCTATGGCGGTATTTAACCGTCGCGACCATATCGAGGTTTCGTTAAAAGACGCTTCTCAACGCGAGCTTATGCTCGACGCTTTGACCAGTACCCCTGGTATTCACCACGTGTTGGAAGTCGAGCAAACTGAATTCACAGATCTGCACAACATTTACGAGATCGTTGCTGCAACGGTAAGCCACCAATTGGAAGGCAAGTCTTTCTGTGTACGTGCTAAGCGTCGCGGTAATCATCCGTTTACGTCTATCGAAGTAGAGCGTTACGTTGGTGGTGGCTTGAATCAAGACGTCGAATCTGCTCGTGTTCAATTGAAAAACCCAGACATCACTGTTCACCTTGAAGTGGACAAAGAAAACGTCAACGTGGTGCGCGAGCGTTTTAAAGGTCTAGGTGGTTTCCCTCTCGGTACACAAGAAGATGTACTGAGCTTGATCTCTGGTGGCTTTGACTCAGGGGTTTCAAGCTATTTGCACATTAAACGTGGTAGTAAGGTGCACTACTGTTTCTTCAATCTTGGTGGTGCTTCCCATGAGATTGGTGTTCAGCAAACTGCTTACTATTTGTGGGAGAAGTTCGGCTCTTCTGCGAAAGTGAAATTTGTGTCTATTGATTTTGAACCTGTTGTCGCTGAGATCTTAGAAAAGGTTGAAGATGGTCAAATGGGTGTGATCTTGAAGCGTATGTTCATGCGTGCGGCCTCGAAGATGGCAGAACGAAATGGCATTCAAGCACTGGTTACTGGCGAGGCGTTGGGCCAAGTCTCTAGCCAAACGTTGACCAACCTTCGTCATATCGATAACTCGACAGACACCTTGATTCTTCGTCCTCTGATTAACTGGGATAAAGAAGATATCATCAATTTAGCGCGTCAGATTGGTACCGAAGATTTCGCCAAAACGATGCCTGAATACTGTGGCGTGATTTCTCGTAAGCCAACCATTAAGGCTGAGAAAGAAAAGCTAGAGATTGAAGAAGCGAAGTTTAACTTTGAGATCCTCGAGCAAGTGGTGCGTGAAGCGCGTACGATCGATATCCGTGAGATCGAAAAGCAAAGTAAAGAAAAAGCTCCCGAAGTTGAGCAGGTTGGTGACATTGAATCAGGTGCAGTGGTGCTTGATATTCGCAGCCCTGAAGAAGAAGACGGCAACCCGTTAGAAATCGATGGCGCTGACGTAATGCACATTCCGTTCTTCAAACTCGCCACCAAGTTTGGCGATTTGGATCAGAGTAAAACGTACTTACTTTACTGTGATCGTGGTGTGATGAGCCGCTTGCAAGCGCTTTATTTGCAAGAGAATGGCTTCACAAACGTGAAAGTGTATCGCCCATAGTTGGTGCAATGCCATATTCAAAAAAAACCGACCATGCGTCGGTTTTTTTATTGCTTATAAAGGCGAAGATTCACATATGTTTTCTCGCTTCTCGCTTCTCGCTTCTCGCTTCTCGCTTCTCGCTCTAGGCGAACTTCTGCTCATAGTGAAGGTTTGGAATGATTACCATTGGGCCAACCACTTCTGCCGCTTTTTCTTTCCCCGCCAAGACATAAACAATCTCAACAGCAAACTCTAGTGCCGTGCCCGGCCCTTGGCTCGAAATCAGCTTGTGGTCGCGATCCGTGAAAACGCGTTTTGTATTGCGCTTGTCTTCGGCGATGTGCTCAACAAATGCAGGGTGACATGATTTGTATGCGTCGGGATAAAGGCCGTTTTTCTCCAATACCAACGCAGGTGCTGCACAGATGGCGGCGACCCATTTTTGATCGCATTGCTGCTGGCGAAGCATTTCAATGATCAGTGCGCTTTCACCCAAACAGGTTGCGCCTTCAACACCACCAGGAATGACAATACAGTCGTATTCGTCGTCCGCCACTTTGACGAGAGGTGCGTCAGCAATCAACCTTACGCCGCGCGAGCAGGTCAATTCGAGTTCGCCATTTGGTGCTGCGCTTGCCGTCGTTACGTTAAATCCGGCGCGTACCATGACATCAATGACGGTAACGGCTTCCATTTCTTCGGTGCCTGGTGCGAGGCACACTAAAACGCTAGGGGTGGTCATAGGATTGCTCCAAGTTCTTAATTGCGAGGTATAACGCCTGATTTTCAGGCGTGGCAATACTATGGCGACTGGCACAACGAATCAAATAGCCTGTAATGGCATCGATCTCTGATGCGCGTTTGAAAAACACGTCACGATTCATCGAGGAATAGTTTGTCGCTGTCGCATTCGCCACTGAGAGGGTGCGTTGTAGCACCGTGTCGCTGTCGGTATCTATGCCTTCCGCATGCATGACGAGGGCAATCTCGCTTGCAAGTTGGTGCAGCTGGTCTCGGTATTCGGGTTTGGTGAGTTCACCGTTTTGAATCTGAAAGATCCCCGTTAACGGGTTGATCATGCAATTGATAGCGAGCTTTTGCCACAATGCCTGTTCGATCTTGTTCTCCCAGGCGCAAGGGGGGAGGGCATGGTTCAGCACCTCTGCTAAGAAATTACAGCGCTTACCGCTTGGGTTAATACCGCCTAGCCGTGTTTCACCAATGCCTGTGTGCCTCACGGTGGCCTCTGATAACAACAAGCTTGCTTGAGAGGTGGTCGCCAGCAACAAAGGAATACCCCCCAGTTTTTCTAGGGCGCTTTGTGCAGTGCCCATGCCGTTGTGCATGAGAATGACGGGCGTGTCTTGGTGAAGGTGTGGCAATAGGCTGTTTAGTGCTGTATCGACTTGAAAGGCTTTGACACAGACAAGGATGCAATCGCTATCAGCAAGTAAGGCTGGGTTGTTTGCAGGAAAGTGTTGCTCTGCTTGCGATTCAAGACCGCGTGTTAAAGAGGTCTGTTCTGCCCGCGTCCAGAAATGAACGTGGTGGCCAGCTTCTTGAAGTTTTAATCCCCAAAGTGTGCCAACAGCACCTGCACCGACGAGCGTGAAATGCATGATGTATCCTTTCTATCTTCAACACTCAGAAGAATACCACTGATTATCCTTTCTTATCATTAATGTTGAAGTGACGAACAATGTTGGTTTTTTATTTAGAACGACAGGTGATAGAAAGCAAAAAAGCACCCGAAGGTGCTTTTTTCGATAATCTTGCGATTACAGGTGCATACCGATGCGGAAGATAGCCGCGTCGCCGTAACCGTCTACACCCAGTTTGTTGGAGAAGTAACGGTAGGTTACGCTGGTGTAAACACTCTCGGTAATGTCGTAAGACAGAACAACAGCGCCATTTACGCCCGAAGATTTAGTACCTACTTGTGCTTGGTACTCATCTGAACGTGCGAACTCTACTTCGTTCCAGTTAACCAGTTGCAGCGGTTGGCCTGCAATTTCGAAGCTGTAGCCTGCTGACCAGCCTAGCATACCGCCGTTCATGCCGCTTGCGCCTGATTGACCTTCACGAGAAGCATCGTGAACACCAACCCAAGGTTTGAACCAGTAGTTGTCGCCAGTAAGACCAACGTAGCCAAGACCAACAACGCGATTTTGTTCGCCGCCAAACTTGTTATCAACGAGGTCGTAAACTTGACCGTATGCGGTTACGTTGCCGGCAATTTTGTAATGGATAGAAAACTTAGCTGCTTGGCCACGCTCGTCGGAACCTTTGTTCAGTTTCTCGTACTCGTAGAAACCGTAGATCTCACCCCAAGTAAAGCCTGCGCCACCTTCAGCACCGATGGTGATGTGATCGTCACGCATGTCACTTACATCATTACCATCAAAGCCTTGAGTACCATTGGTCCAAGTCAGGTAGTCGGTGTATACGTTACCGAAACCGTATAGATATTCAGCTTGTGCTGGTACAGCTGCTGCTGACGCCAGAACGGCAAGTGCTACTACTGATTTACGCATCTTAAGTTCTCTTTTACATCGCTAAGATTGGAGTGGCAAAGACACCGAATGGTAGGACCTCCGCCGTTGCGAGCGCCATTCTATGTAAAAGTTCAAAAAAGGAAATGCAATGTAACCGCAATCGTTTGCTTAATGTGATGCAGATCTCTATGTAACGGATTACATATGAGAATTCGATATCAATATATGACGGGTGTTTTGGTTTTGAGTCGATTTGGTGTGGCAACCCGTGACGAATACCACGGGTTCAACAGGTTTGAGGTTATTTCTGTAACTCAGCGAGACGTTTGAAGTGGTGTCGAAGTCCGACAATCATCGCAAGGCTTGGTAAAACCATCAGCGTTGTAATGATGAAGAACAGCGACCAAGGGTTAAGCCAATCAACGCCATTCAACCATTCAAAGCTTTCAATCCAATCGACCATGGAGCCGCTGAAGGATGACAGCGTCGTGCGTCCAAGGTTGCCGAGGGAAGCCAAAAGCGCATATTGCGTGGCTGAAAATGCGCGCCCCGTTAGGAAAGTGAGGAAAGAAACAAACGCGATCGTGGCAAATGCACTGGTGAAGTTATCAACCAATATCGTAGCAAGGAAGAGATCTTTGTTTGGGCCTATCTGCGCCATGAGTGCAAACATTAAGTTGCTGGCAGCCATGGCGATACCGCCAATCAATAAGCCTCTTACAACACCGAATCGAACGTTGACGGCACTGCCAATTAATGTGAAAACGACGGTTGCGCCCCAGCCAATGAGCTTAGAGTAGTTGCCAATATCTTCGTTACTAAATCCGATCTCTTTGTAGAATACGATCGACATGCGTCCAAGGAAGGCTTCACCGATTTTAAAGAGAAAGACAAAGAGCAATAGCGTCAATGCGACTTGCACGCCATTACGTCGGAAAAATTCGGCAAACGGCTCAACAATGGTGACTGAGAACCAAACCATAATACTGCTTTCACCTTGATTAAGGCGCTTGGCATAGCGAGATTCAGCTTCTGCTTGAAGTTTTTCTCGATTGGTATTGGGTTCACCGACGAACAAGGTGAAAAGGATCAGCAACCCTACAAATGCTGCCATGCCGTAATACACGCCATTCCAGCCAATGCTATCGGCATTGATAAAAGCGAAATAACCAGGAAGGCTGTATCCCGTCCACCAACCGATAACCGCCATTGCAGCGGCCTGCGGCAGTTTGTTTTTTTCCTGCTCTTGGAAGCTATCTATCCTGAAGGCATCAATGGCAATGTCTTGCGTGGATGATGCAAGTGCGATTGTAAAAGCCAGCGTGGTGGTTAGCCAAAGGTTGAACGAGGGATCTGTGTTGGCAATGCTCAAGGTACAAACGAGCATAATGACCTGCATGAGCAAGATCCAACTGCGGCGTTGCCCTAAATATTTATGTAATACAGGGAGTTTTACGCGGTCAATCAGCGGTGCCCACATCCAGTTTATGGCGTATACGGCAAATACAGAGCCAAACAACCCGATGGCAGTACGCGTAAGACCCGCATCTTTGAGCCAACCTGACATGTTGGAGCCGATTAAAAGCCAAGGGAAGCCACTGGCGCAACCGAGAAGAAAAACCCAAAGTAGGCGTCTATCAAGGTAGCTGGTTAGTGTCTCTCGCCAAGTTTGCGCGGGATCGTGGGACATGAAAAGACGTCCTTGTGAGTAACAGAGAATATCACCATGCTACCGTGCTTCAAGGTCGAATGCCACGAGCAAAGTCGGGGACTTTTCCTTTATTGATCAGATAACAAGCGCATTCTTGAACACGCTGCTTAACGAAGCGATTGCCTCTAAGTTCATGCTCTTGTCGGGATTCGATGAGGTAAATGAGATACCAGTAAACCGATTCGTACTGGTCTTCTGGAGGGCCGCTAGGAACGGAGAGCTGCCACCAGTCTAAAAATTGGTGCTTTACCGACTCTTTTAACTCATCGTAATCGGACTGACGAATAATAAAGCGCACGACCTCAGCAGCAAACGCTGGCGCATATTGTCGAATATGCTCGCCAGCCGCTTGCTTGTCGTTGTTTTCCGGGTTGTCCGCAACGAGTTTTAGCATGTCCCCAAGGCCTATTACTTAGTGGTGATCGTGATTTTCTCGATAAGTATAGGTTGCTGTGGCACATCGCGCATGCGCGCATCTGGGATTGTTACAGTTTTCACGCTCGCAATTTTTTCAACCGTTGTAAAGCCTTGAATAACCTTGCCAAAAACGGTGTAGCCAAACTTGTAATCAGTCCCGTCTAGGTTGCTGTTATTTTGCAGATTGATATAAAACTGGCGCGTTGCTGAATCTGGATCTGAGGTACGTGCCATCGCAATAGTGCCGCGGCTGTTGCTCAAACCATTTTTGGATTCGTTCACTACTTCTTCGTAGCTTGGTCTGCGCTCAAGAGACTTGTCGAAACCGCCACCTTGCACAACGAATCCTTTGATAACACGGTGGAATTGTGTGCCGACATAGCTGCCGTCTTCAACGTATCGTAGAAAGTTTGCCACTGTTTTAGGGGCTTTTTCTGGATAGAGTTCAAGCGAGAAATTGCCGTCAGTCGTCGTAACATTCACTATCGGGTTTGCCGCCCACGCCGACAGCGAAGCGAGCATGAAGGCAACGGTTAACGCCGCTTTTAAAACGTTTTTCATTAGAAGTTCTCGTTCATAAAGGTTGCAAGTTGCTTGTCACGCGAAATGTCTTGAAGCACAGCTTCCAACAATGTGTTTAAAGCAATTTCCATGTCTTCCACCGAAGCACTGGTTGCGCCTTCCATGGTGGATTTACCTGTGTAGCGTTTCACGAATTTGTTATCGCTTGTCTCAGCCACAAGTTGGATTTGCACGTTGGTTTGCATGGTGTGTGAAAATACGGAGTGTTCAACTTTGACCAATGCATCCAGCACATCTAGGCGCACTTTGCCTTTGCTGTCAGTCGCAACGCGGTAGCCTTGCGAGTTGAATTGGCGAGTTAGCGCGTCTTCAAGAACAATGCGTACGTTAGAGGTTGCGTGGATCGGTTGAACATTTTTACGGCCGTTATCAACGACAGCAACAAATTGGGCAGTACGTAAGTCACGGCTTTCTACCATCACCGTTTTACCCTGAACGACAGGCACTGACGAAATCGTTGGTTGAGGTGCGACGGTAAGTTGCGGCTCTTTGGGCGTAGAGCACGCGCTCAAACCTAAAACGAGACCAGATATAAGTAGAATTTTTTTCATGTGTTAACACATCCCTTTAGCGTCTGACTTATTTAGAAGCTTCGACAATAACAAACTTACTGTTGGAGGCAATGATCTGCGCATTGCCAAAAAGACGTTTCAATTTAGCATGATAGCCGAGGTGACGGTTTCCTATCACGACAATACGTCCCTTCGGTTCTAGAACTCGCTTGGCGTCACAAAACATTTGCCAAGCAATATGATCAGTCACTGCATGTTGTTGGTGAAACGGAGGATTACAAAGTACCAGATCGGCACAGTTTTCTTCGAATTCATCAAGACAGTTGTTGGCACGACATTCGAACCGTGATGGATCAATACCATGGGCGGCTAAATTGTGTCTTGCTGAGGCGATCGCCATGTGACTTTCGTCCACAGCCGTCACTTTTGCTTGTGGGTTCAATTTCGCCGATTGGATCGCCAGAACGCCGTTTCCACAGCCTAAATCGATAATGTGTTTTATTTCTTCGCCACGTGGAAGATGCTCGAGCATTAAATAAGCAGCAATATCGAGGCTTTCAGATGAAAACACATTTGCGTGGTTTGATAGCGTAAGCTGGTATTCAGGCACATCAAACGAGGTCATTGCGTTTGGCAAGGCATCGAGTTGAATGTGCTTTTCACAAAAAATCAGACGCGCTTTCTTTTTCGCCAACGACGTGTGTGTTTCACCCAAGTGTTTTTCGAACAGTTTGAGTGTTGAGGTGTGCACATCTTTCGCTTTTGCGCCAAAAACCACAGAAGGTGATTTGCCGCTCAATTGCGCGATTTGTTGCAATTGCCACACCAAGAGTCGATTGTTTTTTGGCAGTTTTGCTACCACGATATCTACATCAAAAGAAAGCACATCAAGCGATGTCAGCAATGTTGCACCGTGGAGGTCATTTTCTTCTAGGTTCTTTTCAATGCTCTGTTGTGAGAGCAGGGAATCGTTTATAGCTGTAACATTAAATTGCTGCGCGAGAGCCCAGCAAGTTAGCGCACCGAACCCATCATTTAAGATCAATACACGCGATTGCGGGGGCAGGGCGAGACCTTTAACATGCTCAATTAAATATTCGTCCGCGGCATCCCATGCTTGCAGAGTTTCGTTCTTTTGGATTGGATAGCGACGTAGCGCTAAAGCGAGGCTTTCAATTTGCAAAGTGGTTTTCATTCAAAGATGCCAGCGAAGCGAGAAAAAGAGTGGGATTGATGGCGTATATTGTCGCAGATGATGCAAATACTGCAATCCTCTTCGCTTCTGCCTATCATTAGACGGGACGCGATGATGTTTCAAAAAGATAAGGGCTATAACGAATAATGGTTGTACAGCAAAAAATCGAACAAAAACTGGCCGCAGCATTTTCTCCTGTGTTCTTAGATGTGATCAATGAAAGTCACATGCACAATGTTCCCGCTGGGTCAGAGAGCCATTTCAAAGTAACGGTTGTTACGCAGGGCTTTGAAGGGAAACGATTACTGGCAAGACACCGTTCGGTTAACCAAGTGCTCGCGGACGAGTTGAAAAATGATATCCATGCTTTGGCAATTCATACATATACTGAAAGCGAGTGGCACGAATTAAACGGACAATCCCCGGTTTCTCCTCCATGCCATGGCGGGTCAAATTTAGACTTGTAAGATTGAACAATATTCAAGGCTGTTAGTATAAACGGCCTTTTTCTTGGCAAAAGTAAAAAATGCATAACGCGTAGTTAACAACTTGAATGAAAAATTCAGTGAAGTGAAATGTAAGTGAGCAAATGTTAAAGATTTACGTGTCGACGAAACACGATATGCATGCATGAACACATTTACAGTTTGTTACGCTTGTAACACTCTTTAAACAACGTCTTTGCATGCCAATTTGTGCACTTGCTCATACTTATCAATCAGAATTGGCGATAGTTTGCTCAGTTGCCGAAAATTCAAGGTGTATCACGGTGATTGCCGTGGAATAGCGACTTTGGTTGATGGTAGAATCCACCGCTTGAAAACTAGCCCGACACTGAAAAATGTTGCGGGTTAGTCATTTGGAAGTTGCGAAGGTTGAATAATTTCGTTGTTCAGCCAGACAGTGGAAAGTCGTGTATTAACTGCGCAATAACAGAATTCTTTTTCCCGTTAATGTAGTGCAAGTGCGTATGATTACAATAAAAAAGGGTTTGGATATCCCCATTTCAGGGACTCCTACTCAGGTGATTAATGATGGCCCAGCCATCAAAACAGTTGCCTTGCTTGGCGAAGAGTACGTTGGCATGCGTCCAACGATGCATGTTCGTGTTGGCGATGTAGTAAAGAAAGGTCAGATGCTTTTTGAAGACAAAAAGAATGCTGGCGTTAAATTTACTGCACCTGCTGCAGGTACTGTGGTTGAAGTTAACCGCGGTGCGAAACGTGTTCTTCAGTCGGTTGTCATCGAAGTCGAAGGCAATGAGCAAGTCACTTTCAATAAGTACGAAGCCTCTGAAATTGCAGGCCTAGACCGTCAAGTTGTTGTAGAACAACTTGTTGAATCTGGTGCTTGGACAGCGCTTCGAACCCGTCCATTCAGCAAAAGCCCGGCAGTAGATGCGAAGGCTGCGGCTGTATTCGTTACAGCAATTGATACCAACCCTCTGGCTGCAAATCCAGAGCAAATTATCAATGAGCAGCAAGAAGCATTCGTTGCTGGTTTGGATGTTCTTTCACGTCTAACTGACAATAAAGTGTTCGTATGTAAAGGTGAATCAAGCCTTCCGCGTAGCTCACAATCTAATGTCGAAGAACACGTGTTCAACGGTCCTCACCCAGCAGGTTTGGTTGGTACTCACATCCATTTCCTTCGCCCTGCAGGCTTGGAAGCGCAAGTTTGGCACCTGAACTACCAAGACGTTATTGCGTTCGGTAAACTTTTCCTAACCGGTGAAATTTACACTGATCGCGTAATCTCTTTGGCAGGCCCTGTGGTAAACAACCCTCGCCTAATTCGCACACAAGTCGGTGCGTCAATCAATGATCTTACTGACAATGAATTGATGCCTGGAGAAATCCGTCTTATTTCTGGTTCCGTACTAAGCGGTACAGATGCTGGCGGTGCTCATGGTTTCCTTGGTCGCTTCCACCTGCAGGTGAGTGCGCTTCGAGAAGGCCGTGAGAAAGAACTGTTTGGCTGGATTGTTCCAGGCAAAAACAAGTTCTCTGTAACCCGTGCGTTCCTGAGCCAGTTCTTCAAAGGCCAGCTGTTCAACATGACAACCACTACCAATGGTAGTGAGCGTTCAATGGTGCCAATTGGTAACTACGAACGTGTTATGCCTCTGGACATTGAGCCAACCATGTTACTTCGAGACATCTGTGCAGGTGATTTGGACAGCATGGTTCAGTTAGGTGCATTGGAACTTGATTCAGAAGATTTAGCTCTGTGTACCTTTGTTTGCCCTGGCAAATACGATTTTGGCCCGATGCTTCGCGAGTGCCTTGATCAAATTGAGAAGGAAGGGTAACTGATGAGCCTAAAAAAATATCTGGAAGACATCGAACCGCATTTTGAACCTGGTGGTAAGCATGAAAAATGGTTTGCGCTGTATGAAGCAGTAGCAACCTTGCTTTACACCCCAGGTACAGTGACACATCGCGGTGCGCATGTTCGTGACAGTATCGACCTAAAACGCATCATGATCATGGTGTGGATTGCTGTGTTCCCTGCCATGTTCTTCGGCATGTACAACACAGGTAACCAAACCGTCATGGCACTGAATGCCATGTACAGTGGCGACCAACTTACCTCAATCATTGATGGTAACTGGCACTACTGGCTAACACAGATGTTTGGTGGCACCCTCCAAGCCGATGCCGGCTGGGCAAGCAAGATGATTCTTGGTGCGACCTACTTCCTACCAATCTACGCGACAGTGTTCCTTGTCGGTGGTTTCTGGGAAGTCCTTTTCTGTATGGTCCGCAAGCATGAAGTTAACGAAGGTTTCTTCGTTACCTCTATTCTGTTTGCTTTGATTGTTCCGCCAACGCTTCCGCTATGGCAAGCAGCGCTAGGTATTACCTTCGGTGTTGTTGTTGCGAAAGAAATCTTCGGTGGTACCGGACGTAACTTCTTGAACCCAGCACTTGCTGGTCGTGCATTCCTGTTCTTTGCATACCCTGCACAGATTTCAGGTGACTTGGTTTGGACTGCTGCTGATGGCTTCTCTGGTGCAACTGCACTGAGCCAATGGGCTGCAGGCGGTCAAGGCGCGCTGGTTCATAACGTCACGGGTAACTCGATTTCTTGGATGGACGCGTTCATCGGTAACATTCCAGGTTCAATCGGTGAAGTATCAACACTGGCTATCATCATTGGTGGTGCAATGATCGTTGCGATGCGTATTGCATCATGGCGCATCATCGTAGGTACCATGATTGGTCTTGTTGCTACTGCGACCTTGTTCAACATCGTTGGCTCAAGCACTAACCCAATGTTCAGCATGCCTTGGCACTGGCATTTGGTTCTAGGTGGTTTTGCGTTCGGTATGATGTTCATGGCGACCGATCCAGTTTCAGCCTCATTCACCAATAAAGCAAAATGGTGGTATGGCATTCTGATTGGTGCGATGGCAGTTATGATTCGTGTTGTTAACCCAGCATACCCAGAAGGTATGATGCTGGCGATTCTGTTCGCGAACCTGTTTGCCCCGCTGTTCGACAACCTGGTCATTCAGGGCAACATCAAACGGAGGCTGGCTCGTGTCAAGCAATAACGATAGCATTAAAAAAACGCTGACCGTAGTTATCGCGCTGAGCCTTGTGTGTTCAGTCGTGGTATCTTTCGCGGCGGTTTCTCTGCGTCCTTTGCAAGAGAAAAATGCCGTTCTAGACGTACAGCGCAACATCCTTTCTGTTGCCGGCATCGATGCTGACGGTGACATTCAAGCAGCCTTTGGCAAATTCATTCAACCGCAGTTGGTTGATTTGGCAACAGGCGAGATGGTGGGTACTGAAGCAGAAGCTGCGAAGTACAATCAACGTCTTGCTGCCAATGACCCAGCTGAGTCGGTTCTGCTTCCAGCAGACCAAGACTTCGGTGGTATTGGCCGTCGCGCCAACCTAGCGAAAATTTACTTGGTGAAAGACGCAGAAGGCAAAACGAGCGAAATCATTCTTCCAATGCACGGTAACGGTCTTTGGTCGATGATGTATGCGTTCGTTGCAGTTGAAACCGATGGCAACACCGTTGGCGGCATCTCTTACTACCAACAAGGTGAAACTCCAGGACTGGGTGGCGAAGTCGAAAACCCACGCTGGCGTTCACAGTTCGAAGGTAAGAAGCTGTTTGACGAGCAGGGTAAACCAGCGATTCGTATCGTAAAAGGCGGCGCTCAACCTGGAGATATCCATGGTGTTGACGGTCTGTCTGGGGCTACTCTGACTGGTAACGGTGTTCAGTACACCTTTGACTTCTGGTTGGGAGACAATGGTTTCGGACCATTCCTGACTAAAGTTCGTGAAGGAGGCCTGAACAATGGCTAACACTAAAGAACTTAAACAGAATCTGTGGGGCCCACTACTAGACAACAACCCTATTGCACTTCAAGTGCTAGGTGTGTGTTCTGCGCTAGCGGTTACCACTAAGCTAGAAACAGCATTTGTTATGACGCTAGCGGTAGTATTCGTTACCGCTTTCTCTAACTTGTTCGTTTCGGCGATTCGCAATCATATCCCTAACTCAGTGCGTATTATCGTGCAGATGGCGATCATCGCCTCGCTGGTAATCGTTGTTGACCAGATCCTTAAAGCATACGTTTACGACATCTCTAAGCAGTTGTCAGTATTCGTTGGTCTGATCATCACTAACTGTATCGTAATGGGTCGTGCTGAAGCATACGCAATGAAATCAGCGCCACTTCCATCTTTCATTGATGGTATCGGTAACGGTTTGGGTTACGGTTTCGTTCTGATCTCTGTCGGCTTCTTCCGTGAGCTTTTGGGCTCAGGCAAGCTGTTTGGTATGTCTGTATTGCCTCTGACTTCAGAAGGCGGTTGGTACCAGCCAAACGGTATGATGCTTCTGGCACCATCAGCATTCTTCCTGATCGGCTTCCTGATCTGGATTGTACGTACGTTCAAACCTGAACAAATAGAAGCGAAGGAGTAAGGACGTAATGGAACATTACATCAGCCTGCTGGTCCGTTCGATCTTCATCGAAAACCTGGCACTTTCTTTCTTCCTGGGTATGTGTACTTTCTTGGCTGTATCTAAGAAAGTTAAAACATCGTTCGGTCTTGGTGTTGCGGTAATCGTAGTACTGTCTGTGGCCGTTCCGGTTAACAACCTGATTTACAACTTTGTACTAAGAAACGGTGCGATTGTTGAAGGCGTGGATCTTAGCTTCCTGAACTTCATCACTTTCATCGGCGTTATCGCGGCTTTGGTACAGATCCTAGAAATGGTTCTGGACCGCTTTTTCCCGCCGCTATACAACGCACTGGGTATCTTCCTTCCATTGATCACAGTTAACTGTGCAATCTTTGGTGGTGTATCTTTCATGGTTCAACGTGACTACAACTTCGTAGAGTCTGTGGTTTACGGTTTCGGCTCTGGTGTGGGCTGGATGCTAGCGATTGTTGCGCTGGCAGGTATTCGTGAAAAGATGAAGTACTCAGATGTACCTCCTGCACTTCGTGGTCTAGGTATTACCTTTATCACTGTAGGTTTGATGGCGCTGGGCTTTATGTCTTTCTCCGGTGTTCAACTGTAAGTCGGGTAAACCGCGAAATAAGGAATAGTCAATGGACATTATTCTTGGTGTAGTGATGTTTACTCTAATTGTACTGGCTCTGGTACTGGTGATTCTATTCGCCAAATCCAAGCTAGTACCATCAGGTGACATCACCATATCTGTAAACGGCGATGACTCTTTAGCTATCGTTACACAGCCTGGCGGCAAGCTGCTAAGTGCGCTTGCAGGTGCAGGCGTATTCGTCTCTTCTGCATGTGGTGGCGGTGGTTCTTGTGGCCAGTGTCGCGTGAAAATCAAATCGGGCGGCGGTGATATTCTGCCAACTGAACTTGATCACATCAGCAAAGGTGAAGCGCGTGAAGGCGAACGTCTAGCATGTCAGGTTGCAATGAAAACCGACATGGACATCGAGCTTCCAGAAGAAATCTTCGGTGTTAAGAAGTGGGAATGTGCTGTTATCTCTAACGATAACAAAGCAACCTTCATCAAAGAGCTTAAGCTTCAAATCCCTGATGGCGAATCTGTACCTTTCCGTGCAGGTGGTTACATCCAGATTGAAGCACCAGCGCACCACATCAAGTACGCTGACTTTGATGTACCAGAAGAGTACCGTGAAGATTGGGACAAGTTTAACCTATTCCGTTATGAGTCTAAGGTTAACGAAGAAACTATCCGCGCATACTCAATGGCGAACTACCCAGAAGAGTTTGGCATTATCATGCTGAACGTGCGTATTGCGACGCCACCACCTAACAACCCAGAAGTTGCTCCAGGCATCATGTCTTCGTTCATCTGGTCGTTGAAAGAAGGTGATAAGTGTACGATCTCTGGTCCATTCGGTGAGTTCTTCGCGAAAGACACTGAAGCTGAAATGGTATTCGTTGGTGGTGGTGCTGGTATGGCACCAATGCGTTCGCATATCTTCGATCAGCTTAAGCGTTTGAAGTCTAGCCGTAAGATGTCTTTCTGGTACGGTGCACGTTCTAAGCGTGAGATGTTCTATGTAGAAGATTTTGATGGTCTTCAAGCAGAGAACCCTAACTTCCAGTGGCATTGTGCGCTGTCAGATCCGCTTCCAGAAGATAACTGGGAAGGTCTAACAGGCTTCATCCACAACGTGTTGTTCGAGAACTACTTGAAAGATCACGATGCGCCTGAAGATTGTGAGTTCTACATGTGTGGTCCTCCAATGATGAACGCAGCTGTGATCGGCATGCTGAAAGATCTGGGTGTTGAAGATGAAAACATCCTACTTGATGACTTCGGTGGCTAAGTTACACCACGTCTGAAAGAACAATGGCTGGCCTTAGGGTCAGCCATTTTGCGTAAATACCATACCAATCACAGAAGTTATTTAAGAGAACCAAAATGTAAGTGCCATAAATCATTCTGATTTTCTTCGATTTACATCGTCATGTTCGCTAAATATATACTGTGATTGGTATTCGAATGCTGTTGTGTTGATGGCTATGGCCGCAACGTATTGCGTTCTAATGCCTCTCTTTCCAAAACCGGATAAAGTAATGAAAAAATTCCTGTTGTCTGCCGGTCTTATTGTTAGCGCCTTATTGGTTCTGGCAGGCTGCGATCAAACGCCGAAACAAACGCACTTAACAGGTTCCACAATGGGAACCTATTACTCGGTTAAGTTTTTGAACGATGTGACATTGCCGAGTGCATCTGACATCCAAGTGGAAATTGATAAGCGTTTGGAGTTGGTGAATGATCAAATGTCGACCTACCGTAAGACGTCTGAACTGAGTCAGTTTAACCAACACAAAGATGATTCACCGTTTACGGTATCAAAAGATACGGCGACGGTGATGAGCGAAGCGATTCGCATCAATAAGCTATCAGGTGGGGCACTGGATGTTACTGTCGGGCCTTTGGTTAACCTATGGGGTTTTGGCCCTGAAGGCAGACCCGATCGCGTACCAACCGATGCTCAAGTCGCAGAGCGCCGTGCGATGACGGGGATTCATCATCTTTTTGTGGATGGTATGTCTTTGATCAAAACGAACCCAGACCTGTATGTTGATCTTTCCTCGATCGCAAAAGGGTTTGGCGTGGATGTTATTGCAAATTACCTGGCTGAACTTGGTTTGAGTAACTATCTGGTTGAGATTGGCGGTGAACTTCAATTGAAAGGCGTGAATGCGGAAGGTCAGCCTTGGCGCATTGCGATCGAAAAACCAAGCGACGATCAACAAACCGTTCAAGAGATCATTGCCCCTGGAGATATGGCAATGGCAACGTCGGGCGATTACAGAAACTATTTTGAGGAAAATGGTGTTCGTTATTCGCACACGATTAATCCTGCTACGGCAAAACCTATTAATCACCGCTTGGTGTCTGTCACTGTCTTGGATAAGTCATGTATGACGGCAGATGGCTTTTCTACTGCCTTCATGGTGATGGGGCCTGACAAAGCACTTACACTGGCGAACAGTGAAAAAATTGCCGCATTTTTCATCATAAAGACGGATAATGGCTTCAAAGAAGTCGCATCGGACGCGTTTAAAAAGTATCTAACACGTTAAGGGTAATGAAATGTCTGTATATCTGATAACGTTTTCGGTCTTCATGCTTGTGATTGCAGGCATGTCTATCGGTTACATTGTTCAACGAAAAACGATCAGCGGCAGTTGCGGCGGTCTCGGCTCTATCGGCATTGAAAAAGAATGTGATTGCCCAGAACCATGTGACGCTCGTAAAAAGCGCGAAGCGCGTGCGGCGAAAGCTGAAGAGTGGAAAAAGAATCAGATTCTCTAACTATTCCACCTTGTTAAAAGGTCGCTGTGAGCGGCCTTTTTTGTGTCTGAAATCTGAGGTTTTGTTCTTAATGTCCTATGAGGAAAGGTTCTTAAGGCGACAAACTTGCATCATATCGATTTCGCGCAGATAATTACCACTGTTTATCTAAACAGTGTTTTGGGCCGTTCTTGCTATGAAGAAGATTATCCATATCGACATGGATTGTTTTTATGCCGCTGTTGAAATGCGAGATAACCCGTCACTTCGTGGTATTCCCTTGGCTATTGGGGGATCAGAAAAACGGCGTGGCGTTATTTCTACGTGTAACTACGAAGCCCGTAAGTTTGGTGTGCGCTCTGCTATGGCGACGGCACACGCGTTAAAACTGTGTCCGACACTTACGGTTGTGCGCGGAGAAATGGCCAAATACAAAAGCGTATCACAGCAAATACGCGCCATTTTCGAACGTTATACAGACAAAATAGAGCCCTTATCACTTGATGAAGCTTATTTGGATGTGAGTGACTGCTTACTTTTCCAAGGCTCTGCAACCCTTATTGCTGAAGATATTCGCCAGACCATTAAGCGAGAACTTGGCTTAACGGCGTCAGCGGGCATTGCTCCGATTAAATTTATCGCTAAGGTCGCCTCAGACCTGAATAAACCCGATGGAAAATACGTGATCACACCTGATGGTGTGGCGGCGTTCGTCAAAACCCTACCGTTAGAAAAAATTCCTGGCGTAGGAAAAGTGACGCTGGCAAAGCTTCATGAGATGGGACTCTACAAAGGCGAAGATGTTCAAGCCTACGACAAGAACACATTGCTCTCTCGCTTTGGTAAGTTTGGTCAATCGCTTTGGAATCGTTGCCATGGCATCGATGAGCGAGAGGTAGAAACACATCGCGTAAGAAAATCAGTCGGCGTCGAAAGAACCTTGCCCGAAGATATTCAAACCGAATCGGAGTGCATGGACGTGATGGCATCGCTTTACGAAGAACTTGAAACCCGTCTGAAGCGAGTCTGTCCTGATTTGCTGATTGCTAGGCAGGGCGTAAAGCTCAAGTTTTCTGATTTTCAGCAAACGACGGTAGAGCATCGTCAGTGGAAATATGATGAAGACGCTTTTCCTGAGCTTCTCGTGGAAGCGCTATCGCGACAGAATGGACGAGGGGTGCGTCTTGTTGGTCTGTCGGTCGGGTTGATTGCAACTGACGACAGTAAGGTCTCCCAGCTCAGTTTTGATTGGTCGTAAAAAGGGCACGTTACGTGCCCTTTTGCTATCGGGTGTTTAGGTATTGGTTATGCTTTCACTGGGATAGCTTTAAGCATGGCGACCATTTGCTCCCAAAACAGACCGACGGTTTCAATGTTTACCTTCTCGTCTGGCGAATGCGGGAATTTGATGGTTGGGCCAAACGAAATCATGTCCATGTTCGGGTACGGTTCTTTGAACAAGCCACACTCTAGGCCTGCGTGAATAACCATAATGTTAGGAACGCGACCGTAAATGCCTTCATAAGTATTGCGGAACACTTTCATGATTTCCGAGTCAGGATCAGGCTTCCAACCCGGATACGCGCCTGAGAATGCCACGTCAGCACCCGCCAACTCACCCAATGAACGAAGCATGCTTTCAACATAGCTACGGCCGCTGTCCGCCAAAGAACGAATGAGGCATAGCAGCGTCATGGTGGATTGCTCGGTCGTAATAACACCAAGGTTAAGTGACGTTTCAACCACGCCTTCAATGTCATCGCTCATGCGAATCACGCCATTTGGACATGCATTGATCGCTGCAATGATGCGATATTGAACGGAAGAGGTAAGTGCTTGCTGACCTGCATCTGCTTCGATGATGGACAGTGACAAGTTTGTTTCGATGGCGCTCAACTCTTGATTCAGCAACTGTTCATAGTAGCCGAACAATGATGCCAGCTTTTCAACGTTTTCTTCTGGAACGGCAACGTCTGCAAATGCTTCACGAGGGATAGCGTTACGCAGTGTACCGCCACGCACAGACAGAATGCGAAGACCCAGCTCTTCGCTATGGCCTGCCAGAAAGCGACCTAACAACTTGTTCGCGTTCGCACGGCCAGTGTGAATATCACAACCGGAGTGACCGCCTTTTAGGCCCTTGATTTGCAACGTTTTGGTCGCGTAACCTGAAGGCAAGTTTTCTCGCTCAAGTGCGAAGGTAATGGCTGCGTCTACGCCGCCAGCACATCCCATGTACACTTCGCCTTCTTGCTCAGAATCTGTGTTCAAAAGGATGTCACCTTCCAACCAGCCTTCTTGTAAACCGAAAGCACCTGTCATACCGGCTTCTTCGTCGATGGTCAGTAGCACTTCGAGTGGGCCGTGCTCGACGTCTTTTGATGCCAGCACCGCAAGACATGCTGCCATGCCCATGCCATTGTCTGAGCCAAGCGTTGTGCCGTCAGCGGTGACCCATTCGCCATCGATGTATGGACGAATAGGATCGACAGTGAAGTCATGGTCGGTGTTTTCATTTTTCTGCGGCACCATGTCGATGTGCGCTTGAAGTACGACGCCTTTGCGATTTTCCATGCCCGGGGTGGCTGCTTTTTTGATAAAGACGTTACCTACGTCGTCACGACGCACCGCAAGACCTTCCTGAGTTGCCCATTCAATGATGTATTGAGCCAGTTGCTCTTCATGTTTGGATGGATGAGGAATAGAACAAATCTTATCGAAAAACTGCCATACAGGCTGCGGGGATAGTTGGCTGATCTCAGACACTGGCTGTCTCCAGAAAACAAAGAAATAGAATTCGCACGCTGTTTATGCTGACTTATTATTGATTATCAGAATTTGTAACGTAAAAGTATGCATTGTTAAAAGCATACCACTATGAATATGGGATGGAAGCTAAACCTTTTGCTTTTAGTTAGTGAATGTAACGCAGAGAATATTCGTGGTTTGTGTAATTAAATTACCTTAACTGCGAGTTTTTGATTGTTAATGTGATCCAGATCTCTTTTATTGTTGTAATTAAACCACGAATCGTCTATTATCCCACCGTTCAAGAAAGGGCAAGACGCCCAAGAACATAGCCATGCGCTTTCAATGTTTAAGGATAAGCCCGAAATTTTCGTCTCCATGGAACCGAGCTTTACTAAAGCTGCATTCTCACGAAAATTTTTTGAGGTAATCCGTATGAAAGGTAATTCTGCATGTCGCTACTGGAACACTGGTTCTGTGTTCACTGGTAATTTTAAATATCCGGCACCGTTCGGGTATAAACGCAAGTAAGATGACTTGCATGATTTGATACATCCCCCGCTATACAGATATTTCGTTTCTAATTTGGAAACCACGTTTTAATCTGACGCCGCTAAAATAGCGGCGTTTTTTTTGTCTTCATTTTCTCTCGTTTTGTCAAAGCTATCGGCAGGCTTCTCATTCTTTTGATGTTGGGTTTATGCATATCTCAAATTTCTCACCTGTCTATTTAATCATCGATTTTTGGCTCTAGTATTGAGCTTACGCGACAAAAATTCGCCGATATGATGTGTCTCTGATTGATTCATCAACAGTTGAAGCCAGAGTGACTTAATTCACGCTGGAAATTTCGATAATTGGCGAGTAAGATTCGCGTCAAATTCAGACGCAAACGTTTAGCCAAACGTTTGCGTAATATTGGCAGACACACTCACTTTCCAAGGAACGAAAGCCATGCTTGAGCGTCTTTTTAAATTAAAAGAGCAAGGTACTGATATACGCACCGAAGTTATCGCAGGTTTAACCACTTTCCTGACTATGGCTTACATCATCTTTGTTAACCCAGCCATCTTGTCTGAAACGGGCATGGATCGCGGCGCTGTGTTTGTTGCGACCTGTTTGGCTGCGGCGATCGGCTGTTTCGTGATGGGTCTCGTTGCTAACTACCCGGTAGCACAGGCACCAGGTATGGGGTTGAATGCCTTTTTCACCTACACGGTTGTATTCCAAATGGGATACTCATGGCAGGTGGCTTTAGGTGCTGTGTTCCTTTCTGGTCTTTGCTTTATTGCGTTGAGCCTGTTTAAAGTCCGTGAGTTAATCATAAACTCTATACCTCTCTCTTTGCGCACGGGCATTTCAGCAGGTATCGGTATGTTCTTGGCGCTTATCGCGTTGCAGAACTCTGGCATCGTTGTTGCGCACCCAGCGACCTTGGTGTCAATGGGCGATCTATCAGCGTTCGCACCTGCAATGGCAGCCTTGGGCTTCTTCCTGACAATTGGTTTGGTAAATCGCGGCATTAAAGGCGCGGTAATGATTGCTATCTTGATCGTGACGGCCATTTCGGTGATTTCGGGCAATGTGCAATACGCAGGTATCGTTTCTGCGCCGCCAAGCCTCGCGCCTACTTTCATGCAGATGGACCTGTCTGGCGCATTTGATGTTGCCATGATTTCGGTTGTGTTCGCCTTCTTGTTTGTTGATTTGTTTGATACAGCGGGCACATTGGTCGGTGTTGCTACTAAAGCTGAACTGATGGACAAAGACGGCAAACTTCCTCGCTTGAACCGCGCACTATTGGCAGACAGTACTGCAACGACAGTAGGTGCTGTTTTGGGTACATCAAACACCACGTCATTCATTGAGAGTGTGTCGGGTGTTGCTGCGGGTGGCCGTACTGGTTTGACTGCAGTCGTCGTCGGTATTTTGTTCTTGTTGGCACTGATGTTCTCGCCATTGGCGGGTATGGTGCCAGCCTATGCGACAGCAGGTGCATTGTTCTACGTTGCTATTCTTATGATGTCTGGCTTGGTGAGCGTTAACTGGCGTGATCTGACAGAAGCGGCACCGGTGGTTGTGGTGTGCTTGATGATGCCATTGACCTACTCAATCGCACACGGCATCGGCTTGGGCTTTATCTCTTACTGCGCAATCAAAGCGTTTAGTGGTAAAGGACGTGATGTACCTATTAGTATTTGGGTTCTTGCTGCGCTGTTCTTGCTGAAATTTGTTATGTAAGCCACAATACGCCGCAATTGAATCTGTGAGTTAAATGGCGACCGTCGCCACTGAGGTTTTTTAAAATGAGCAACAAGTTTGTTATCACGTGGGACAACATGCAAATGTATACCCGCCAACTGGCTGAAAAATTGTTACCTGCAGAGCAATGGACTGGGATTATTGCAGTAAGTCGTGGAGGTCTTGTACCTGCTGCGATTCTTGCTCGTGAGCTAGGCATTCGTCACGTTGATACTGTGTGCATTTCTAGCTATGACCATGATCACCAGCGTGATATGCGTGTTATCAAAAAAGCTGAAGGTGACGGCGAAGGCTTCATCGTGGTTGACGATTTGGTTGATACTGGCGGCACTGCAGAAGTGATCCGTGAAATGTATCCAAAAGCGAAATTCGTGACCGTGTGTGCGAAACCAGCAGGTAAACACCTTGTTGACGATTTCGTTGTCGACATTGCTCAGGATTGCTGGATTGAGCAACCTTGGGACATGGGCGTAACGTTTGTTGAGCCTGTTGCTAAGCGCTAATATTACTTAGTGCGATGTGATAGTGAAAAAGCCCCGAAAGGGGCTTTTTTTGTATGTGTTGATATTTGATCTACTTTGCACATGGTGAGTCTTGTGCATTTTTCTAGGGTTTCTCGTTACTTTCCTTGGTTTCTCTTTGAAACTGCAATATCGAGAACTGCTCTGTAGCTTTCTTCCTCTCATGGTTTACACTAATGCCAGTTAAATCATCGACATTAGGGGTGGTTCCGTGAGCACATCCGATTCCGAAAATCTTTCCGTAAAGCTCTTCAAACAAACTAAATTCGCCAGAGAAACATCGACCATTGTAGGCTCTACCACCAAAGCGAAAAAAGAATCGAATAATGCGATTGATGGTGACAGTGATAGCCGTTGGTATCGCGTGTTACGCCGTCCTCAATGGGTTTGGCAAGGTGTCGATCCTATTGATATGGAAGAGACCTTGGCGCGCATTGCCGCATCTGACAATGATAGAACCCATGACAACCAGCTAGATACGGTGGTGGGCTATCGCTCAGGAAACTGGGCGTATGAATGGACGCAATCTGGGATGCGTCAGCAACGCATCGCACAGGAATATGACGAAAAAGGGAGTAAAGAAGCTGCTGCGAATGCGTGGCTGCGAACGAGCACCTATTTCAGTATTGCAGGGTACCCTCACCTCAAAGGGGATACCTTGGCGCTTCAAGCTGAAACGTTAGCCAATAAGGCATTCCATTCCGCGATCGACAAATTGCCATACAAGGTAAAGAGTGTGGTTGCGAAGGTTGATGGTAAAGCGCTGGAAGGCTTCTTGTATTTACCTCACACCGATTCACCTTTGCCTGTGGTAATTGTGAGTGGTGGTTTGGATAGCTTGCAAACCGACCTGTGGCGGTTGTTTGAAACCTATTTTGCCCCTGCAAACATCGCAATGCTGACCATTGACATGCCCTCTATTGGTCGAAGTGCGCATTGGAATCTGTCAGAAGATAGTAGCCGTCTTCATCAAGCCATGTTGAATGAGTTAGCGTCTGTGCCTTGGGTCGATCACCACCGTGTGGGCTTTCTTGGTGTGCGATTCGCCGCGAATGCTGCGGTGAGAATGGCGTTCGTCGAGCAAAACCGAGTGAAATCCTGTGTGTCCATTGGCGGTATGCTGCATGCCATGTTGGTGGACATTAAAAAGCTGAATGCGGCTCCCGCTATGTACCTTGATTCCATTGCTTCGCGCATGGGGAAAGGCAGTGCATCAGATTCAATGCTGACTCAGCTTCAAGCGTTGTCGCTCAAAAACCAAGGTTTGCTTACGGGCAGGCGCACCAAAGTACCTGTATTGGCATTGAATTTAGAAAACGATCCGGTTTGCCCGAAAACCGACAATCAATTAGCTGCATTATATAGCCATGGCGGTAAAGCAATGACGCTTCCAAATAAGCCCATTCACGATGGATATCACAGGGCGATGCTGGAAACGATGAAGTGGTTCGCCAAAACTTTGTGATGATTATCTGCTCAATGTCTCGAAATGAAGACGTAATTTAGAATCATGAGGTTCTAAGCACGAATTTTCGGTGGTTGCGTGTTATACAAGTAAGGTTAAGTGTTAAACAACATTGCGTACTTTAGGCGAGTTTTGTAAATGGTTATTTCTGAGTTGTACGCCTAACGACGTAAGCAAAATTAGACTGATTATAAATAGACTGGACTCGTCTTGAGGGATCTTGCTATGACTGAAGAAACCAAAACCTTATCCCACGGAAGGCTGCTAACGCGTTTTACCCAAATTGGGCCGTACCTTCGACAGAACAAATCGACAGAAGAACGTTACTTTTTTGATTGTTTGTCTGCCTGTGTGAATGCAAAGAAACCCCCTGAAAGTCGTGAATTTTGGGGCTGGTGGCTTGAGTTAACGCCAAAAGAGGGCGGTTTTGAATACGCCTACAAGTTTGGTAAATTCAATACAGAAGGTGAGTGGCAATCGGACAATGTGCCGAAAAAGTGCAATAAAGAAGTCACAGAATCGCTTGATGCTTTTTATAAAAAGATCTGCAATTTTGTAGAAGGTGAATTGCAATTAGAAATCACCGCGCTTCCTACACTTAAGCAACCAAAATTAGGTTCTGCTGCATAAATCGGATGATTTGTCTCGAATCGTAACGAGATTGCGTTATTCACTTGTTATCTTGGTCTGGGATTGATAAAAGAAGAGCTCATTTGCTTTTATGTTATCAATATCATGTCAGGCCAAGAATACGTTTCATCCGTTACTTCCGATGCTGGTGATAAGCAAGATCGCCAGACCATCGTTGTCAAACTCGGCACCAGTGTACTTACTGGTGGCTCGACCAAAATCGATCGGGCGCATCTTGTCGAGCTTGTGCGTCAGTGTGCCATGCTCATTCGTCAAGGGCATCAAGTCATTGTTGTTACGTCTGGTGCAATCGCAGCGGGCCGTCACCATCTAAATCATCCCAAACTCGCCAACACCATTGCCAATAAGCAAATGCTTGCTGCAGTGGGGCAGAGTCGTCTGATTCAAGAGTGGGAAAGCCTGTTCGACATTTATGGTATCCACATCGGTCAGATGTTGTTAACCCGTGCAGACCTTGATGATCGTGAACGTTACTTGAATGCACGCGATATGCTTCAAGCCTTGCTCGACAACAACATTGTTCCCGTTGTGAACGAAAATGATGCCGTTGCGACCGCTGAGATCAAAGTGGGAGACAACGACAACCTATCTGCACTGGTCGCCATTCTTGCCGAAGCAGACAAACTGCTTCTTTTGACCGATCAGCCGGGATTGTTTACCGCTGATCCGCGCTCAAACCCTGATGCCGAACTGATTCGTGAAGTGCACACCATTGATGAAACCCTACACCAGCTCGCTGGCGGCAGTGTCAGTGGATTAGGCACAGGCGGCATGGCGACCAAGTTGCAAGCCGCTGACGTGGCGCGCCGTGCTGGCATTGAAGTGACCATTGCAGCGGGTAGCCGCCCTGAAGTGATTCAACACGTGGTAAACGGCCAGCCGGCGGGCACACGCTTCCTGCCGCTTGAGTCGCCGTTAGAAAGCCGTAAGCGTTGGATCTTGGCTGGTCCTCCGCCAGCGGGTGACATCATCATTGATGCGGGCGCGGCTTCTGCTGTTGTTGAACGCCACAGTAGTTTGCTATCAAAAGGCATCGTATCAGTGAAAGGCTCATTTGATCGCGGCGCTGTTGCGCGTGTATGTGATAAGCAGGGCAAGCAGCTTGCTCGTGGTATTTGTCGCTATTCAAGTAATGACTTGAGTGCGATTGCGGGTCGACACAGCCAAGACATTCAAGATATTCTGGGCTATGCACATGGACCTGTCGCGATTCATTGCGATGATTTGGTCGTGATCGATTAATCAGATCGTGGGTTGTTCCGCGATCTAAAAGGACGAAGCAATAGAGGCGATAATGAGTCTGCAAACAACCAGTTTACAGAGCATGGGACGTGCAGCGAAAGATGCTGCATATGCATTGGCGACGGCACCAACAGCGCAAAAGAACCACGCGCTGGCAGTGATCGCTGATGAACTCGAGGCAAACGCAGCGGCGATTTTAGCGGCGAACGCGAAAGACATCGATGCAGGCAGAGAGGCGGGTTTGCCCGAGGCCATGCTTGATCGTCTATTACTCAACGAATCACGTTTGGCGGGCATTGCCGCAGACGTGCGCAATGTCATTTCTTTGTCTGACCCCGTCGGCAGCGAAATGGATTGTAAAGTGCTGGAAAACGGCATGACGTTGAGCCGCCGTCGTGAGCCCATTGGCGTTATTGGCGTGATTTATGAAGCGCGACCTAACGTGACGATTGATATCGCGTCTCTGTGCCTAAAAACCGGTAACGCCAGCATTCTTCGCGGTGGACGTGAAACCTTCCACTCTAACGTTGAGTTGGTGAAGGTGATTCAAACCGCGCTTGAAAAAGCTAATCTGCCTGCTTCGTCTGTTCAGTACATTGAAAAGCCGGATCGTGAATTGGTGGGTGAACTGCTTCGTCTTGATGATTACGTGGATATGATCATCCCTCGCGGTGGTGCAGGTTTGCACAAAATGTGTAAAGAAAACAGCACTATCCCTGTGATCATCGGCGGCTTTGGCATTAGTCACATGTACGTGGATAAAACAGCGGATCTCGATCGCGCTTTAGATTTGATCATCAACGCGAAAGCGCAACGCCCATCAGCGTGTAATGCGCTGGATACTTTGCTCGTGAACAAAGACATTGCGGCGGAATTGTTTGAAAAGCTGACGCCACTGCTTAACGACAACACGTTGAAGATTGTTGCCGAGAAAGCAGCGATGCCATTGCTTAACGGTGTGGCGGATCTTCAAGAAGCTGGCGAGGGCGATTTCGATACGGAATGGCTGAGCTACACGCTAGGCGTGGCATTGGTTTCTGATGTCCGTGGTGCGCTTCAGCATATGCGTGACCACAACGCTAGTCACTCAGATGCGATCTTGACCAACGATTTGATGGCAGCAGAAGCTTTCATCAATGGCGCAGGCTCTGCTGCTGTGTACGTGAATGCCTCTACACGCTTCACAGACGGCGCTCAGTTCGGTTTGGGCGCAGAAGTTGCTGTGTCTACCCAGAAGCTTCATGCTCGCGGCCCTATGGGCTTAGAGGAGCTGACAACCTACAAATGGGTAGGTAAAGCGGATTATCTGTCTCGCCCATAGTTTGGGAAGCAGATTTCCGATGAAAAGGCGCTGATTCAGCGCCTTTTTTGTGTCTGGCGCTTTTATATACCCAAGTTACTTAGGTGTATCTCTACCGCTTGGGCGGCTTTAAGGCTACGCTATGCCGTGATTGTTTGAATGATGATGGCCTTCGATGGATTACGCGACACTTTCCCGCATTAGCGTTAAACACTTAACCGTGATGCATGTGCTCTTGATGACGCATAGCGTGACGGCGACAGCCAATATTTTGTGTGTCACGCCATCGAGTGTGAGCAAGGCGTTGGCACAACTTAAAACGCAGCTGAATGACGAGCTTTTCTTTCGTACAGGGAATCAACTCGCGCCCACGCAATATGCCTTGAGTATTGGCCCTGCGATCCACAATGTGTTGTCGAACATTAATGGTATTTTTCAGCAAGGGGAGTTTGCGCCAGAGACCTTCACGGGCACGCTTTCCTTGTCGATGCGCGAAAGTACGTTTGAGCTTTTCGCCCCGCAGATCGGAGAGATTTCTCAGCAATTGAGCGACCATGCTCAGTTGGTTATCTCCACCAAAGAGCAGTTCAGTTTTGAGGCATTACTGAGCGGGAAGATAGATTTTCTGCTGCTGCCGCATGATATAAGCCAGCCACCGACGCACAGCAAGAATTTAGTGTGGAAGGCGATTTTGAGTGATGAAATGGTTTGTTTAATGAATCACCGTCACCCACTTGCTAACGAAGAGCTGACCATTGAAAAGTACCTAAGCTATCGTCATATTCGCGTGATTGATAAAGACTTGGCAGAGCCTTATTTTGAACAGACACTCACGCAGCGTCATGGAGCAAGAAACATTGCAACCATGGTGGCGGATTTCGGTTCGGCGGCCTTGATGTGTCAGCACTCGCCATATTTGTTTACGTGTTCGAAGCGTTGGGCAGAAACGGCGCAGCAAGGGAAAGGGCTGGTGGCAAAGCATTTGCCGTTTGATTACGGACAAGTGGCGTATAGCTTGGTCTGGAATACCGTGAGTTTGAACAACCCAGCGTGTCGTTGGTTGCATGATCAACTGGTTGGCGACACGGCAGAGATTTAGGTATAAATGGTCGGCAATTGCATGGGGCGATTGATCTTCGAATACAGCAAATCATGGAAGCGGGTCATCTCACTTTCACTGCATTTCTCCCACGTCAGCGCTTCACCAATCACACCGTGATGTTGAAACGCGTTTAGGCGGATCTTTACCTCTTCAGGCAGAGTGTTGAGGTAATCGCCCACGGCATCGACTTCGGTGTCTAAATCACTTTTCCCCGGAATGTGCAGCAAACGCACTTCGTGCAGTTTTCCCATCTCAGCCAATAAGTCGATAGTGTCGATGACGCGGTGTTTATCGCGGCCGACGAGCCACAAATGCGTGTCTGATTGCCAAGCTTTTAGATCGATCATGGCACCATCAAGGTAGGGGGAAACGCGCTCCCACCCTGTGCGTGATAGAGAACCGTTGCTGTCGATAAAACAGGTGAGGTGTGCGAGCTCAGGATCGGATTTCACCGCTTTAAATAGGGCGATGATGAAAGGCAACTGTAGGGTGGCTTCGCCCCCAGAAATCGTAATCCCGTTCAGAAAAAAGTGGTGTTGGCGAATGAGTGCGAGCATGTCATCCACACCGTAGCGGACGATTTTCGGGTTGGACTTGTCTGGACACACATCGATGCAAAGATCGCAATGCGTGCACTTGTCAGCGTGCCAGATCACACGTTGCTGTGAGCTGATAGACAGGGCATCGCTTGGACAGCTTTTCTCACAATCGCCGCAATGTGTGCAGTGATTGATGGTGTGCGGGTTATGGCACGTGATGCAATCGAAATTGCATCCCTGTAAAAACACCACCAAACGGTTACCTGGCCCATCAACACAAGAGAATGTCAGAATACGACTGACCAGTGCTTCGTTTTGCGTTGGCTTGACTGACATTCTCTTGGTCTCTTTAACGATGAACGGTAATTACTTGTAAACCGGCGTTGATTCAAAGCTCACTACGCGTGGTGCACGGTTTAGAATCCCTGTGTTTTTCGATGCTTCTGCACCCAACCACGTGGTGTTCTTACGTGAACCCTCGTCATCAAACTTCGCGATATCGGACAGTTTGATCATGTAGCCCGTGACGCGAACCAAATCGTTTGATGCAACGTTCGCTGTGAACTCACGATAGCCTGAATTGATTGCGCCTTTACACAGGTTGAACATCGCTTCTGGGTTTGATTTTACCGTCTCATCAATCGTCAGAATATCGCTGATGCCTGAGGTGTAATGCTTGTGGTGACCCGCAGTTGCATGCACGTAAGTCACAGGGTCTGGTTCAGTACCGTAAGGAATACGCACGCCAGGTGTTGCGTCCAAATCAAGACTGATACCGCCTTGTGCGTGCAGCAATGCTTTGCCGTTGTAACCATGTTTGACTGGGTTTTCGTCAACCAGAGTAGCTAGCTTTGCAGAAATCGCGTGGCCCAATTCGTTAGCGCTGATGTCGTGACCGTACTTGCCTTGCTTGCCGTCTTTTTCGAACAAGGTGTTTACAGCCTCAGCCATGCCGTAGATACCGAACATTGGCGCAAAGCGGCTTTCTTCAATCAGACCTTCAGTCGCAAGAAAGTTGGTGAAGAAGTTTGATGACTCATGCAGGTACGTGCTGCGAACGTCCATCAGCTCAACCATTAGTTTGCTGTAGGTCGGCAGAACATGGTTGATGAAGTCGTCGCTGTTTGTTGCTTTGCTTGCCGCTTCTTTTAAGTTCATACGTACTAGGGTGTTTGAACCGCCAGCCAATGGCAATGAGTTGTAGCAGCTCACAATGCCGAATCGCTTGTCACCGTAAGCGCCAGCATGCATTGGGTAGTTTGCAATGTGTGGCTTGCTGCATTCACAGATGTTGCTGGTGGCTTGACGAAGAAGATCGTCTGGCGTGACAGCAGGGTCATACATGAACGTAAGGTTTGGCGCGATTTGTTTTAGTTCAGCATCGACGCGCAGGATGGTGCGGCAGATGATGTTGTCAGCAGGGCCGATGTTCGCGTGCATGAAGGCATCAGGCAGGGTGCGGTCAAGCATGATCCAGAAGCGCTTAATTTTTTGGTGGATTTCGTCTTCTGTCAGTGTGCCCACATACGGCATCAAAACGTCATCAAGTTGGCCAACATACACAGGGATGTTGGTCACTGATGGAACGTGATGGTAGATGATGTTTAGCATGTTCAGTGCATCATCAAGGTTTTCCGCTGGCGCAAGTTCTAGGTGCTCAGAACCTTGCGACAAGAACTTTGCGTAATCTGGTAGCACGTAACGTGGTTTGAAGGGCGCATGGCCTTCGAACATGTCACAAATCACACCGTCTTTCATTGCTTGCTCGATGCTGTCAGTGATTGACAGGTAAGGCAGGCTTGCTTCCGCTTCTAGTGCAAGAAACTGGTTCTTTTGCTTTGGTGAAAGACTTGGGTTGTTGATGATGTCGTAAAAACGTTGCTGCAGTTCAGATAGGTTGTTGTTCATGGAAAAGACCCTACTTTAATTTGGGTTTATTTTACGGTGGATAAGGGTTTTTCCACTATTGATATGATGGGAAGGTGGTATTTCCATTTTGGAAATCCGTAGCAGTATGATTACAGGGAGAGCAGGGAGAGCA
>NZ_MDAG01000010.1:30616-44061 GCF_002876705.1 Enterovibrio norvegicus | reverse complement strand
CAGGAAGAGCAGGAAGAGCAGGAAGAGCAGGAAGAGCAGGAAGAGCAGGAAGAGCAGGGAAAACAAAAACGCCGAGTAGATACTCGGCGCTATTTATTCAAAAGTCAGTTAAAGCGACTTATTTGATTTCCACGCCCTGTGCTTGCAGGTCAGCGTGGTAAGAAGAACGCACGAACGGACCACATGCTGCGTGTGTGAAGCCTAGCTCCAACGCGATATCACGTAGCTCGTCGAACTCTTCAGGTGGCACGTAACGTTCAACCGGCAAGTGGTGACGGCTTGGGGCAAGGTATTGACCCAATGTCAGCATGGTAACGCCGTGCTCGCGTAAATCTTTCAGGACTTGGACGATTTCTTCTTTGGTTTCACCCAAACCCATCATGACGCCAGATTTGGTTGGCACGTTCGGGTGCATTTCACCAAACTTTTTCAATAGCTCAAGTGACCACTTGTAGTTCGCACCTGGACGCGCTTTACGGTAAAGGCGAGGTGCGGTTTCCAGGTTGTGGTTGAACACGTCTGGCGGGTTGTCTTTTAGCAACTCAAGTGCGGTTTCCATGCGACCACGGAAATCAGGTACCAAGGTTTCGATACGGATTTCTGGGTTCAAAGCGCGAATTTCACGGGTACAGTCAGCAAAGTGTTTTGCACCGCCGTCACGCAAATCGTCACGGTCAACGGAGGTGACCACCACGTATTTCAGCTTCATGTCGCTGATGGTTTTTGCCAGTTTCGCTGGCTCATTTTCATCCGCTGCGTTTGGACGACCATGGGCAACGTCACAGAATGGGCAGCGGCGAGTACAAATCGCACCCAAAATCATGAACGTGGCTGTGCCGTGGTTGAAACACTCCGCCAAGTTTGGGCAAGACGCTTCTTCACAGACAGAATGCAGATTGTTTTTACGCAATGCAGACTTAATTTCCTGAATACGTTTGCTGTCAGATGGAAGTTTTATCTTCATCCACTCGGGCTTGCGCAGCATCTCTTTTTTCTCGGTCGGCATGTTCTTGACCGGGATGAGCGCCATTTTGTCTGCATCGCGGTATTTCACGCCGCGTTCCATCTGGATCGGTTTGCTCATAATTGATTGCTTTCTGTTAGGGACTCGACCTGATCGTAACCGAGGTGCGAAGTCAGTTTATCTACTAACACTGGGTTTAACTCAGCTAACGAGGCTGGGCCACCAAGATCGACAGTTTGCGTCATCGCCATTCCTGCATAACCACATGGGTTGATACGAAGGAAGGGGGAAAGATCCATGTTTACATTGAGCGCGAGGCCGTGGAAAGAACATCCTCGACGGATACGAAGACCCAGCGAGCATATTTTTGTGTCTTTCACATAGACGCCTGGCGCATCAGGACGTGCGTTTGATTCGATGTCAAAGTGAGCCAGTGTATCGATAACGATGTTTTCGATATGAGTGACCAGCTCGCGCACGCCCATTTTGTTTCGTTTTAGGTCGATCAGTATGTATGCCACTTGCTGACCAGGACCATGGTACGTCACTTGTCCACCACGATCACTTTGTACAACGGGAATGTCACCCGTTGCCAATAAATGTTCTGCTTTGCCCGCTTGGCCTTGTGTAAACACAGGCTCATGCTCTACCAACCAAATTTCATCGCATGTATCACTGTCACGTTCGTCAGTAAATGTATGCATAGCTTGCAAGATAGGTTCGTATGGCTGCAACCCAAGTTGTCTGATGATAAGACGGTTCTGCTGCAAATTGGCACCTGCTTCGCGTTGAATTGGTAAAGATGTGGACTGAGTCTGAGATTGGCTGAATATGTCGGCCTTCTCTCCAGCATTATAATGAGCGGCGGCTGAATTAACAGCCGCCGTCAGTAAGGGTATTTCAGAATGGTAACAGCTGGTTAGAGAACCATGCGTACAATTTCAATGTCACCCAGTTCTTTATACAGCGTTTCAACTTGTTCGATAGAAGTGGCTGTAATAGAGACAGATACCGCGTTGTACGTGCCTTTGCCACTTGGTTTTACGCTTGGGGTGTAGTCACCCGGTGCGTGACGCTGGATAACTTCCAAAACCAGATCTGTAAGTTCTGGTTTGGCGTAGCCCATGACTTTGTAAGTGAACTTACATGGGAACTCCAGCAGGTCTTTTAGTTTTGGTTGCTCTTGCATTTTCTACTCCAGGCTGGACGCCAAATACACTCTCTGGGCGTCTATCTTTTGTGCTTATGATCACGATTTGTGAATTGGGGAGCATAGTAATCGTCCTGTTAACAGAAAACAAGACGATGTAAAACCCCGTGATTTCTTTTTATATGGGGACGAAGAATCAAAATAAAAAGGCAGCCATCGGCTGCCTTTTGAAATTGCTAATGTTCTTTCTGAGCGAACTTAGAACAAGCTCTTGAAGAACATGATGATGTAGTCCATCAAGCGACTGAACAAACCACCTTCTTGTACGTCATTCAACGCAACCAGTGGGTATTCCGCGATGTCTTCGCCATCAACTTGGTAGTAAAGTTTACCTACAACGTCGCCTTTGACGATGGGTGCTTCAAGCGTTTTCTCTAGAACAAAGCTTGCTTCCAAGTCACGTGCTTTACCGCGTGGAAGGGTTACGTAGGTATCTTCTGATACACCCAAAGCCACTTGGTCTGTGTCGCCCATCCAGACTTTCTCAGTCACAAACGTTTCGTTCGCTTTGTGCGGTGCGACAGTTTCGAAGAAACGGAAACCGTAGTTAAGCAGCTTCTTGCTTTCAGCTTTACGTGCGTTAGAGCTGTTGGTGCCCATCACGACGGCGATAAGACGCATTTTGCCTTCAGTCGCAGAGCTGACAAGGTTGTAACCCGCTTTTTCGGTATGGCCTGTTTTAATGCCATCAACGTTCATGCTTTTATCCCAAAGTAGACCGTTACGGTTGTATTGGGTGATGCCGTTGTAAGTGAACGATTTCTCTTCGTAGATGCGATACTCTTCAGGAACATCACGAATCAAGGCTTGGCCTAGTAGCGCAAGGTCATAAGGCGTTGAGTAAAGCTCATCATGGTCAAGACCGTGTGAGTTGGCGTAATGGGTATCTTTCATGCCCAAGGTTTTCGCCCAACCATTCATCAGGTCGACAAATGAATCTTCAGATCCTGCCACGTGCTCAGCCATAGCAACACAGGCATCGTTGCCTGATTGGATGATGATGCCGCGGTTCAAGTCGGCAACAGAGACTGTTGTGCCTACTTCAATAAACATTTTTGAACTGCCTGGGAAGTTTTTCGCCCATGCATTTTTACTGATCACAACGTCGTCTTCGAGGCTGATGTTGCCACGTTCCACTTCTTGGCCGATGACATAGCTGGTCATCATCTTGGTCAAGCTAGCAGGGTTTAAACGTTCGTAAGCATTGTTCTCGGCAAGGACTTTGCCAGAGTTGTAGTCCATCAATACGTAGCCTTTCGCAGCGATCTGCGGGGCATCTGGGACAACGGAAGGCGCAGCGACCGCTGATGCGGATGCTAAAACGGCAGTCGATAAGACTAAAGAGCGCAACAAAGAGGATGATTTATTCATAGTTTTAGGTACTTACTTGGTATTTCTCTAGTCAAAACTGGCAACACTATATCAGATCGGCTGATTAAGTGTCAGACAGGGTTACAACAACTTACTAATTAATGACATTCTATTTTTGCGACAGTTCACCTGCAATCGGCTCAGCAACGATAAATGCCTCATTTATTTGCTGCTCGCGTGCTTTCATCGCCGCATTTTGCGTTTGATCATAGTCGTAAAATGGACCTAGGCGAACGCGATACACGTTTCCTGATTGGCGAATGTCGGTTGGCAAATCAAATTGCTTTGCAAATGTTTCAGCCGCTTTGGTTGCTTTCATTTGGTCCGAGATAGCCACCAATTGTACAAAATAACGGTTTAATCGTGCACCTTGCCACTCTGTATCGTCAGTAGGTTTGTCAATTTTGAGTAAGGTCACTTTTACAGGTGCGGTTCCCGTTTTTAGTACGTCTAATTTCGATGCAGCCGCGTAGCTTAAGTCAATCACGCGACCTTCGTGAAAAGGACCGCGGTCATTCACGCGTACAATGGCTTTTTTACCATTGCTGGTGTTTTCAACTTCGACGTAGCTTGGGATCGGCAATGTTTTGTGCGCAGCGGACATGGAGTACATGTCGTAAATTTCGCCATTTGACGTTTTGTGGCCGTGGAATTTTTCGCCATACCAAGACGCAATGCCGGTTTCAGAAAACGCTTCAGGCGCTTTAAGCACTTCATAATCTTTACCGAGAACGGTGTAATTGCTGTTGCCTGCGCGGCTGTAGGGCTCGTAACGAGGCAGTGCATCTTCAATGTGTGCCAACGTTGGTGACGTTTCTGGCGCTTTATCATCGGAAAGGCTGTAACGCCCATCTTCAGAAGCACAGCCTGATAGCAACATCGCAGTGATAATTAGGTATTTTTTCATTACAAAGCCTTAGAAAGCATTTTTCTATGTGTATGGATCGACATGAGAATGCCGAAGCCAGCCATTAGCGTCACCATCGAGGTCCCCCCATAACTCACAAGGGGCAGTGGAACACCAACAACGGGTAAGATCCCGCTTACCATGCCTATGTTCACAAAGACATAGACAAAGAAACTGAGCACAATACTGCCTGCCATCATGCGACCAAACGCCGTTTGTACTCGGCTAGCAAGCATTAAACCGCGCCCGATGATGAAGAGGTACAGTGCCAATAAGCAAGCAACACCAATCAGTCCCCATTCTTCTGCAATCACTGCGAAGATGAAGTCTGTGTGGCGTTCAGGTAAAAACTCCAGTTGAGACTGGGTGCCCAGTAACCAACCTTTGCCGCTGATACCGCCAGAGCCAATCGCAATTTTAGATTGGATGATGTGGTAGCCCGCACCGAGCGGATCGGATTCAGGGTCAAACAAGGTGCGTACGCGCGTGCGCTGATACTCGCGCATTAAGAAGAACCACAGCACGGGAATGAAGGCGGCCACCAAGGTGCCCGCTGCAAAAATGATTCGCCAGCTAATGCCAGATAGAAACAACACGAAAATGCCAGATGCAGCAATAAGAATCGATGTACCTAAGTCCGGTTGTTTGGCAATCAGAATGGTGGGCACGAAGACCAGCACCAAACCTATCGCAAGGTTTCTGAATCGCGGTGGCAGAGGCTCTTTACCGATAAAGCGAGCGACCATGAGTGGTACGGCGAGCTTGATAAGCTCAGAAGGCTGAAAGGTAATGACACCTAAATTCAGCCACCGCTGTGCGCCTTTGGCCGTTTCACCAAAAAAGAGCACGGCAAAGAGCATGATGATGCCTGTTACGTATAAATAGGGTGCCCAAAACTCGTAGTGCCTGGGAGACACCTGTGCGAGAACAAACATCACACCCAATGAGAGAAACATGCGAAACACTTGTCGTTCCATCATGGCAACGTTTTGTCCGCTTGCACTCCACATCACAATTAAGCCAAAGCCCATCAGTGCCAGAATGCCCAATAGTAACGGGGCATCGAGATGAAGACGATCAAGGATCGTCTTTTTCTGTCCTGATGACGCTAGAAGGCTCACTGGGTTTTCTCCTCATTGTCTTTGTCGAGCAAGAGATGATCAAAGATACGTCGTGCGATTGGGCCACCTTGGCTAGAACCGCCACCGGCGTTTTCAAGCACCATGGAAACAACCGCAACAGGGTCTTCGAACGGTGCAAAGCCAGTGTAAAGTGCATGATCTCGAAGGTGTTCCGCCAATTCATCGGCGTTGTACTCTTCATCTTCGCCCAAACCAAAGACTTGTGCTGTGCCCGATTTGCCACCTGTGATGTATGGCGTATTTGCAAATGCGCGACGTGCGGTGCCTTTTTTACCGTGATTGACCAATCTCATGCCTTCAAGGGCGGTTGACCAATATTTGTCTTTGACGTTTTCAATCGGAGGATAAGGGGCAAACGTGGCTTGTTCCTGCACGCCTTCGTTGATGGTGCGCATCAGAAGGTGAGGCGGGTTCACTTTGCCTTTGTTCACTAACACTGTGGTGGCTTTCGCGAGTTGCATCGGGGTGGCCGTCCAATAGCCTTGGCCGATACCGACAGGAATGGTGTCCCCTTGGTACCAAGGCTTGCGGTAGCGTGCCATTTTCCATTCACGGGTCGGCATGTTTGCTTTGCTTTCTTCGTGAATATCGATACCGGTGTAATCACCGAACCCAAAGCGACTCATCCAACTTGAAATGCGATCAATCCCCATGTCATAGGCGATTTGATAGAAGAAGGTATCCACCGATTCTTCTATGGACTGTTTTAGGTTTACACGGCCATGACCCCATGCCAACCAATCGCGAAACGGGCGGGTTTTGGAGTTAGGCAATCGCCAATAGCCTGGGTCGTTTCGCGTCGTATTGGTTGTGACCACTTTTTCTTCCAATGCCGCGACAGCAATGAAAGGTTTCACGGTGGATGCCGGTGGGTAGATACCTAGCGTAGCGCGGTTTACCAAAGGTCGGTTTTTGTCGTTCAGTAAGGCGCGATAGTCGGGGCCTGAAATACCATGAACAAACAGGTTAGGGTCATAACTTGGGGTCGAGACCATGGCGAGTACGGAAGAGTCTTTAGGATCGAGCACGACAACAGCGCCGCGTCGGTCGCCCATAATGCCACGAATATAGAGCTGCAAATCGATATCGAGGTTCAACACCAGATCTTTACCAGGTTCTGGTGGCACGTATTTAAGGGTTCGGATCACGCGTCCGCGGCTATTCACTTCTACCTCTTGGTAGCCTGCTGTGCCGTGCAGTTCACCTTCGTAAAAGCGCTCTATGCCCAGCTTGCCGATGTCGCGGGTTGCTTTGTAGTTACTGATACGTTCTTCGCGTTCAAGGCGAGCGATATCTTTGTCGTTGATTTTGGCTACATAACCCATGACATGGGTAAGTGCGTCTCCATAAGGGTAATAACGCTTTAAGTAGCCTTTGATTTCAACGCCTGGGAATTTGTGTTGATTGGCAGAAAATATCGCCACTTCTTCTTCCGAGAGCTGGTTTTTCAGCGCAACGGCATTAAATCGGCGTGTGCGTTTTTTATCACGTTCGAATGAGGCAATTTCCCGTTCACTGATCGGCATGATGTCTTGCAAGCGCGCAATGGTTTCTGGGATATCTTTGACTTGTTCAGGCGTGATCTCAAGTGCATAGACTGGGCGATTCTCTGCGAGCAGTTTGCCTTTGCGGTCGTAAATCAAACCGCGGTTAGGGGCAACAGGCACCACCTTGATACGGTTGTCATTTGAGCGGGTAATGTAATCATCATGGTCCTCTACTTGGATGTTGTAGAGGTTAAAAAGCAAAATTCCGACAAGCGCAAAGATGCCGCCGAAAGCCACAACGGCTCGGCGGAAAAACAGAGAAGATTCGGCCTGATGATCGCGTATTGGACTACGCTTGTGTTTCATTCATTATTCTCGGTGGTAAGGGTGGTTCGCCGTAATGCTCCAGGCGCGGTATAAACTTTCTGCCATTACAACCCTAACCAGCGGGTGAGGAAGCGTCAAAGGAGAGAGTGACCAACTTTGATCCGCCGCTGCTTTACATGCTGGCGATAGACCTTCAGGACCACCAATAAGGATAGATACGTCACGGGCGTCGAGTTTCCAGCTTTCAAGCTGTCCTGCCAACTGTTCGGTATCCCAACGCTTTCCAGGAATGTCGAGTGTTACAATGCGGTTTCCTTTTGGTACAGCGGCCAACATCGCTTCCCCTTCTTTTTGAAGAATTCGCGCGATGTCTGCGTTCTTTCCGCGTTTTCCTGCGGTGATTTCGATCAGTTCAAGCGGCATGTCTTTTGGGAATCGACGGCTATATTCTTTATAGCCTTCTTCGACCCATTTCGGCATTTTGGTGCCTACCGCGATCAATTGCAGTTTCATCGGATCAGTTCCACAGTTTTTCTAGCTCATAGGTTTGGCGTTGCTCGTCTTGCATGATGTGAAGCATCACATCACCGAGATCTAAGACAACCCATTCACCTTCGTTCTGACCTTCCATACCTAAGGTATTGATATTCGCCGCGTTGGCTTCATCCGCCACATGTTCTGCGATAGAAGAAACATGGCGTTTTGAGTTGCCGGTGCACAGCACCATAAAATCGGTGATGCTACTTTTTTCACGAACATCAAGAATAACGATGTCGACGGCTTTCATGTCATCTGCTTTATCGACAACAAAGTGTTGAAGTTGTTCCGGAAGCAATGCTTTCCCCTTAATCTTGTCGCGGATCGCCAGTGGGTTGTATTTCGAGCTTTAACCCTGAATGTAGGGCTATTGTTCGAAAAATTATAACACTAGCGAATCGGAATAAAATACAGCGTGTTGGGATTTGACGGTTAGTTGACAGGTTCACGCATCACGGGATGACCGCACATCTCAATGGTGAACGCCGAGAGTGCTGGCCAAGGTTGGCTGTCAAAGTCCGTTTTTACCATCACCTCAATGTCTGCGAGTCGGTGAAGTAACAGCATTAATCGAGGCTGCGGCAGACGATGTAAGGCGGCAGTAAGTATTGGGCGTCGGTTTTGCCATACTCTGAAATGGTCAAAGAGGGTATTTAAGCCCATTCCCGATGCGCCGTATTCTTGCATCTTACAAAGTTGTACCAGCTCTTTTTGAATAACACGCAACAGCAATGTTATCTCTACCCCTTCAGCTTGGAGCTGACGCACAATGCGCACGGCACGCTTTGCTTTGCCTTCAATAAGGGCATCGGTCAGTTGGAAGGGGGTGTAATGGTTGTGTCGTGACAACGCCTCCTGAAGACGAATCAGCGTAAGCGCTCCGTCAGGATAAAGCAGTTGAAGCTTCATCAGGCTTTGCGACAATGCCAACAAGTTGCCTTCATGCCACTGGGCAAGCAGCATCACGGATTCATGGTCTGGCTTTAAATGAAGTTCACGACAGCGTGCTTCGATAAAGCGCGGAAGCTGTCTTGCATCCGGTGTGTTGCATGGGATGTATACGCCATTTTTTTGGAACAACGTGAACCACTGCGCGGACTCTTGCTTCTTGTTGAGTCTTGGGCCGTCTAAGATCAGTAAAATATCTTGATGCAAGAAGGGTTCAAGCGCTTTGAGGGCGTTGGCTTGTGCGGCGGTCAGGGCTGAATCCGGTAAGGTGAGAATCAGCACCTGACGGCTTGCGAATAAGCTTAATGCCTGGCAAACATCGTAGACCTCTTGCCAATTCAGTTGGTTATCGACAGAAAAACGGTGTTTCTCTTCGAAACCTTGCTGCAGCGAGGCATTGAGGATGGATTGAATAGACTCTTGCTTGAGCAGTGGCTCATTGCCAAACAGTAAGTAAGTCTGACACAAGCCTTGGGAAAGGCGCTGTGTCAGTTGTTCTGGGTAGATCCTCATGGGGTGGTGTCACCCTCAACGCGCGCTTCGGTTGCATCGTCTGATGGCGTTGTTGAGTAGATCGATAGCGGCTTACCTTGAGGTTCATCTTTACCGTCGAAACGCGTTTCAATCGATACAGACGGTGTTTCTTCGCTGAAGCCTTGGTAGAGTTCGCGCAGCGCTTTCTCTTCCGCTTCTTTGAGGTCAAATGCATCGATATGTGCATTCAAACGAGCAAGCTGTCGCATGATTTGCTTGGTCGCTTCTACACGCATCTCTTGCGCTAACATCTCTTCTTCTACGGATTTCGCCAATGCAGTCAATGGATTGTCCAAGTAGGTTCGACTTAACGTAATCGAGAAACGATAGCGGCCTTTTGTTGGGACCGTTACAGAATAAGCGATCTTATATTCGAATTGCCTTTCTGCAACTCGGCTATTTTGATAGAGAGATAAAGTTCGCTCTCTGTATGTCTCACTAACTAGATCGAGCGAAGCTGTATGTTTCGTTGCAGGTACAATTTCTATATCGTGCAAGCGAAGTTGGGTTTTCATCTCACGGGTCAGTGCCCCGTATTTATCGAAGCTCGTGATTGAAAGCTTTTGAATCTCGTCAGGTAGGTTGTAGCTACCGCGGAGATGGAATCCGCAAGATGCGGTGGCCAAAGCGGCCACCACAACGAGCAGGGTTCGGAGAGAACGAAAGATCGATGTCACCGAATTACTCCCTTTCTTTTCGGTCAAGGGCGTTAGCAAAGCGCTTAGCTTGCAACGATATTAACCAGTTTGCCCGGCACGTAGATCACCTTACGAATGGTTTTCCCTTCGGTGAACTTAACAACGTGCTCGTCATTTTGCGCCATGGCTTCAACGTCATCTTTTGCAGCATCAGCCGCAACAGTGATTTTCGCACGAAGCTTGCCGTTAACTTGAACAATGATCAGTTTTTCATCTTCAACCATTGCGTTTTGGTCAGCTTCTGGCCATGCAGCGTGGTCTGCGTCAGTTTCGCCCAGTGCAGTCCACAACTCATTGCTGATGTGCGGCGTGATTGGGTAAAGCATCACAACAACGGCTTTCAACGCTTCGTCTAGGATAGCGCGGTCAGTGTCGGTCTCTTGTGGTGCTTTTGACAGACGGTTCATCAGTTCCATCACAGCTGCAATTGCAGTGTTGAAGGTTTGACGACGGCCAATGTCATCGCTCACTTTAGCAATGGTTTTGTGTACTTCACGGCGCAGTGTTTTCTGATCTGCATTCAGTGAAGAAGCATCCAGTGCCGCCACAGCGCCTTTAGACGTGTGGTCGAATACCAATTTCCAGATACGTTTCAGGAAGCGGTTAGCACCTTCAACGCCTGATTCTTGCCATTCAAGTGTCATGTCAGCTGGAGACGCGAACATCATGAACAAGCGAACGGTGTCTGCACCGTACTTATCAACCATCTCTTGCGGATCGATACCGTTGTTCTTTGACTTAGACATTTTGGTCATGCCTGAGTGAACAAGGTTATTGCCTTCGGTATCAACTGCGCTGGTGATGCGGCCTTTTTCGTCACGCTCAACGGTCACGTCAGTAGGAGAAACCCAAACCTTCCCGCCTTTCTCGTTGTTGTAGTAGTACGCGTCAGCCAACACCATGCCTTGGCACAGCAGTTGTTTGAACGGCTCGTCACTTTCAACCATGCCTGCATCACGCAGTAGCTTGTGGAAGAAGCGAGAGTACAACAAGTGCATCACGGCGTGTTCGATACCACCCACGTATTGGTCAACAGGCAACCAGTAGTTTGCTGCATCTGAATCCAGCATTTGGTCAGCTTTCGGTGAACAGTAACGCGCGTAGTACCAAGAAGACTCCATGAAGGTGTCGAAGGTATCGGTTTCACGCAGTGCAGGCTCACCGTTAAAGGTGGTTTCTGCCCACGTTTTATCTGCTTTGATTGGGCTGGTAACGCCGTCCATGACAACGTCTTCTGGCAAGATCACTGGCAGTTGGTCGGCAGGTACTGGGTGTACTTGGCCATCTTCAGTGGTCACCATTGGGATTGGAGAACCCCAGTAACGTTGACGAGAAACACCCCAGTCACGTAGACGGAAGTTAACCGTCTTGTGGCCTTTGCCCTCTGATTCAAGTTTTGCCGCAATTGCGTTAAACGCTGCTTCGAACGCCAAACCGTCGAATTCACCAGAGTTAAACAGAACACCTTTTTCAGTGTGTGCTGCTTCAGAAATGTCCGGTGCGTTGCCGTCTTCAGCCAAGATCACTGGCGTGATGTCCAGACCGTACTTGGTTGCAAACTCAAAATCGCGCTGGTCGTGACCAGGAACGGCCATCACGGCACCTGTGCCGTAATCCATCAGTACGAAGTTTGCGACGAAGATAGGCACTTCACGGCCGTTTAGAGGATGGATTGCCTTGAGGCCTGTATCCATGCCTTTTTTCTCCATGGTCGCAAGCTCTGCTTCTGCAACCTTGGTGTTACGGCACTCATCGATAAACGCTGCAAGCTCTGGGTTCGTCTCTGCCGCTTTAGCCGCAAGAGGGTGACCCGCTGCAATGCCCACGTAAGTCACGCCCATTAGGGTGTCAGGACGCGTGGTATACACTTCTAGAACAGGGTTGTCAGCCACGTTGAATGACAACTCAACGCCTTCTGAGCGACCAATCCAGTTGCGTTGCATGGTTTTCACCATGTCAGGCCAACCTTCTAGGGTATCTAGATCGTCAAGTAGCTCTTGTGCGTAGGCAGTGATCTTAATGAACCACTGTGGGATTTCTTTTTGTTCTACTGGGGTGTCACAACGCCAGCAGCAGCCGTCTTCAACCTGTTCGTTCGCAAGAACGGTTTGGTCGTTCGGACACCAGTTAACTGAAGAGGTTTTCTTGTATACCAAGCCTTTTTCGTAAAGCTTGGTGAAGAACTCTTGTTCCCAGCGGTAGTATTCAGGTGTACAGGTCGCGAATTCGCGATCCCAATCGTAGCCGAAGCCCAGCAGTTTTAGCTGGTTCTTCATATACTCAATATTCTCGTACGTCCAAGGCGCGGGTGCTGTTTTGTTTTTAACAGCCGCGTTTTCAGCAGGCAGACCAAATGCATCCCAGCCGATTGGCTGCATGACATTCTTGCCTTGCAGTCGCTGGTAGCGAGAGATCACATCACCGATGGTGTAGTTACGCACGTGACCCATGTGCAGTCGGCCGCTTGGGTACGGGAACATGGATAGGCAGTAGAACTTTTCCTTGTTCGGGTCTTCTTGAACCACGAAGGTTTTGTTGTTGTCCCAATCAGCCTGAACTTTAGGCTCTATGTCCTGAGGACGGTATTGTTCTTGCATCGATGACATCCGGGAAATTGTGAGATAGGTATAAAATGAATCTGAATAATCGACATAGAATAACTAAAGGTAGAAGGCGCAACAACAGTTGAATGCAGAGGTGGCCTATGTCAGAGCAAAAAGCAGAGTACAAGTTGATCGTTCAACGGGTTAGCGACGCTTTAAAGCACAGCCCTGAAGAGCTCCAACGTTGGGTTGATTTATCAGAGCGTTATTTTGAAGCCGCATCGGACATGACCAAGGATGAATTGGCCCTGATCGAAGCGTATTTCAAGCGCGATGTGCAGGAGTTCAGCGAGCAATATAACGCGTCTGAAGACCGCGCAGATGACGGCGAGCTGTTCAAAAGCCTCATTGCTAATACGCTGTGGGAGCAACTCGCAGAAATCACCGACAAGACCCAACTTGAGTGGCGTGAAGTGTTGAAAGATATTCAACATCACGGCGTTTATCAATCGGGTGAGGTGGTCGGATTGGGCATTTTGAGTTGTGAAAAATGCGGTAATCAGACTGAACACAGTCACGTTGGGGTGCTAACGAATTGCATAAAATGCGGCAGTAAGCATTTTAGTTGCAAGGCGTATCCGGCTTAGAGCTGGAAGGGCAGGAAGAGCGGAGACTAGAAAGAGCAGGTCCTAGATCCTAGGAAAAGTAAAGACTAAAGCGAAAAGCTTGACGGCATTTCAGGTCTTTAAAAATCTTTTCAGTACTCAGTACTCAGTA
>NZ_MDAG01000010.1:0-29882 GCF_002876705.1 Enterovibrio norvegicus | reverse complement strand
GTACCCAGTACCCAGTACCTAGGACCGCTCTTCCCCTATTTTCGCTAAAACCGCTCGATGTTAAACGTCTGACCGGCAAGTGCGGCTTCCAGCATTAACCCACCTTTAGCTTGTGTGAAAATGGCGACGCCATTGATGTAATACGCTTTTGATTGAACGCTTCCAGCACTGGCGGACGTGCCTGTTGTACCTACGTGTGCGGCTGCGCCTTCCGTTAATGCGGTGGCTGAGGCTTGTGCGCCGAGTTCAAAACTTCCCGACATAAAATTGTCGAATGTTTCCTTATCTTCGAAAAACAAAATTTCGCTGAAGGCTTGTCCACCGAAGGTTAAGCCTATCGACACTTGAATGAGTTCAGCCTCGGCAACAGTTTGACCACCCTGATAGACAAGGCCATTGCCGTAAGCGCCCCCAATCCAGAATCCTCCTTTGCCCACAGACGGAAATACCGCGTAACCATAGGCTTTTTCGAAAAATGGTTTAACAGGATCGAAGCGATGAAAGTTCGCGAGAGCCGCGCGGGTGTCTGCAAATAATTCAGCCGAAGGCTCTGCAGCTTGTGCTGGCGTGAAGAATATCGAGGTAAAAAGCAGTGAGAAGAGTGAAGCGTATCGAGCTAAGGCGCGCATGAGAATCTCCGTGTCTGGTGCTAAAAAGCCGCTCAAAGAAGACTGAGGTTGCCTTTCAACCTCAGTTTCAATGTAACGTAGGACACGGTAAATTCAGGGATGTTTGCTCTTATTTTTGCGACTCGCCAACAGTTGTTGATTGTTGAGCGCGACGCATCAAAAGAAGCGCGATACCGGAAAGCACAATCCACAGGTACAGCGGCCAATCACCGAAGCGGGTATACGGCGTTTGACCGTTCGTTGTAGCGATGTCGGTACGCAGGACGACGGTTTCGAACTGCGGGATTTTCGCTATGATTTGACCTTTGTAGTCAATCGCAGCAGTAAGCCCCGTATTGGTTGCGCGAAGGACGGGCTTGCCGTTTTCAAGTGCGCGCATTTGAGCAATTTCAAGGTGCTGGTGGGGGCCAATAGAGGTACCAAACCATGTGTCGTTTGAAAGCGTCAAAATAAAATCGGAATCGGGTGTCAGGCTATGACGAACTTGATCGCTAAAGGCAATTTCATAACAAATGGCCGGTGCCAACTGGTAGCCCTTAGCATCAATGTTTGGCTGTGTGTAATCACCACGGCTAAAGGATGACATAGGCAAATTAAACAAGGGCGCGAGCGGGCGTAGAATGTCAGCAAACGGCACAAACTCTCCGAACACCAGTAAGTGGTGTTTACTGTAGCTCTCGGAAGCCGGATAGTGATAACCCTCGGTGCCGTTGTCACCTAAGGTGATCACGTTGTTATAGAACTGTCCCTGCGGGTTTTGGTCGAGCACGCCAGCGATGATGGCGGAATCATTATTACGCGCCGCCGCATCAAGCCTTGCTAAGAAATCAGGAAGGTCACGCTCAAGGGCTGGAATCGCCGCTTCCGGCCAGATCACAATGTCTGCATCCCAGTTTTGGCGCGTCATGTCTTGGTAACTTAATAAGGTTGGCCAGCGTTGGCTTGGCAGCCATTTCAGTTCTTGAGGGACATTCCCTTGCACCATGGCCACATCAACCGTTTTTCCGGTTTCTTGTACCCATTGCATTTGGCCTGAAACAACTGCAACCACTGCCACAACAAGGGCAGGTAATAGCATGGTCGCTTTTCGGCTTAGCAACGTTAGTGTGATAGACGCCGCGATGACCACGACAGCCAGTGTAATGCCTTGTACGCCAAACATAGGGGCAAAGGCGGCAAGAGGGCTGTCTATTTGGCTGTAGCCCGGCCAGAGCCATGGGAAGCCCGTTAAGAACCATCCTCTGAACCAATCGATGAGCAGCCACAGCGAAGGTGCAAGCAGCAAATACGATTGCGTCAAAGGAAGTTGAATACGTTTGAGTAGGTAGCCAAATAGCGCGGGGAAAAGCGCAAGGTAAGCGACGAGTAAGCTGATGAGAATCAAACCGACCGCGGTTGGAAGCCCTCCAAATTGCTCGATGACCACATACACCCAACCGATACCGGTTGAGAATTGTCCTAACCCCCAGCTAAAACCAATGAGCGCGGCGCGTTTGGGCGATTGCTTATGGATAAGTAGGAATAACAGAACCAAAGAAACCAGCATGGCTGGCCAAAATGAATACGGGGCGAATGCCAGTGTCGCGAGCGCACCAGAAAAAGCGGCCCCGAAGATCCGCTTGAATACTTGGGGCCGCTTAAAAGTTTGAACGTTTAGCATGTGACGATTATGCCGTTTCCTCTGCAGTAAGGTCTGGGATAGTAACCTGCAATTGGATAACACGTCGACTGTCGGCTGCTGTCACTTTGAAGTGGAAGTTTTCGATATCAACTTCTTCACCACGTGTTGGCAGGTGACCGAAGCTGGTCATTACCAATCCACCAATGGTGTCGATGTCATCGTCATTAAATTGAGAGCCAAATTTCTCATTGAAATCTTCCAGTGTTGTGAGTGCTTTCACCGCAAAGGTGTGCTTGCTCAACTGGCGGATTTCTTGCTCTTCATCGTCGTCATATTCATCTTCAATATCGCCGACGATTTCTTCGAGAATATCTTCAATGGTTACAACGCCAGATACACCACCGAATTCATCGACAACAATGGCCATGTGGTAGCGTTCAGCCTGAAACTCCTTAAGGAGTCGGTCAACACGCTTGCTTTCCGGGACAACAACGGCAGGGCGAATAACCTTGTCGATGTCGAACGGTTCGCTGTCGCGGATCAAGTAGCGAAGTAAATCTTTCGCTAGCAAAATGCCTTCAACATGGTCTTTGTCATCGCTGATTACCGGATAGCGTGAGTGCTGGGCATCGTTGATAACGTTAATGATTTCCTCAAGAGGTTGTGCGCGTTCGATGGTCACCATCTGCGAACGTGGAATCATGATATCGCGAATGCGCATCTCAGAGATTTGCATTACGCCTTCTAGCATGTCCCGTGTTTCGTGATCGATTAGATCGTTCTGTTCCGAATCACGGAATACATCTACTAATTCCTGGCGGTCTTTCGGGTCTCCCTGAAAGATTTGACCAAGGCGTTCGAAGAAGGTCTTTCTACTCGGACCGTCAGAGCTTTGTGAGTTGTCTTCGTTCATTGTCTCAATATTTACAACGTTAATTTAGATGAAATCGGCTGCGTATGGGTTCGGAAACTCAAGTGCAGTCATGATAGAAATCTCGAGAGATTCCATTTCTTCCGCTTCTTCATCATCAATATGGTCATAACCTAGCAGATGGAGACTGCCGTGTACAACCATGTGGGCCCAATGGGCAAACAGGTCTTTATTCTGTTCTTTTGCTTCTTTTTCTACAACCTGACGGCAAATTATCAGGTCGCCTAGTAGATCTAACTCTACACCAGGAGGCGCTTCAAAAGGAAATGACAAAACATTCGTTGGTTTGTCCTTGCCGCGGTAGTCGCGGTTTAGGCTTTGGCTTTCAAACTCATCAACGATACGAATGGTCGTTTCCGCTTGTTCTCGAAAAGATTTCACCGCTTGTTCAAACCACGTCTGAAGCTGTTCTTCTGACGGCAGGTTCTCTGCATTTTTCGTTGCGACTTGTAAGTCGACATAGTATTGCATTTAAGGTTGCTTCTCTTCTGATGGCTTTTCTTCTGAGTGTGAAACTGCGTTTAGTGCGGCTTCACGCTCTAGTCTACGACGCTCTTCAGCATATTTACGTGCTTTAGCGTCTTCTGCTTCCCAAGCTTCATAAGCCAGAACAATGCGCGCGACAACAGGGTGGCGAACAACATCGTCGGCTTGGAAAAAGTTAAAGCTAATTTCGTTCACGTCGGCCAACACCTCAATGGCGTGGCGAAGACCTGAGCGAGTATTTCGTGGTAAATCGATTTGCGTCACGTCACCCGTAATCACCGCTCGGCTGTTAAAACCAATGCGCGTGAGGAACATTTTCATTTGTTCTACGGTGGTATTCTGGCTTTCATCCAGAATGATGAACGCATCATTCAGTGTGCGACCACGCATGTAAGCGAGGGGGGCCACTTCGATGACATTTCGCTCAATTAATTTTTCTACACGCTCGAAACCCAGCATTTCAAATAGGGCATCGTAAAGCGGGCGCAAGTAAGGGTCGACCTTCTGGCTTAAATCACCGGGCAAGAAACCGAGTTTCTCACCGGCTTCTACCGCAGGACGTGTCAGCAAAATTCGACGGATTTCTTGGCGCTCAAGTGCATCTACCGCAGCAGCAACGGCAAGGTAGGTTTTACCCGTACCCGCAGGGCCAACGCCAAAAGTGATGTCATGCGTCACCATGTTCGCAATGTATTGCGCTTGGTTGGGTGTACGCGGTTTAATCACGCCTTTTTTGGTCTTGATGTTGATTTCTTTTCCGTAAGGAATCGATGATTCAACCGTCTGTTCGAGCACGCCACTTTCTTTGATCGCTAAGTGAACTTGCTCAGGCTCCAAATCCGGCGTTTGGTTTTTAACAGGCGCAGTTTCTACGTAAAGCGTTTTCAGAATATCGATTGCGGCAGTGGCGGTGTGTTCTTTGCCAACGACAGAGAATTGATGGCTTCGGCGATTAATTTCGACACCAAGGCGGCGTTCTAGTTGCTTGATGTTGTCATCGAATGGGCCGCAAAGGCTGGCTAGGCGTGAATTGTCTTCTGGTTCCAGCAACAATTCTAGGGTAATGACTTTGTTCAATGCTGTCCTCGCAAGCTTAATATCGCTATCAATAGAAGCTGCGTAGGGATGGAAGCTTCTCGCAGCTTGTTTGACGCTGATATGGCGGCGCACTCTCACGCCTAAAACCAGTGATTACCCCCGCTGTGACAGCGGGGTGTCGAATGGCCGTGTGGCCTCCGTGTTATTACGGAGTATACACGCCCACACCAAGATCATCTTCTTTGCGTGTCTTTGCGATCATCTCTGAAGGAGAGATGGCAATACGCAGGTTCATGTCTTTTTCAGTACGAATCAATTCACCACGTAGGGAGTTAGTCAGTACGTCAGTGACCTTCACGTCTACAAATTGACCGATCAAATCAACAGAACCTTCAAAATTCACGACGCGGTTGTTTTCAGTACGGCCGCGAAGTTCCATCAGATTCTTACGGGATGGACCTTCAACCAAAATACGTTGCTCGGTGTCTAACATCTGGCGAGCAAAAATCATGGTTTGTGCGTTAATTTGCTGTTGAAGCTCGTACAAACGCTCTTTCTTCACTTGCTCAGGTGTGTCATCTGGCATGTCTGCCGCTGGCGTGCCTGGGCGTGGTGAATACACGAAGCTAAAGCTCATGTCGAAGTTAATATCACGAATTAGCTTCATCGTCGCTTGGAAATCAGCGTCTTCTTCGCCAGGGAACCCGACAATGAAGTCAGAACTCATGGCGATGTCTGGACGGACTTCACGCAATTTACGGATTTTCGATTTGTACTCAATGGCAGTATGAGGACGCTTCATCATGGTTAGGATGCGGTCCGAACCACTTTGCACAGGCAAGTGCAGGTGGTTAACCACCTCTGGCGTGTCACGGTACACATCGATGATGTCATCGGTAAATTCAATCGGGTGGCTGGTGGTGTAGCGAATACGGTCAATACCGTCGATCGCTGCCACATAGCGAAGCAATTCTGCAAACGAACAGATTTCGCCATCATGCATTTCACCGCGGAATGCATTTACGTTTTGGCCAAGAAGGTTCACTTCTCGAACGCCTTGTTCTGCAAGTTGTGCGATTTCATAAAGCACATCGTCCAATGGACGGCTAACTTCTTCACCACGGGTGTAAGGTACCACACAGAATGTGCAGTACTTCGAACAGCCTTCCATGATGGAAACGAATGCGGTTGGGCCTTCTGCGCGTGGCTCTGGCAAGTTATCGAACTTCTCAATCTCAGGGAAAGAAATGTCCATGACTGGGCCGTGGTCTGCGCGAGATTGTTTAATCATCTCAGGCAAACGGTGCAGTGTTTGGGGGCCAAAAATCACATCAACATAAGGCGCGCGCTCGCGAATGTGGTCGCCTTCTTGCGTTGCTACACAACCGCCAACACCGATCACAAGATCAGGGTTCTGATCTTTTAAGTTTTTCCAGCGTCCCAATTGGTGGAACACTTTCTCCTGAGCTTTCTCACGGATCGAACAGGTATTAAGCAGCAGTACGTCTGCTTCTTCCGGCTCTTCGGTCAACTCGTAGCCGCCGGCCGCATTGAGAAGATCTGCCATTTTTGATGAATCGTATTCGTTCATCTGACAGCCCCAGGTTTTGATCAGCAGTTTCTTAGCCATGTAACTCATTGCTCATGTTGATGTTTCTACGTCTTTCGGCTGAGAGGTCTACACACGATGCAATATCAGGGTGTTGAGTGTCAGTCGAAAATGTTTAATCTGTTTTTGGTTAACCCGCAGAGAAACTGCGCTGGTTAACAGCAAGCCGCGTATTGTACTGCTTTAGACATTCTGTGACCAGATCACGTTCTCCCCAAATTTAATGGTGGATTTGGTGTGGAGATAACACCCTGAATGTCGCATTTAATCTGGTTGTCAGTAGAATGCAGAAAGGATTTAAAGAGATTGTCTTATGAAACAATTCGATATTATCGTCGTTGGCGGTGGCATGGTGGGTGCGGCAACGGCACTTGGCTTTGCTAAGCAGGGAAAGCGCGTTGCCATGGTAGAAAGAGAAGCTCCGACGCTTTTTTCTTCTGAGCAGCCTATGGATTTGCGGGTTTCCGCGATTTCACCGTCATCGGTTTCTTTACTCAAATCGCTGAAAGTGTGGGATGCCGTCCTCAGGATGCGACTTTGCCCTTACCGTCGATTGGAAACCTGGGATCATCCCGATTGTCGAGTCCGTTTTAACAGTGACAGCATGGATTTGATGGAGCTGGGCTTTATTGTCGAAAATCGTGTTCTCCAATTGGCACTTTGGGAAGCGTGTGAAGCCCACGCGAATTTGACGTTGTTCTGTCCGAATACCATCAAAGCGATGTGGGCGGAACATGACGGGCATGCTGTTGAGCTTGATAACGGTGACCAGCTGCAAGGCCGTTGGCTCGTCGGGGCTGATGGTGCAAACTCTCGTGTTCGTGATTATGCGAACATTGGCGTCACCGCATGGGACTATCGCCAGCACTGCATGTTGGTGAGTGTGCAAACGGAACTGCCGCAGCAAGACATTACGTGGCAGTGGTTTACGCCTGAAGGCCCTCGCTCATTTTTACCGCTACCGGGGCATCAAGGCTCGCTGGTGTGGTATGACAAACCCGAGCGCATTAAGCAGCTTTGTGCCATGTCGCCAGTCGCGCTAAAACAAGAAATTGTGTCGCATTTTCCGCCTGAACTTGGCGAGATTGATGTCATCGCTCAAGGGGCATTCCCGCTCACACGTCGTCATGCTCAGCGCTATTACAATAAAAGCGTTGTGATCCTTGGTGATGCAGCGCATACCATCAATCCACTGGCAGGGCAGGGCGTTAACCTTGGGTTCAAAGATGTGGATGCCTTGCTCGATGTGGTTGCAGATGCTGGCACTGAGTGGGCAGATAACGCTGTGCTTGCTGCCTATGAGCGAAAACGTAAGCCTGACAATTTATTGATGCAAGCGGGCATGGATGTGTTTTACGGCGGGTTCAGCAACGATATCGTGCCGTTGAAACTGCTACGCAATATTGGTTTGAAGCTGGCAGAAAAAAGCGGGCCGATAAAAACACAGGTGCTGAAATACGCCATGGGCCTTTAGCACTTAACGCTTGCTAGGGGACGGATGAGAAATGGGGCGATGATGCCCCATTTTTTATGGATGTGAATTGGCTCTATGCTTCAAGCAAGTATTACGTCCCGCAAAAGGTTCGCAATACACATTGTTCTGGCAGCGGTGCCTCTTGAAGGTCAACGTTCTTGTCGCTTACTACGTAAGGGGTTTTCAGGGCATTGCTGAGTCGATGGAACAAGGTAAAGTCATTGCGCTCTGTGGCATCGTCAATCGCTTTCTCCACTTGGTGGTTTCTCGCAATTAATGCAGGGTTAGCACTTCTCATGGCGGTTAACGTCGCTTGGTCACGATCGCTGAATTGTCGCCACTTTTCTAACCAACCTTTCCCTTTTTCTGCATTATCAAAGTAACGCAACAAGGTATCCTCTGATCCGCCTTCAGCCACTGAGGTCAGTGCATCAAAGAACAACGTAAAGTCGATATGCTCATCTTCGAGAACAGGCAGTACATCATCGACAAAGGCATCAGCAGCATCTGAATCACGGGCGATGCCCAACTTTCGCTTTAGCCCCTCTTGGAATGCCAATTGGAAACGTGGAATGAAGGCGCCAATTTGCGTTTCTGCGATGTTCACTGCGTTATCAGTGTCGTCATCAAACAAAGGTAATAAGGTTTCTGCAAGACGCTGTAAGTTCCAGTAGCCAATCGACGCCTGTTGCTTCCAGGCATAGCGACTGTCTCTGTCGATGGAGCTAAAGACTTTATTGGCTTTGAAATCGTCCATAAAGGCACATGGGCCAAAGTCGATAGATTCGCCGACAATCGCGGCATTGTCTGTATTCATCACGCCATGAATAAAACCCACCAGCATCCATTGCGAAATTAAATCGGCTTGGCGAAGAGAAACCGCCTCGAGGAAAGCGGGGTATTTGTCGTCCCTGTCTTTGATTTCCGGAAAATGCTGTTCAATGGCGAAATCAGCAAGGGCCTTTACGCCATCTTTCCCCAGTTTTGAATACGCATATTGAAACGACCCAACACGCAAGTGGCTTTCTGCTGTTCTAACCTGAATCGCACCGGGCACCATTTGATAATCACGCATGATGCTTTCACCGGTCGTCACTAAGGCCAGCGTGCGCGTTGTAGGAATGCCAAGACCTGCCATGGCTTCACTGATGAGGTATTCGCGAATCACCGCACCGAGCGTGGCTCTGCCATCACCGCCGCGAGAAAAAGGGGTTCGCCCTGATCCTTTAAGTTGCACATCCACCAACTTGCCGTCTGCAGTCTCTAATTGGCCGAGCATATGTGCGCGACCATCGCCAAGCAGTGGCGAAAAATGCCCAAACTGGTGGCCTGAATACGCCATGGCAATCGGAGAAGCACCGTCATAATCGTGATTGCCAGACAATAAGCCCAATGCGTCAGCGCTTTCGAACCATTCGACAGAAAGGCCATACTCTTCAATCAGCCCTGTATTGACGGTAAGCATTGTCGGGCTTTCGCTGCGCGTAGGCGCTAGAGTGACATACATATCGTCAGGCAGACTGGTATAGCGCTGCATTGCTATGGGGTTTGAATGAGGAGAGTGGGTGCGATTGGTCATAGATACTGCTTCCCTACTTTTATGCTGAGATCATTTAGCTCTGAGAACTAAGACTACAGAGTATGGGGGATGATTCAACCATGCGGATTAAAAGGGAAAACGAGGAGAGGTCAAAGAGAAGGGCTAAAACAAAAAAAGCCCACCCGAAGGTGAGCTTTTAAATGTTGTGGCTGGGATACCTGGATTCGAACCAGGGAATGGCGGCATCAAAAGCCGCTGCCTTACCGCTTGGCGATATCCCAACAGAATTCACGCAATTAAGCATGACTCTTTAAATATGGTGCGGAAGGAGAGACTTGAACTCTCACACCTTGCGGCGCCAGAACCTAAATCTGGTGCGTCTACCAATTTCGCCACTTCCGCATTGTTATCAGAATTTTTACTTGCCTGATTTCTCTATTCTGCCAGAAGGCAGGCATAAAGAGCAAGAGGATTGGTGCGGAAGGAGAGACTTGAACTCTCACACCTTGCGGCGCCAGAACCTAAATCTGGTGCGTCTACCAATTTCGCCACTTCCGCAATCCTAGTTGTTTCAGTTTTTTAGTCTTGTCTGAAACCTTCTCTTCACTGTTAAAGGCTGAGAGAAACAAGATATATGGTGCGGAAGGAGAGACTTGAACTCTCACACCTTGCGGCGCCAGAACCTAAATCTGGTGCGTCTACCAATTTCGCCACTTCCGCAAATCTTTCAGACTAAAGCTAATGCTTTTGAACACGTAGCAGTGTCAGTCTGTTTTGAAAGCCAAAGGCCTTCGAATTAATGGTGGCTACGACGGGATTCGAACCTGTGACCCCATCATTATGAGTGATGTGCTCTAACCAACTGAGCTACGTAGCCATGCCAAAATATGGCTGGGATACCTGGATTCGAACCAGGGAATGGCGGCATCAAAAGCCGCTGCCTTACCGCTTGGCGATATCCCAATGACTATCACGCTATCAAGCATGATGTCTTTAATATGGTGCGGAAGGAGAGACTTGAACTCTCACACCTTGCGGCGCCAGAACCTAAATCTGGTGCGTCTACCAATTTCGCCACTTCCGCATTTGTTACGGCTTTCACAAGGAAAGCGATGCACTGAAAAGAATGGTGGCTACGACGGGATTCGAACCTGTGACCCCATCATTATGAGTGATGTGCTCTAACCAACTGAGCTACGTAGCCATCTTTTCGTTCAGGGACATGCCCTGAGTGCGGGGCGCATTATGCGAAGAACCTAGGGTGTCGTCAACCTTTTTTCCATGCTTTTTTTATCATATTGGTGACTTCGCTGTGATTTTGAGCAGGGAGAGGTGTTTTCTTATTCATTTGAGCTGTAAATGGCGAAACTAGGGAGATCTAAAACGAAAAAAGCTGGCAAAAGCCAGCTTTTATAATCGAGTTAACGATTGGAATTAAACGTTAAAGCGGAAGTGGATAACATCGCCATCTTTAACAATGTACTCTTTACCTTCCAAACGCCATTTACCAGCAACTTTCGCGCCAGCTTCACCGTTGTTGTCGATGAAATCGTTGTAACCGATGATTTCAGCGCGGATAAAGCCTTTTTCGAAGTCGGTGTGGATCTTACCCGCAGCTTGTGGCGCAGTTGCACCTACAGGCACAGTCCATGCACGCACTTCTTTCACGCCAGCGGTGAAGTAAGTTTGCAGAGTCAGTAGTTCATAACCTGAACGAATAACACGGTTAAGACCTGGCTCACTTAGACCCATTTCTTCTAGGAATACAGCTGCTTCGTCTGCATCTAGCTCAGAAAGCTCACCCTCGATCTCTGCACAAACAGCAACAACCGTTGCGTTCTCTGTTGCAGCGATTTCGCGTACTTTGTCTAGGTAAGGGTTGTTTTCGAAGCCGTCATCGTTCACGTTTGCGATGTACATGGTTGGCTTCATGGTCAAGAAGTTCAGGTAATCAACCGCGGCTTTTTCTTCTTTGGTCAGCTCAACTGAACGTAGCATGTTGCCTTCTTCCAATACTGGAAGTAGCTTTTCAAGCACTGCAATTTCAATTTTAGCGTCACGATCGCCGCCTTTTGCTTTCTTCGCTTGGCGTTGTATTGCACGCTCACACGCTTCAAGGTCAGCCAAAGCTAGCTCAGTGTTGATAACTTCGATGTCATCTGCTGGATCAACTTTACCCGCTACGTGGATAATGTTGTCGTTTTCAAAACAACGAACAACGTGACCAATCGCATCGGTTTCACGAATGTTTGCTAGGAATTTGTTACCTAGACCTTCACCTTTTGACGCGCCTGCAACCAGACCTGCGATGTCTACGAATTCCATCGTGGTTGGCAGAACGCGTTGAGGGTTCACGATTTTTGCCAGTGCATCCAAGCGAAGATCCGGCACTGGTACCACACCAGTATTTGGTTCAATGGTACAGAACGGGAAGTTTGCCGCTTCGATACCGGCTTTCGTCAGAGCGTTGAACAGAGTTGATTTACCTACGTTTGGTAGACCAACGATACCGCATTTAAAACCCATGAGATGGTAACCTTTCGTTTATGGCGCTATTGCGCTTTAAATGTATGAAGGCGGTTTTGCGCCTTGGCCAAATCGTCTTTGAGCAAAATGTCGATACAGCGTACCGCTTCGTCAACTGCTTGTTCGATCTGGCTTTGTTCGTTTGCAGGCGCTTTGGTTAATACAAACCCTGCAACTTTGTCTTTGTGACCGGGATGCCCGATCCCAATTCGAAGACGGTAAAATTCTTTGTTGTTGCCCATTTTACTGATGATGTCGCGAAGGCCGTTGTGACCGCCATGGCCACCGCCTTTCTTGAATTTAGCGACACCCGGAGGCAAGTCTAGCTCGTCATGGGCAACCATGATTTCTTCTGGCTTGATCTGGAAGAACTTCGCCAGTGGAGCCACTGCTTTACCCGATAGGTTCATGAAGGTTGTCGGGATCAACAAGCGGAGATCTTCACCACCGATGCTGATTCTGGCCGTCAGCCCGAAATACTTTTTGTCTTCTTTGAGTTGCACGTTATGAATACGGGCTAACTCTTCTACTACCCAAACGCCCGCATTGTGGCGGGTTTTGGCATATTCCGGCCCTGGATTGGCCAGCCCCACTAAAAGGCGAATTTGGTCGCTCACGATGAGATTCTCGTTGTTATTGTGTAACGCGTCAGGCGCGAGGAAGACCCAAGAGGCACATTCGTCAGCGCTAAAGGCGGCATATCCTACCACTATACCCAAGCAACTTGAAGATGCTGGGCAATGTGAGAGGGGCAGTGGATGTCGCCAGAAACAAAAACGCCCTGCATGAGCAGGGCGTTTCTTCTCGCAAGTATTCGATTAATCGAACATTGCTGAAATTGATTCTTCGTTGCTGATGCGACGAATGGCTTCAGCCAGCATGCCTGAAAGTGTCAGTTGAGACACTTTACCCGTTGCTTGCATTTCAGCACTCAATGGAATTGAGTCAGTCACGATAACTTCATCAATCACTGATTCTTTGATGTTTTGTGGCGCGTTGCCAGAAAACACTGCGTGGGTTGCGTATGCGAATACACGCTTGGCGCCACGGTTTTTCAGTGCTTCTGCTGCTTTACACAGTGTGCCACCGGTGTCGATCATGTCATCAACGATGATGCAATCACGGCCTTCAACGTCACCGATAAGGTGCATAACCTGCGAAACGTTCGCACGTGGGCGACGTTTGTCGATGATCGCGATGTCCGTGTCATCCAGAAGTTTTGCCGTTGCACGCGCACGTACAACACCACCGATGTCTGGAGAAACAACAACAGGATCTTCCAGTTTCTTCGCCAGCATGTCTTCCAACAAAACAGGCGTACCGAAGATGTTGTCTACAGGTACGTCGAAGAAGCCTTGGATTTGCTCTGCGTGCAGGTCAACTGTCAGTACGCGGTCAACACCTACGTTTGACAGGAAGTCTGCGATAACTTTTGCAGTGATTGGCACACGCGCAGAACGAACACGGCGGTCCTGACGAGCGTAACCAAAGTAAGGAATAACAGCAGTGATTCGGCCAGCTGATGCGCGACGCAGTGCGTCGATCATCACAACCAATTCCATTAGGTTGTCATTGGTTGGCGCACAAGTCGACTGGATAACGAATACGTCGCTACCCCGTACGTTTTCATTGATTTGTACACACACTTCTCCGTCAGAAAAACGGCTAACGGTTGCGTCACCTAGTGACATATATAGGCGATTCGCGATGCGTTGGGCGAGTACAGGCGTTGCATTACCAGCAAACAGCTTCATATCAGGCACGGTGGAAAACCTCGGGGTTGTATCCATTGATTTTTGTCTGTCTCACTGGGTTTGTTCGTTCAGTGTGGTTACAAGCGGTGATGTATTCACACCTCTAGCGACGAATCCAGAAAGCCAGTCGGGCAATTTGTTTAATGTTGAACGAGCCGCTGCTTCATTTTCGAATTCCGCGAAGACGCAGGCGCCCGTTCCGGTCAGTCTTGACGGCGCGTATTCTAGCAGCCACGAAATAGCCTTATCAACCTCTGGAAACAACTCTCTTACTATCTTTTCGCAATCGTTTTCGTAATTTCCTGCCAATAGCGCGTTTAGTGAGCGCTTTGGCGTGTTGCGAGTCAGGTGAGAATGTCCAAAAATTTTTGCCGTTTCGATGCTTACGTCCGGTTTAGCAACTATATACCATTTCTCTTCAGCATAGGCAGGTTGAAGTAACTCTCCAACCCCTTCTGCGAAAGCAGTCACGCCACGAACGAACACAGGCACATCAGCGCCAAGCGCCAAGCCCATCTCTGCCAGTTCGTCGTTAGAGTAACACGTATTCCAAAGGTGATTGAGTGCCACAAGTGTGGTTGCAGCGTTCGATGAACCGCCACCTAATCCACCGCCCATTGGCAGTACTTTGTTAATATGAATATGTGCGCCGAGTGTCTCTGATGTGTTATTTTTCAACGCCATGGCTGCACGATAAACCAAATTATTTTCAACTGGCACGCCTTCGATGTCTGGCGATAAGGTTATTTTGCCTGTTTCATTGGGCGTGATGGAAAGCGTGTCGCCGTAATCAAGAAATTGGAACAGGGTTTGCAAATCGTGATAACCGTTTTCTCGTTGACCCGTTATGTAGAGAAAAAGATTGAGTTTGGCAGGTGAAGGCCATACCGAACGTGTTTGACTCATTGTGCATATTTCCAATTGGAGATCACCAGATTCACTTTTTGATCGTTCTGGTTCATTTTGATTTTTGCGGGTAACAAGCTGTCAGTTGCCGCGTCATAGGTTTGGTAATCTAACTGCCAACCCGGTTTATTGGTTGAGGCATCGTTTTCCGATAAGAAAGCGAGGCGGTTATCTGCACCGAGTGTGAAATCGTTTGTTTCGGCAGGTAGGCCTTTAATCCACTGCGTCATATCATTTACGGGCAGCGCAATGCCTGTGAGTTTTTGCAAAAGGCTCGCTGCATCTCTACCGATATAACGTTGCCCTTCATTATCGACCAGAATTGCACCCTTCGGTGTCGCTTCCAATTTTAATAAGGTTGAGCCCAGAAAATTGGTGAGACGCAATGACATGGCATCGCCATTTTGCTCCCACACAAAGTTAGCGGAGACGCGTTGGGCTGGGCTAATAAAGGCGACTTTTCCCTTGGCGGTGAACTGGGTAATGTCCAACAGGGTTTGTTCATGCGTTTCCCATTCCGTCATCGGCGCGGGTTTGGTCGCACATGCAGATAGCCCTAAGACGCTAGCAATGAGCAATAAAGCGTGGAAGAAATGCTTGACGTGTCGGGTCATAATTATGCTCCGCGTACCTTTATCATCATGAAAATAGTGGCCTAGTATATCTCAAGATGCAGACTTGAAGCAGCCTTGCTGAAGTGATGACTCAATCATTCTTAGATATGGGTTATACCTGAGCATCTTCAGATTTCTTGGGGTTAGTCATGAATTAGACCAAATGTTCATAGACTTAACGGTGACGCGCGAGCAAAAAGCCAAGTATCTTTGTGTTATGGGGAGTGTTAGGGTCAAAACGCGCGGATTTGGAAAGCATAACTGCTGAAAAAGTCGGCAAAAAATAAACGTGAATGCTAAGTATTCTCACTTGGCTAGAGATATAGTCAGGTTCGCGATGGTGAGGAAGTAATGTTATCTTTTAATCGAAGAGCCCATAAAGTAAAATCCTCGGCTCGGATTTCATCTGGTGCTGTCGGTAACCCTGCTTAATGAGCTTGTTAGTTCTCGGAATCAATCACAAGACCGCTACGGTCGACTTGCGTGAAAAAGTGGCTTTTTCACCGCAACAACTTCGCGATGCATTATCCCAGCTGAAAAGTCAGCAGGTCGTGCAGAGTGGGGTCATTGTGTCTACCTGTAACCGAACTGAAATCTATTGTGAAACCGATCATCCGAGTCCTGGCAATGTTGTTGATTGGTTGCAACAGTTCCACAATCTCGACAGCGATGCATTGTTGTCTTGCCTATATACCTATCATGACCAAGCTGCTGCACAGCATTTAATGCGTGTCGCCAGTGGCCTTGATTCCTTGGTGCTGGGCGAACCTCAAATCCTGGGGCAAGTGAAGCAAGCGTATGCCGAATCGGTTGACCTTGAAGCCATTAACGGCCCACTTGAACGCTTGTTCCACAAAACATTTACGGTTGCCAAGCGTGTACGCACTGAAACCGATATCGGTGGCAACGCTGTTTCTGTCGCGTTTGCTGCGTGTTCGCTGGCACGTCAAATTTTTGAGTCATTGGAAACCTCGACCGCATTGCTTGTTGGCGCAGGTGAAACCATTGAGCTTGTTGCCAAGCATCTCTACGAGCACAATTGCCGTAAGATTATCGTGGCAAACCGAACCCGTGAACGTGCAAAACCGTTTGCTGATGCGTTTGGCGCAGACATTATTTCTCTAGAAGAAATACCAGAGCACATGCACCGTGCTGATATTGTTATCAGTTCTACGGCAGCACCTTTGCCAATCATCGGTAAAGGCATGGTTGAAAAAGCACTGAAAGCACGTCGTCATCAGCCAATGCTGCTGATCGACATTGCAGTGCCGCGAGATATTGAAGAAGGGGTTGGCGAATTGAATGATGCCTACCTCTATACGGTTGATGATTTGCAATCAATCGTTGAGCGAAATCGAGAACAACGAAAAGCCGCCGCTGTCAAAGCGGAGTCCATTGTCGATGAGGAAAGCGTTGGGTTTATGACCTGGATGCGCTCCCGTGATGCGGTGGACAGCATCAAGCAGTACCGTGCGGATTCTGAAGCACTCAAAGATGAATTGCTTAGCCGAAGCCTTCAAGCCCTTGCTAATGGGACAGACCCAGAAAAAGTGCTCAAAGAGCTAAGCAATAAATTGACCAATAAACTGATCCATGCGCCCACTCAGGCCATGCAAGACGCCGCCAGAAATGGTGACGAACGCACATTAGACACGCTTCGTCAGAGCCTAGGTCTGGATCCTCAAAAGTAGTTAAAAGAATTCACTATGAAACCATCTATTCTCGCCAAACTAGAAGCGCTGAGCGAGCGCTACGAAGAAGTGCAACACCTTCTGAGTGATCCCGGCATTATTGGCGATCAGGATAAATTCCGTGCGTTGTCAAAAGAGTACAGCCAGCTTGAAGAAGTCACTCAGTGCTTTACGTCTTACAAGCAAGCAGAAGGCGATCTCGAAGCTGCGCTAGAAATGGCGAACGAAGACGACCCTGAAATGCGTGAAATGGCGCAAGAAGAAGTCAAAGCAGCCAAAGAAGAAATCGAACGTCTGACTGACGAGCTGCAAGTGTTGCTGTTGCCAAAAGATCCAAATGACGAACGTAACTGTTTCATTGAAATTCGCGCAGGTGCGGGTGGTGATGAAGCGGGTATTTTTGCAGGCGATTTGTTCCGCATGTACAGCCGTTTCGCCGAATCGAAAGGCTGGCGTGTTGAAGTAATTAACGCCAATAGCTCTGAGCAAGGCGGCTATAAAGAGATGGTGGCACGCATCTCGGGTGATGGCGCTTACGGTGTATTGAAATTCGAGTCGGGTGGTCACCGCGTTCAGCGTGTTCCTGCAACTGAATCTCAAGGCCGTGTTCACACATCAGCGTGTACCGTTGCGATTTTGCCTGAAATCCCAGAAGCAGAAATTCCAGATATCAACCCGTCTGATTTGAAAATTGATACGTTCCGTTCATCAGGTGCGGGTGGTCAGCACGTTAACACCACCGACTCTGCCATTCGTATTACCCACTTGCCAACCGGCACGGTGGTTGAGTGTCAGGACGAGCGTTCACAGCACAAAAACAAAGCGAAAGCGATGTCAGTACTGGCTGCACGTTTGATTAAAGCGGAAGAAGAAAAACGCGCGGCTGAACAAGCAAGCACACGCCGTAACCTGCTTGGTTCAGGTGACCGTTCTGACCGTATTCGTACTTACAACTACCCACAAGGGCGTGTGTCTGATCACCGCATTACGCTGACGATTTATCGTTTAGATGAAGTGATGGAAGGTGACTTGAGATGCCTTATTGATCCAATCATGCAAGAGTTCCAAGCGGACCAATTGGCAGCGTTGGCAGAGCAACACTAATGCCCATCAGCATTGAAAATGCGCTGCGCGATGCAGCGCTTTTGCTAAGTGAAAATCAAAGTCCGTCACCCAAGATTGATGCGTCAGTCCTTCTTTGCCATGTGTTAGACAAGCCAAGCAGCTATCTCTATACATGGTCAGATAACCTGTTGTCTGAGGAAGAGGAGCGTGGTTTTAATGCGTTGCTCGCTCGCCGTGTAAACGGAGAGCCAGTGGCCTACATCATCGGCTATCGTGATTTTTGGTCGCTGCGATTGAATGTGGAGCCAAGTACGCTCATCCCTCGTCCTGATACGGAACGCTTGGTTGAACTCGCGCTGGAACGATTACCTGTCGGTGAAGGGCGCGTGTTGGACTTAGGTACAGGAACGGGCGCGATTGCGTTGTCATTAGCAAGTGAGCGTCAAGATATACGCGTTGTGGGCGTTGATCTTCGTCCGGAAGCTGTCGCACTTGCCGCACGTAATCAGCAATGCAATGCCATCAGCAACGCCGAGTTTTTGCAAAGCAGCTGGTTTGATAACTTAGCGGGACAAACCTTCACCATGATCGTGAGTAACCCGCCATATATTGACCCTGAAGATCCGCATCTTTCACAGGGCGATGTGAGGTTTGAGCCTAAAACGGCGTTGATTGCTGATGAGCATGGTTTGGCGGATATTCGCCACATTTGTCAGCAAAGCCCTCAACATTTGGCGACGGATGGCTGGCTTTTAATCGAACACGGTTATGACCAAGGCGATGTGGTTCGTACCATTTTTTCTGATGCGGGGTTTTGCAATGTGGAAACGGTGCAAGATTACGCAGGACAAGATCGTGTTACGCTGGGGCGCTGTTCGCCCTGATTCCACCCTATACAACAATAAAGAGATATACGGACTATGTACGTTGCATTGAAGCATATACACCTTTTTACCATCGCGCTTAGCGTGACTCTTTTCATCATTCGTTTCGTATGGCGCATGATGGACAGTAAAATGCTCGAGAAGAAGTGGGTGAAAGTCATTCCTCATGTTATCGACACTGCACTGTTGCTAACGGGCATTTCTCTCGTGGTCATTACTGGCTTCACGCCGTTTACACCGGGTGCGGTGTGGATGACCGAAAAACTGACCTGTGTGTTTGCGTATATTGCTTTGGGCTTCGTGGCTCTGAATTACAGCCAAGGCACCTTGTTCAGACTGTTCGCCTTCTTTGGTGCTTTAGGTTGGGTATATGCTGCCGCTAACCTAGCTATCACCAAAACGCCGCAGTTGTTGGGGTAAGAATGAAAGCGTTTACGGATCAAGAATTAGATACGCTGACTCTGGTTGAAGGTGCATTGGCACTGAATGCCGCCATCGAGCCGGCGACATCCTTGCATTGGGTTCGTGCTGAACTTGAGCTATTGGCGAAAGAAGCCGATCACCTTTTAGCGGGCGAAACCAATGACGAACTCCGTCTTGATGGCCTGCTGCGTTTGTTCTACAAAGAGTGGGGCTTTAAAGGGGATTTCGAGCAATATTTCTCTTCTGACAACGCGTTTGTAGAGAAAGTGCTTCGCCGCCGCAAAGGTATTCCCGTGAGCCTTGGCGCAGTGTTTCTTTTCTTTGCCCACCGTTTAGATTTACCGTTGCAGCCAGTGGGGTATCCCACTCAATTGATCTTGAAAGTAAACTGGCTCGACAGAGAAGCGCAATACATCAATCCTTTTGATGGCGAATACCTTTCTCAACGCGTACTTCGCGGTTGGTTGATTGGGAAAGAAGGCCCAAGTGCTGAAGTGAAACCTGAGTATTTGGAATCATCAGACAATGCAACCTTGATTGGCCGCTGGTTAGCCGTCGTTAAAAGTGCATTGCTTCGTGAAGAAAACTACGCCATGGCATTGCGGTGCAGTGAATTGGCGCTGACATTCAGCCCTGATGACCCTTACGAAATCCGCGACCGTGGCTATATATTCCAACAACTCAAATGTGATTGGGTTGCCGCGGAAGACTACGAATATTTTATTGCTCAGTGCCCTGACGATCCGGCCGCTGAGTTGCTAAAACTGCAGGTCAAAGTTTTGACTGCAGAAGCCCCAATTTTCCACTAATCAGGAAACTACCATGACAGCACAAAAAACGGTTCAGATTGGCGATATTCAAGTTGCTAACGACAAACCATTTGTTCTTTTTGCAGGAATGAATGTGTTGGAGTCTCGTGATCTGGCAATGCAGATTTGTGAGCATTACGCTGAAGTGACCCAAAAGCTGGGTATTCCTTACGTATTTAAAGCGTCTTTTGATAAAGCAAACCGCTCATCAGTTCACTCTTATCGTGGTCCTGGCCTCGATGAAGGCATGAAGATCTTTCAAGAATTGAAAGAAACGTTTGGCGTTAAAGTGATCACTGATGTGCACGAAATTTGGCAAGCTCAGCCTGTTTCTGAAGTGGTTGATGTTATCCAGTTGCCGGCATTCCTCGCTCGTCAAACTGACTTGGTTGAAGCATTTGCAAAAACAAACTCGGTTATCAACGTGAAGAAACCGCAGTTCATGAGCCCTGGTCAAGTCGGCAATATCGTTGATAAATTCGCAGAATGCGGCAACGACAAAGTCATTCTTTGCGAACGTGGTTCATGCATGGGTTATGACAACCTTGTGGTTGATATGCTGGGCTTTGACGTGATGAAAAAGGCAAGCAACGGCAGCCCAATCATTTTTGACGTTACCCACTCACTGCAATGTCGTGATCCGCTCGGCGCGGCATCTGGCGGTCGTCGTGAGCAGACTGTTGACTTGGCTCGCGCTGGTTTGGGCACCAAGATTGCCGGTCTATTTATTGAAGCTCACCCTGATCCAGACAACGCGCGCTGTGATGGTCCTTCTGCGTTGCCACTTGATAAACTTGAGCCGTTCCTAAAGCAAATGAAAGCGCTGGACGATCTGGTGAAGAGCTTTGAAGAATTAGACATTCGCTAAGTGCTGTTTCGCTTAACGCCTGTCCCGTCTGACCTTTAAAGACGGGGCAAGCATCGAATAAAAAAGCCGGCTAATGCCGGCTTTTCTCGTTTTAAACTCGCGGCCTTCACCGCGAGGGGGCGTCGAGTTACAGTCTGAAGCGTGAAATTTCCGCATTCAGCTGCTGCGACAAGCCAGATAACTCGCTGGCTTGAATACTCGCTTGATTCGCTTCTGCTGCCAATTGATCTGACGCTGTGCGAACTGCTTCTGTATTTCGAGTAATTTCAGAGGTCACCAAGGATTGCTCTTCCGCCGCTGACGCGATTTGAGTCGCCATGTCACTGATGGTGGAAACCGACGTGGTGATTTGCGATAAGCTCACCGTCGCGGAATTTGCGTCATCAACGCTGGTGGTCGCCAAATGGCGGCTGTCTTCCATGATTTGAACCGCGGAGTGCGTTGTGGTTTGAAGCGTCTCGATGGTCGCTTGAATTTCGCGAGTTGAATCGTGCGTGCGTTGGCTCAAGACACGGACTTCATCAGCAACCACCGCAAACCCACGACCTTGCTCACCAGCACGTGCGGCTTCGATTGCCGCGTTCAATGCCAGCAAGTTGGTTTGTTCTGCAATGCCTTGAATCGTCGAAAGAATGGAATTGATGCTCTGAGTATGCGCATGCAGTTCTGCAATAACGGCTGTAGCAGATTCCACTTCTGTCGATAGGTTACCGATCGACACCTGGCTCTGGTTTACCTGAGAAGCACCCGTAGACGAGCAACCCACAGCTTCTTTTGACAGTTGTGCGGTGTTTTCTGCGCTACCTGCAATTTCATGTGTGGCTGCGGTCATTTGATGGATGGCGGTTGCCACCATATTGATTTCGTCTTGTTGACCACGAATACGTGCGCTGCGCTCACTGGCTTGCTCAGCCGATGTATTCGCTTGAATGGCAAGTGCTTCACCCACGTTTTTTAGGTGGGTCACCATGGTGTGCATGTTCGCCACGAAGGTGTTGAAATTCTGCGCGAGTTGACCCACCTCATCCTTGCTGTGTGGCGTGAGGCGTTGAGTTAAATCGGCATCGCCACTGGCAATTTCAGCCATTGCGGTAGAGACGCGCTTCAAATCGCGGAACAAGAAACTCACGACCCAAGCAGCCATTGCTAAGACCAATAAAGTAATGGCCACACTGGTGATGATAAGCGTTGTGACGGCACTGTTATGGCTAGCCAATTCGGTCGCCATATCGAGCTCAATACCAATGATCCAGTTCGCGTTAGGTAACGTCGCAAAGTAATACGCTTTATCTTCGCCGTTCAACGACAGCGATAGAATGTCGCCGTTGAATGCCGCTTCCTTCACCGTCGAAATATCGAGGGCTGCATTGTATTGTGAAAGCTGATTCCCACGAAGTGCTGCGTTTTTGTGCGCAATCAAAGTGCCCTTGTCGGTGAGCAACATGCCATAGGCATTTTCACCGAAACGAAACTGCGCCAAGTCGTTCACGATCTTGCGAAGGCTAATGTCGCCGCCAATAACACCGCTCAATTTTCCATTCGTAAACGTAGGCGTTGCCACCGTTACCATGGTGTCACCCGTCAACGCGTCTGTGTAGGGTTCTGTGCTTACACTGTCACCTTCCCTAACGGCATCGATATACCAAGGACGCTGACGAGGGTCGATGTCCACGTTCGCGCCATTCGCGAGATACAAGGTACCATCGGTCTTTGCATAGAATGTCATGGCAAACTCGCCCGCAATCTGGAGCATTTTTAACGCTTGCTCAGGGTTGCTGTGAGGCTGCGTTTTGATAAACCCAGATAATTCCGTTTCATGCGCAACGAGCCAGTCAGAAATACCTGCTTTGGCAACGTCAGACATGCTTGTGACGCGTTCCTCAAGATTCCGTTGGGTTTGTGTAGACAGTTGATTGGCGGCAAGCATGGAAAGGACCATCGCCATTGCCGTTACAGCAAAAAGACAGGTGCCTATCAACTTCTGTTTGAGTGTCAGCGTCATTGTTAACTTCCTTGCATCGAACTCATGATAAAAATAGATCCCGAACAGACAGGATCAGATCGTTTTTTTGTTATTAGTACGGAGTGTTGTATCGGCGCAAAATGAGGAGGCTTTAGAGGGAATGTGCAACTATTTTAATTTACACGTGATGCCGACAAGCGCCGAGGGAGCGTACGTATACATATCATAAAATAATAATTCATAACATCATGATTTAAAGTGATATTTATGGCTGGCGATCAAAGTTTTTCCTGGTGGAGTCTCTTTGTATCAATGCCTTGTATATAAAGTAGCCATGAATCGTAGTGAAATGATTCGGACGTTTAGACGTCTATATATTGACGCATTGATGGTTTCATTTTACTCTTCGTTCCAAATCACAAAAACGATGTAACACAACATGACAGAGAAGCAAATTTCCCCCACTCCTTCAGCCAAAGCGCTTTTGCCGTTTGGGCTGTTCTTGTGTTTGTTCATTGGTACTGGCGTCTACTTCTCGACGCAAAATGTCGATTTCGCATTTTACCAATTACCCGCCCCTATTGCCGTTTTGCCAGCGATAGTGCTTGCGGTGTTGATGAGCAAAGAAAAACTCAATGGTGCCATTGGTCAATTTATTGAGGGTGTCTCTCACCGTGATATCACGGCGATGTGTTTGATCTATCTTCTTGCAGGTGCTTTTTCTGCGGTTGCTAAAGCAACGGGCGGCGTTGATGCTACGGTAAACCTAGGTTTGGCCGTTTTGCCATCAAGCATGATACTGCCGGGGCTGTTCCTCATTTCAGCATTCATCGCCACAGCGATGGGTACGTCAATGGGGACCATAGCAGCCGTTGCGCCAGTCGCGTTGGGCATTGCACAAAGCACAGGTATTGATGCCACGCTAATGGCGGGTGTGGTGCTGAGTGGCGCAATGTTTGGTGACAACCTTTCTATTATTTCTGATACCACCATTGCTGCGACGCGCTCTCAAGGCTGTCACATGAAAGACAAGTTCCGCGAGAACGTGAAAATTGCGGTACCTGCAGCGTTGGTGAGCCTCGTTATTTTCTTTTTTTCCAATGAAGTGACGCAGGCTCCAGCTTCAGGCTCTATTGATTGGCTGGCGGTATTGCCGTATTTGACCATCTTAGGTCTTGCTGTCTACGGCGTGAATGTGTTCGTGGTGTTGACGTTAGGCATCGTGTTTGCGGGTGCTGTGGGCATTGCACGCATTGAAGATTACAGCGTGATGTCATTGAGTCAGGATATCTACGCAGGCTTTGGCAACATGCAAGAGATCTTCTTGTTGTCCCTATTGATTGGTGGTTTAGCGGAGCTGATGCGCCAACAAGGTGGCTTGGCATTTGTTACTGAAAAACTGAGCCGTTTGATTCTTTCTCGCGCTGATAAAGCGGCGGAAAAGGGCTCTTCGCGCGCCAGTGAGGCGGGTATCGCTATTTTGGTTAGCATCAGTAATTTGTGCACGGCAAACAACACCGTGGCGATCATCGTTTCTGGTGGTGTAGCAAAAGAGCTGGCAACACAGCATGGCGTTGAACCTAAGCGCAGCGCGAGCTTGTTAGATATCTTCTCTTGCGTGGTGCAAGGTTTGTTGCCATATGGCGCGCAGGCTCTGTTGTTGGGCTCAATTTTCGAGTTGTCACCGTTGTCTGTGGTGAGCCAATCTTACTACTGTTTCTTGTTGGCATTGGCGGCTGCATTTGCCATTGCTCGCTCTAAGGGCAAGCTGCAGAAAAAATAATCGCTCATGACCTTGGTGCCGTCTAAATCCTGAACGTTCACGCGTGTAAGTGTGTTTTTCAGTGATCTAGGCGGCACTTTGTTGAGAGAAGAATGTGTTGGTTAACTTATATATTTAGACTACTTCGTGAAAACGACGTAAATGTCGACGTTAACACAGTGCATTTGGGTGCGACGCTGTTCGCCCTTACCGCAAGGTTTTCAACAAACAAATAGGTAACACCATGACGGATCGCCTTTCTCTGAAAGCAGCCATTAGCGCTGCATTGCTTGCTTCTCTAGCAGGCTGTTCTGCCACGACTGAAACAACGGAAATTGTGCCAGGCTGGCAACCAGATACCACCTATAACGTCACCATTCTCCACACCAATGATAACCACGGTCGTTTCTGGCACAACCGCCACGGCGAGTATGGTATGGCCGCGCGTAAGACACTGATCGACAAACTTCGTGCGGAAGCCGAAGCAGACGGTGCAGCGGTACTCCTGCTTTCTGGTGGTGACATCAACACCGGTGTTCCTGAGTCAGACCTGCAAGATGCAGAACCTGATTTCAAAGGCATGACCATGATTGGTTATGACGCAATGGCATTGGGTAACCATGAGTTTGATAACTCGTTAGATGTGCTTGAGAAGCAAATGAACTGGGCCGACTTCCCAATGCTTTCTGCCAACATCTATGACAAAGCCACTGGCGAGCGTAAATACCAAGCGTACGAAATCTTCGAGAAGAATGGTCTGCGCATTGCTGTGATGGGTCTGACAACAGAAGACACAGCAAAAATTGGTAATCCAGAGTTTATCGGAGAGCTGGAATTCCGCGATCCGAAAGAAGAAGCGAAGAAACTGATCGCTGAGCTGGAAAAAACAGAAAACCCAGACATCATCATTGCCGCGACGCACATGGGTCACTACGAAGATGGCCAGCGCGGCATCAACGCGCCGGGTGACGTTGCACTTGCACGCTACTTGGATGAAGGTTCACTGGACATGATTGTGGGTGGTCACTCACAAGAGCCTGTTTGTATGGAAGGCCCAAATGTCGCGAGCAAAACCTTCAAACCGGGTGATGAATGTAAACCTGATAACCAAAATGGTACGTACATCGTTCAAGCACACGAGTGGGGCAAATACGTCGGTAAAGCGGATTTCGAATTCCGTAATGGCGAGCTTAACTTGGTGTCTTACGATTTGATCCCTGTGAACCTTAAAAAGAAAATTAAGGTAAATGGCGAGAAAAAACGTGTCTTCATTCAGAATGAAATTCCAAAAGACAAAGGCATTTATGACTTCCTGAAACCTTACCAAGAGAAAGGTCAGGATCAGCTGAATGTGAAGATTGCAGAAACCAACGACAAACTCGAAGGTGACCGCAACGTGGTGCGTTTCCAGCAAACCAACCTTGGTCGAATGATTGCAGCTGCGCACAAAGAGCGTGCTAAAGCAGACTTCTCTGTCATGAACTCTGGTGGTGTGCGTGACTCTATTGAAGCTGGCGACGTAACGTACAAAGACGTACTGACCGTTCAGCCTTTTGCTAACATGCTGACGTATACCGACATGAGCGGTGCAGAAGTGTTGGATTACCTGAACGTTGTTGCAACTAAGCCTGTAGATTCTGGTGCATACGCGCAGTTCTATGGCATCTCAATGGTGGTTGATGGTGATAGTGTGAGTGATGTGAAGGTCGGCGGTGAAGCTCTCGATCCAAACAAAACATACCGTTTCACCGTGCCTAGCTACAACGCTGCAGGCGGTGATGGTTACCCGAAAATTACTGACCACCCAGGTAACGTCAACACAGGTTTTGTTGACGCAGAAGTGTTGAAAGACTTCCTAGAGAAAAACACGCCGATTGATGTGAACAAGTATGCGCCAAATGGCGAAATGGTTTACAAGTAAGGTTGTGATGCGTCAGTTAGTCAAACAGCCTAACGACATTCATATGAGAACATCGACAGGATGATTGCGTATTAATAGGGAACAAGTGATTGCTCTCTAAGACGTCTTAAAAAGGCACTGTTATCAGTGCCTTTTTTTATGTCATTATCAAGAGGATCTGACGTTGGCTTGTCCAAGGTCAGCAGACCCTAGGAACGAGAGACAAGAGTTATGACACCTGCAATCACCCTCGCGGAAAAGTCCGGCATTTCTTTTCATGTGCACAGCTATGAGCATGATCCGAACAACACCCAATTTGGTTTAGAAGCCGCAAGTGTGTTGGGACAAGATGCCAGTCGTGTTTTTAAAACCTTGTTGTTCGCGATGAACGGCGATCCAAAAAAACTGGCGGTGGCCATTGTCCCTGTTGCAGGGCAACTTGACTTAAAAGCGGCAGCGAAAGCGGCGGGTGCAAAAAAAGCCGAAATGGCCAACCCAGTTATCGCAGAAAAAACAACAGGGTATGTGGTAGGTGGCATCAGTCCATTGGGGCAAAAGAAGCGTTTACCCACGTTATTGGATAAAAGTGCTGAGCAGTTTGAAACGATATATGTCAGCGCAGGTCGAAGAGGATTAGAGATAGAGCTAACGCCCTCTGATTTGCTGACATTAACGCAAGGAAAGATGGCGGAGATAGGTAAGGAAGGTAAATGAAGTATATCGGTGTGCTGATGTTGTCGCTAATGAGTCTCCCTGTGATGGCGAGTAAAAGCAGCGACGCTGTTCTCATGCATTGTTACACGGCACATGAAACGCAGGTTGAAGTGGCCGCATGCCTTGATAACCACTGGCAAATTGCAGAATCCAAACTCATCGCTAAAGAAAAAGCGCTGACAGAACATTTCGCCAAGCTGGATGCTGTGTCTTCGATGAAAAATGCCGTTATGTCTGCGAAATCCACGCAAGAAAGTTTCAACGAATGGCGCGACAAGCAATGCAAGATGGTTGAAGCGAGCTTTGCATCAGGATCTGGTAGCGGTTTGGGGTATTTGAGCTGTAAGATTGAACTTACGAATGAACAAATCGACCGCATCAATCATTTGATGGGGGTCAAGGACAACGAAAAATGACGGTTTCTGTTTGGCTAAGCCTTGTTTTAGTCTGCATGTTGGGCGCGATGTCTCCTGGCCCAAGCCTTGTCGTGATGGTGAGGCATAGCTTAGCGGGTGGCCGTTTGCACGGTATTGTTGCGGCTTGGGCACACGCTTTGGGTGTGGGCTTATATGCAGTGATTACCTTGCTTGGGTTGGCGGTGCTATTAAAAGAATCGCCGATGGCATTTCAGATCATTGCCTATGCGGGCGCCGGCTACTTAGCGTGGCTTGGCATAAAATCTTTACAATCAAAAGGCGGCGTTGCCGCAAAGCTTGAATCTGGCGAGAAAACGACTCTGCTGGAAGCGGCGCGTGACGGTGCCATGATCTCTATACTGAATCCTAAACTGGCTTTGTTTTTCTTGGCACTGTTTAGCCAGTTTGTGGCGGTTGGTACCGATGTGTTTAGTCGCTCAGTGATTGTGGCGACACCTTTGGTTATCGATGGACTTTGGTACACCATTGTCGCACTGGTGTTGTCATCCAGCCGAATGCTCGAAACCCTTAAACGTCGCGCGGTGTGGATTGATAAATTCTGCGGCATCGTGCTTATTGGGCTTGCGATTCGTGTTGTCGTGACGCTATAAAAAGCGAAGAGTAAAGCCAAAAAAAAGGAGCCAAATCGGCTCCTTTTTGCGTTTAACTTGCTGTTATGCGCGTCGATTTAAATGACGTTCACGCGTTTCCAATTTCTTATCTTGGCTCTTCTTTAACAGAACATATACTGCGCCTGTGCCGCCGTGATGGCGCTGTGCTGAGTGCACACACATAACGTCACTGATCTGTTCAAGCCACTGGCAAACAAAGCTTTTCATTCGCGCTGGTGGGTTAGTTCGCTCACCTTTGCCATGAACAATGATGACGGTTCTTACGTCCATGCGTTGGCATTGTTTCAAAAAGGTGAGGATTTCTTCTCGCGCATCTTTAAGGGTGTATTTGTGCAAATCGAGGCGTGCGTGAATATCATACTTGCCTAAGCGAAGCTTTCTAAACACGCCATCTTGCACGCCTGGACGCTTAAAGGTGACGATGTCATCAGGTTTGAGCGTCTCAGCGTAATCGAGAGATAAATACTCAGGATTACTGTCCGACAACTTTTGTGCCGCAGTTTGTCGAGCAAGCTGAGCATCAGTAGGCTTGTGTGGCTGGCTGACTTTTTCCACCGTATCGTGAGCGATAGGGGCGACATCTGCCATCATTTCCCGGAATAAATCCGACTCATTATTGCCGTTCATAGTCATTACGGATTGGTAAAGCGTCGCTTGAGTATAATGACAATTTACGCAGAGATCTTGTAGGAAGCAAACCGACTGCTTAGAAAATGTTCAATCTACACTCGCTGTCGCTCGCAAAAACAAAGGACAAAAAAACCAGAGTACCGCATATAGCGAGCACTCTGGTGTAAGCAACTCAACCGAAGTACGTTAGTCGAACAGAGCGTTTGGCGCGCTATTTTGCTGCTCGATACTCGCGTTTGGTTTAAACATATCGCTTAAGGGATTCAGTTTGTTTCTGGGTCTTTGAATGCCTTATAGACAAAGAAGCCTCCCATGAAACTGATCATGCCGAGCGCGACAAAAATGACGATCATAGAGGAGAGGCCAATTGCGTTTCCGAAAAGTAGGTCTAACCAGAAGTCCATCTTTGTATTCCTTTGTCTGTTAACGTTAAAGCTAGGTTGCCAATTGGTAAAACATTCTACGATGATCCAGATCAAGTGAAGTTCGGGTTAGTAGCACGTGCTTTTCTAACTGTGTTTGTGGTCGCAATTCGTCCGCATTTGGTGATCCTTTAAGCGATCGGTCCGTAACGAGTGAAAATCATCATAAAACACTTGAGTCTGCGGCGAGGATGAGTAATATAAGCCACCTCCGCAGCGCACAGCGTAGCGGGACTTTTCGGATAGGTAACGCGGTTTTGTGGCGCATCCGGATCTTGGGAATAGCGGACCAGAGGTTGACCCTCTGAGAGTATTCTGAAGAAACACAAAAACGATCGGTGAATAGCGCAGCTTGGTAGCGCATCTGGTTTGGGACCAGAGGGTCGGGGGTTCGAATCCCTCTTCACCGACCACTATTTAGGTTAACAGCCGCCTCTGAGAAATCAGAAAGCGTTGTATCTCGGTGAATAGCGCAGCTTTGTGGCGCATCCGGCTCTTGTGAGTAGCGGACCAGAGGGTGACCCTCTGAGAGCACTCTGAAGAAACACAAAGAATATCGGTGAATAGCGCAGCTT
>NZ_MDAG01000009.1:28952-114723 GCF_002876705.1 Enterovibrio norvegicus | reverse complement strand
CTGACGCCATGCTCGGTGTTGTCCCTTTTTGATGGAGATCACTACATCGGCAAAGGGACGCCTAGATCATAACGTCAGTAAACCTCGCTGAATCCTGCATCTTCAGGTTGTTTGGGTATACATATTGCAACAAAGTTTCCCTTAATCCCTCGATGAAAAGAGATATGATTTACAGCCTCCTCCTGCACGAGATAACACATGCAACTGATGAATATCGACAAGACACTTTACCGTTCACGTTTAAACATCGTGATTGTCGGCTGTATTGCGAGTTTGGCGATTTCAAGCTTGGCGATCTCTCAAACCTTGATATTCCTCCTCCCTGATGAATCAGGTTCGCATTTCCACTGGAATTTGCTCGGTGTTGTTGTCAGTTCAATTGCTCTGGTGGTGGGGCTATTAAAATTGAAATCACACCCTAAGATGCGTGAAGTGACGTACGTGTGGGATCTCAAACAAGCGCTCAACCTTATCTACCGCAAGAACAAAAAGCTCCTTGCCGCAGCCGAACAAGGTAACCCTGATGCGATGCTGGCGCTCCAATTTAGCTATGAAGGCTCTCGCCAACTGTGGCAGCTTGATGACAATACCATCACCATGAGCAGCCTCAATAACGCGCAATCGCAGCTTGATGAGTGGGCACAGGAATACAATGTTCAGTTGGACATTGCTGACTACCGTTCAGAATCACTTAGCGCGTTTTAGTTATCAGTAAATTTTTCGAAAAAGAAACGGCCAATGATGGCCGTTTCTTTAAATCAGGATAGTTTTAAGCAATGTTTGTTTCTCACACAATCACGATGTTATTTCAGTCTTTGATTGGGATATAGTTCATTGAATAATCTCACTGACATGTCGTAATTGTGTTGCCTTGCGATTTTTTGAGAGAAAAACAACTGCGGCAATTCATACAATGCCAATGCGATTAGCAAATAAACAACGGCATACACACCCGCAAACAATCCGATAATGCTGAAAACGAGTATCGAGAATTCGACAAAGAACAAAGTGTGTTTTCCAAGGTATAAATGGTGAAAACCACCGAGAAAGAACCAGTTCAACGAGGCATAGGTATCAGGATCTTTTAGATTTTCCCCTTGGGCCGCGTAAAACGCTTTCTTCTTTTCTACTGACAACGCATTGACGCGCTGTCTTAGCGTTTCTTCGCGTTGTTCTAACTCAGCCAAAGGCTCTAATAGCTTCACTACGGCACCTCATCATGGATCTTTTCTACTAGGTCAGGTTTGTTGCAACGCTTGATTCTCGACAGGCCGAGTCTCCATCCTTTCACTGCGCCATACTTAATAATGCATTGTTTCGTGTATTCAGAGCAGGTAGGGACGAAGTTGCATTCAATGTTAAGCAACTTTTTTGATCCACCGCTCGCTTGGTAGCGATGGATCAATGTTAAAGAGATAAACTTTAACAATTTTAGCGACCTAAGGTCACGATCACAGCTTCACGTTTCCAAAATAGCATGAACCTTTTCTGCTCAACGATTTGGAAAACAACCTGCCATCCATCCTGAGCATATTTATTAAGATCCGCTTCCATTTTTTGAATAGGTAAACCACTCGCTCCCAATAGAAGTGTTCCGCAACCACCTTCAACAATATGTACAATTTTAAATTCCGTAAACTTTGTCATTTTTCATCCATTTTTTATAATATAAGCCAACTTATTGACACGGAATATATATGCATCTACAAACATAAATACTGAAAATTCCATTTCATAAAGTGAATAAATACCGCCATAAATAAAGGGCGAGCGCATAATAAATGACCCATGCACTGTTTACAATATTTATATTTAACAGTGAGATACATGAGACAAGAGTGATAGAACTGAGAAAGAACATCTCTCAGTGCGAAGGCAACCCTACTCGAGCACATCAAAGATATATTCATTTCGCGCATATAATAAAATCAACGTGCATGTATTTTATAAATGCCAGGCAATAAAAATGCAGGACGTGCCTGCATTTTTACTGCTTTCAGATTTGATGTTTACCTTTTCCACGCACCACACCATTCATCGCGGGTTTCTTTATTCAAGAAGGTCCATGCGACGACGCGGGTGATTTTCTGACCTTGTGCCATTTCAATGGTGCGGATCTCTTTTGCCTTCATCGCTTTTAACGCTTGGTTAATCGCAGGCAAGTTTTCTTTCTTCGACACCATGGTGGTGAACCATAAGCATTGTGATTTGAACGCGGCGCTTTGTTCGATCATCCGTTTGATAAAAGCAGCCTCTCCACCCGGACACCATAACTCTGCGTTTTGGCCGCCAAAATTCAGTTCAGGTTTGGTTTTCTGATGTGGCGTGTTTGCGGCTTTTTTCTCGAACGGTTGAACCTTGAATTTTTCTGACCCTTTTTTCTTCGCGTTCGCGGCAAGGTTGCGCACTTTGCGCTCTGAGCCTTTCGTCGCGTCTTCCATTGAAGCATGGAAAGGCGGGTTACACATGGTAAAGTCAAAACGCTCGTCGGCGTTGATCATGCCGGTAAAAATGTTGTCTGCATCTTTTTGTAAACGGCACTGAATACCGCCTTTTAAGGATGCGTTTGCATCCACCAGTAAGGTCGCACTTTTTACCGAAACCGGGTCAATATCTGCACCAACGAATTGCCAGCCGTAAACACGGTGTCCCACCATAGGGTAAACGCAGTTTGCCCCCATGCCGATATCCAGCCCTTTCACTTTCTTACCCCGTGGAATTTCGCCACCAATGGTGTCTGCAAGCAGATCCGCGAGATAGTGCAGGTAATCAGCACGCCCAGGGATAGGCGGACATAAATAGCCTTTAGGAATGTCCCAAAACTCAACGTGATAAAAATGATGCAGCAATGCTTTGTTCAACGTTTTCACTGCGTCTGGATTGGAGAAATCAACAGACAGATCGCCGAACGGATTTTTCTTCACGAACGGCACCAACGCTGGGGTGCTTTTCATTAAGGCAGGAAAATCATAACGGGCACGATGCGGGTTGCGTGGGTGCAAACCTTTTTTCTGTTGAGGGTTATTTTTACTTGGCTTTACCATGTTGAAATCCAGTTGCAGCTTGGTCTGGGAAACGCAGGGCTGGCATTCTACGCATTCACGCAGCAGCGTGACAGCGATAAATCGCGCAAGGGCTGACTATTTCCTCCAACACGCGTCTAGGTGCTTGGAAAAGCAATGCTGTGTTCTGTCGGTTGCGGAGTAACGGTCATCACTTTCACACCCACTGGTGTGCTAAAGCGGTGCCAAATACCTTGCGGCACTACCACGCATTCCCCTGCTAATAGTGAAACGGGCTTTTCATCTCCGTCGATCAAGAGATAGATTGTGGTTTCCCCTTCAATCACTTGGACCAATTCATCACCAGGGTGGCGTTCCCATTCACTGCTTCCAGAGTAATGCGCGATAAAGATGCCGCCATCACGGTAGTCAGACAGCGTACCAAAGCAATCTTGTCCATCACCTGAAAGAGAATGCTCTGGTGTTCTGCCATCCAGAAAGGACACCTTGGAAAAGGCATCACTGAGAGAAATACGCGTCACTTTAGACAAGGGCAGTCTCCTTAAACATAGCTATTCATCTGTTTTTTCGGCATCACTGTCTTTATGAAACCACTGAACCAGCTTTTCATTGGCCTTGTCAGTGTGCTCAGATTTCACATGCATCACCACGGCTGCCGCAGCAGCAACCAACACACCCAAATCATCAGAAAAGCCCACGACAGGTGTCAGGTCAGGAATCGCATCAATCGGCGTAATGAAGTACCCCAAGGAAGCAAAGATCGTGGTTTTTGCCCACTTTGGTGTGTCATCATCTGTTGCGGAATAATAAAGCTTCAGCGCCTTTTCAAGTACATCGTACCCGGCCTTCTGCGCAAAACCCTTCACCTTGCTCCAAAAGCTGGCGTCTGAATACTCATCTAGGTATTTGTTCTCACTCATACACGTTACCTCTATGCATCTTGCCTCTATGCCTCTTGCTGCCAATGACTGTACTGGCAAATGCTATAATTCGCCATGAATGAGGATGAGAACTTATTCACATTCAGCAACTTTGAGAAAATTGACCCCGCCGGCAACTGGTATAGTTGTGACATTCAATCATCACAAAACGGAGCTTTCGTGACAGGCATCGAGACATCGAAGAGGATCAACTTCTCTCGCGATATGACGTATCTAACTACCGTCTCCGCAAAAGGGTGTGGAGTGCATCAATGTTAAAGTGGTACATGGTGCGCAGGTGGATCACCTCACAATTTCAACGATTGAGTGGCAAACATGTTGCCATGGCAGTGCTCGCCTATGCGGTACTGAGTTGGGTAATGCTCACGCTTGCGGGCGAAACAGCCCTCACCACGCCTTTCGTGGATTTTATTTATTATTTATTCGTCACCGCCTCAACGGTTGGATATGGCGATATGTCCCCTACCACGGTAGCGGGAAAATGGGTGGTCGCGTTGTTTGTGATCCCTATTGGTCTCGGTATTTTTGCTATCGCAGTAGGTCGATTAGCAGGGGTTGCAATCAATTATTGGCGTCGTGGATTATTAGGCAAAAGGAGTATTGACGTGTCAGGACACATTTTAATTTTGGGTTGGAATGAGCATCGTACTCTGCATCTCATTGACATGTTGCTTCATGAAGAAAAAGACGGACGTCCTATCGTGCTTTGTGTACGACCTGAAATGGAAAATCCGCTTCCCAAAGAAATAGAGTTTGTTCGCACCGCCAGTTTTACCGACGAAGCCAGCATGGCGCGCGCCGGTGTAAAAGATGCCGATTGCATCATCATCGATAATCCAGAAGATGACATCACCTTCTCTGCTGCGCTCTTCTGCGCCAGCAAAAACCCTGATGTTCACATTCTCGCTTACTTCCAAGATGAAGTACTGAGCAACTTGCTGAAATCTCACTGCCCGAATGCCGAATGCGTGCCTTCTGTATCGGTAGAAATGATGGCAAAAGCCGCTGTCGATCCCGGTTCTTCAGAGCTTCACCATGAGCTATTGAACACGCGTAAAGGCATGACGCAATACGCGGTCGAATACCCTGCCAATGCTCATCACACCACAGTGAATGCATTGTTCCTCCGCATGAAAACGGACTACGATGCGACATTGATCGGGCTGCGCCGTGACAACGAAGTGATGCTAAACCCAGCGCTTGATGCAGACATCAAGCCGAATGATTTGTTGTTCTACATCGCCGATGAGCGCATTGACGATTTCAAGTGGGACTAGCGCTCGCGCACTGATCAAACACCGATAAAAAAAGGGGCCAAACGGCCCCTTTTTGATTTCTTTGAGAAGCAAATGACTAGCTAATCTTCAGCGATGCATGCAGCTGTCGTCGTAACAAATACCCAAGCTCACGCCCTTGTTTGCCTTTGTGCGCACCGAGCAAGCCACCAAATCGCGCCCCGTCTTTTGCATCCTGATACACCAAATCAAACAGGTTATTCTCAAGCTGCGTAAGATAATTGCGCCGATTGTCGCTGTCACACCAATTCAAGGCACGCTGATTTAGCGGTGCATCAAGCAGCGTTAAACGCTTTTCTTCAGGCAAACGCACCAATATTTCGTTCATCACTTTGAGCAAGTTGTAAGGGCGCATGGTGTCTGCCTTACGAGAGAATTCTGCCGCATAAGACACTGGGGCGACCTCAAGCTCTGCATCCCTCAATAAGCAATGGCGAAGCAAAGAGGCAGTGCTTTCTGGCCAAATTTCAACCTCAGACGAACAGGCTTCATTCACGTATGCCCATTCATAGCTGTGGCGCGCAGCATCCACTTTATTCAACATCACCAACATGCGTTGCTCGGCCGACTCACCAAGTGCAGGCGCAATGACTTTATTGATCAACTGATACCCATCATTCAAGTTTTGTTGCGAGGCATCTAACACCACAACAACCACATCAATGAGGGGCTTCCCGGCTTCATCATTTTCACTCAAGGTTGCAGCAAGCTGCATGGCCGATGCGGAATCATCTGAGGCATAGCCAGGGAAATCCCAAAGCACCAAATTGTTCAATGAAAAACGCACAATCGCGCCCTCATCATCAGTCCCTGATGTTTCAAAATCCTCCGTTGCGAAAAGCGCGTTGATGGTGGCACTTTTCCCCACTCCCGATGGCCCTGTAAATAGGATATTTAAAGGCTGGTCACTGAGTTGATGAAGACGTAATTGAAGGCTCGATGTCTTCCATTCATCAAGAATGGGAGATTGGCTAATATAGCGGGAAAGCTGGCGTGAAAAAGCGCTGTTATTTTCCATAGGATTATCCTCTATGGCTGGGAAGTGCGGGCAATGGTCTGCTCGCCTTCATTTAGGATCAGTTACACACTCGTGCCGAATTGTTTTCTCAATCCATCACTCACAATGTCACCAAGCGCGCGACCATGTCGACCTAAAAATGCACCAAGTTGACCACCGAAACGGTCGCCATCTCGAGCCCCTCTATGCAAGGAATCGAAACAAAGGTTTTCGATTGATTGCATGTAGATCTTTCTTTCATCGTGATAACGCCATGTATCATCGCCTTGTGACAACGGCTGATTCAACAGCATCAAGCGTTTTTCTGGCGGAAGCGCGACCATCAATCGCGCCATCAATTTAATGAGGTTATAAGAACGTACCGATTCGCCTTTTTGCACCGCAACGGCGCTGTAAGGCACTGGCGTGATATGAATGCCTGCGTTTTCTCGAAGGTGGAATCGAATCGCTGCTGAGGTGCAATCTAACCAAACTTCCGCATCGAGTGGCATCATCTCTTCAATGCATTCAATATCTTCAACGTCTTCACCACGAATACATTGTGCGACTTTATCCACCTTGTTCATCAGTACAACCAAACGCTGCTCTGCATGCTCACCCAACTTAGCGATAAGGGTTCTCTGAATATCGACATAGGCGTTATCGATATTGGCGCTACTTGAATCCAATACCACCAGCACCAAATCGACCAACGGCAAGCCATTTGCTGCAGTTTCTGAAAGCAATGCACTGATTTCGCAATCTGCCTGCTCAGGCTTTTGACTTTCACTCGGCAACAAACCTTCCCAGCAGGTCAATTGATTTAGTTCATGACGAATAAGCGCAGACGATGACTGAATAGCATCATGATCCCAATCATGTTGGCCAAACAGTTGCGTTAAGGTGGAGGTTTTCCCCACCCCCTGCGACCCCACGACGAGTATATTTAGCGAAGATTGAGATAACGTTTTCAAGCGATCAGTTAACGAAGATTTAAACGCATCATCCATGTGTGCGTTACTGGAAATTCGCGTGCGAACATCATCAAAAAATGAAAGAGGTTGCTTCTGGTTTTTCCATGAAGCATTTGATGTATCGACTACGCACATCGTTTTAAACACTTGATTATCCACCTTCATCTTAAATTGGTCTGGTAACATAAGGCAGGTTCCCCTCTTAGCTAGCATCACGACTGAACCCACGATCAATATATGCACGAAAGCACCTAGCAATGTGTCTCGGAATTGAAACCAGCGTGAAACTCATACTTTTGTTTTAACACTCGGTGTTTCATAAGAAAGAAAGTTCAGCTAGGGTAAATGGATAGAGACGTATTTTGTGCGGCACGAGGTGTTAATACCTTGGAACTGTGCAAATGTGGCCATTAAAGACATGTTTACCAACGACAAGGAGGATAGTGCTGATGTTTTACTGCAACCTGTGCAGCAATCATTCTGACAGCGCTTTGCTGTCACACTGGTACAACAATGATATTCAACTCGCCTACGATTTCCCTCGCGTTTGATCCTGTTTGACGCTTTCGCGTCACCCTCACATTTTTAATTTTCTCGTTCACTGAGTGTTTAGCGCTTTCTTTTGCGATCTCTTCGTCTTGCTATTCAAGAAGTAGACCCCTGCGAATTGCCTCCTCTTGTGATCGATACGCCCAATGCCATACGCGCTCCAAACTTTACGGTAAGTTCTTAGCGATAGTTTTTGGCGATAAGTTCTTAGAAACCAATGCTTGGCGACAAGTTCTGCGCGACCAAAAAGGGCGCGGCTTTGGGCAAAAAATAGGATCAAAACAATGAAACGATTACCAGAACCTTTCCGCATCAAGATGGTTGAACCCATCAAAATGACCACGCCTGAATACCGTGCCAAGGCACTGCAAGAAGCAGGGTTAAACCCTTTCTTGCTGCGCAGCGAAGATGTCTACATTGATCTACTCACCGACTCAGGCACTGGCGCAATGAGCGACAATCAATGGGCAGGCATGATGATGGGTGATGAATCTTATGCAGGTAGCCGAAACTATTACCATCTCTGCGACGCGGTAGAGCACTTCTTTGGTTACAAGCTCACTGTGCCGACCCACCAAGGGCGCGGCGCAGAGCAAATCTTGTTTCCCTGTTTAATCGAACGCATGCGACAAGTGCGCGGCGGCACCGATCCGGTGTTCATCTCTAATTACCACTTTGATACCACCGCAGGTCACGTCGAATTGAACGGCGGCACTCCTGTTAACGTGTTAACCGAGAAGGCTTTCGATACCGACACCTATGACGATTGGAAAGGCAATTTCGACCTCGACAAACTGCGCGAAACCATCGCCCACTATGGCGCGGAAAACATCGCGGCGATCATCACAACCGTGACGTGCAACAGTTCAGGCGGTCAGCCGGTATCCATGGCGAACATGCGCGCGGTGTATGACATCGCCAAAGAAGCTGATATTCCCGTGGTGATCGACTCCGCGCGTTATTGCGAAAACGCATGGTTTATCAAACAGCGTGAAACAGGTTACGAGAACGCCACAATCACTGAGATCATTCGTGAAATGTACACCTACGGCGACATGCTCACGATGTCAGCGAAGAAAGACCCCCTCGTTAACATTGGCGGCTTGTGTTGCGTGCGTGACCACGAGGAGTTGTTCCAAGCGGTGCAAACACGCTGCGTACCAATGGAAGGGTTTGTCACTTACGGCGGCATGGCTGGTAGAGACATGGAAGCCCTCGCCCGCGGTCTGTATGAGGGCGCAGATGAAGACTACCTCAACTACCGGATTCGTCAGGTGGAATACTTAGGTGAACGTTTACGAGAAGGTGGCATTCCCATTCAATACCCAACGGGTGGACATGCCGTGTTCGTCGATGCGGGAAAAATGTTGCCTCACCTCCCTGGCGATCAGTTTCCAGGTCATGTGCTTGCGAACGCACTTTATGTGGAAGCGGGTATTCGCGCCGTCGAGATTGGTTCTTTACTGCTTGGCAGAAACCCAGCCACGGGTGAACAAAAAACCTCGCCGATGGAATTAATGCGACTCACTATTCCACGTCGGGTGTATACCAACGACCACATGGATTACATCGCCGATGCGTTGATTGAATTGAAGGACCAAGCGTCATCGCTGAAAGGATTGACCTTTACCTATGAGCCTGCAGTATTGAGGCACTTTACTGCGAAGTTTGAGGAAAAAGCGTAAAAATCAAAGCCCGCTTCTGCGGGCTTTTGTTTATAGGACAAAATTACAGTAATTTTATGATTCTATCTCGCCCATTCAATAACGCTTTCTCTACAATTTTTGAAATTTCTGGGAATCCATTTTCTGGATCATCCCATGCTGCGTTTGACGTCAATTCCACTTGCTCTACGATTGTTTGTCTTAAATCTATTTTGTTGTTACTAACGTCAACCATGATTACGTCGGCATAAAGATATCCACGAGGGGAAGACAAAGGTATAAAACCGTAATAGTCTCTTATTGTTCCAGCCGCTTTAGCTTGGATGACAAGCAGGTGAGTTGCATCGCTGTAAAGCTCTTTAAACTTCGCAAGGTCATATTCAAAAAAGCCCTCTTTCACACTGTCTTTTGGCAGTTTGTCACCTTCGTCTGATTCATAATAATCCGGTAGTACAAATGCTAATGCCCCCTTTTCCTCAATATGTGAGACAAGATAAGATGAGCCTTTGTCGAAAGAATCATAGTTTAATGTACTGATATGCCCTTGAACCGTATCTGTTACGGCCTCATTAATCGCCATATCCAATAGTCCTTGCGCCCCTGATCGATGAGCCCCCATCGCTGGTGGTTTAACAAAAGCGATAGCTATTGTTTTCTGCGGACTATCTGTCCAGTAATTTTCTGTAATCTCAATAGGTTTTGCCGCACAACCAGACAATAATACGACAGCGAGAATAGCCAACACTCGTTGCAAGTAATTCATTTTGACTCCCTTCATATACATCAGAATAGACAATTCCATCATTGCCTCAATCAAAATAACGCCATTATGAAAGCGCTTTCGTCTCACTGTTGAATTGTCGATACATTTAATAATTTACACATCTCAATTCCAAATGATTCGTTGTTCAAGACTCAACTGAGCTGAAAACCAAAAGATGGAACTGTGGTGAAGCCGTGACGTATCGAAATATGGCAATTCCCCCATATTTCTCTATTTTTTCTACCTTCTTTTCACATTCTCTCGACCATACTTTTGTTATGAGCATTACTCAGTACGTATTGATTTACGTCGCTTTTCAGCAATGGGACGCACTTTGCTCCCGTGTTCAGGCAGGATAGAAAAGACGAATTCGTGAGAGTGAAAGAATGAAGATTTTAGTGGTGGAAGATGAACCACGTTTGGGTGAGCAAATACTCGAAACGCTAGAAAAAAATGATTGGATGCCTGAGCTTTCTCAAGACGGCATTGATGCCCTCTACCGTGCTACTTCAGAGCCTTGGGATGCCATCGTGCTTGATCTCGGCTTACCGAAAATCGACGGTTTAACGGTACTAAAAAGCATCCGTGACGAGAACATCAACACGCCCGTGATTATTCTCAGTGCGCGCGATACCTTGTCACAGCGCGTTGAAGGGCTAAATGCTGGCGCAGATGATTACCTCACCAAGCCTTTCGAAATGCTCGAGTTAACGGCGCGTTTACGGGCGCACCTTCGTCGCGCCTCTGGCAGTGCTTCCCCTATTTTGCAGTTGGGCAACTTGAGTTTAGATACCCGGACCTCCACGGTGTTATGGCAGGGGCAAACAGTGAGCCTGACGGCATTGGAGTACAAAGTCATCGCGCATTTCATGCACAACCCCGAAAAGATGATCTCCAAAACGGAGCTTACTGAGCACATCTACAAGCAGGATTTTGAGCGTGATTCGAACACGGTTGAGGTGTTTATCGGACGGATCAGAAAGAAAATATCGCCTGACATCATCAAAACAGTTCGCGGCTTGGGGTATCAATTTAATGCGCAGTAGAGTCAGCTACATTGGAAAGCTGAGCTTAAAAAGCCGCTTATTGCTGGCGACCGTCATTTGGTTAACCGTGATGGTGTCCATTGCAGGTGTTGGTATTCCTGTGCTGGTGAATGATTACCTCGTCGATGCGACCAAAGAGCGCTTACAACTCTCGATGAGCGAAATCTCTGCCAACCTGCAGGTTGCTGACGATCAGACTTTGCAGCTCACTCAGCCGCTTTCTGATCCCAGATTTCAGCAACGTTTTAGCGGTTTGTACTGGTCTATCAATGCGGGAAGCCAACAACTGCGATCCCCTTCTCTCGCGGGCAAAGATTTCTATGAGGACGTGAAAGGTCCTCTCAAAGAAGTGCATGGCGCGCGCAAAGAAACCCTGATTACGATTTCTGATTCGTGGTTACCTGACGGCAGCCAACATCCCATCAAAGTCATGATCGGTATTGATGAAGACCCAACTGAAGATGTACTCAAAAGCCTTACCAGTAAGTTGTGGGTGATTTTGTCGATGTTGTTCATTGGTATTTTGGTGCTTATTGGTTTGCAAGTCGCGTGGTCATTATTGCCCTTAAATGACATGCAACGGGAGTTGGTCGCGCTGAAAGAAGGAAAACAGGACGCACTAAGTACCAACTACCCGCAAGAAGTGTCGCCTTTGGTGTCGGACTTGAATGCCCTGCTATTTCATTATCACGAACTGCTTTCGCGGGCACGACACCATGCGGGGAATTTATCTCACGCGCTAAAAACGCCATTGTCTGTGCTGAAAAATGACATTTTAACCCTCGACGAGGAAACCCAGAAGAAGCTGCTACCTTCAGTGACGCAAATCCAAACCCAAATCGACTATCACTTAGGGCGAGTACGGGTTGCAGGCTCAATGAACATTTTGGCGGTGAAATCGAATCCCTGTGAACGTGTCGATGCCATCACCATGGCGTTTGATAAAGTTTATGCCTCGCGGGAAATCATCGTGGTTAACGAGCTCGACGATGCATTGGATGTGGCGGTTGACCCTGCGGATCTCGACGAAATGCTCGGAAACGTGCTCGAAAATGGCTACAAGTGGGCGGTATCTCTCGTCCGTGTATACGCGGTTGATGAAGGTAAAGAGACGGTTCAACTGTGTATTGAAGACGACGGAAAGGGCATTCCCGAAGAGGACATGGCGCATGTACTCGAACGCAGTGTGCGCTTGGATGAATCCGTCCCTGGCACGGGGTTGGGGTTAAACATCGTGAAGGAAATCGCCCACAGTTATCGCGGTAAACTCGACCTGTGCAACGGGCGCATGGGTGGATTGAAAGTGGTGTTAACCGTCAAGCGAGCACGCTAGTTTTCTCTCTTTACCGTCTCAGTCTCCACACCTACTCACACTATGCGGGGTGACACTCGACGTTTCATCGCTCTGAGTGTTACCCCGTTAGCACCGGAAAATCAGTGGGCTTGATGCGTGAGCACGAGCTGAGGATCATTCACCACCAGCACACGTCCATCGCTGTAATAATCATGGTCTTCATCGACCGCCAAGGCAGGCATGGCTTGATAATAGGCAGTCGTCATCTCGGGCAATTCTGTGTTGATCAACGATGCTAACTTGTCTCGCTCGGCATCAATGTTTGGGTCAATGCTGTGTAATACGGTAATGATCCCTGAATACATGGTGAGCTTTAATCCATCGTCATAACTGATTGCGCCCACCCACATCGGTTGATTCAACCTTTCATCGATTCCAGCTTGCCACCAGCGAATATGCGCTCGCTTTAGCAAATCACCCGGCAGTTGGAATGCCATGTCTTGCGGACGACCATTCCAGAACAAATCAGACACAGGCGGTGTTTGCCCTTTCAGCAAATCCACATAGTCATTCAAATCAATGTCGTTGCGAGAAAAGGTCTGGTTCTCTAACCAACCTAACGACGCCATCATGGTTCTTGGTGTTTCGCCGACAAACAGTACATTGACGCCCTGCGCATCAAAAATCGGCGATTTCCCCGGGTACGCTTTGTAGTTGAGCGACAAAGGCGTGACGCTCGATGTCGGCGTTGCATCAACAAAGTTGTCAGCAAACCAAAAATAGTGGCTGTAATTAACGGTCAGCATGGCAGCGAGGAAAAACACGCTCACTTTAGGCAGCAATTTTTTCCAGCGATAAACATACCCCACCCACGCCAAAGCAAGCGTTGCTGCCACGGCCATCAAGCTGTATTTGTGCTCGGTCAGCATCTTGATAAACGCATCGATATACGGGTATTGCTCAACACCCGCGGCAAGTAGATAGCCCCAGAAGATAAACTGCCCGGCCCCAAGCAATAGACCGATACTGGAGAAGACGGTAAATCGTCCCCAAGAGATTTTTTGCGTGCCGGCCATGAATGGAACAACCCAAGCAACAGGGCCTAACAAACGTGAGAAGGTTAACGCAGCCGTGCCTTTGGTTGCCATGAGGCGACGACAGCGAGCGAAGGCGCGTCGGGTTTTAGGCTGCCATTTCATCAACTTCTGCTGGGCGGGCTTACCAAATTTCCTACCCGCAAAATAGCTCAATTGATCCCCCATAAACCCGCCAAGCAACACCATGAACACACCCGACACAATGCCGTCGTAAAGCTGGTATCCCGCTGCCAGCAGAAACGGCTCTGCTGGCACGAACAGGTTAGGCCCAATCAGCGCATCAAAAAATGCACCCAAAAACAGACCGAAAGACTCAAACATGATTGCCTCGAATTACCGTGTATATGTTTGTGTGTGTTTCGCTAACAAATCCGTTCACGTTACTTTTGCTCGTGATAGTGGCCGAACTTGTATTCCATTTCGTTATTGCGCATTTCCCCAAAGAAGAAACGACGCACATTGGCTTTCACGTATGTCATGCCTGTTGCCATCATGCCGTCTTGATCTAATCGGCGAGGGTCAAAATCGAACGTGGTGTTGATGAACCTGAAACGTGCATTTTTGCTGGCGCGGCGCACATAATCGCAGTCTTCACACAGTGTGATCCTTTCATCAAAGCCGTTCAGTTGAGCATGTGCGGTGCGGGTCGAGAAAATGCAGGCACCGACTGCCGTTGGAAAGAAGAACTGGGTCGCGAACATGCCGCCGTTGAAGGCTGTGTAACACAGCTTTTGCACCATAGGCAGATTACTTGCACCCATGTAAACGCCAGCCACCTCAAGGTCTTTGTCGTTCAGTTGATTAACCGCTTTGGTTAGAAAATCTGCAGACAAGCGGACATCGGCATCCAAAAACAGTAAACGCTCATTGTTGGCCAACGACGCACCGGTGTTACGCCCTAAGCTTACGCCGCGGGTTTCCATGCGATGAACAGTAAGAGATGGCAAGCTTTCGGCGTATGAACGGGCAACCTCGCGGGTGGCATCGTCGCTGTTCGAGTCCACCAAAATGACTTCGAAATCGCGGTGCGTTTGTTGGCACAAATCGTCAAGTAAACGACCAATACGTTTTTCTTCGTTCAGAGTGATAATAACGACGCTAACTGATCCCATGTGTTGCTCCTTACCTTGCAATAGATGCTTTTGCTTAAGTTGGTAAGAAGCTTAACGGGGTGACCCTTAACCCAGCGTGAGGAGGTTGTTCATATTCAGTTCAGGTTCGAATTCACATTCACAGCAACGAAAAACGCCATGCTTCAAGCACGGCGTGATTTTTTCAATTCTGCGCTGATGTTATTGCTGTTGAAGCCTGATCGCGCCAATCAAAGCATCAACACCGGCTTCGACTTTCGAGCGTGAACACCCCAAGTTTAGACGCACATAGCCCTTCCCGGCCTCGCCATACACACTGCCATTCATGATGGCAACGCTGAACGAATCAATAAGGTCGCGCTGCAATCTGTCCATGTCTAGGTTCAACGATGACAAATCAATCCACGCCAAGTACGTTGCATCTGGTGTGCGGTAATTCACGGAAGGAAACGCCGAATTCAGGCGCGACGCGACATACGTGTGATTTTCTCGCACATAGTCGTTCAAGGCATTCAACCAAGGCTCGCCTTGCTCGTACGCCGCCATCATGCCCAACACGCCCATGATTGAAGGCGACGACAAACCATCCACCTCTTTTAACTTGAACAAGTAATGCTCTCGGCACTGCGTATCAGGAATAAACGCATACGCCCCATTCAAGGCAGGAATGTTGAAAGACTTCGAGGCCGACGTGACGAGCGCCCAACGCGTCTGCATGCCAAAGCCTTGCCAAGGCGTGTGGGCTTCAAACGCGACATCCATGTGGATTTCATCGGATATGACCGCCACCGCATGTTTGTCGCACAACGCTGCAATGCGGGTAAGCTCCTCTTTACGCCATACACGCCCCGTTGGGTTATGAGGGCTGCACAGTAGGAAAATCGTCGTGTCTGGCAGGGCAAGCTGTTCTTCAAGACGCGCCCAATCCACGTCCCACCCTGAATCGGTTTTGATCAGCGGATTACGAATACAGCGACGACCTGACCCTTCAACCAACTTATCGAACGCATCATAAGCTGGCGTTTGGAATACCACACCATCGCCGGCATGGCTCCATTTCTCAATCAGCTTCGCGATGATATAAATCACCGACGGGCCGTAAACAATGTGTTCAGCATTTATCTCGGTATTAAATCGAGCGGCATACCAGCGCACGATCGCGCCTTTAAAATCATCATGATTCCAACGGCTATAACCCAAAACAGGGTGCTCTAGGCGTGCTTTCAATGCTTCAACCACAGCCTCCGGAGCACCGAAATCCATGTCTGAAATCGTAAAAGGCAACAATCCTGCTTTCCCAAAGCGGTCTTGTACGTAATCCCACTGCGTACAGTACGTGCCCATGCGGTCAATCGTGGTGTCAAAATCAAAGGTCTTGGTCATGCTTTGTATCTTCCGAACTCATATCGTCTGATTGCGATGTGTTTTGTACGAATAAAACTGAAAAACCCCAGCCTGCTAGAGACCTATCAGACCGGGGATTTCATTTGGGGGAATCGTTTGTTTAGCTCGCTGTTGCTGTCATCAAGGCTTGCATTTCATTCTTCACCAAATGCACTTGCGTACCGATAACCACTTGCAGGCTGTGAGCATCGAGCTTCACCACACCTAGTGCGCCGTAAGCTTTTAGCTTGTCTGCATCGACCAAATCCATGTTATCGACCGTCAGACGAAGGCGAGTAATACAGTTGTCTAGAGACGTGATATTGTCTTTACCGCCTAGCGCTTTCAGGATGGCTGCGCCTTTGCCTGATTCGTTAATGAATGCCGCTTCTAGCTCGCTATCCACTTCTGCGGTATCCACTTCACGGCCCGGCGTTTTCAGGTTGAACTTCAAAATCGCGAACTTGAACACACCGTAGTAAACCGCGAACCAAGCCGCTGCCACTACAGGTACCAAGTACCATTTCGTTGCTGTTCCTTGAAGCACACCGAACACCAAGAAGTCGATGATGTTGCCGTCGGTGTTACCAATGGTCACGTCAAGCAAGCCCATTACCATGAAGCCAAGACCCGTCAAAATAGCGTGGATGAAGTACAACGCTGGCGCAACGAACAGGAACAGGAACTCTAACGGCTCAGTGATACCGCCGATAACACAAGCCACCACGCCAGAGATAAGCAGCGCTTTAATCTTTGAGCGATTTTCAGGTTTTGCACAGTGGTACATCGCCAATGCCGCGCCAGGTAAGCCACCAAGGAAGGCTGGCATCTTACCTTGTGAAAGGAACGCCGTGACTTCAGGGGTGAAGCCGTTGGTTTCTGCACACGCAAGCTCTGAGTAGAAGATGTTCAACGCGCCAGAGACGGTTTCGCCACACACTGCCATGGTGCCGCCCGCTTCAGTAAAGCGAACCAGCGCAACAAGGATGTGGTGTAGACCGATAGGAAGCAGCAGACGCTCACCCGTACCAAACAGCATTGGACCAAACGCACCCGCACTTGCAATCAAGTTACCGATACCGTTGATGCCTGCAGCAAAGTAAGGCCAAACGAAAGGAATAAGCACACCAACCACACCCAGCGTGATGGCTGAAATGATTGGAACAAAGCGTGCACCGCCGAAGAAAGCCAATGCATCAGGCATTTTGAAGGTGTAGAAACGTATGTGTAGTTTGGCAACGACAATACCCACCAACACCGCACCCAAGATGCCTGTGTCGATTGATTCAATGCCGATGATGCTCTTAACGCCATAAGCTTTGCTCGCCGCAGGGTCGCCCAGCACATTTGCCACGGTCAAGTAGAAGTTAATCGCCAAGTTGAACGCTGCGTAACCCACAAAACCTGCGAATGCTGCCACGCCTTTTTCTTCGCGTGCCAGACCCAGTGGAATCGCGATCGCGAACATCACTGGCAGATAAATGAATGCCACCAAGCCAATCTTGGTCATCCACATAAACAGGTATTGAAGCAAGGTGTTATCTAAAAATGGGATCGCTTCGCGAATCGCTGAGCTCGACAGTGAACTGCCCACACCCAATAAAATGCCTGAGAATGCAAGAAGTGCCACTGGCAGCATGAAGGTTTTGCCAAGGCTTTGTAGGAATTCCCACATGGTGGATTTTGTCGCTTTGTTCGTCATAACCACTCTCCGAAATTGAGAAACATGACAGTTGTGCTGGTTACAGCCCTATCGTTAGGACTATGTGTTTTCTACGCGGATAATAGGGAAGGAAAAATTTTGATAAAACGTTTTATCAAAACATTTGTGATCTGTGCATGATTGCATAGTCAGCAAATTTGATCGGCTTTGAAAAACGGGAAAATAACCGTATGCTTGAGTGATAAAACGTTTTACCTATGCTGAAAAAGGGAATCTGTTGAAAAAAGTGACCATCACGGAAGTGGCTGAACACGCTGGCGTCTCTGTTACCACTGTTTCTATGGTACTTAGCAACAAAGGGCGCATTTCGCCCGACACCATAGAAAAGGTAAATAACGCAGTTGTAGCACTGGGGTACGTGAAGAACCGATCTGCCGCTAACCTTCGCTCCAATAGTAGCGAAATCATCGGGCTGATCTTAAAAGACATCAGTGATCCGTATTACGCACAAGTCGCCGCCGGGCTTTGCGAAGAAACAGAAAAACAAGGCTATATGGTTTTCCTCGCACAAAGTGGCGAGAGTGACGAAAAGTTCGAGCATTGCATGCTGACCATGGCGCGCCAAGGCGTCGGCGGTATCGCGTTTTGTCCGAACAACGAAAACCAGCACGTCAATGCTGATGTATTGAAGGCGCACAAATTACCTATGGTGTGTATTTCCCGCGCATCATTGAATCAACAGATTGACTATGTCGGCCCTGATAACGCCAGTGCCGCCAAAATGGCGACCGAACACCTGATCAATCAAGGCCATCGGCGCATTGCGTATGTCGGCGGAAAAAGCAGCTCTCTTTGTCGTGCAGAACGTGTTGGTGGCTATTGCAGCACCTTGATGCAATTTGGCTTGCCGCTCAAACCAGAATGGGTGATTGAATGTGATGCAGGCCAAGCCCCTGCTGCCAAAGCCGTTCAAGAGCTGTTAGTCACTCATCCACAGATCACCGCCATCCTTTGTCATTATTCTTCAACCGCGGTAGGTGCTGTTCAGGGTATCGCGCGCGTGGGCCGTTCTGTTGGGGAAGACATTTTTATCGGCAAACAACTCAGCATTGTGGGTTTTGATGCGGTACAAGATGCAGAGCTCACCGAACCCCCCATCACCTTTGTAAACTCTGATGCGAAGGAAATAGGCCGACAAGCCGCAAAGCGCCTGATTGAGCAGTTTGAGGAGAGTGACACTAATCCGCGCAAAGTCATTGTTGCCCCAACACTCACCAATGCTTAGTCAGCCTGATGTAAGGTGGAAGCAAAAACTGGTACATTAGCGGCCATCACTCACTACTCTTTGCATCATTTTGGAATTATTCAATATTTCTTGCCTGGGCAAACCGCTTCGCTTAGAAGGGTCGCTCGCAGGTTGGCAAGCGCTTTACTGGGATAACCAGCTGGTCTCTCAATTGGCCGCAAGTGCGGACAGCGAAGAAGAAAAAGCACACTCATTTCAACTCGCAAGAGACGACCTGATCTTAACGGTCAACGTCGCTTCCACCGTAACTTGGCAGCCGTTTACGATCGACTATCGCGTTACCGTTAACGACGAAGTGGTGGAATCAGGTTCTCGCGATGAAAAAGACATCGAGCGTCAAACGCCGGTAGTTGAACCGCAAGCCAAGACGAAATTTAGTCTGATTGGTTTAGCGTCTCTCGGCATGAAGCTATTCAAAAGTGCCAAGGTCATTAAAGTGGTACTTGCTGGTGCAAGTGTTGCTGCCTATTCATGGCTTTTTTCTTGGCAATTTGCCGTCACGTTAATCGCGTGTTTGGTCGTGCATGAGTATGGGCATATTCGCGCCATGAAATACTTCGGCATGAAAACCAAAGGAATCTATTTGATTCCGTTCGTCGGCGGCGCGGCACTCAGTGATGAAAAAATAAACACACGCTGGCAAGACGTGGTGATCTCTATCATGGGCCCGACCTTCGGTTTGTTTATGTCGTTAGCCGCCATGGTGGCTTATTGGATCACTGGCAACATTTTCTTTGCGGGCATTGCGACCTTTAACGCCCTGTTGAACCTGTTTAATTTACTGCCTATCTTGCCGCTTGATGGCGGGCACATACTCAAAAGCATCAGCTTTTCGATGAACAGTATCGCAGGCTTGATTGCGTGTGTAGCTGGCGCAGCAGTCGGTGTGTTTGTTAGCTATACCTTCGGACTCGCCCTACTCGGCTTCTTGCTGTTGATAGGTAGTGCGGAGATTGTGTTTGAATGGAAGTATCGTCACCACTCTCACCTACTGCCGCTCACCCGTTATGGGCAACTGTTCAGTACTGTATGGTATTTGGCAACTGTGGCGTCTCTGATTGGCGTGATCATTTACTTTGCGACCAAAGGTGATGACATGCTGGCACTGCCATTGATGATTCTGCAAAGCTAACACTACCCAAACTACAGACAACAAAACGCCAGCAAATGCTGGCGTTTTTTATGTCTAATCAAGACGGAAACAGCGAATCAGTTTGTTAGTTGCACCGTTTGCATCTTAATCACGCTCATTGCTGACGTGACTTTTTCTGATGTCAGCCCTGTTTCAACATTCACATAATATTCAGAGAACGAGCCGTTTGGGTATTGATAGAACATCACTTCCTCATCACTAACAACCACAAAACGTTCACCTGCATTCAGCACGCTACCGCTTGTGGCTTCAATGTTATCAACGCGTTGAGTGGTAATATCAAAACGTGCAATTGACGGCAAACCGTTATCATCAGTGCCGGTTTTACGCACACAATAAAGCGAATTCTGACCTGCGGCGGATGCAACGCCGCCTTGGAGATCTGCATGATGAACACGGGAAATACGTTTGTTCTCGCTATCAAATTTATACACGGAACAGTCTGACGTCATCTCATAGTCACCGCGTCGAACACTCATGGCATTCGCATCTGTTTGATAGCCATTTGCAGACCACTCCGTCGTGCCTACCCCAATGTTCTCGCCATTCGTTGTAAGTTGATACACAGCGCCCGACGTAAGGTTCGCGTAGTAGAGCACATCTTCGTAGATAAATGGCAAGGTGTTTGCGGAATTATCAAATGCGTGAGTAAACGTTTTCCCCGTCGCTTTCTCTTTCCACGTTAATTCAGAAGCATCCCATGGCAGCGTGATGACATCGCCAGATGGCAATACCCAATTATTTCGGAAGTAGTCATTAAATATGGGGGAAATTTCAAATTGGCCATTAACCAGTTCTGCTACATGAAGACTTTTTCCATCTCCATGGCGCATGTAAATACGCGATTCATCAGCAACATTTGAAAAACGTGCGGACGTCATCCATGCCTCATGTTCTGCAACAACCGTTTTGTAAATGGCGTTGCCATCTTCAATTAACGGATAGAGATCGCCAGACTGCTTGTTTTGAATCAATGTATAACTGCCACGCTGCTTCTGGCCGTTCGCCGTGATCGTGACATTTTTCATATTGATTGCCGCATATTGGGTGTTGAGATCCACTACGCTCACCACCGTCGGACTCGGCGCAGTTTCAGACTCTCCCGTTTCAACATCAACGCTTTCAAAAGTAATGGCATTACTCGCGCCAAGTTCCGGGTTTTCATAGACATATTTGCTAGAGCGTATTTCTCGCGTTTGCCTATCACCTTGGCTCAATGCACTGACACTGTGGTCTCGTGATTTGAAGGTTTGAAAACCGCTTTCCACTGGTGACATACGGTTGACCACTTTCGATGAGCCGACCACGAAAGGATCACCATCGCCGCCACATCCCGTCAGTAACGCCAATGTAACCCATGAAGCAATAACCGAATAGCGCATAAACTACCTTTATATCAATATATTAAATGCAGAGATTGGCTGCACAATATTGAAAATACGCGTTATAGAATAGATGGCTTCGTCACACTTCTATTTAATATATTATTCGTAGTATCAATTGGTTATTGTTAACCCGCGGTTCGACCTTCGAGTTCGCTCTCCTAGCACAGACAGTAGCCCTTAGATGCCTAATGACTTTCGAAAATTCACGCAATGACGGTGTAAAGGCCACAGACACATCTTGCCCGTTTACCGTTAAAATAAACATTCCGCCACTAACGATTTAATCAAACATAAACTCAACGAAACGTGACGTGATGTGATGTGATGTGATTGAGTGTTAAATAGATAGCGAACAGAGGGTTACTACGAGAATTTTTTGAAGATAACGCTAAGAATGAAGGGGGAAAGCCTTTGCGTAGGGTCTCACGAATAGCCGCGAGTGCAAGCACTTGAGTAAGCCAGAGCTGAAGAGGCAAAAGAATTAACGAGAACGCCTCGACTGATGCGGAGACGCTCATGTTAATCGGTAATTTCAAAAAATTAGTGAAGAACCGTCGGTGTTTTGCTTTTTCTGACGGAAGTCAGTGCGTCTGCCATGGCATCAAAACTGGCTTCATCGACAGATTCTGCGCCTTGCATGCGCATTTCGAGTTTAATGACGTTCTCGATTGATTTGCGCAATTTGAACACTGCCACTTTCAACTGACCGATAACAGATAACACGTCCGTCGCCAATTTAATGTCTTTTGAGTTGAAAGTCGCTTCAGATTGAATACGCAACATTTCTTCTGCACTGCGAGAGAATGCATCCGCATCTACGAGTACGTGTGCACTTTCCTCATCAAAGTAACCGGATGGGATCTCTGAATGAATGATTTCATAGAGCTTATTGTTCCAGTTAGCCGTTTCCATCTGAATGGAAAGAAGCGACACATTGATCGTATCTAAAAAAGGTGTAGTTGCTGTTCGATGTTGACCTTCCGAATAGGTCCCTAATGTACTCAATGCATGGACTGCATTCAGTAATGAAGTTCTAGCGTCCTGGCTCAGCGAAAAGAAATCAATATTCATAACCAGATCCTTACTCACTTTATTGCATTTAAGCTTTAGCGAATTGATGAAACAACTCGAGTTAGTGAGAGGCTAGCTATCAGCGTTTAAAAACACAACCATCTTTATTTATAAAGATAAATATCTATCGCGATCTGTTTAACATTAGAGACAAGTGGGTAGAATTTGCACAGAAAGCGCGTCATATTGGAACAAATATACTTACAGCAGTGTATTTGGTAAAAAAGAGACACGAGTGAAAAGGCTATATTAGTATTCAGACAAAGTGTTAAGAACACAATACACATCATAAGGCATTGTTATTAAGACGTTAAACCCCACTCTGTCTTCTACCATTTTTAAACTATCAACAATAAAAACACTGCTTCTTAATCGCTTGAAAGTACGCAATAAAATACGAAGAAACGGTTAAATTTCAAACAAAACAAGATGCATATAACCTATGAAATCACAACGCATAAACACACACTTATTTATCAATGAGAATTAATAGCTAACCTATAAGAACCTGTATTTATTGACAATTAATAATCTACCCAGTCAATGATCGGGGGAAAAGTACAAAAAAGCACCGTCCAATGGAATCGAACGCGTATTTGAAAGGGGTCAAAGCACAGCGGAATTGAAAAACATTAGAATAGAGGCCGCATTAAACAAAGAGTCAATTACACGTCAATGCGGCAGAAAAACCGGATTGATTACGTATTGTCGGCAAAATAGGCCATGATCTCCGCTTCCGTCATCTCTTGGGTTTGATTAGAGAAGCAATAGTAATCAGGCTTAAGATCACTGAAATACTGCATGTCCATTTCAAGTCCTTGCAGCGTTGGGAATAGCCCTAACGACAAGTTATAGCTCTGCGTACTTTTCACTCGATAGAATAAATTGGTGCCACATTTCGCGCAAAACCCACGCTCTGCCCAAGGTGAAGAGTCGAAAATTGTGATGTTTCCTTCTCCCTCTAAAACCACGTCTGTTCCACACTGCACAGCAAAAAAAGGCCCTCCCGTCCATGTCCTGCATGTATTACAGTGACAAACCGTAAATTTAGGGTTTATTTCGGCCACATGGAGTTTTACGCTGCCGCACAGGCACTGCGCCGTATTTTTTTTAGATTCACTCATACTGTTTCCTTCATCCAATAAATGCATGTCAAAAATACTGTATATAAAAACAGTACCAATGGCCATGTACACTTTCTTCTTGTCTTCCTCTTCTCACTCTGTTGACAACACGTGTCAACTTTCACCAACAGCTCAATATGTTTAAGCACAAACAAAAAAACCACGCCATTTCATGCGTGGTTTTTGAATTAATCGCGTCAACGCTCGCTCGCTAGAAAGCGAACAAACCGCCGTGACGAGAGAGTGAAATATATGTGCTTCTAAAGCCGTGATGCCAATCATGCACCATATAGCCACCAGGATCTTGCGTAAATCCGACAGGTGCATCGTCGCGATAATCCGTCATAAATGAACTCGCCACACCCGGCGCAGAAAGCACTGTCGCATTGCCCATGTTACAGACAATGCTGTTGTGTAAGTGCCCACAAATCACCCTTTTCTCACGGGGTGACTGGGTCAAAATGCGCGCCATTTCATCGCGGCCTTTTAACCCTATGTTGTCCATAAATTGAATGCCGGAATCAAACGGCGGATGGTGCAACGCAATCAACGCAGGTTTTTCTGAGTGAGTTGCCAAAGCAGACTCAAGAAACGCAAGCGTATTGTCACTCAACGCGCCGGCACCACTTCCAGGTATGACGGTGTCTAAAGCAATAATGTCGAACGCCTCAAGCGCGTAAACACTGTTTAGCTCCCCTGTTTCCCCACACACTGACAGACCATCAATGGCTGACACCATGGCCTCACGCTTATCATGATTGCCGGGTATCACCACATAAGGCAGATTAAGCCGAGAAATGATCGAATGAAAATCTCGATAGCTTTCCTCATCGCCGTTGTCCGACACATCCCCAGTCACCACGATGGCATCGACATGACCAAGCCTTGGCAGATCATCTGCGATCTTTTCGATAGCCTGCTCAAACAAGGTATATGTATCGAGTACCTTAGAAACTCGCTGTTGGCGCGGCACAAGATGAATGTCCGTTAACTGAATAACACGAGAACCCATATTTCTACCCTGTTACTTAATACCCGCGCGCAAGAATGCCTGAACAAACTGACGTTGGAAAATTAAGAATGCTATCAACAGTGGTGCTATCGACATCATGGTTGCCGCCGAAATCACCGAAATATCTACACCATTTTCTGGTGCGCCGAAAATAGATAGCCCGACGGTCAATGGACGCGTGTCATCAGAGTTAGTGACGATGAGCGGCCAAAGGAAGTTATTCCAGTGTGTAGACACTGACACCAAGGCATACGCTAGGTAGGTTGGCTTCGCGAGCGGCACATAGACTTTCATCAAAATGCCAAACATGGAACAACCTTCTACACTCGCCGCTTCATGCAGTTCATAAGGCACAGACTTGAAGGATTGTCGCATCAAGAATATCCCGAAGGCACTCGCCATATAGGGCATACCGACACCGAGAATGGTATCAAACAGCCCCAATTTTGAAGTGATCGCGTAGTTTTCGACGATCAACACTTCCGGCAAGATAAACAGCTGAAGCAATACCAGAATGAACACAAAGTCCTTACCTGGAAACTTCACTTGTGCAAACGCAAACCCCGCCAAGGTGGTGATGATGAACTGTCCAATGAGGACTATCGTCACGAGGCAAAAGGTATTCCAGAAGTAGCGAAGCCACGGTGCGCCGTTCCACACTTCACGGAAGTTATCCAGCGTCCAACCTGATAGCAAGTTGAAATTAACTGCGTCAGACGTGGTATGGAAAGCCGCCCAAAACGCAAACACCAGCGGCGAAATCCAGATAACGGCAAGAAGGTGTGCACCAAAGGAATCAATAAACTTATTAAACGATTTCATTGGTAATGCGTCCTTCTATCAAGGTACAAAAACTGAATGGCAGCTGCGATACCCAGCACCAGCAATACCATTACGGTCATCGCGGCGGCATGTGGGGCATCAAAGAAGGCAAACGCCATCTCCCAGATGTAGTAAAGAATGAGTTTGGAGGCGTCTGACGGCCCGCCTTTGGTCAAGATAAACAGATGGTCAATGAGCTTGACCGAGTTGATCATCGCATTCACCACAATGAACATGGTGGTTGGCATCAACAGAGGTAACACGATACGGCGCGTGTATGTCCAACGGCCCGTGCCTTCAATGTCCGCGGCTTCTTTGTAGTCCACCGGGATGGTCTGCAAGGCGGCCAAATAGAAGATCATAAAGAAGCCTGCTTCTTTCCAAATCGTCACAATGATAATGGCCCAAAGCGCCGTATCAGGACGCCCTAGCCAGTTCATGGATGGTAAACCAAACAGTGCGCCAATCTGATCAAGCACGCCTAAATCTGGGGTATAGAAGAACAACCACAGATTTGCTGCCGCGATCATCGGCAACACAGTCGGCGTAAAATAAGCCGTACGCACAAACCCCGTGGCGGGAATCTTTGAGTTCGCCCAAAGCGCCATTGCAAGTGCAATCGCGATAGACGCAGGAATGGTAATTCCTGCATAAAACAGGTTGTTTTTCACCACAATCCAAAACGTTGGATCGTTGAATAAGTCGGTATAGTTTTCTAAACCGGAGAATTCCGAAGGCCGTCTGCGCGTACCGCGCGAAAACAAACTCTCCCAGAATGTCGCTATCGATGGATAGAAAGCAAAGAGGGTTAACAGAATTGCCGCTGGCGTGAGGAGAAACCACCCATAAAGGTGCTGCCGACGACGCTCCATTTCTGCGTATCGATTCATAGTATTACTCGTTGTTTGTACCGCTGCGCTAAATTAGTACCGCTACGCTAAGCGAGAAATGGCTCCGCTTGTGGTCAAGCGGAGCAAGATGCAGTTATTGATAATCTCGCAGTAAGCGTTTTGCAGATTTTTGCGCTTCGCCCAACGCCTCTTCTGGCGTTTTACTGTCTGTCAGTGCCGATTGGATCGCGTTGTTCAACCCTTCACGGACGCGTGCCGTTTCATAGGTAGAAAATTCCGCCACTGCGTGTTCAAGCTGATTGCGAGCAACCAATGAAGGTGGGAACTCAACGGTGTAGTTCTTAAGTGCTTCGGTTTCGTAAGCACTTTTCGATACGCCCATGTAGCCTGTAGCAATCGACCAGTTAGCCGCTTGCTCTGGCGATGTCATGAACTTAACCAGTTTGAGTGACGCTTCTTTTTCTTTCTGAGACGTGTCTTTGAACAGGTAGAAGTTACCGCCACCTGTTGGTGAACCTAAACGCGCTTTACCCGGCAACATGGCAACACCGAAATCAAACTTCGCGCCTTTTTTCACGGATGACAGGTTACCTGTCGAGTGCCACATCATCGCGGTTTTGCCTTCTAAGAACGCTTGGCGCAATGTGCCCCACTCAACCGTGCCGGTTGGCATGATGCCATGTTCCGCAGAGAGTGATTTCCAATATTTGAGGGTCTCAACAACCTTTGGATCATCAAAGTAGGTTTCAAGGCCGTCATCAGACATCAGCTTTTGACCATTTTGAATCGAGAGTGCTTGGAACATCCAGTACGGGTAACCCGTTGATGGAATCATCAAGCCATAGGTATCATCATTGGTGAGTTTTTTACCCATTTCTACCAATTCATCCCATGTTTTTGGCGGCATTTCAGGGTCTAACCCTGCCGCTTTAAACATGTCTTTGTTGTAGTAAGCAACAATGGTGGAACGTTGGAATGGGATACCCCATGTTTTGCCTTCCGCTTGACCGTTTTCCATCAACGCAGGATAGAAATCGTTCAACCACGCTTGGTCTTCTTCACCATTCATGACGTCATCAAAAGGGGTAATCAAGTCTTGTTCGATAAGGTCATAAACATCGATAGAAAACATCACAGCCAGTTGTGCAGGTTCGCCGGAACTCAGCGCTGACAACGCACGAACACGCGTGTCATCATAGTTACCTGAATAGATGGCATTCACTTTGATGTCAGGGTTTTGGCTTTCAAACTCCGTCACCATTTCGTCAACCACCTTGGTCAGCGAACCACCGACCGCGATTGGGTAATACATATTGAGCTCGGTTTGCGCAGAAGCCGTGTGTGCAGACATCGCAAATGCACCTGCTAAGGCACAACTGAATAACGTAGAGAACTTCATAGTTTCACCATTGTTTTAGTTGAACATTAATCTCAAGTTAGTTGGCTGTGGAGATATATGCGAATGCACACATACCATCAGCATTGTCAGCATGCTTCACGAAGCCATGCGGTTACCGTTTTCATCGAAGAAGTGCAGTGAGGTATCGTCAAAGTCGATGTCCACTGAACTGCCTTCAGCAAGAGAGGCATAGCCATGAAGCTTCACCACCAAGCCTTTGCCTTCTGGATGTTCAAGCTGAACGTGTGTTTCAACGCCCAGATATTCGCTTTCTGACACTATGCACGTCAGGCGGCCTTTGCCTGCCTCAACCACAGTGACATCTTCTGTTCTTACACCGACTTTGCTCGCATGCTCTGCCCCTTTAATGGCAGAACCTGAAATCAACGCCATGGGCGGTGCACCCACAAATTCAGCGGCAAAGGTATTTTGCGGCTCGCTATAAAGCTCTTGTGGAGAACCGATTTGCATGATGCGGCCATCTTTCATCAAGATGATCATGTCGGCCATGCTCATGGCTTCAGTTTGATCATGCGTAACGTAAACCACGGTCATACCAAGACTACGTTGCAGCTTCTTGATATCTCGACGCACTGAGTTACGCAGCTTTGCATCAAGGTTTGATAACGGTTCGTCCATCAAACACAGAGGCTGCCTTGCAACAATGGCGCGCGCCAAAGCGACACGTTGGCGTTGACCGCCCGACAATTCGCCAGGTTTACGCTCTTCATAACCAAGCAGGCCGGTAATTTCTAACGCGTTATGCAGCTTTTCCATGCACTCTTCTTTTGGCACTTTTCTTACCTTCATCCCAAACATGACGTTTTCTGCCACTGAGAGGTGAGGGAATAGTGCATAAGACTGAAACACCATGGAGAGATTGCGCGCGGAGGGTGCCATTTCTGTCACGTCTACGCTGTCGATAATAATTTCGCCTTCATCAGGCGTTTCGAGCCCTGCTAGCAAGCGCAATGTGGTGGATTTCCCGCACCCTGACGGGCCTAGTAATGCGACAAATGCGCCTTCAGGGATCTGAATTGTGATGTCTTCCACACCCAACTGACCGTTCCATCGTTTGCCAATTTTGTTAAACGTCACAAAAGGTTCTACGTTCATGAAGCCTTGCCTCCAACTAACTTCAAACGATCTCCCACCCGCTCGCTGAGCGCCGAGAAATCATCCCCTGGATGTCGATCCATGATGATTTGGTCCACATCAAAAATACTGCCGCCCACTGCCGGTGCAGTGCGCGTTAATTTGGTACTGTCCATCACGAGAATGGAGGTTTTACAATGCGTGCGAATCGCTTCACGTACCCGCACTTCAGAAGCATGAAAATCCAGCATGCCGCCATCTTCATCGACGCCCGCCACCCCGAAAATCCCAAACTCAGCACGATAACTATTGAAGAAATTCAATACCTCATCGCCCAACACATCGCGGTCAGGCATGCGTACCTCGCCTCCCGGAATAATGATCCGATTGGTTGGCTCGTTGCTCAGTACCATCGCCGCGTTCAAATTGTTCGTCATGACAGTCAGCCCGGTTTTCTCAATCAAGGCTTCAGCCACGATCGCGGGCGTTGAGCCAATTGAAATAAATACGGTTGATCCGTCCGGCACCATTTCCGCGACAGCTTTTGCAATCGCATGTTTCTCTTCAGAGTTCGTCACAGCACGCAGTTCATACGGCGTGTTCAACTGACGTTCAAACCGTTCAACGCCGCCATGACGACGACGAAGCAAGTTATCGCTACACAGTTGATTGATGTCTCGACGAATGGTTTGCGCCGACACACCCAGTGTTTCCGTTAGCACTTCAACAGACACGTTGCCGCGATCTTGTGTCAATTCGATGATCTGGTCTCTGCGTGCTTTCGTTTTAGATTTCATTTTCGAATCGAGACTCATAACTGTTCACATCGGCCATTTTTTATTCACTCTAGGCTCAAAATTAACAATTTGCCAACATTTATTGAGCAAATGGTTAGATATTATGTTCGTTTGTTGATCAAATGCTCACTTTCGAGTACTTTTATGTTCATGTGCTCAATTAAATTGTTCATTTGTCGCCTCATATGACTCAAATCAGCGACAAAATGAGCACATGCCCATCCTTCACTTAGATGAGAGAGTGATAACAAACAAATATTAAAAAGAGATGTCACATGAGCGGAACGTCAGTTCTCATTCAATTACTCGGAGGGGTTGCGCTGCTTCTTTTCGGGTTACACCTTGTTAAACAAGGTGTCATCAAAGCGTATGGCGGCAAGATGCGTCGCCTTCTCGGACGAAGTTTGTCTAACCGTTTCAATGCCTTTTTCGTGGGAATGGGCGTGACGTGCTTGCTTCAAAGCAGCACAGCCACGGCGCTTCTCGCCAGTTCTTTCGCGACCCATGGCGTTGCAACGGCATCGGGATTGGCATTGTTATTAGGTGCAGATGTTGGCACAACGATCGTCGCGCAAGTGCTCACACTCGATCTTTCCTGGCTTCAACCCATTGTTATGCTTGCTGGCGTCGGTGTGTTTACACGCGCTAAAAAAGAAAAAACCAAACACGCAGCGAGCATAGCAATAGGTTTAGGCTTGATGTTGTTAGCCCTAAGCCTGATCTTGCAAGCCTCTGAACCCATGCGTGAGTCCCCTTTGATTCAATCCTTGCTGGGTTCACTTAGCGGCGAGCCTGTTCTCGCAGTTTTGGTCGGCGTATCCATTGCCTTTCTCGCGCATTCTAGCCTGGCGACTGTGTTGTTGATTGCCGCGCTTTCCAGCTCAGGTGTGATTGCACTGGATGTGGGGTTTGGCCTGATCTTAGGTGCAAACTTGGGGGCCGCACTCCCCGCTGTCGTAAACACATCACGTGCAGAACCTTCGGTAAGGCGAGCCCCGATGGGCAATTTGTTGTTCCGATTAATGGGTGTCTTGATATGTCTTCCCATGATCAATCAACTCGCAGACCATGCATTTTTTGCCTCCACCGACATCGCCCGTCAATTGGTCAACTTTCACCTTTTGTTCAATATCGGCTTAGCATTGCTGTTTCTTCCATGGGTGAAAACCTCAGGAAAAATGATGGAGCGTTGGCTTCCTAATAAGGAAAGTCCCGACGTGGATAACAAACCACGCTATCTCGATCGTAATGCATTCAAAACACCGTCTGTCGCCCTATCAAACAGTGTGCGTGAAGTGCTCAGAATGGGGGATTTACTGCGAACCATGCTGGATACGACTTTCGACGCGTTAAGTACGCGCAATGGCGCAAAATTGCAGAGCGTGAAGCGTTCAGACGATTTGGTGGATGAATTTCATGACAAAATCAGTTTGTATCTCACAGAACTAAGCAGACAAGATATTCCCAAAAAATATCGACGTCGTTGCTACCGTATTTATGCGTACACCACTAACTTAGAGCATGCAGGAGATATTCTTGAATGCAGCCTCACTGATGTGGTGTCAAAAATCATTACCAACAATGTGGTACTGCCCGATTATGAACTAAAAGCCATTGATGCATTGCGAAAATACATCAACAGCAATATGGAACTTGCCTGCAGTGTGCTGCTCACCGGTGACATTAAAAACGCCCGCGCATTACTGGAACAAAAGAGTGTCGTGAAGGACATTGAAAGACGTGCCGCTTTGGCACATCAAGAAGGGTTACGCGATCAAACAGGGTTACCGGCTGAAGGTAGCAGCCTGTATTTAGATCTCTTGCGAGACCTAAATCGTATTAATTCGCACTTTTCTTCCATCGCCTATCCCTTGCTTGAGCAAGCAGGCGAACTGCGGTCAAATCGCTTAAAAGCGATGCCTGCAGACACCAAGGAACCTACACTTTCCGTCAACGCTGATCGTTCTTCGCTATAAGCTTTGAGCTATAAGCCACGAACTTAATGCGCAATATCTAATTCGAACGAGGACATCGAATGACCGTGTTTAAAAACAGCTATTTTCTGATGCGCCATGGGCAAAGCAAGGCCAACGTCGCAGATATAGTGGTGAGCGATCCAAGCATTGGTTGCCATCAATATGGATTGTCTCCCGTCGGCGAAAAACAAGCCGTAGCATCTGCACTGTCTGCTCAAGATGCAGGCATTTCCATCATTGTGTGTTCCGATTTCACGCGTACCCGAGAAACCGCAACACTGGTGGCAGAAACACTGTCTATCGCTGAACCCATCCAAGACATTCGATTAAGAGAACGGTTTTTTGGTACATGGGAGGGCAAGTCTTCCGAAGCGTATGAGCAGGTCTGGGCGAAAGATGCAGTATCATCATCCCAAACAGAGAATAACGTCGAGAGCACTGAGCAAGTGAGAAGACGCACCATGGGTGCGATTCTCGCGCTTGAAAGCCAATTTAGCGATCAGGTGATCTTGTTGGTCTCTCATGGGGATGCATTGCAAATTCTCACCACCGCATTTAATGCGCTTTCACCCGGTCAGCATCGCACATTACCGCACCATGAGACGGGTGACATAAAGCCACTTGCGGCAAAAGGAGAAGCGTTGCCTCACGCGTTTTCTGCTTTAGAGATGGTGTAATCACTTTCTGAGTTGCGCGTTTCCAGTATTTACGATGACGACGCCAGCAAACAGCTGGCGTTTTCCTTTCCCCATATGGTAATAAAGGAAAAATTAAGTGTTTCAAACGTATAAAGTAGTTCTTCTCGTTCCGTCTTCCTTCGATGTTACCGCTGCGCGCCTTTGTAATATTCGACGATGCTGACATCTTTTATTACTTCACGGGTTTTTCGGCCCAGAAAATATACCCCACTCGCCGCATCGACATTGTAGGCTTCAGGAATTAGGCGATCGAGATACTGTAACCAACACAAACCCAACTTGATGAATTTTCCGATTGTTTTGGAACGAAAGAGGCCACAAAAAAAACTATCAAACGCCCACAACAATTGCGTACCTGCCCCTGCTGATGCCCCCGATTTAATCAAAGAAAAACACCTGAACAGATAACGGTGACCGCTCTCCGTGTATCTTGTGAAATCGTACGCACCTTCATGAACGTGCTGTAAAAACGGTGTTTCTGCGTAAACCAACCCATCAGGTTTTAATAAACGATATGCTTCTGCCACAACCTCTTCCGGCCTTAACACATGCTCCAACACGGCTTGAATGATCACGGCATCAAAGCTTTCGCTAACCAGCGGAATATTGTGTGCATCCGCGAGAAACTGAACCGAAGGTGATGCGTAAATATCAAAAGACACGAGCTCAATACGTGGATCAACATAGAACGGCTCCATGCCACAACCAACTGTGCCACCGCCGATGATCAAAACACGGGCTGAATTCTGTTGAGAGAGAAGCGTGTTTAATAGTACGTCGACATTGCTTTTGGTCACATGGCTCGGTGGACAAGCAAGACGCTTAGCAACGCCAAATACCCCACCGTAAGACTGACGATGCACTGTCGATGAGAGATGTTGAATATCCGACCTATCAAGAATGCTGTTTTCAAATCGGATTAATACGGGGTAGTTATCAACCACATCATATTCATGAGTGCCATCCGTCGAATATGCAACTAATACATTAGAATCTAGTGATTGTAGGCTTACCCCAGATGCAGGGCAACGCAACAATTCTAGAACGGCTTCCTGCCCTAATAGCATCTTAACTCCTGCTCTTTGACCACATTTTAATAGCCAGAAAAACAAACATCTTAAATCAATTTACAATTGTAAAAATAGCAAACGATAAATTTCCTATTTTCGATACATATTAATTTAAGGCGCAGATTGTTTTTCTGTGCATATTTCAATTTGTGTCTTAATTCTTATATTCTCATTAATAACAATGATATATAAGCACATGCTAAATCAGCTAATACCGATTAACCTAAAGCGAGAATTGTCAGAAAATTACAACGTCATGCACAACACTCAAATAAACCACATTATATATGTCTATTATTCAAGTCATTTTACAGTGCTAAACATATTGACACTTTTTATTCTCACTTACATATCAGTCATTACTAACCCGTAATCTCATAAGTCACCCAGTAGACTTTTATTGAGCTTTTTCTAGTTATTTTTGTATATAAATTTATATAGCCATGCCTTAGATCAGCAACACTCTTCTCATGATATTTCACGAGCAAATTATGGCTTTTTCTAAGTTGAAGTATGAACTAAGTGGCAGTGAGACAGAGGGGAAGTTTTACAGAATCAGATATACTCGCCAGGACATAGCAATAACATTATGTTTACATTGGATAATTTAAGCGTATATGCGTCTTAATATAGAAAGGAAGGCTTGGTGGGAATACGGGCGCGACAGCGTGCTGCCGCACTACATGATTATTTTTCTGCTGAATAGGGATCTTCAGCCAATAAAAACGCACGCAGATCGGCTTTTTGAGGATGTGCAACTATCCATTCTCTTAGTGCTTTAACCTTATCGTAATCTTCTTCACCAAACTTAGACACATACAGATCAGTGAAACTTTGCTTGGCACTTTGTTCTCGAATTTTATGCTGCCATTGTTCTGTAACAACACCACCTACAGATGTTGCTAAGCCCTCGGCTTTAAGCAAATCCCATTCACCGTGATCAAGCCAAATACCTCCAACTGCCGCACTATAATCAACCCTGTGATCATGAGCCGCTGAAATTCTAAACTTGCGCATGATAACGCCTGATTGAGGACACAGCATGGCTGTTTTAGTTTCTGACGCATCTAAGGTTAGCGTTGCATTTTCTGCGAATTGATAACTCGAATTCCGTTCACGCCAAGCAATAAAGTCTTCAATCAAAATCCAATCGCCTTTACAGTGTGTGCATGTGTGCGCGCGAAATTGGCCTTCTATATAACTTGGCTTCAGAGCGCCGCGTTTGCAGCTTGTACATTCCATGTGAACTCTCTTGTATTGTCCGTGTTTTCTCACTCTACACGCTCACAAATCACGGCTCAAGCTGGATGCAAAACAATGGGGTCACGCCTGAATTAATCTGAGAGATCCGATAAAAACCATGTGATTAGCGATGATTCAGGCCAAACCTTTTGTCGGACGACGACATCGCAGCCTACCTCGCGAATGATGTCACTCAAGAACATTGCCCGCTAAAGGTCGATCTTGGAAATAATAGGTTCTGTCGTGCTCACCTATCGCTCTTAGCACCTTGCAGGGCGACCCCACCGCGACCACATTGGCAGGAATATCTTTGGTCACCACGCTGCCTGCACCAATCACAGTGTTCTCTCCAATGGTGACGCCGGGAAGTACGACAGAGTTCGCCCCTATCCAGACGTTGTTTCCAATCGAGACGGGAATATTAAACTGCCCCACCCTGCGACGTAATTCTGGCTCTATCGGGTGTCCGGCAGTCGCGATGGTAACGTTAGGACCAATCATGACTGCGTCGCCAATCGTGATATCCGTATCATCGACCAAGGTAAGATTAAAGTTGGCGTAGACATGTTTGCCCAAATGGGTGTGTCTTCCCCAATTGGCATGCAGTGGAGGCTCGATGTAACACCCTTCTCCGACAGATGCGAAAATCTGCTTCATGAGCGTCTGGCGTTTCTCCACCTCCGAGGGACGTGAATGATTAAAATCATAGAGTGTTTCAAGACACTGCATTTGCTCTGCGATCAGCGTTTCATCATTACTAAAATACACTTTTTGACTGCGCATTTTTTCCGTCGGATTCATACCATCACCTTATGGATAAATACATGATTGCGATAATATTTAAGGCACAGAAAAGACAAAGGCAAGCCTTTTCAGACTTGCCTTATCAATCAATTAGCGGATGGAGATCAGACGCAAATTCGCACATGAATTCGCTTGTCAAAATACGGGATCAGTGCACGGCATCACGGCGTCAATCTTATGCCAACGCCGCGAACTCAGCGCTGTTAATGAAGACGCTCAATGATAAAATCAGTTTCATCGCTGTTATGAATGAATAGTTCGCCTTCACCTAATCGTGCATTCAAGAATTCCACTTTCCCTCTACCAGACATTTCCTTGCCTTCGCAGATCCCTTGCCATGAAAACTCGAGGCTAGGCTCCTTCGATGAAATGCGAACATCAAGGCGTCCTTTGACTGCACCGAATACAAAATTCCCTAGCGCATCTCGCGAAAATTCCATGTAACCTGGCTCAAGAAGATCAACATATTCTTGCGACCAGTTAGACATCCACTTGATACGCCATTTACCAATGAAATCATGCATTTTCGTACTCCATAGACACAGTTTCGGGGTAAGGTGTCCTTAGTCCACCACCATGTAAAACAAACAATCGGACAACGCGATATCATGTCGCGTTGTGATCATAAACAGCTTACTTGCGGCTTTGAGTTTGAGTTCACCGTCTTTTTCGTAAAAAAGCGAGGCAATCGGATGACCGCCTTTACCATCATCCGTTTTTAACGCATCCAACCCTCGACCGCCTAACCAACCGATATGCGTATCCGCAGCCATCCGACCAAAGTTATGTCGGTCGATATCTGGCGCGAGTGTCAGGTCAGCGTCGTCAATCTTTTGATCGTGATAACACAACGCCGAATCATGTTGCATTTGAATGCGCACAGGACGATACAGCATCTCTATCGGCCAAAAACCAGTGTGACCTTGGAAAAGGTTTTCTGCCGTCATGAAGTCATTCAAACCCTTCTTTGCCACTTCATGGGCTGCGCGATCACCTGCGCCACCACATTCAATAGTGACAATGGGCGACGTTTCACTCGTCATCTCCATTAACGCGCCAAGACGCACGTCCGAACAAAGCATATTCTTAGTGAACAGCGACGCAATTTGCTTATGGGTATTATCATCGTGTATCGACACAGCAAAAGCAGGGCTCGTGCCCGACGTGTTATGTAAATCCACCACAGCTTCGGGCGCTAAAGAGGTAATTCGCGCCAAGATCTCACCCGCAATGTCATAGCTGTCATCCTCACCATGACGACCAAAGCATCGGTTCATGTCCGGTTTGCCATCTAAGTGCCGCGTCGTAAATGGCGTATTCGCCTTGGCAGCATTGACGTTCGCCAAACAAAAATGCGTGGTGACAGCGCACTCTGGTGGGTTTTCAACAAAGTGCCAGAACGCATTTGTGCCTGAAGGCTCGTTACCATGAAGCAAAGTAACAATCACACGATGTCTGTTCGGATCGCGCCCCGGTAATGTTAGCCAGCTTGCGCCCGGCAGGGCTTCTAACCATGGAAGCAGGCCACCTTTCAACGCCGCTTCGCTTGGCCAACTGACATCGTGTAACTTCATCCATTTCCTCTCTTAAATCCGTTTTGTTTCGGTGCATATTCCACTAACTAACACTTACTCCATCACAAAACGGGCCAATGCGAAACCGGCTCTCCTGATAAAAATTGCTTTTGATACAAACCGAACATCCTGCCAAGCGCTTCTGATGCAGAATATTTTTTCTCCAACGCCGTCAAGGTAGCAAGCTGCCAACTCGCCCCGTTTTGGCGCTTGGCCAGACGATGTTCAATCACCATCATCAACATGTCTGCTTCTTGACGAGAGACACCAAGTTGGATGAGCGAATCCGCAACCTTCGGCAATAATTTGGCCAACACATCCTTCAATGCAAACTCTGCTAGCGAACCGTTTTCCGATTCCCACAAAATCTTGGCATCAATACCGAATTGCGCAGCGCGATAAAAGTTGTATTTGGCAAACTCAAACGGCAGTAGATCCATCAATCGATCGAGATCATGTCTCAGCGCATGCGCCAATCCAATACACAAGGCTGCATTGGCTACCATGTCGATCGTTGTTGGCCCTGCAGGTAGGCTTCGCAACTCAACGCGCAAATGCCCATTGTCAGCGTCGTCATACACCGCACGATTCCAACTCCAGATGGTACTTTGGTGAAGACGCAGTGCTTCAAGAGGTGGCCCGCACCCCTCTTTGGTTTCGTTATCACACATATCTGGAAGCAACACGGGTTGCAAACTTACGCCTTGGCGAAACAACTCAAGGGCGCTTTTGCGCACATACCCTTTACCAAACGAGACGCGTGCAGGCGTATGCCAGTTCATACCACACAGGTTTCGGCTATCAATGGATTGTTTGAAGAGCGGTACACGAGTTTCATGCCACAGTTTTCTTTCAAGGAAGATGGGCGAATTCGCCCCCATTGCAATGGTAAAGATGGTGGCAAGTTGAATGCCGTTGTACCAAGTTGCAAATTCATCTGGCTTGACGCGGTAATGCACCTGAAATGAGGTATTTGCCCCTTCAAGTGTTAGGTCGTCTGCATCTATCTCTAAGCTTTCTGCACCGTGAATACGAATATGAAATGGGCCCCCCCGAGACTCACACAGAATGTCTGTCAGCGCGTGATAACGCGGAGAGTCAGTCATGGAGGCTAGACCAAAATCACCATGTTGCAGTGTGGGAAGAATCCCAATTGGCGTGACGTTTATCCCTGTTTCGCTAGCAAGCGATTGAAGTGACAGTAATCTGTCATCCATATGTTGTTTTAAGAAGGAAAACGGCGCGCCTTTGAAGGTGGTGTACGGGCAATTGTATTCAAGGTTAAAGCGGTTAATTTCTGCGGTCATTAAAGGGTCCGCGGCTTTTTCGAGCAAATCTACGTTGTAGTGAGCAGGCCGATGGTGTTTGTCTGTCAGGTACAATTCGAGCTCTGCGCCTAACGTACATTCTCCAACGCCCCATCCAGGTGTGTTGAGTAACGCTTCCAGTTGTTCCAGTTCGGATTTTAGTTGCAAAGCAAACCGCGTATGGTCACTTGCACTAAACGAGGTTTTAATTATATTTTGGCCCACTGCTCAGCCCTCTCCTCGCGTGATTGAATTTTTAACATAGAACAATTTTGCAGCGATTACAGTGCAGGAATGGAGGGGTTAGTGAAGGATGATTTCATCGTCTTAACAATGAGTTTTTCTTCTCCGATTTTTACGCATCTGGTTTCGTGACTGCTCTGCACATTCAGGCAGAATCTGGTAAACTCTCGCTCCTTTATTTTGGTCTGTTCCGGAAACATCATGTCTGACAACGCTTTCACTCTTCTCAATGAGACGCTTCAATCGACGCTAAGTGCGCTTGGTTACGCTCAACCAACTGACATTCAGCAACAGGCGATCCCGAAAGTATTGGCGGGAAATGATGTGATGGGCGCGGCCCAAACAGGCACAGGAAAAACCGCCGCCTTCACCTTGCCATTGATTCATCAGTTGCTTGAGAAAGGCGTGAAAGGCTCAACCCGTGTTCTTGTTGTTACCCCAACGCGCGAGCTTGCACAACAAGTGTTAGATAAGGTGGCGGAATACAGCCAGAACACGCCGCTGAAGTGTGTTGCACTTTATGGCGGCGCTAATATCAATCCACAAAAAAGCGCCTTAGCAAAAGGGGCTGAAATTGTGGTGGGCACCCCGGGTCGTTTGCTTGATCATTTGCACATCGGCACACTGAATCTCGGTGCTTTAGATACCTTAGTCCTCGATGAAGCCGATCGTATGTTAGACATGGGCTTTATTTCAGACATAAAACGCCTGATGAAGAAGATGCCAAAAGAGCGCCAGACGTTATTTTTCTCTGCCACCTATCCAAAACAAGTGATGGATTTGGCCTATCGTTTACTGAACGCCCCTGTACGCATTGAGATTTCCACCAGCAACAGCACCGCTGATACCGTGGAGCAACTTGTTCACCCGGTTGATAAAAAGCGTAAGCGTGAGCTGCTCTCTTTCCTTATTGGTAGCAAGAACCTGCAACAAGTGTTGGTGTTTGCCAAAACGCGCCAAAGCACCGAGGCCTTGGCCAATGAGCTAAAACTGGATGGATTGGAGGCCGAAGCGATCCACGGAGAAAAAACCCAAGGTGCTCGCAATCGTGCCTTAGAAGGTTTTAAGTCTGGTGCAGTGCGTGTACTTGTCGCGACAGATGTGGCTGCTCGTGGGCTAGATATTCCGTCACTTGATTACGTGTTCAACTATGAACTGCCACATCAACCCGAAGATTACATTCACCGAATTGGTCGTACAGGCCGTGCAGGTAAAAGCGGCAAGGCCATCTCACTGGTTAGCCGCGAAGAAGAAGGGATGTTAGTTGCCATCGAAACACTGATCGATCAGCGTCTGCCACAAGAATGGCTGGAAGGTTATGAACCAGACTTGAACGCAGACAAAGAACATCACGAAAAACGCGGTGGTCGTGGTGGCGAGAAACGTCGTTTGAAGCGCCAGCTAATCAAAAAATCGGGAAAAGCCCGTCGCTAAAAGCCAGAAAGTCGGAATTGTTCTGCCATAGAACGCGCCTTACCAGACTTGGCGAGTTGGGTAGTTGGGTAGTTGGGTAGTGGCGGATGTAAAGCAGATGCGGACGTGCCGCACGGCGTAGGCGGAAAAACACTCACAGTTCGAGGGGACATTCGTGCTTTTATCAAAAACGCTTCACGACAGGTGAACACTGTTTGACGTGAATCTTCCGGTAAATACAAGACCGAAGAAGAACAATGCCCCGATATCGGGGCATTGTATGTTCTACGCACTCAAATCTTCATCAGGCAATGGATCACTATCAACATCATCCGTTCGAATCACCGTGCAATCTCTCCCACTAGATTTTGCCTCATACAGCGCTTCATCTGCGGCGTTAAAGAGGTCTTGAAACTGATTTGCACCACTTGGTACCGCGGTTGCAGCCCCAATACTGATTGAGACTTTTCCTTTGTCTTCATTTCCGTTGTGCTCAATACCTAGCGCGGCAATTTTCGCGCGACAGCGTTCTGCCACATTCCCGGGCTCTGTGGTATCCGGTAATACAATCACAAATTCTTCCCCCCCATAACGACACACAATGTCCTGCGAACGCATTAGCGCATGTTGAAGCGCAGATGCGATTTGCTTTAAACACCCATCTCCCGCGTGGTGCCCATAACAATCGTTGTATCTTTTAAAGTGATCGACATCAATCAGGAGGAGCGACAGAGGGGTTTGTGTACGCTGGGCACGTAGCCACTCTCGACTCGCATACTCATCAAAATAGCGCCGGTTATACAGCCCTGTCAGAGCATCATTCTGCGACAATTTCCTCAGTTCATTGTTAGCAAAATCGAGGTCTTTGGTCCGTTCAATCACCTCTTTTTCAACCAACCCGGAATGGCGAAACATCAAGCTTAAATAGGCAGTAAAAAAGGCCGTCAACATAATGCCAGAAGCGAAGACAATGATCGGGGTCATGCTCTTTTTCCCTGCAAGATATGCGTTGGTGGCGGTTACTTCCATTTGCCATTGACGCCCAAGGACTGAGGGCAATGACGTGGTGTAACGTAAATCGTCAGATAAGATGGCGTCTTTCGGAGTCCTATCAAACAGCAACTCAACCTGCTTGGGGTTGGTGATATCGAAAAGCCGAATGGATAGATCAGTGGGTAGCTCCCCATGTTGGGACATGACAAAGATATCCCCAATGCGATTCACAGCAAGCACGATGCCAATGATGTTCTTTTGTCTGTTCGCGAGGGTTGATACGGCACCTTGGTAGATAGGCACCATGGTCAGAAAACCACGCTGGTTTTCGGTTTCTTGAATCAATCGAATACTGGCGGTTGCCTTGGCTTGACCAGAATCTCTTGCCTCAATTAGCGTCGACATCCGACGAGGGTTTGACCCAAGGTCGAAACCTAAGACTTTTTCATTCCCGAAATAAGGCTCTACATAGTAAACGGGGTAGTATTCTTGGCTTTCTTTGGCGATCGCCATGTTGCCGTGAGGCGAAATATGCGTAAACGAGAATTCAGGAAAGTGAAGTTGCATCACGCGTTCAGCGTCTGTACGTTCTTCTTGAAAAATACGTGGCGCCCACTCAAGGCCTTGGATACCCGAGTGCCTTTGCAAAACACGTTGTGCTTCTTGCTTAAACATCAAATACCCCGTATCGGGGTAAGTTCTAAAAAGCGTGCTGATCGATTGAAGCGCTTCGAAGTTCATATCTAACGTTTGTGAGAATGCAGCGGCTTTTCTTTCAACCTCAAATTCAAAATCAGACACAATGTTTTCATGTTCAGAGGCGCTAAAAAGGGCAGAGAGACTGGCGGAAAATACGATTCCGATAATGACGGCGAACATCCTAATGTAACGTCGCTTGAGCAGCGCCATACTTCCCCCCTAAACATAAAAAATTCAATACATTAATGTTTAGCTCATTTGTGAGACAAATGCTTTGTGGTATGCAACAGAGTTAGTTTCTTGCAGAGAAAAAAACGCCCCGATCTACAATCGAGGCGTGAGCTTGCGTGCTAACGAAGACAATGCGTCGCTTAGATACGGTACCCCCACGCAGCATCAATCAACTTGATCATCATCTCCTTCGATATTCCCTCAGGATCCTTCTCGGGTAAATACTCAAGAAAATCAATACCTACGAACTTAGGGTGTGCCGCCAATTCATGCACGAGTGTGAGTGCTTCTCGCGCAGACAAACCACCCACATTCGGTGTTGCGCATGCGCGGAAAATCGCGCCATCAAGTGCATCATAATCAAACGAAACGAAAAAGCGGTCGTAGTTGCCTTCAAGTTGGGCGATCAGCCTGTCGAGCATGGTTCGAAAACCAATCGCATCGATCACTTCTGGGCTATTGAGTTCAATTCCCTCCGCTTTGATCAGTTCTGCTTCTGGCAACATCAAATCACGAACCGCGACGTAGTAGATGTCTTGCGGCGATAGACGAATGTCTGCGGGTACAGACCAATTGTCATGAGGGTATTTGTCCATCAACAACGCGAGAGGCTTACCGTGCAGATTTCCACGTCCTGTGTTGCAATCGGCATGTGCATCCACCCATACAACAGCAACATGTTCGCCGTGCTCTTTTTGAAAGTATTCCAATGTGGCTTGCATGGTGCCAAGCGTGACTGCATGATCGCCACCCACCACTACAGGGGTTCGGCCAGCTCGATACGAATCCAATACCGTGATTTTCAATTGTTCACAGTAACGCGTTAATCCTTGCAGATCTTCACCATGGTTCACGAGAAATTTTGCCTCGTCATCAGGTAATACATCACCTTTGTCTTCGATATCGGCTTCCCAGCGTTTATTTCGCATTTCGAGCCATTCAGAAAGACCTAACCAATGCTCTTCGTCCAATCGTCGCAACGCTTCCAGCGTGTTCTTCTCTGTTTTTACAGAGCCAAACTGATTGAAAGGTGCGCCGATAAGATCGAAGGATCGTTTCATAGTGAATTCCTGTAGTTGTCTTTTTGTTTTTGGGATTTTTTTAGTTTGAGATTCTGATGTGTTCGGCGGTGCAAAATTCAATGCGTCCACTAAATGACATGACTTTGTCAATTTACAATACAAAGCATAAGCTGCTGATATATTGCCGAATAATCAGAATTACCACCTATTCGAAAGACATTGATAGCGTTATAAGTAACAAAATCCAACAATCGTGAAGTGATACGCAAATAGCCCTTCACAATCACCACTCCCCTCATTTATAGAGACAAAAAAGCCCCAAAAATTCGGGGCTTAGTACACTTTTCACACAGGCATTACGCACATTTCAACATGACGAAAATCCGTGGTGTTGGCATTTCATGCTAGACAAACCAGTGGCGCGTCCGATTCGCAAACCATACCAATGACAGCATCACGGGCACTTCTACCAGCACACCCACAACGGTTGCAAGTGCAGCGCCGGAATGTAAGCCAAAGAGAGAAATCGCGACAGCGACTGCCAATTCAAAGAAATTTGATGTGCCAATCATACCTGCGGGGGCGGCAACGTTATGCGGTAACTTCATCCACTTTGCAGCGCCATAGGTAATGGCAAAAATGCCATAAGTTTGAATCAACAAAGGAATGGCAATCAAGAGGATAGATTGTGGCTGGCTAACAATGGTTTCGGCCTGAAACCCGAAGAGCAGTACAACCGTGCCGAGCAAACCGACAATCGACCAAGGCTTTGTGGCAGCAAGAAACGTGTAGAGCTTCTCCTCACCCTTGCCGAGCAGGTTTTTGCGAACAAGCGCGCCTGCCACTAGAGGCAGTACAACATAAAGAAACACGGAACTGGTGAGGGTTTGCCAAGGCACAGAGATATCGCTGACACCGAGTAGCAATGCTGTTATTGGCGCAAACGCAAACACCATAATGATGTCATTCACCGACACTTGCACCAAGGTGTAGTTTGCATCCCCTTTGGTAAGCTGACTCCATATGAACACCATCGCGGTACACGGCGCGACGCCAAGTAGGATCATCCCGGCGATGTATTCACTGGCGGTTTGCGGGTCGACCCAATCAGCAAATATTCCTTTGAAGAACAACCAACCTAACGCGGCCATCGTAAAAGGTTTCACTAACCAGTTAATGACCAGCGTCAGCACAAGCCCTTTTGGTTTTTTCCCGACATCTTTCACCACACTGAAGTCGACTTGAACCATCATGGGAAAAATCATGACCCAAATAAGCACAGCGACAACAAGATTTACATGTGCAAACTCCCAACTGGCGATTGATGAAAACACAGAAGGAACAAGGTTTCCCAGCACCACCCCAGCAGCAATACACGTCGCTACCCAAACCGACAAGTAGCGTTCAAACATTCCCATTAGATCGTCCTCATTTTTATCTAATCAATCCGATACATATGATTTACCATATATATCAATTCAAATTTTTTTAGCAGCATGCAGAAGCGCGCGCTGGGCGATCACCCATGCGGCATAAACGCGTCATGTCTTCTTCTAAAAACGTAGCGTTAGCTTTCATCGTGGTCGTTAATACATCTTTTGCCCAGGCAGGCAAATCAGCGTTGATCCGATAAAACACCCACTGACCTTGGCGTCTGTCTGTTAAAAGGCCACACTTTCGCAGTTGGGCAAGGTGACGAGACACTTTAGGCTGACTCTCATCCAACGCAGCCATCAATTCACAGACACACAACTCTTCTTCTCGCTCCAACAACAACAGGGTTTTCAAGCGCGTTTCATCAGCTAAGCATTTATAGAAATTGACGGGAGACATGAGGCCTTCGGGATTGTTTGATTGAATAACGTCACTTTATATATGTTTTTCCATATGTAAAGTGACGATTACATTGCAGCAGGAAGATTAGGGTCAGAAGAGGGTTACGATTTAAGGGCTTGTTCGACAGCTTTTGGGGAAAATCCATGCAGCACTTTATCGCCGATTTTTATCACGGGTACACCGCGTGCACCCAATGCTGCATGTTCTTTTTTCCCACGAGGCGTGCCTACATCACATTCTCGATAAGCGATTTTCTTACTATCAAAAAATTGTTTCGCCGCGTTGCAGTGCGCACATTGTCGGCTGGTATATATTGTAATGCGCTTCACGCGGCCTCCAGAATTCATCATATTCAAATGCAACCCCAAGCAACCTGAAGATGCGCTCATCAAGGCTAGTGGGAATAGCGAAAGTCTAATGAATTACAGCAAAGAACACGACAGTTTATTCAAGGCGACCTAAACGCCCTTTTCTTTGAGTAGCTGCATGATTGATTCAGCAGCTTCTTCAGGTGTGGGGTTGTGCATGACCTTCCCACCGGATGAAGCAGGCGCTGCTGTTGCCGCGCGAAATCGATCCCGGCTCGATGAAGCTGCTGCCACTGTTTTTACACGTTTGGCCCGTTTTTTTGCCACTTGCCAGTGCCACGTATTCAACTCTGCGTCTTCAATTTCAACCACACTCAATGAATGAATCACGCCATCTCTCGCCTTAGTAAACGCACTTTGCCGCGCCGCAGGTGCGGATGCGCTGGCAATCAACACGGCGGGAAGTTGAACCTGTAATCGGCGGCGTTGACCACCTGCGAGAGCTTGCAACACTTCAACGGATTCTGCATGTTGAGCCAAAATATCAACCACGTCTGGCACCACTGCAGCATTCAAACGTTTTCCCACCAAATACGGCACCATTCCCGACGATTCACCTTGCTCTGCACGATGACCGCATAGGACTAAACGCGGTGACTTTTGATGTACGTAACTGGCAAGCGCAACACTCATATCGGCATCTGCCTTTTGGGAGAGCACATCGATTTCAGGCACGCCCATGCCCAAATAGTCACGTAATGCCGAACATTCAGGATCACCCGCAAACACCACACGTGGCGAAGCCGTATGTTGCAGCGCGATGTCGAGCGCTTGAGCATCACGATCAGCACGTCGCTCTCTGCCAGAAAGTGGGTGATGCCCACAAGAAACCAGCACCATGATGTCGTCATTAACTTGCATCACTGAGCTCCTTGCCAGTTTTCGAACCTTGTACCGCGTCCACCAAGGCTTGCATCACCTCGGAACTGTCCGCAATGATGCTGAGGTCCGCGCGTTTTATCATGTCACAGGCAGGATCTGCGTTTATCGCAATCACCGTATCGCACTGTGTCATCCCTTGAAGATGCTGGATCGCGCCAGAAATACCTACTGCGATATACACCTTGGCATTAACATAAGTGCCTGACGCACCCACTTGTGTCGTTCTGGGCATATGCCCATTATCGACCGCCACGCGGCTTGCCCCTTCGGTTGCGCCTAATGCGTCTGCACATTGATGGAACAACGCCCAATTTCGCACACCGTTACCGCCAGAAAGGATAAAACCTGTTTCGGGCAGCGGGATGTTTTTGGGATCAACCGCCACACTGCCAGCATCTTCAATGGCACAAGCCAGATCAGTATCAAAGGCGGGTTTTAGTAAAGTGTCTACTAGCGATGCTTCCAATGACGACGCATCCGTGACATAGCCAGAAATCGGCTCTGCCACCTGTTCTTCCACCAACAAAACACGAGCGAGTTGTCGGATCACCGTTCGCCCTGCATCACCGCTACCACACTCGATCTGCACATTCTCTGCTTGTGTGTCCACCACGCTTCTAACGCGCGTAGCGGGTCTTTCATTGAATTCGACACTGAGTTTTCGCCCTAAATCACCGCCCACCAAACCCGAATCAGGGAAAATCCAGTGAACGGGCATAAGAGACGATTCAAGCGAAAGTAACGCTGAGAGCCACTGTTCAGGGGAGTAAGTGGCTGGTGCATTGAGCGCCCATACACGGTCAGCGCCCGCTGCTGCAAAATCATCGTGTCGCGCAAAAACAGTGACCAACAACACGGCGGTATCATCGCCGTGTCGCGCCGCCAATTGCTGCGCCAAACCCAACATGTCTTTGTCGAGCGTTGACAGTTTTTCGTTGTCGCCATCTGACACCACCACCACATAACCCGACGGCGATGCGATGTGTTTGCTTGGCAAGCTTTGTTCAACGGCTTTTGCCGCAATGCCAGCACCCGCAGACGTCTCGCCAGATCGGTCAATACGCTTAATGCCTGCAGGGGTAAAGAACCCAACATGGTGTGGGTCTTTTCGGTTTGTGCCGCCGAGCATGATGTTTTGCGATGCCATGAGGGCGGCATGTTCAGGGTGCAGGCGATTACGCGCGATGCATTCGAGTCGTCGATTACGCCTCAGAGGTACGCTTGGTTTTGTATCATCGCTCATCACAGCTACCCCTCTTTCTCAATACGATCCAACAGCATCACGGCCACGTCTTTCACTTCTGGTCGTGGCATCACCACACCTTCCAACATGACCGCGCACTGCGGGCAGGCAACCGCGACCAATTCTGCCCCCGTTTCTCGCGCATCATCCATACGCATGTCCGCAATGCGGTGCTCACCGGGAATATCCGTGATTGGCGCACCACCGCCACCACCACAGCAGCGTGAACGAAAACCTGACCGTTCCATCTCATTAAGGGTAAACCCCATGGCGGTGAGCAGATATCGTGGTGCGTCATAGCCACCGTTGTAACGCCCGAGATAACAAGGATCGTGATAGGTGACGTCTTGCGTTTTGGCTTCGGTGAGCGTCAGTTTGTTGGTTTTTACCAGTTCGGCTAGAAACTCGGTATGGTGCATGACCTGATAGTCACCGCCGAAGTCGCCATATTCGTTTTTCAGCACATGAAATGCATGAGGATCAGGCGTGACTATGGTGTCGAAGCTGTATTTATTGAGGGTTTTTACGTTGGCGTTTGCGAGACGTTGGAACGTTGCTTCATCGCCCAATCGACGTGCCAAGTCTCCGCTGTCGAGTTCTTCGTTGCCTAAGATCGCGAAGTTCACCTTGGCTTGACGAAGCAGTGCCACCACGGCGCGAAGTGTGCGCTGATAGGCTAAATCAAACGCGCCATCTCCCGCCCACAAGAGGACATCGGCACGACCCACGTCTGACATCGCATCAAGCTTCAAATCAATTGACCAGTTGGCGCGATTCGCAGGAGAAAAACCGTTCGGGTTATCCGTCGCGATCAAATTATCGAGGGAGTCCGAGCCTTTTCCTGCGGTTTCACCTTTGGCCAAGGTCAAATGACGGCGCATGTCCACGATGGCATCAACATGCTCAATCATCATCGGACACTCTTCAACACACGCACGACATGTGGTGCAAGACCACACGGTGTCTGTGTCCAACAAGCTTTCAAACAACGGCGTATCCGGTGCGCCACATTTCGCGCTTTCTTTGCTCGCCTCCTTTCCAGGATAAGGGCTACCGGCATAGTGAGAAGTATCGCCACCCGCCATGCCCACCACGAGATCTTGGATCAGCTTTTTCGGATTAAGCGGCTGACCTGCTGCAAACGCAGGGCAAACTTTTTCACAGCGCCCACACTGCACACAGGCATCAAACCCCAATAGCTGATTCCAATGGAAATCCGTCGCCATTTCGACGCCGAGTTTGCTTTCATTCAAATCAATGGGTTTAAGCCCTGTGGAACGTCCACCCGCGAAACGGTCTTGGCGTCGGTGAAAGCCTAAGTGAAGCGCACCCGCGAAGGCATGCTTCATCGGCCCCCCCCACGTCATGCCAAATATCAGTTCCGTTAAGCCAAGCAGTACACCCGCAATCAAAAAGAAGGTGACAACAATGGATATGTTGACGAAGCCAAGAAGTTGGATGATGGAGATAAAAAGGCCTGAGAGTGAGAACACCAACAAGCTATAAGGAAGGCGTTGCCAAGCACCTTTAGACAAATTTGGCGGCGGGTTTTCGCGGCGTTTTTTGACCTGATACGCGCCAACACTCATGACGGAAAAGGTAACCGCCAACACGCCATACGTTATAGACGAGTCGCTGCCCAACACATACACCACCAGCATGACAAGCACGGAGGCAACAAAGCCCCCCGCCGTTGCCACGTGGGTATTGGCAAATTTTTTGTCTCGTGCCACCACATCATGCAAGTCATGAAGATAACGAGGCAGAATGGCGGTGATGGCTTTAAAAAAGGGGATGTGATCAGGCTTACCCTGACGCCACATCTTGATTCTTCTCCCTGCGCCGATCGCAGCAAGCACGATCACAAGGAGAAGAAGAGGACCAATTAGCGCTGTGGACATATCGCTCACCTCGCCAAATGCTACAGGTCTTTACAAAGGCGTAAGGCGTCGTAAATCGCCGCATGAATATTACGCGGCGCGTTGCAATCACCCAGACGGTACAACAAATAGCCCTCGCCTTGTTCGGAGAAAATAGGCTGAGGCTGTGCTGCAAACAGCGCTTCAATGTCGATTTGCCCTTTGTTGCGTGAACCGTCTTTGAATACGTAGTAAAGTGCTTCATCCGGCCTAACACCGTTTTCAATCACCACTTGGTCAACCACGCGTTCTTCTTTCACACCCGTGTACTCATTTTCAAAGTGCGCGATCAAGGCATCGCCTTCTTTATAGACTTTCTCTAACATCAAATCAGATGTCATCACGACATCTCGGGTATAGAGGCTACGGTAGTAAGTAGGGAAGCTGGTGCCTCCCACAGCCACGCCGGGTTTAATGTCATCAGTGACCATTTCAACTTGTGCCCCTTTGGCGGCGAGAAAGTCCGCCACTGACATGCCACTAAATTCACAAATCGTGTCATACACGACGACGTTTTTACCCGGTTCAACTGCACCACTGAGCACATCCCAACTGCTGACAACTAAACCGTCTTCAGCACCCCATTCAGCCATCTGATTCACGAACGGTTTACCGCCCACCGCGAGTAACACCACGTCAGCATTTTCTGCCGAGATCATGGTTTCATCAGCGGTCACATCGAACACTAGATTCACACCAAGGCGGCGAAGTTCGAGATCAAACCAACGCGTGATTCCCGCAATTTGTTCGCGCTGCGGCGCTTGTGCCGCAATGGTGATCTGCCCGCCTAGCTCGCTGTTTTTCTCAAACAGCGTCACTTGGTGCCCGCGCTCCGCACAGACGCGTGCCGCCTCCATGCCCGCAGGACCACCGCCAACAATCACTACCTTGCGAATTGGGCCGTCTGTTTTTTGGATGATGTGCGGCATGGTTTGCTCGCGAGAAGTCGCGGCATTCTGAATACAAAGCACATCGATGCCTTGGTACTGGCGGTCGATGCAGTAATTCGCGCCGACACATTGGCGAATTTGATCTGTCTGTCCCAGTTTCACTTTGGTGATGAGGTGTGGGTCGGCAAGATGGGCACGGGTCATACCTACAAAATCAATCAAGCCGCTCTCTAAGGCACGCGCCGCTTGTACGGGATCTTTGATGTTTTGCGCATGCATCACTGGCACATTAACGACACTGCGAATGCCTGCTGCCAAATGAATAAACGGCTCGGGCGGGTACGTCATGTTCGGAATCACGTTCGCAAGCGTGTTGTGGGTGTCACACCCTGATCCCACGATACTAAAGAAATCAATCATGCCGAGACCGTCGTAGTACGCGGCAATCTCTTTCATGTCGTCTTGGTTAAGACCATCTGGGTGAAACTCATCGCCCGTCATACGAATGCCGACCGCAAAATCGGGCCCGACTTCGTCGCGCACGGCTTTCAGAATTTCTACGCCAAAACGCATGCGGTTTTCGAAGCTCCCGCCCCACTCATCGGTGCGCTTGTTAACACGCGGGCTCCAGAACTGATCAACCAAATGTTGGTGCGCGAAAGAGAGTTCCACGCCGTCTAAACCGCCATCTTTTGCACGTTTAGTCGCTTTCGCGAAATCGCCAATGATGCGCCAGATTTCCTCTGGCTCAATCGTTTTACAGGTCGCGCGGTGCACGGGCTCTCGAATGCCGCTCGGGCTCATTAATGATGGCCACTCACCACCATCCCACCGTGAGCGACGCCCCATGTGCGTAATTTGAATCATGATCGCCGCGCCATGCTTGTGCATGGCATCAGCAAGATTTTGTAAATGAGGAACCACATCGTCAGACGCCATGTTGACGGATTTCCACCAACCTTGCGGGCTATCAATCGACACAGGGCTAGAACCGCCACAGACACACAGTCCAATTCCTCCTTTGGCTTTTTCCTCGTAATACTGGATATAGCGCTCAGTCGGCATGCCATTTTCCGTCGAATACACCTCGGCGTGGGCCGTACTGATCACGCGATTTCTGATCATCAGCTTGTTGATAGCAAGCGGTTGAAAAATGGCATCAAACTGGGACATTGCACTTCCTTATTATGTTTTTCTGGGTCCTGGGTCCTGGGTCCTGCAACGATTCTTTGAAGGTCTGAAGGTGGCGTCAAGCTTTTGATTTTGCTCTTCCTAGGACCTAGGGCCTGCTCTTCCCGCTCTTCCCAGAACCTTTCCTTCCTGCGTCTAAATCGGCTTCACCTCAAACACCCCAACATCACAGCCTTCTTCTGAGCCGCTTTGCAATTGGACTGCTTGCGTTTTCAATGGGAATCCCACGCTTTCGGACACTTGATCCATCGCGCCTGCGAACCACCCCGTGAACATGTAATCCACTTTGCGGTCATTTTTTCCGTAGTAATACACGAATGCGGAATTCTCGAGACGCACTCGCGCTGTGCCTTGAGACACATCAAGTTGTTCGATAAAGAACTGCCCCCAACCGCGTTGCGACAAACGCTTCATGTAGTGATCAAACACTTCAGCGCCTGAAATACCGTGGGTTGCCCCTTCTTGTTCACACCAAAAGTAAGCGGATTTGTAGCCCGCCTTGTAGAGCAAATCAGCGTAGACATCTGCGCCTAATGCTTCTTCAACCGCCGCATGATTGTTGATGAAAAAATGGCGCGGCACATACAGCATGGGGAGCCCATCGGTACTCCAAACGCCGGTTTCGTCATCGACGTTGATTGGTAATTCTGGTGGATGATGCCCCATGGTGCTTTCCTTATAAGTTGGCTGTTCCGGTTTGGTTTGGTTTGGTTAAATTCAACAGGTCATGCGGAGAACTTATTCGCCCCATACATCCTTAAGGACATTGACCCAGTTCCCGCCCATCACTTTCTGCACTTTTTCTGGTGACCAACCATTGGCGAGCAATGCTTCCGTGAGATTTGGAAACTCACCCACAGTGCGCATACCCTTCGGGTTGATGATTTCACCGAACTTCACCAGTCTTCTGGCGTAGCCTTTGTCATGTGTGATCCATTCGAAGAAATCTTGCCCGTGACCTTGCGTGAAATCGGTGCCGATACCAACACAATCTTCACCCACCAGATCCACGATGTAATCAATGGCTTCGACGTAATCTTCAATCGTTGAGTTAATGCCGTTTTTCAAGAAAGGAGCAAACATGGTGACGCCGATAAAGCCGCCGTGATCGGCAATAAACTTAAGTTCTTCATCAGACTTGTTTCGTGGATGATCTTTCAAACCCAGCGGCAGACAGTGGGAATAACAGACAGGTTTTTTCGATGCGAGGATGACTTCTTCCGATGTCTTTGGCCCAACGTGAGAAAGGTCGCACATGATGCCGACACGATTCATTTCAGCAACGACTTCACGGCCAAACCCCGATAAGCCACCATCTCGTTCATAGCAGCCAGTACCGACCAAGTTTTGGGTGTTGTACGCCATTTGCGCGATGCCCACACCGAGCTTTTTAAAGATCTCGATGTAGCCCAGTTTATCTTCGAAAGCGTGTACGTTTTGGAAGCCGAGGATAACCCCCGTCTTTCCTTCTTCTTTCGCGCGGAGGATGTCTTGCGTGGTATGAACAGGACGAATTAAGTCGCTGTTTTCTTGAAAGAGTTGATTAAATTCAACGATGTTATCAATGGTGCCTTGAAAGCCTTCCCATACAGATACAGTACAATTGGCGGCCGTTAAGCCGCCCTTGGCCATATCTTCAAACAGAGCCCTGTCCCATTTGGCGATGATGAGTCCATCAATGATGATAGAGTCACTATGAAGTTTCGCCGCGGCTGGATTGATGTCCGACATTGCGCTGTCCTTGTTAGTTTTATCCTTGTATATCTTCCAAGTTAACCAACAAGCTCTATTTTCAGCGACACGATTGCGACAACTTATGGCGGGAATGCGTCAGGGAAAAACACACTCCACGATGCCGTAAAACTTCCAGAGAATTTGCCTTTAATTTACACGTTCGTCTTCTTCGTTTTTTGTCTTATTTTTCAACGCATTGATGGGATACAACAATTGCCCAATGATGGTTTTCGGCAACGGCTTTGTTGTGCCATATTCCGCAGGCCAATGTTGAGTGGGCATGTGCATGGTGCCAAACAACCAATCAAACAGAACCAAGTGCGCAGAGTAATTGGTATCAATCGCCGGCTTTTCAGAGCTGTGGTGCCAATGATGAAATTGCGGCGTGACGAAGACGTATTTGAGCACACCAAAATGCATACGTGTGTTGCAGTGGATCAGTACCGCTTGGAGCGCAGCGAAGATGACGTATGCATTCAACGCACTTTCAGACGGACCCAATAAATACAATGGCACCATGACCATTGCACGCTCAGAGAACACTTGGAGAAAATGCCCACGCGACCCTGCCAACCAATCGAGATTCTTCACGGAATGATGCACAGCATGTATTGGCCACAGTAGCTTCACTTCATGGAACAAACGGTGTTCCCAATACAGCACAAAATCAGCCGCAATCACGATCATCGCGAATTGCACAATCGTTGGCAGAGATTGAATGGTTTCCTGAAAAGAACCGCTCACCGCCCAACTAAAGTGGCTGGTATGGTAGTTGGCATAAATCAAAATGGCAGAAATCGCGAGATGATTGAAACAGAAGTAAAAGAAATCCGTCTCCCATTCTTCGCGTAAAATCACTTGGTTTTTGTATTTAGGCAACAGCTTCTCTAGCGTAATAAATACCAATGCCGAGCCTAAAAACGCCAGAATGAGCCAATCAACACCAAGTGACAGCGATTTGGGTTCTACTGGCCCAACGGGGACGGTGTAACCGCCAAGACCAAACGCGATCAACGTCAGCAACATGCCCGTGCATCCGAGGCGGCGGTACTTCTTCAAAAAATGGGTCATTGCACCGAAAAAGAGGGAGAAGTACATGCCGTATTTTAAGACCTGTTGCAGGCTTTCAGCGTCATACGCTTTGCGAAGTTCAGTGGTTGTTAGGTAGGAAGGAAACAGATAAGCAAGCACAGCTAGAAGCGATAAAGCACCGAGAAAGACAGACAAATACCCACTGATTTTCCCTTCACCAAATCGAAATGCCCGATCAGCATCTAACTCGACATTGCGCTCACGATATTGATACGGCTTTTCCTTTTTGCACATAACATCTCCCTATTACTTCTTGATTTGGGAGCACTCTACATGCTTGAAGCCTTGACGAAAACCGGCAAAGGCCAAGTAACAAAAAGCGCGACCTCTCGTCGCGCTATTTGTCACTTTTGTAGCAATGTTGGCGAAGACGTTTTAGATGGGATTAGAACAACCCAACAATTTCACCGTTTTCATCCAACGAGATACTCAACGCTGCAGGTTTTCTTGGTAGGCCTGGCATGGTCATGACATCGCCACAGATGGCGACCACAAAGCCCGCGCCTGCCATTAAACGAAGCTCGCGTACTGGCAAGACATGGTCGCTTGGCGCACCCAAAAGCGTGGGGTCGGCAGAGAAACTATAAGGCGTTTTGGCGATACAAATCGGCAAATCACCAAAGCCTAGCGCGTGGATTTCGTCCAATTGCTTTTGTGCGGCGATATTAAATTGCACGTCTGAAGCGCCGTAGAGTTTCGTCGCGACAGTGCGAATTTTTTCGTCAATCGGCAACGCATTGTCGTAGAGGAATTTCACGTCCGGCTTTTCGCCATCCAGCATGTCTTTCACACCTTCCGCGACAGCTTTGGCACCGAGGCCACCTTCCGCCCAGTGTTGAGCTTCTTCAACCGGTGCACCTAACGACAAACAAACCTCTTTAATCGCGGCCAATTCTTTATCATCATCGGTTGGGAATCGGTTGATAGCCACCAACGGGGTTAAGCCAAATTGCTGCAAATTTTTGATGTGGCGAGAGAGGTTAGAAGAACCCTCAATAACGGCCTCAACGTTGATCGCATCCAAGTCAGCTTTTGGCACACCACCTTGCATTTTCAATGCGCGCACCGTACACACCAGTACGACGGCATCAGGCATTAAGCCCGACATACGGCATTTGATATCGATAAACTTTTCAGCACCGAGATCGGCACCGAAGCCTGCTTCGGTCACCACAACATCACTGAGTGCCATCGCGGTGCGGGTTGCCATCACAGAGTTACAACCGTGCGCAATATTGGCGAAAGGGCCACCGTGTATCAGCGCAGGATTGTGCTCTAAGGTTTGAATCAAATTGGGTTGAATCGCTTCTTTCAGCAACACGGTCATCGCGCCTTCAGCGCCTAGCTCTCGGGCAGTCACAGGTTGATTGTCGCGATTACGCCCAATGATGATATTGCCGAGGCGCTTTTGAAGATCTTTTCGGTCTTCGGCTAAACACAAGATCGCCATGATTTCTGAGGCCACAGTAATGTCGAAGCCCGATTCTCTCGGTTGACCATGCGCAGGTCCACCAAGCCCCACCAGCGTGTTGCGAAGGGCACGATCATTCATGTCCATCACACGTCGCCACGTAATACGACGAGGGTCGAGGTTTAACTCGTTACCCCAATGAATATGGTTGTCTATCAATGCTGCAAGCAAATTGTGCGCAGAGGTAATGGCATGAAAATCGCCATTGAAATGCAGATTCAGATCTTCCATTGGGATGGCTTGAGCACGACCGCCGCCCGCGGCACCGCCTTTCACGCCGAAACAAGGGCCAAGCGAGGGTTCACGTAAACAGACACTGGCGTTAATGCCAATGGCATTTAATGCGTCAGTCAAACCAATACTCGTGGTGGTTTTCCCTTCACCCGCAGGTGTTGGTGTGATGGCCGTCACTAACACCAATTTACCCAACTTGGTATCGGTATCAATCTGCGCCAAATCGAGTTTGGCTTTGTAGTGTCCGTAAGGGATCAACGCATGCTGCGCAATGCCGAGTTTACGCTGCGCCACTTCGAAGATAGGCCACGGTTTTACTGCACGTGCAATATCAATATCCGGCGAGCCGGGAGGAGGTAACGTTGTCATAGTGGTTTCTACCAGTACTGCATTATGTTTATTGTTCACCATGCCTGCCGCTTATGCTGGGATAGTGGCGCGTGAATGACTGCGTCTCACCAAGCTCATTAGAAAGCGCTTTTTTGGCATCTAGCAGGGTAGAGCGCCAATGAACTCGATGGCATATACCCAAATAACCTGAATCCTGCATCTTAAGGTTGCTTGGGTATAAAGCATCGCAGCGTAAGTAGACAAGAACGGCAAACACAATAGGTTGATGTTGGTCAATCCTCGAGACTAACGCACGTTTTTTTCACCACCGATTTGTCTTTAACTTACGGTGTTCGCACTATTTTGTACGTATTATCAACAGCATTCCTGTCAGTTTACACTTTCATTTGCCTGCTTCTAAGATGGGTGTAATTCTGAGTTTGAAGTATTCCAGCCGCGACACGACAGAGAGTAAACGCGTCAAAAACACAAAGAAAAGCATTCCAGATAGTGGATGTTCGAATACCACCTCCGTCTTTCTTAGGGTTACACTCTTACCTCAATTGATTGAGGAGAAAGAAAACCATGCCAAGGATTCTGTGTTTCGGTGATTCAAACACTTGGGGATATAACCCTTCAAACGGCCACCGCTGGCCAGAAGGTGTTCGTTGGACATCTCGTTTGGCAGATTCACTCAATAAAACTGCCCTCTCCGATGCACGTTGGTATTTGATAGAAGAAGGCTTGAACGGCCGCACGTCAGTCTGGAACGACCCGATGAAACCACATCGAGAGGGTAGCGCGGCGCTTCCCATGCTGTTACTGAGTCACCGTCCCCTTAATTGGGTCGTGATCATGCTCGGCACGAACGATTTGAAATCGCAATTCCCATCAGAGCCGGCGTGGATAGCTGAAGGCATTCGAAAATTGATAGGCCAAGTACGTGATACTGACAATGCAGGCCAGACTTCACCAAACATTCTGGTTGTGTCTCCTCCTCCAATGCATGACAAAAACAATTGGGCGACCGGTTTTCATCATGGTCGTCAAAAGTCCCTTCAGCTTGCTGAATTTTATCGCGCAGTGACAAAAGAAGAAGGCTGTGCATTTTATGATGCCGCCGAGGTTTGCGAAGCATCGCCAATTGATGGACTACACTTGGATGCTCAGGGCCATGAGGCATTGGCTGAAAGCCTTGCAAGCTTGTTTAACAAGTCATCTAAACAAGATGTATTCAGTTAATTGATCGCAAAGGATTTTACCGGCGTATTAATCTGAAAATACACGAAATAAGAAGAATCGATATGATTAAAAAATTCGCCATTGCAGTTGCGCTGTTGGTTATTTCTGGGTGCCACTCTGTGCCCGAGGGCGTTACCCCTGTCGCTGGGTTTGATAAAGATCGCTATCTCGGTAAGTGGTATGAAATCGCTCGCCTCGACCATTCTTTTGAACGCGGCATGAACAAAGTGACAGCGGAATACAGCCTGCAAGAAGACGGTGGCATCAAGGTGGTCAACCGCGGATTTAAAGCAGACGAACAGGCATGGTCCGAAGCCGCTGGACGCGCGTATTTCGTCGATAGCAGCTCAGTCGGTCATCTAGAAGTGTCATTCTTTGGCCCGTTTTTCTCGTCTTATGTGGTCTTTGAGCTCGGAGAGGATTACGAATACGCCTTTGTGTCAGGCTACAACACCAACTATTTGTGGCTTCTTTCGCGCACGCCAATTGTTTCAGATGCGCTGCTCGCACGCTTTCTGAGGCTCGCTGAAGAAAAAGGGTTTGATGCAGAGGAAGTGATCTTATCGGTGCAAAACTAATCACATTTGGCGCTAATTGATTAAACTACCGACAAGCTCGCTGACAGCCTCTGGAAACCGCTAAACATTTCTCCTTCGTTTTGGTTAAATGTCAGCGGTTTTTCATTTTAGTAGACGAAGCATGACGGTTATTACCGATACGGCGGCAATGCGAAATACCCTCAATCGCATCAATCAAGATGCGCTTGACTCGCTCTCCCATGACGGTGAATGCACGATAAAAGTGGGCGACCTTTCTGCCCTTCTCATGGCATACAGAATTGAATTGAACAAAAACAAGCGACTGAAAAAGACGCTTGATAGCCAAGCTGTTGTTGCAAGCGCCCTGTTGTAAGGGCGTTTTCCATCTCTTTTTTATCTTGACGCTTCGCCCTTCGCTTGTTTTTTACCCTGCCAGAAAATACGCAAAACAACGCATAAAGCACACTTCCTCTCGCTACTATTTGGGGAGTGAGATTTTGCTCACGGTGTGATTTTTTATCGTTTCCACAAACCTCTTTTTTATCTTAAAACCATAGAGCTAGCTTTTAGCAGTCACTGAAAAGGCATTCTCATGGAAACCTATAATTACCGTCTCTATTGCACCGATTGTAAATCTGTCACCCCTCATGACTTTCCCAATGTCGAAAACTACAAACCCTCTGATTCAGCCGGTACGAGCTTCATCAAATCGCTGTTCAATGGTCTCTCCGGTGCCATGATTTCGGGCCAAGCTCACCGCCAATGCACCCACTGTGGAAATGAATTCCACTCCTAGTGTCTGCAAACTCGAATCCTTGTCGTAAGACATTGGCGTGAAATAGCACGAGAAGCACACCTTCATTGCGTTTCGACCTTGTGAACCTCTGTTGCTTAGGTTTTAATCAATCTTCACGTCTTAGATTGTCCACATGCAAGGATCGCCCGCTCATGCTTAACGCCGCTATTCCCTTTGTTTTTGTTTTGCTCTGGAGCACGGGGTTTGTTGGGGCGAAATTCGGGCTTATTGATTCTAATGCCGCGACGTTTCTGCTGATCCGCATGACGCTAAACGTATTGGTATTTGTCGCGATTTTGTTGGTCATGAAACCGGTAATGCCGAAAGGCATGCAAATTGTCCACGCGCTCGTATCTGGGCTACTCATCCATGGATTTTATCTTGGGGGAGTGTTTGCCTCGATAGGGCTTGGCATGCCCGCTGGCCTTTCTTCCTTGTTAGTCGGGCTTCAACCTATTCTCACCGCAGTGATCGTCGTGAATACTTCATCAGAGAGGCTCAATCTCGCGCAATGGCTTGGGCTAGCGGCAGGGATCATCGGTATTGCATTCGTGGTGCAAGGCAAGATGAGCTGGGGGCTTGATGCACAACCACTTTATGCCTACATGTTTGTCGGTTCCGCCCTGCTTGGCATAACGTTCGGTACGCTCTATCAAAAACGCTTTTGTCAGGAGATGAATTTGGTCGCCTCCGCCATGTGGCAATATGTCGCAGCAACCGTCGTATTTTTACCGATTACTTGGTTCATTCAAGGCTTTCAAGTGACATGGACAATCACCTTTAGCCTCACTATGTTGTGGTCGGTACTTGTGTTGTCAGTGGTCGCGGTGCTCCTTTACCTCTACATGGTCGGGCAAGGCGCGGCGTCAAAAGTCACGTCCTACATTTACCTGGTTCCGCCATTGGCCGCGATCCAAGGTTGGCTGTTTTTCGACGAAACCTTCTCTGGCGCCACATTGATTGGCTTCGCATGTTGCGCATTGGCGGTGTATTTGGTGATGAAAGCGCCGAAATTGTCGCTGCCTTAATCACGGCTGATTGGGAAAAGGCTGCGTATCTATTCAATCGCAGCTTTTGGTTACACCTACCGGCCACCTTCTTTCTGAGTCCCTATTTTCTTCATTTTTCTCGGCGTTGCTCCCTTGCTTGCACTTCATCTTACAGACGATCCAGTGTTCAATTTATAGTCAGTTATTTCGTCTGGTATTTGAGCAAAAACAAGTAGTCATCGATTATTTATACCCGCCCATCTAAATCAATTGACTTCTTATTCGCTTTTAACGACATTTTATGCCCCTTATAGATATTGAGAAGTGATGGAATGTCTCAACCTCATGTTTCCACTCAGGATTCATCATCAGGTGCAAAAAAGTGGCAAATGCCAGACACCTTGATCCTGATTTTTATTGTTGGGTTATTAGCGGCAGCGATGACCTATTTGATCCCTGTGGGTCAATTCGATAGCCAGCAAGTTTCTTTCATGGCAGACGGTGTCGAAAAATCTCGAACTGTCATTAACCCAGAATCTTTCCGCTACGTGACCGACGAAAGCGGCGAAATGGTTTACAACAAAGTCCAGTTCTTTGCCTCTGGCGGCGGTATTGGCTTGATGAACTTCCCCTTTGAAGGCTTAGTATCCGGTTCAAAATGGGGCAGCGCGATCGGCGTTATCATGTTCATGCTCATCATCGGCGGTGCATTTGGCATCGTGATGCGCACAGGCACCATTGATAACGGCATCTTGAAGCTGATCGACAAAACCAAAGGCAGCGAAGCACTCTTCATTCCCGCTTTGTTTTTGCTGTTCTCTTTGGGCGGTGCCGTGTTCGGCATGGGCGAAGAAGCCGTGGCGTTTGCCATCATCATCGCACCCTTGATGGTTCGATTGGGCTATGACGGTATCACCACTGTGATGGTGACCTACGTTGCGACGCAAGTTGGCTTCGCCACTTCTTGGATGAACCCTTTCTCTGTAGCCATTGCACAAGGCATTGCGGGCGTTCCCGTACTGTCAGGTATGACGATGCGCATGGTGATGTGGGCTGTGTTTACCCTTGTGGGTATCGGCTTTACCATGATGTACGCATCGCGCATCAAAGCGAACCCTTCAGCGTCTTACAGTTTTGAATCCGACGCCTACCTGAAAAACAAAGACATCGATGTGCAAGAATCTCGTTGGGGATTCGGCGACACCTTGGTGATCCTGACGGTTGTTGCGACCACCATTTGGGTTGTTTGGGGTGTGGTCATGCACGCCTGGTACATCCCAGAAATCGCCTCTCAGTTCTTCACGATGGGCTTTGTGGTTGCCATCATTGCCATCGCGTTCAACCTGAACAACATGACATTCAATGATGTGGCAGATGCCTTCAAAGAAGGTGCAGGCATCATGCTAGCACCGGCATTATTGGTTGGCTTTGCTAAGGGTGTGTTGCTGCTGTTGGGCGGCGGTTCCGAAGACCCGAGCGTATTGAACACCATCTTGCACAACGCAGGGAGCGCAATCAGCGAATTGCCTTCTGCAATGGCAGCTTGGTTGATGTATGTGTTCCAGTCCGTTTTCAACTTCTTCGTGACATCCGGCTCAGGTCAAGCCGCATTGACCATGCCATTGTTAGCACCTTTGTCAGATATCGCAGGAGTGACACGCCAAGTTTCAGTTTTGGCCTTCCAACTGGGCGACGGCTTTACTAACATCATCGTTCCTACCTCTGCATCTTTGATGGCCACATTGGGTGTGTGTCGTATTGATTGGGGGAATTGGGTGAAGTTCGTGTGGCGCTTTATGCTGTTGTTGTTCATCATGGCAAGTATCACCGTTGTGGGTGGACACATGATGGGCTTTGCATAACCGCAGAACCCCACGCGATATACCGCATACATTTACAAAGGCGAGATCACCATCTCGCCTTTTTCACAGCAAGAAAATGCAATGACGACATACATTGAAAACAACAAAATTGATGGCCTAGACGTCATCAGCGCGCTTGACGTCACCACACTTGAAGCAGGTCAGCACAAGTTTTGGTTCCGCATTGCTACCGATGCGTTATCACAGCATCAGCATCTGCCAGTTTGGGTATTCAAAGGCAGCAAATTAGGCAAGAACATCGTGGTTACAGCGGGTGTTCATGGTGATGAATACAATGGTGTTCTCACCGCACAGCAGATTGCGCGCGAACTGAAAGGCAAAGACATCGCCGGTTGCGTGACCATTGTACCGACGGTCAACCTGACGGGCATGAAACACCATACCCGTGATTTCGTGTCATCAGATCCTGATGTCTCAAACGGTAACCTAAACCGTTTTTTCCCAGGCGACGCGACGGGCAATGATGTACAACGATACATCTACCCGCTTTGGCATCACCTGCTTCAACCGAATGCCGAGTTGGCGATTGACCTCCATACCCAAACATCAGGCACGGTTTATCCGCTTTATACCTTTGCAGATTTTCGCATTGATGATGCCGTGCAAATGGCACGTTTGATGAACCCAGATGCCATCTTGAATGACCCAGGCGACCCGGGCATTTTGGAAACCGTGTGGAATGAAAATGGTATTCCGAGCATTACCGTTGAAGTTGGCATGGGGCGCTACACGGATATCGAACTGGTGCAACGCACCACGCGCGGCGTGATGAACATTTTCAAGCACCACGGCATTATTGAGGGCGAAACAATGACATTCGTCCCGGCCGTTGAAGGTGAGAAAGTGACGAGCATCCGCGCGAAACAAGGTGGTTTTATTTTGCCACAAGCAGAGCTGATGCAATTCGTCGAAGAAGGCCAATTACTCGCCATCCAATACGACAGTTTTGGTGAAGAAATTCACCAATACCGTGCACCAGAATCGGGCATTTTGTTAAGCCACAATGTGGAATCAATGCGTGCTGCAGGTTCATTGGTGGCTCGGATTATTCACCCTTACAGCTAATAGTCGTCAACCTCAATACTTGCACCTCCTAAAGCCGCCCTTGAGCGGCTTTTTTATTCGGCGCTCGCTCCAATTTAACGATTACACAGAGTGTGGCACTTTCACTCTGACTCTCACTCTCAGCACCATGTTCACCTTACTGTGATCGTAATAGGTTGAGAGAATATAGGCGGGGAATGCGGTACATGCTTATCATCCCCCAATAGGAGTTGAAGTGTGTGTTTTCCTCTAGGCAACGTAAGCGAGACATCCGACTCGCCGCCATCAAGATGCACAATATTGGCATTCACTGGCAACGGCATTGATAAGTCGACCAGATCATCAAGGTTGATAAGCACATGACAATGCCCAAAATTCGGCCCAACCTCACCCACGGGCGTAATACTCCCCTGCTTAACGCCAATTTTCACGTCAAACTGGCGCGAAACAATATCCCCATCTGTCGGCGCAATGAAATATACGTTGGCATTCTCAGGCGCTGAGGCCGCTAGACATTCAGAAAATGGTAGCGCCGAAAAGATAACGAGATAAACCAATAACCTTGATGGAACCGCAAAGACTGCATTCATCCACCCACCCTTTCGTGATCGCATATCTTTATAGCGTGGTTGAGAGTTCGCCATCCAAAGCGTCAGGAAATGGGACAAACGGGGATTTTCACACTGGCGCCGAATGAAACAGCGCCAATGAAGGCAAATCCCCCTAAAACACGACGAAGTGCTGGATGCTATTTTTCGTCGTGAACAACGTCTGTTGATCCCGCGCCTTGACTGTCTGCTTTATCCACCGAACGGCTGTAGATAAAAATCGCGGCGAATATTCCACACGCTAACAACCGAAGTCCGATGGGTAAACTCGGCCACAATAAAAGCACACAGGTGCCAAGGAGAACCAACCGTAAGGCGATATTGAGCGGCCCTTCAAGGTAGCCTTCCATTGCCCCGATCATCGCGTAGGTGCCAACGATGGCGAACACCCCCACCAACAACACATCGCTGATGTTCCAACTGATCAATTGGGTGTACGCAATGAGTATCGGTACCAGATACAACCCTTTCGCAATTTTCCACGCCGTCATGCCTGTCAACATGGGGGGTGTACGTGCAATCGTCGCTGCTGCAAAGGCCGTTAAACAAACAGGCGGCGTAACATTACTGTCTTGCGATAACCAAAAGATGACCAAGTGGGCAGACAGCAGTGCGAGGCCCACGGTTTCAACACCCAAACTCTGCTCAAGTAAGGTTTCTTTAAAATCGGCGGGGACGAGCAACAACATCTCTTTCGCCATTTCCAGCGTCATTGGCGCATTGAGTAACGACAGTTTCTCCGGGGCGGCCAGCATAAAAATCGCTTTCGCTTGCTCAGGTAACTGACCTGCGATCATCAAATCAAGCAACTGATTTTCCGCCAACAGGGTAAATAACGCTGGCGCTGACAGTGTACCCAACACGATGTAAGCCGCCGTGACTGGCAAACCCATACCCAAGATTAGTGACGCCAATGCAATGAGAACCAGCATGATGAGCAGATCGCCGTTTGCCCAACCATCGATCATGAGGGAGAACGTATTGCCGATGCCTGTCGTACTGATCACGTTCACCACCAACCCGATACCGACCAGCAACACTGCCGTTGGGGCCATGTTTCTTGCGCCCAACGCCAGCGCTTCCAATACGGCTTTGGGTCCCATTTTATGATCTTTCGACAACCAACTGGCTGCAATCACCGACAGTATCGAAATGCCCGCGGCGTAGGTGGGTGTGAAGCCTTCAATTAGCAAGGTCACCAGCACCGCAATCGGGATCAGATTATGCCAACCTGAGATGAGTACTTTCATGATGGATTCTTCACCCGACTCCACTTTTTGTACTTTGCTGCGCTTCGCTTCAATCCGCACAAAAAAGCCGACCGAGAGAAAGTAGATCAGCGCGGGAACAAAAGAGACGGCAATAATATCGACGTAAGGAATCTGGGTGTAAGACGCCATGATAAACGCACCTGCGCCCATCACTGGAGGCATCAATTGCCCACCGGTGGATGCCGCTGCTTCTACGCCCGCTGCAAAGCGCGAAGGAAAGCCTGCTTTTTGCATCAAGGGGATCGTAATGACCCCCGTTGAAACGGTATTTGCCACGCTTGAACCGGATACAGACCCCATTAGCCCTGAACCCAATACGGCGATGAAGCCTGGTCCGCCAATCACCTTCCCTGCTGCTGCACGTGCAATGTTTACAATGAAATCACCTACGCCCGAACGCACTAGGAACGCCCCGAATAGGATGAACATGAACACATAGCTCCAGCTGATTCGAGAGATAGGGCCAAACATGCCTTCTGATGAATAAAAACTGCGGTAAAGCAGCGTTTCCATGCTCAAGCCCGGAAAATGAAAAATCCCCGTCATCCACTTGCCCCAAAAAACCACATAACTCAGGCAGATAACAATCAACACAGGGATAAACCAACCCATGGTGCGTCGAACCAATTCCATCGCAATGACGATGGCGACAATCGCGAAAAACCAATCACTGGCGATGAATTTCACGCCGCGCTCATAGAGTGCATCTTCGGCGAACGGAATGTAGATAAGACAGGCAACCGCTGCAAGGGCGAGCCAAATATCGATAACCAGTGCGATTTTATTGCGCTTCATTGACGCATGTGCGGGATACCAAAGAAAACAGATCACAGCGAAACCCGCGAAATGGGTGGCGGAAACCCAAAGTTCTGACCAGGTAGATAATGTATTAAACCAAATGTGTACCGTTGACATTAACACCGCTAACACGGTGATAAGTGTGTTCACCCAAGGGAAATCGGTGCGCGTCGGTAATTCGAACTTTTCCAAGTCTTTTTTTACTGAATCGCTCATGAGTCGCTCCTATCCCACATCTAGAGAGATATTTTTGATGATCGCCCGCTGACCGCAATCTCAAAGAGGCGGCGAAACAAGCGTATAACAATGCGTTTTATCGCGAGGGAAATGCCCCTTCTCAGGGGCAGGATGCATTAATTAACGAGCAGTGATGCTGGAATAGTCACGCCCACTTCTTTGTAAAAGCGCGCCGCGCCAGGGTGCAGAGGTACAGGTAACCCAGCAATCGCTTTTTCTATTGCCATGGCTTTCGTGGCTTTGTGAATGCCTTGAAGAAAAGGGAGGTTTTCGTAGATGGCTTTGGTGAGCTGATAAACATCCTCTTCGGGTATATCACTGCGTGCAGCGAGGAAGTTAGGCTGGGCAATCGTCGTTACAGGCTTATCAAGTCCAGGATACGTGTTCGCGGGGATTTCGTAGCTGGTCCAAAGGTTGTATTCGCCGTTCGCTTGTTTGATTTGCTCATCGGTAAACGACAGGATTTTGATCTCATCGCCCATCGCTGCAAAGGCTTGCGTGACTGCGCCAACAGGCACGCCTGCGGGTGTGTTCATGCCATCGATGGTGCCGTTTTGGAGGGCGTTGGCACTGGCACCATACCCCATGTAAGCCAGGTTAAAATCATTCGGGTCAACCGATACGCCTTTCATGATTTGGCGGCCTGAGTTCTCTGTGCCAGAATTCTTTTTGCCGATCGAAAACTTCTTGTCGGCAAGGTTTGCAAGATCTGACACTGTGCCCGTTTCAGCTAAATCCGAGCGAACGATAAAGTGCTCCACGTTTTGCCAAAGCATCGATACAGCACGTAAATCTTGTTGTTTCACCCCTTTGTAAGGGCCACCACCGCCCCAAGCCCACGCACCATAAAGACCTTGTAAGATCGCAAACTGCGCTTCGTTCTCATTCAAGAGTTTTACGTTCTCACCCGAACCTGCAGAGCTAATTGCTGATAAAGAAAAGTGATATTTCGGGCCCAATTTCACTTTGCTCAGCGTGGCTAACGCAACGCCAACAGGGTAATACGTTCCCCCCGTAGACGCCGTGGCGAGTATATAGCTACGATCTTCCGCGGCGGATGCGGCTGAAACAGATCCTAACGTTGCCATGACCAGCGCGAACGTGGTTGCTATCTTCTTGATTGTCATCCCTGTACTCCTACTGCTTTTTATTCCGTTAACGAAATGTTAACCAGTAGGGCTATAGGCAAACACAGTGCCAAGATTCAATCTCTTGTTTTACAAAGGAAATAACTTTATACACCCAAGCAATGAGCAAAAACATGCTGATTCATACGGATTGCTGTCGGCAAAATATTGCTCATTGATTTGGAGAAGGAGCCTGATGGCACAAGGGGAGAACAGAAGTGCATAACATCAGCGCCTTGCGAAATGAGCAAGAATCTGCCGATGACTCAACCTTTGAAATCTGCCCTGTTCAAGCCAAATTTCTGCATTTTTTGGTTCAATGTTCGACGTGGAAGGTCGAGCTCTTCCATCACCTCAAGGATACGACCTTGGTGTCGTTTCAAGGCTTCACTCAACACCTTTCGCTCAAAGTTATCCAGCTGCACAGCGAGAGGCACCCCTTTCGTACTCAGCTCTACCGTCGATGTTGGCCGCATTGATAACACCTCAATGGCAGAAACAGAGTTATCGAGGGCGTAACGCACCGCAATGTTACGCAGCTCCCTGACATTCCCCGGCCAAGAATAGGACAACATGCCTTTGCGATCAGCCTCGCTAAGCACGCGCGTATTGGCATTCGCTTGCTGGGAAAAATGCTCAAACAACATCAAGATGTCTTCGCTTCGATCGCGAAGTGGAGGAATAGAGATTTGCGCCACATTTAACCGATAGAAGAGATCTTGCCGAAACGACGGGTGCGCCAAAAGATCTTCCTTTGCAGCGGCGATAACACGCAGATCGATATGTATAGATTGATTTCCACCCACACGTTCAACCGTGTTTTCCTGCAAGCTTCGCAGCACCTTCACTTGCATCGCCGCAGGCATACTTTCAATTTCATCAAGAAAGAGCGTGCCTTTGTCAGCATATTCAAGCTTACCGATGCGACGTTTTGACGCGCCTGTAAACGCCCCCACTTCATGACCAAACAACTCACTTTCAAAAAGGTTTTCTGGCACGGCACCGCAGTTGATAGGAACAAAAGTTCGTGATCGGCGCTCGCTTTCATTGTGCAGGCTGTTGGCAACCAGCTCTTTCCCGCACCCTGTTTCGCCATAAATAATGACATTGGTATCAATCTTCGCCACGTGCGCAATTTGCTCCCGCAAGTGGCACATGGCATCGCTTTGCCCAATCAGGACTTTCTCTAACCCCGAAACGCGTGCCAGGTATTCGCCTCTGAGATGCGTCGATGCTTGCGCTCGAAAATGCTCAACAGCCTGCGTCACGCGCTTGGATAATCGATCAGGCTTAAAGGGTTTCTCGATAAAATCAAACGCGCCCAACTGCAACGCTTTAACCGCCATATCGACATCACCATGACCGGTAATAATAAGCACTGGCGCATCAATTTGGTTCGACTTGAATTGCTCTAGCAACGAAATTCCATCAATGTCTGGCAATCTCACATCGCTAATGATCGCGTCAAATTCACCCGCGCGAATCTTGGAAAGTGCCGCGTATCCCGTGGCAAATTCTTCTACCAGAAACCCAGCCAACTGGAGCCACTGCGTGGTGGCTTGTCGCACAATTTCATCATCTTCGATCAGCGCTATCCGTGCGTCTTGTATGTTTTCCATGTATTAACCACTACTGCAAATGTCTTTGTCTCGCCCCATCAAACCTCACGTTAAACATGGGAGGAAACCTGTGTATACCGATACGCAACCATCACGCTTTCAGTATCTTTTGGCAAGCAATGCTGTCTTAAGATGGCTTAAATATATACTGTAATGCTCGCAAAGGGATAAGTCAGCGGAACCTGAGACATTCAGAGGGCGCTTAAGTAATCAGAAGATGGGAAGCGGGAAACGACACATGGACCGTAAATGGATTTTGGTTTCTGTAGCCACATTGCTCGTCTTTACGTTTTATTGGGGGAGCAAAGAAATGGCCCACCAATGGCTTACCCAACAAGCGCAAAACAACGCACAGCAAAGCTTACTCAATGCAATTGGCGAAATGCGTCACGCACTTCGACGTTTCTATCATTTGCCGTATCTCATCAACAACAATCCTGACGCTGTGGCCTTAGTGGTTGGTCGTTTAGACCAATCAGACGACATTGATCAAGCCCTTAGCCAACTCGATAAAGCCGCCAATACCGAGGGTTGGTATCTCTTGTCGGATGAAGGGCAATTGGTCGCCTCTAGCATCGCGGGCGACCACATCAGTAACGCCGATTTACAAACCATTGTGGCGGATATTCATCGACTTGGGGAAGGCACATCCCTCGTCCTAAAAACCAAAGGGGAGCGCCCTTTTTACTATCTCTCCGCACCAATTTTTGAACATTTAGCGATCGTCGGCATTGTGGTGGTCCAACTGGATCTTCGCCTGTTAACCGATCAATGGTTAACCAGTTCTGATGTCATCCTATTGCGTGACCCCAATGGGAAGTTCTTCCTTTCGAGCAGCGATACCTACAGCGCGGATTGGCTCAATGACGCTGAAAGCCGCATTAACATCACCGAAAAAACACTCTTACAGGGAGAATCACTCACCCTTTGGGATATGGACAATAAACGCTATTTTTCTCAAACGATCCGACTGGATGATGTTAAATGGTTACTCACTTACCTTTCTCCCACGACGCCAGTGGATAGAACGTCTACAACAATTGGGTTAAGCGCTTCAATGTTCTTTTTGCTGTTGTTCCTGATCGGCGTTATTGGGTATCAACGGCATCAAAAACAACTTTCACAACAACGTATTCAGGCATTAATTAAAGAGTCAGAACAGAAGCTCAACCAAATGATCAATAAGACGCAAGTGGGTTTGCTACTGCTCAATGAACAAGGAAATATCGTCGATATTAATGCCATGGCCATTCAACAATTTGCGATTGAAGATGCTTCCTTCGCTGAGATTAATTTGCGCCAACTCTTCAAGAGAAATGACGACACGCAATCGCCTCTCTTTCCTGAATCAACACGATTCCCCGAATCGCCTAACAGCATCGACAACCGCATAGAAGAAATGAGCGCGGTTGAAAAAGTAGCCGTTCGTCAAGATCAGTCGACGTTTCCCGTTTTATTTTCACTGACGTCATTTCCCTTTCACGGCACCCAGTATTATCTCGCTACCGTGTTAGACATCAGTAAACGAAAAAAAGCCGAACACGCACTCAATGAAGCCAACATGCAACTCGCTCAGCGTGTTGAAGAGAGAACATCAGAGCTGCGCGAGGCACAAGCTAGCCTAATTGCATCAAGTAAAATGGCGGCACTCGGCAGAATGTCCAGCGCGATCGTTCATGAACTGAATCAACCACTGACTGGCCTAAGAACGCTCACCACGTCCAATGCCCTGCTTTCAGAACGTGGAGAAATGGCAATGGTAGCGGCCAACAATGATCTCATCGAAACCTTGATAGATAGAATGGTCGACATGGCAACACAACTCAAAACCTTCGCCTATAACAAGCCTGAACGTTTACATGCCGTGTCTTTTACTGAGGGATTACAGGAGGTATTGCGAATTTATCAGCAGCAATTATTAGAGATCGACGTGAGAGTGCGTATTCCCTCAGGCTTACCAAAGATACAGGCTGAAGAACAACGGCTACGACAGGTTCTAGGCAACCTTGTTTCCAATGCCATTGATGCTTTAGAGCACACCCCGCAGCCAAGAATCACCATCTCAGTGGTACCCAATGAAACATCACTAGAAGTAAAAATATCAGATAACGGGTGTGGCATTGAAGGCGAAGCGCTTTCAACGATCTTTGAACCTTTTACAACCAACAAGAAAATAGGGAAAGGACTAGGGTTGGGACTATCGATTGTTGCAAATAACATGCGAGACATTGGAGGGGATATTCAAGCAAATATCAATCAAAAAGGGGGAATGACGTTTGTGTTGCGGTTTGCGTTGGTGACTGCCAGATAATCTATGCGACACATTACTGTTCGCGCAGCTCGTCCTCGTTTTGTTTCGACGCTTTGCTCGGAAGGTCTTCTTGAGCAGAGTAATCAACTTCACCCAATCTATCTTCACGGCGCATCTGCTTAGCCTGCTTATCATAGGCGTCGAGGTCTTTTGACCACTTAGCCAGCGTTAAACCCATCGATTTTACACATTCGGTAACCAACCGCACCAATGCTTTCACAAACAACCTCACCAGACAGCCTAAACAAACAACGACGTCTCACCAAACAAAAGATCTGCACTCGCTAAAGTCCACCACTGATAGTGTTTCTCAACTTATGCTTTATTAACAATAGCTTCTATTTGGACGCCTTGCGTCATTAAGCGATTAGCTTTTGATATACCACCTTACCATTAATGGGTACATACGCCTTGTTATCGAATTGAGACATAACCCCCTGTTGCTTAAACGCTAGCCAATGATTACACGGACTAAATTAGACTTTGCTATATTAGTAATTGCTAATTATAGTATTCTTATTACGTAATAAGTTTAGGCGGTTATATGGCATATCACATACCTTGGGAAGCATTGATCGGGGGGTTAATGCTTGGCATTTCAGCAGTAACCCTCTTGCTCATCAATGGGAAAATAGCAGGCATCAGCGGTATCTTTGCAGGCCTTTTTTCATCGAACACACCCGATAAAAATTGGCGCATTGTATTCATTGTCAGCATGGTATTCGCAGGAGCAAGTGTCGCCTTTTTGAATGTGGGGTTTCCTGACTACTCACAGCATTCAGGCACAGGAACAACGCCTTTCATTGCGATCGCAGCGGGTTTGCTCGTTGGGATAGGAACAAAGTTCGCTAACGGTTGTACCAGCGGTCACGGCATCTGCGGTATTGGCAGATTTTCGACACGTTCAATGATTGCTACCTGTACCTTTATGGCCAGTGCTGCACTAACCGTCTTTCTTCGACTGCATGTAATAGGAGGCTAAATGTCTGGCAAGAATATACTGTTTTACTTCGGCGCTCTGTTCTCTGGTGGACTATTTGGCGCAGGAATGATGGTGTCAGGCATGGTCAATCCAGCCAATGTCATTGGATTTCTTGATGTGTATGGCAATTGGAATCCCAGCCTCGCCTTTGTCATGGGTGGTGCATTGATGGTCTTTATTCCAGGATACTTGCTGTTGATAAAACCAAGATCCGCGCCTATCGCAGAAACACATTTCAGCATAAGCAAACATAGCGACATTGATAAACGTCTTATCTCAGGCTCAGCCATCTTTGGTATAGGTTGGGGGTTAGCTGGGATCTGCCCTGGGCCCGCGATCACTGCATTAGGCTCTGGCTCGCCTCACATTCTCCTTTTCACTGTTAGCATGGCGCTAGGCATGCTAACAGTAGAGAGAGCATCGAGCCGTTCCATCCAACAAACCTCAACAACGCATCAATCCGCGTAACCTAAATATGGTGTTTGGAGACATCTTAGAAAGAGCATCTCCAAGCACTGTACATACTAGCCCCCCCTCCTTGTCTCTTGGTAAAAACAGCAGCCCAAAATCGTCGAATTCATTTAAAATATCACCGGACTGTCCCTCAAAAGAGCAGACCAATAACGATACTTTAAAGACAACGCCCACCATATTATTTAGATATTAATGCGTAATAATTAAATAATCCGCCACAAATTTAACGTAATTCATGCCTAACAAACACGACAATGTTAATTAATTGTAATCATGTAATTTCTTATGTTTATCTATTAAACCAAAAAATGACATAGAATTTGTGACCAACTTTCACGTCAGCCTGTATAGACAATCAATCAATTAATTGATGAGAAAGGAAAAACAATGAAATTAGACACTTAAGAATGAAATTAAAACGCAACTTTTCCCCAAAAAATATTGTGAAGGCCTTCAAAAAAACTAACTCAGCAAATGCTAATTTAGGCGATCCATAAATTAGACAAACAAATTGGTTTCATAATAATAACTGTGATCTCAATCATAATTATTAAGTTTTTTAATCATTCAACTTCATATAATTTTTGTAAGTGCGAGCATCTTATGTGTGTCAAATAAGAAACACAAGATCATAATAAGAAGCAAGTGCGACGAGGCCAACATATAGATTATTTTACATATGAGTTATATCTTAATTGCTGACTTTGAGATCATCTGGTTTTTACTGACGCCCTATCGTTAGTACGGATAAATAAAAGTCACCTTTGCATTAACAAATTATTAAACGATTAAAAAATGAATGGAGTCTAACCATGTCTATTTTTCAAACAGTAAAGAATTTTATCAACGATGAGCGCGGCGTGACGGCTATTGAATATGCAATTATAGGCGTAGCTATTTCTGCCATTGTAGCAGCTACATTCACTCAAAGTGGGCCTCTTGGTGAAGCACTAACCGGTGCGATAACAACCATCACCAGTAATATCACTAACTCTAACTAAGCCGGTAGCTAATAGTTATCAGTTGGGCAACTAGTTGAGTTGCTTAGAAATGCTTTTAATCTCAGGCTCGATAGCAGGGATGGCAACAGATATTACGAAAAGGACAATAAGCAATTCGCTATGTTTATTTGTACTTATGACGTGTATCGCACTGGCGCTTTTTGATTCCAGCTTGCAGATCCACATGTATCAGTTTACATCCGTTGTCGTTATTGGGCTTGGGTTATTTGCAATGGGTGTGTTAGGTGCAGGAGACACCAAACTCCTAGCAGCCTATTCCCTTATCATTGATGAAGAGTATTTTCTTTTTACACTGTTTATTATTACTGTGCTTGGTGCACTAATAGCATTATTTATACTAGCAATGCAACTAGCTTCAAAGAACAAATATCGCCGAGGCGTACCCTACGGCGTACCTATTGTCGTAGCAAGTTTGTTTAGCATTTATCTAAGTAAGTTGAATTAAACCATGAGTCAACGCGTATTCTTCCTTATTGCAGTATTATCCATAGGTACCGGTATTCTTGGGCTTAGTGGTTTTTTCCAAAGTAAACACACTACGGCACCTAACATCTCGAATATCTCATATCAAGTTGCTCAACTGAAATCCCCCATACAACGAGGTGAAACCCTCTCACGCGATAACATTCGATATTTTAAACTAGAAGAAAAAGACGCTCTTAAAAATGGGATTTTACATGACACAGTCATTTCCCACGTACCAGGAATGGTGGCGAAAAGTAATATTGGTGAGAAGCATTTCCTCTCCCCATCAGATTTTCTTCTCCCCAACGACCCAAATTATTTGGATGCGGTAATTGAAGATGGGAAGTCTCCTTATGCCTTGACTATTGACCGAAACGAGTTCATTGGATCAGGTATTTCTGTTGGCGACAAGGTTGACATCATAATCCTTACCTCTGATAACCAAAATATTGGCAAAACGTCCGGCTCTATCTATATAGAATCATTTCGTTCACTCTCCGTATCGCCTCTTTTTCACAATGTCCGTGTATTAGCGATTGACGAAGATGAACAAGATATTTTGCCACTGACTATCGAGCTGTCTAGAGATCAAATCGCAAAGATGGTTATTGCTCAAAGGATCGGCATTGTTGAAGTGATTAAGTCATCAGGAAATCATTTAGTTCCTCTCGGTAGAATGCATGCTGACACCCATGATGTCCTGCCCAACTTCAAATCCGTCACTGAAATTCGCGGCCAGAAAAAGGCCTTTAACTAGAGAACAACTGCATGTTACGCCGTTATTTATCTGTCATCTTTTTTATTGGCCTGCTCGCCAGCGGTATTTTTCCAGCCTTCGCCGCCGGCATTCTAAACCTTGGCACAGGGGACGCCCGTTCACTCCCTTTTGACTCGGTGATTGGAACCGTTTTTATTTCTGACCCTGAAGTAGCAGACTATCAGGTTATTGATAACAACAGACTGGTTGTCTTCGGTCGAGCTTTAGGTACCACCACGCTGATAGTGTTTGGCGAAAATGGCACTACATTGACAAAAAAGAAGATCGTCGTTAACCAAAGCCTCACTAAAGTTGAGCAGATTTTGGCGATTCAATACCCCAATGTGGAGGTCTCAGTGCTCAACGTTGGAGAACAAGTCGTCCTCTCCGGTTTTGTGCCAACACAAAAGGAAAAAAACGACATCTACTCCATAGTCGGTGGGTTGCTGAATAAGAAATACACCGAGCGTCGTGTTCAGTGGAAAACATCCATTCGCGAAGAGTTTGATATTAGTTTTATGGCCCGTCGTACATACGAAGGTTTAATTAATAATCTAGAAGTAGCCGTAACAAAACAGGTCAACGTCAAGCTTACCATCGCAGAAGTAAACAGCTCCCTGATCAACGAACTAGGTATTAAATGGGGCACAATATTTAGCGACGGATTTGGTGGTAACGGTCAATTTGCTAGGGGTATATCAGGGTTGGGAGGTAGCCTAACTAACGTCGCAGCTTACATCTCAGCGATCAATGATGACAACGTCGGACAGGTCCTTTCAGAACCAAATCTTTCAGTTATTTCGGGTGAAACAGCCAGTTTTCTAGTAGGTGGTGAAATTCCAATAACCTACCGTGTTGATAACGGATACCGAATTCAATATAAAGAATTCGGGATTGGACTCGACCTTGCGGCAGAGGTGCTGCGCGACGATAAAATCAAGCTATCGATAATGCCGCAAGTTAGTTCAGTTGATGGTCAATTCGGCGATACGCTTTTAGATATCCCATCATTCAAGGTACGCCGAGCACGCACAACATTAGAACTAGGCGATGGGGACAGTTTTGTTTTAGCAGGGCTTCTCAGTAGTGAAGACGAAGAAGCGCTGTCAAAGATCCCCTTTATCGGTGATGTCCCCATTCTTGGTGCGCTATTTCGCAATACATCGACAACGCGACGTAAAACCGAACTTGTGATAGTAGCGACCGTATCACTTGTTGAACCAATCTCTTCTGCCAACATCCAGATACCAAGCATGCAAAGAACCTCAGCTCTCCACCGTTTTTTTGGAGTCGAATTAAAAAGTTCACCTGAGATAGAAAAATGGCAACGAGAGATTCTATCTACAGGAGGTTTTAAAAAATGAAGACTAGTCAAAAAAATACGACTGCCGGACTGATGTTGTTACTAGTATCCGCAATAACAGCTTGCTCTCAATCAAGTGGACCGTCGGTAGAAGGTAACTCTGTTCTCGTCACACCCGTAAAATATGAGTATACGGTAGTGGTAAAGAACAATGCCTCTCGTCAGGCAACGCGTGAAATTCTGGCGTACATGGAAAAAAACGAACAACAGTTGTTGGCGCATGGTGTTGAGATTTCGTGGCAGGGCAGTAAAACACATAAGATTGCTCAAAAAGCCTATGGCTGGCTTATTTCACGAGGAATTTTACTGGAAAAAATGTCGATGACATCTTTAGAAAATACCAATGATGACCGGATAATTTTGTCCACTGTCATCCACCAGGTGCAATCTCCCTCCTGTAATTATTCCATTATTTCAAACTATCACCATGGGAATGATGGCTGCTTCCCAGATTCCATGCGTTGGCAATCGATGGTATATCCAGACAATAAACTTGCAGGGAAAGGGCGACTTTCCATTGTCTCCCCTGTTGTCCGCTAAAAGAGGCTTCACATGTTAGATTTCAGCGAGCTACTCAAAAGCGAATCAAAAGACAGTCCCTCGTCTATAGGGGTGCAAAGCGGCGTTTCGTCTCTTCAATTTTACCGTTCGGAAGAGGTGAAAATGCTAGTAGAAGAAACCTTTCGTTTTGATGGCCATCCCGTACCTATATCGTATCCATACAAATTCAACGATATTCCATCACAAGTAGAAGAACATAGCGCCCAATTATTGGTGATAGACCTCATTGGTTGTCCCGACACATTAAAAGAATGTAAACAACTCTCGGCGCGTCTACCCGCATCACTGTCAGTAGTTATTCTTGGTGATGTTGATGCCATTTCAGTGATTAGAGAGTTAAAAGCACTAGGGTTCTATTATCTGTTTTGGCCCGTTGAGAAAATTGAATTAGCGGAGTTTATTGACACTGTCGTCACACGCCACATTGCAGCCTCATCTCTGAGCGGAAGGCGGAGAGCTAAACGTATCGGTCTAATTGGTATGCGTGGTGGTGTGGGAGCAACACTGCTTACCGCTGAACTTAGCTGGATATTGTCTAACGATAAGCAGACATCTTGCTTAGTCGTCGATAACAACTATTTATCAAGCAATCTAGATATTTACCTCGGTATCAAGAATAGAGAAAAGAGGCGTATTAACGATACCGAAACTGGGGGGGAAATAGATCAAGCTTCAGCAAAAACACTTGTTACTCGCGTAAATAATCGGCTTGACTATTTGGCCTTGGGGTTGAGTAACGAAAGCTCTGTTGACCTTCATGAAATGAATGAATTGGTGGTCAATTACCTCGCACCAGATACCAACTTTATCCTCGACGATTTGTCAGCCTCCGTTGGCTTTGATATCCAGCCTAAAACTTTTTTGAAAACACTCGATGTCGCTGTACTGGTGATGGAGCCAACCATTTCGTGTCTACGTGAGACTGCCGCCATGCTCAGTAAAATAAAAAAGTTACTTGAAGAGCCCGACTATAACCGAAACGTACGCATTTTATTGGTGCTTAACAACCATCGCGCGTCTCGTTTCAACAGCGTGACACTGGCAGAAGTAGAAAAATACCTGGATATCGGAATTGACTTTGTCCTTCCTTATGAGATTTCAGTCGAAGAGACACTACTAAACGGCACATTCCTGAGCACCCAAAAATCTAAATTAGGTGACCAAATCAAGCGTCTTTGTTCTCGTATTATTGGCGAGGAAGTTATAAAAAAAAGGAAGATATTTTCTTTTTCGCTCCTAGGAGGCAAGTAATTACTCATGCTTCCAACTAAAGAACTCTATCGATCTCTTCGCGGACGTATTTTTGATGCTATCGATGCAGAAGCCATTGCGAAATTGTCCAAAGACGAGCTCCAAAGAGAGCTGATCCAAGCGATCAACGTGCTCGCCGAACAAGACAATACACCGATGCCAAACTCTCTTCGCGGCGACTATGTGAAGATGATGTATGACGAGTTGCGCGGATTAGGTCCAATTCAAACACTGATCGAAGATGACAGTATCTCGGATATCATGATCAATGGTCCTGATGATGTATTCATCGAGCGCCAGGGTTTGGTTGAAAAATCCTCCATCACGTTTATTGATAACGATCAGCTTATCAATATCGCCAAACGTATTGCCGCACAAGTAGGTCGTCGTGTCGATGAATCAGTACCACTTTGTGATGCTCGCTTGGCAGATGGAAGCCGGGTTAACATAGTCCTCCCTCCCATCGCGATCGATGGCGCATCGATTTCTATTCGTAAGTTTAAAAAACAAAGCATCGGTTTCTCTGATCTCATTGAATTTGGAGCAATGAGCTCTGAAGTAGCAAAACTCATGGTTATTGCCTCTCGTTGTCGATTGAACATCGTGATTTCTGGTGGTACAGGTTCAGGCAAAACCACCATGATGAATGCTCTATCTCAATATATTTCAGAAAATGAACGTATTGTCACCATTGAAGATGCGGCAGAGCTGCGTCTGCAGCAACCCCACGTTGTCCGCCTAGAAACCCGAACCGCTGGTATTGAAGGCAATGGAGAGGTCAATCAGCGCCAACTTGTTATCAACTCACTGCGCATGCGCCCAGACCGTATCATCATTGGTGAGTGTCGTGGCTCTGAAGCATTTGAAATGCTTCAAGCTATGAACACTGGTCATGATGGCTCTATGACAACACTACATGCCAACAACCCACGTGATGCAATTTCTCGCATCGAGAGCATGGTCATGATGGCAACAGCCTCACTGCCGCTAGAAGCCATTAGGCGCACGGTGGTGAGTGCTGTTGATATCATCATACAAATTAGCCGACTACACGATGGAAGTCGTAAAGTCATGAGCGTGAGTGAAGTCATCGGAATGGAAGGTCAAAACGTTGTTATGGAGGAGATCTTTCGCTTTGAACAAAACGGCCTTTCTGAAAAAGGGAAGGTGTTGGGCAATTTTGTCACAGCAGGTTTGATGGAGCGATCTGCGCTATATGAAAAGGCTCGCTATTTTGGCCTAGATAGGGAGCTCAATGGTATTTTCAGCGGAGTGTCGGCATGATCGCCAATTTGATTTATTGTCTATTTATTGCCTTAGGTCTCTATATCTTTCACAAGCAGACTCTCCTAAAAGCACGGAGAGAGAGTATGCTTCGGGACAATAATCCGCTCCCAGTTACAAAACTTCTTGAAAACCGTGCAGTCGACATGGAAGCGCTCACACACACCACATTCTCACAACGACTACGACGAAATGCCTCCAATACTATTGATGATATAGGACAATTTGCCGTGTTAAAAATCTTAGTGTTTTACATCGTCGCTGGCCTAACGGGTAGCTACATGTTCTCTACACTATTTCGATTTAGCACATTGCTTAGTTTGGCTATCACCTTGCCAGTTGTGACGTTTTTGGGGCTCAGATTCCTAGATATTCGCGCTCAAAACACATTCGAAGAACACTTTCCCGACGCACTAAATATGATTGCCAGTTCAGTATCTGCAGGTGAAAGCTTACTACATGCTATCCAGTTTGTTGGACAATCATTGAACAACATCGTTGGCAAAGAGTTTAAAATAATGGGTGAGCGACTCAATATGGGCGAGTCTACGGATAACGTGTTTAGAAAGGCATGCCAACGCTTCCCAACGCCTGCATTTCAGTTTTTCGTTATCGCGATGCGCGTGAATGTAAATCGTGGAGGACAACTACGAAACGTGATCACCCAGCTCAATCGTGTTTTGTTCAATGCAAGAAGCATAGAAAAGAAAAAACTCGCCATGACTGCAGAAGCCCGTATGTCCGCTTACATTATTTGTGCTCTGCCCTTCTTTTTCCTATTTGTCATCATGCGTTTTCTTAGCCCTGAAAACTACGATTTCGTCATGAACGATCCCAATGGTCGACCGATACTCTATTACACCCTTGCCAGTGAAGCCATCGGGATGGCGATCATTGCCGCACTGATGCGGAGTGTGAAGTAATGAGTGGCGTAGCACTACTTGTATTTTCGGTACTCGTCGCTCTGGGTGCCGCCACAGTGTTGACAATGGGTTACGCTGCTCTGCGACGTCGAAAATCGTTGGATGGAACCCTGACCACCGGCACTAAAAAAGCGTCAGCTACGGCTGAGATCACACGCATTACATCCGGTTTTTTCTCAGCGACAAATACAGAAATCGCGGAAAAATTCATTGGGGCAGGATTTTACAATACTAGACTTGCCCCCTATTACTTTTTCCTAAAGTACACTGTGGGTGCAATTGGCATCATGATTATCTTATTCACTGGAGAGTCACCTTTTTTAGAGGACTTTACACGTAAAATCATGTGGTTAAGTCTGCTAATTGTGATGGTTGTTATTGCACCTGATATGTACCTTGAAATGCGTCGACGCGCCTTGGCCAATAAGATCACAAGAAAGCTTCCCTACTTACTCGATATTATGGGCGTCTGCGTAAAAACAGGAATGACCGTCGAAACTACACTTTTTTACCTCACGTCTGAGATGGCAGCATTTGACCGAGATATTGCTTACGTTCTTAAGCGCTTAAGAGATCGAGCTCAAACCGTAGGTTTAGATAAAGCTCTACATGAGCTACACATTCGTATACCAGCACCAGAAGTGCACAGCTTCGTGATCACCCTGACCCAAAGCATGAAACACGGAACCTCAATCTACGACGTGCTCTCGACTTTGGCAAAAGACATCAGAGAAATTCAATTGCTTACTTTAGAGGAGAAGGCAGGAAAGCTGTCTTCGAAGATGTCTATACCACTTATTCTTTTCATCATGATGCCTATCGTCGTTTTAATCACCGCACCTGGAGTTATGAGGATGCTCGGATAATGAAATTGTCAGTATTAATTACAATTCTCGTGCTCCTCGTCGGATGCACTACATCTTCACCTCGTGACTATGCACGTGAAAACGGTGAAAAATTACTTATGGACTCAGGCAGTTATTCAGCATTGATCCAACGATATCAAACCGAACTCAATCAATCACCGGATCCAGAAGTCAGACATAAGTTGGCTAATGTGCATTATCTCGTGGGTGATGTCGAAGCAGCGATGTTTCAACTTTCTCAGATCTCTCCGCGTCAGCGAAATACTGCAGAGTTGGCGTTATTGAGAGCCAATGTGTTTTTCGATCAAGGTAAGATTAACTCAGCAGAAACGCATATCAATGCAGCCCTACGCTTAGATGAAGAGCTCGGTGAAGCGCACAATTTACGTGGGTTGATCTTAGCCGACAAAGGCGACCTACTCGACGCGAAAGCGTCATTTGAGTTGGCGAGAACGTTTAATTTTGATGATGCGACGGTGAAAAATAACCTCGCGATGATTGCCATATTGCAAGGCGATTTTGACAAAGCAATCGACACGCTCTTACCTTTAGTTCAAAGCGGTCGAGCAGACGATGTCGCAAATGCCAATTTGATTCTCGCGTTAGCCAAAGATGGCCGCACCCGCGCTTTTAGCCAAATGCTTCCGGGTAGTGAAGATGACGCGTATCTGGCAGACAAATTCGAAAGTTTGCACAATGCGAAAATCAAACATAATCAAATAATTAACAACGAAAAACCCTCCATGTTCGTTCCAACTGTTTCACAACTAAACCATGACGCAGTGACACAGCCTAACACCACACATACAACTAGTGCTGCTCAGACGTTGGCAAAAGTTACAGCTATAAGTCAAAAAACGACTGAGTCTCAACGTCAGCAAAAAGTCAAAAGCGCCACTGCCAAAAAGCCAGAAGAGCAACCTCAACGTGTCGAAGAGAAAACAATCAAAAAGGCTTCATTGTCAGAAACAATAAAAACCAAAACCGCTTTTACAGAGCCGAAAAAGATCGACCCATTACAGTTAGCGAGAGAACGAGTCAAAGCAGCCAACGACAAAAAAATTGCAACTCAACACGATGCTGAGCTCGCTGCCATTATGGAAGAAAAAGTTAAGATCAAACCTATCGTCCCTACTGATAAGCCTAAAAAGCGGTCAAGAAGGCTCATCACTGCTTTTCAATATCAACCTGCTAGTACAACCGGAGATGGCTCTATCCAGTACGTTGCCACCTCTGATTTTGATCTGGGGAAAGTGCGCACGATGTTCTTAGAAGATCGCAATAAATGGGTATTTGACGTGAAAGGCGCGAAGGATTTTACCGTCAAGCGCAAGCGTTTCTTAAGCAAAGGTCCAGCAAAGATCGTCGAACTCGGCGAGCATAATAACTACGTTCGAATTGTGCTCACAGTCCGAGACAACACCAAAGGAAAGCCAACAGTGATTGTAGATGGTAAAACTCTCACTATTCGCTGGGAGGCATAACGAAACGCTATGGCCCAATTTCAGAATCTCACTAGCTTAACGTTAAAAAAAAATCAAAAAGGAGTAGTCACCACCGAATTCTCGATAGGCTTTATCTTCCTATTTTATGCCTTGGTTGTCTGGGTGGAGATCTGTGTCATGGGGTATGTATCTTCGGTCATCGACTATGCGATTTCGGAGTCATCACGTGTAGCAAGAACGTCTGCCAATGCAGATTATGAAGCACTATTTAAATCCGCACTCGCTCAGAGCGATCAATTGTGGGTAAAGATCGTCAACCCTGACAAGTTCGATGTATCGGTGCGTTATTTTGATTCCTTCAGTCAAGCTAGCAACTCTCTGAACACTGGAGGTGAAGACAGAACCAATAACCCCATTGCATTGTACCGAATTAGTTATGACTATGACCCGATTTTTGCCTATTTTTTCGATGATAGCAAAGTGACACTCTCTAGAGAGGTTTTTGGCTTACAGGAGTTTGAACGTGATGAATTCAGCCAATAATCGCAAAAAACAAATGGGCGTATTCACGATTGAACTCGCAATGATCTTATTAGCATTCAGCTTGATTATCGTATTTTCGATGGATGTTGTCGTGAAGCAAACAGTAAAAGGAAAACTAGATCGACTTTCATATTCATTAGTCAGCCTGCTTCGAGAGCGCTCGCAACTTTTCGATGGTGATGAATCCATGACGCATGACGAGGCTACAAAGTCTTTGGCGCTGATCGAGCGCTCTCTCTCAAGTACCATGAACACATTCGATATTCAGCGTCTGGGAATGGTAATCGAACAGCAGCGATTCGACTCAAACAACAATCCTATCCCGCCTGTTGCTAATGTTCATATTTTTACTTTAGGTTCCTACTCTTGCGAGCCCGAGGAGCCTTTAGTAACAAAAATAGATCTTTCACCGTTATCACAGTTTGATAATAAGCTAACGCTTTACCAAGTCTCACTTTGTTATCGAACCGACAATTGGTTCGGAAACTTAGCTGGTGAGTCTTTTGAACGAGTTCGATCCATTTCCCTTTCATTTGGTCGATAGGACATCAAAATGCAAGCGTATTTGCCTTCACAACAGCGTGGTGTTGCCACGATCGTATTTGTTGTTGCCTTCCCACTATTGTTCAGTGTGTTTGTACTTGCCATCGAATCTACTCGCTATCTACAAACTCATGCACGGATCGGTGATGGTGTAGAGATAGCGTCTCTGGCCATCGCAGCGAATGCTTCGAAGAACAGTAATGTTAATAAGAGCTTAGCCAAAGGGTTGATTGATGGATACGCTCCAGACGGAAGAATCACCCTATCAGACATTAATATCGTCCGCCGTAGCTGTGACGAGATTTATGGTGATGATTGCGGAAAACCAGGTGTTTATGATAAAGATGGGCTGGTTTTTACTGAATACAAAGTATCCTTAAGTTCTGAGTTCGAGTCTTGGTACCCCAAAGATGATTTTGCCTTGGGTTATAAAGAAACTGTAGCTATGACCGGCTCCGCGGTTGCTCGAAAGTATCAGGGCTTCACAATAGACGTCGCTTTTGTCGCTGACTTCTCAGGCTCAATGAAAGATCCGTGGAATGGTCAGGCGAAGTACCGCGGTGTTATCAATGTTATTGAAGATATCACTGAGAAACTCGAGTCATTCAATGAATCTACTGAACAAGAACTTGACGGAAAACGCTTACTAAATCGGACGGCTTTTATTGGCTACAATTTGTATACAAGCAACGGTTCATCATACTTTAGCAATGTTAGATATATAAATAATACCAACCTATCCAAACAATGGTGGACCAACACACCACGTATTGCCTTCGCAAGTACAATCGCAAGCCCCTTAAACACTGGGTCAAAAAGCATTAATGGCCGAGTTCAGGGAGACAATTCCTCATACTTTCAAACCGTCGACTTGACGGATGATTTCCCAAGCTTCCGCTCTACGATTAATCAATTTATACCCAATCATGGCACGGCTTCCTATGAAGGGATAATCGCGGCAGCAAAGCTATTGGAACACGGGGAGAATGTTCGCAAACTCATCATTGTGTTATCTGACGGCGAAGATTCTGTAAATGGACAAAATACCCACGATAACACTTACCCTGGCTATGCAGCGACCCAGCTCTACAACGGTGGTTTGTGCAGCAATATCATCGCAGATCTCGAAGCACTAGAAGTAGATGGCCGTTCTGTTGAAGCCAAAATTGCCGTTATCGGTTTCGACTACGACATCTCTGCAAATCCAGGGTTGCAGACGTGTGCTGGCGCTGAAAACGTTCAATCTGCCAATTCATATCAAGAAATTTACGACAACATTTTAGAGCTGATCAGTGAAGAAGTTGGTCACTTGTACTTTAGAAACTACGAATAAACATGGGAGACATCATGAAACCAGCTTTTACCTTGCCAGCCTTATTTTTAGCGGTGAGCGTGTCGTCGTTTTCAAGTGCAGCGGCTGAATTGTCTGCCACTGTGTTTGAGGAAATTTGCGCCGACAAAAACACGGAAGTAGCATTTACTGTCTCATTGGGGCAGTCGACGGAAGTGCTATTCCATCGAGCGCAGTACCTTCAGCTAGAACGCCAAGTGGATGGTTTACCGACCACACCGCTTTTCATTGAAGCCCTCGTTAATGCCGGGTTGGACAAGGCATGTGCGGAGTTTTTAACGCGGGAAACCCCGACTGTGAAATCACATCACAACCAACTGATTGCGATGGTACATTTTGGCTTTGATAAGGCATCACTGACACCGACAGGCAAGAAGATCCTTGCCGGTATCATCGACAACATTAAGCGTTCGAACACCGGACTCTCTATTGAAGGACACACAGACAGCATCGGCAGCCACGCATACAACCTCAAGCTTGGCTTAAATCGCGCTGAATCGGTCAAGCAATATCTCGCGGCTAGTACAGGTAAGGGCGACACCATTGCGACCTCTTCTCGCGGTGAAACACAGCCGGTGGCAAGCAACAAGGGTAAAGCAGGACAAACGCAAAACCGCCGTGTTGAAGTGCGTATTGCATCGACGCAAGGTGCTGAGGCCAACAAGCCTATGGTTAAGCCAATGTCGTCAGAAGCGCTTGTCATCACGCCATAACGTAGCGGTTTCATGGCCGCGTCTTAACATGCCGCTGCACTGCTGCGGCATGTTCGTTTTTGGCGTAAATAAGTAGATACTCGTTGAAGCATCGTCGTCGTTCAGAGGCGTTTACTTTCCTTGCCTCAAGTCTGCGACTATCTTTAATGATTGAAAAGAATCTCTTTTATACCGTTCTACTCAATACAATCTACCGACGCACTGAGGCCACACTATGATTAATTGCAGTGACTATGACTATATTGAAGTCGCTTGTTTATTCCACTACCCCGTTAAGATCACGCTCAAATCTGGCGATGTGGTTGAAGGCATAGCAGAAGATACGACACACAACGAAGACAGAGATGAATGCTTGGTACTTCGCCGTGATAGACAAACTTCCGAGGTGGTTCTCACGCAGATTCATACCATAGACGTACTGGTGAAAAATCCCCATTTCCAGCAAATGACATTCGGCCAAGCTTAACGCTTTTAGCCATCCGCACGCGCTCTGCTCTGCTCTGCTCT
>NZ_MDAG01000009.1:0-28266 GCF_002876705.1 Enterovibrio norvegicus | reverse complement strand
TCTGCTCTGCTCTGCTCTGCAATGAAATGAAATGAAAATTCCATTTTCAAATCCAATTCGAAACATTACACTGAGTTGAGATGGTTTGATTCGGAATATTCTATGGCTACGGCTACGCACCTCGCTGAATTGCAACAACAAATACGTCATCGTTATCATGATTTAAGCAAACGCCTTCAACAGGTGGCTTATTATGTTTTGGACAACCCCAATAGCATTGCCTTCGATACCGTGGCCGTTATCGCCACACATGCAAGCGTTCCTCCTTCAACACTGATTCGTTTCGCCAATGCCTTCGAATTCAGTGGCTTTAACGAAATGAAGCAGCTTTTTCGAAAGAACCTCGTTGAAGAAACCAGCAGCTACACCGAACGCGCTAAGTTGCTTCAACATCGCCAGGGAGAGCATCAATCACTCGACACCCCAGCAGATGTGCTGATGCAATTCAGCCAAGCCAACGCGGTCGCCTTGCAAGAGATGCCCTCAACGATTTCATCAGAGCTACTCAACAACGCAGTGGCCTTGTTAGAAAACGCAGAAACCATCTATGTGGTGGGTATGCGACGCTCATTTAGTATTGCTGCCTATTTCGCCTATGCCTTGCGCCATTTAGAGCGTCGAGTGGTCTTGGTGGATGGGTTTGGTGGCATGGCTAATGAGCAAATGGCATTGGTGTCTGAACGCGATGTGGTCGTTTCAGCCAGTTTCCCAGCCTATTCGGAAGAAACGGTATTACTGTGTGAACGTGCAGCAGCATCAAATGCCAAGCAAATTGTATTTACAGATAGCCAAGTCAGCCCGCTCGCGGCTAATAGCGATGTGTGTTTTGTGGTCAAAGAAGCGGAAGTAGAATCTTTTCGTTCTCAAGCCGCGAGCATGTGTTTGGCACAAACCCTTGCGGTGTCGCTGGCATTTCGCTTGAGTAAATCTGGCTAAATAATTGCCAACAAACCATCGTATGAAAGCTTGGCGCCCGAAAGAAACAAGAACAAATAGCAGAGTTGATAGATGCGTGTTTGACTGACTCGGTGTAGTAGCCAAACACCCATTGACACACCAAGGGGGGCGAGAGGCATCAACACCAACGCCGTCAGTACATTGGTTGAATCAAACTCACCGCTTAATGCATAAGGCACGAGCTTGGCAACGTTTAACAGCGCAAAAAACACCGCCATGGTGGCGATCAAGGTGACCTTTTCAAGTTTTAGTGGCAACAGATAAATACTGGCAGGCCCCCCACCCGCATGAATGGTGGTACTCGAAAAACCACTAACTGCACCCCACATCGTCGCGCCGACAGTGTTATTGGGTTTAGCGACCGACGTACGATTAATAAACATTGACCCAATGTATTGGGCACAAAACCACAATGACAACGCACCAATCGTCAGTTTCAAGCCCGCTTGCGGCACCACATTGATGTAAACTCCCGCAATCACCACACCCACCAGCGCACCTGGCAACATCTTCTTTATCACCTTATAGTCCGCATTTTTATAGTGATAGCGCACCGCAAAGACATCCATCACACACAGAATGGGCAATAAAATGGCGGCGGCCTGCAAAGGCGACACTGCAAAGGCCATCAAAGGAACAGCGATGATCCCAAGTGCGCCCCCTAACCCACCTTTACCAATGCCATAGATCAGCACGGCCGGCACAGAAAGCAGATAGAAAAGTGGATCGGTAATGATTGGCAAACATTTATCCTTACATGCGTTTGTGTTGAGCATGTCATCATCGCTTAACATGACTTCACGCTGCGCCTTGCTGATGAGAATAAAGAAAAAGACCCGCATTGCGCGGGTCCTTTTTAGTGATTTGAGCAGACTTAGTCGCCCCAATTCATCCCATATTCTTCCGCAGAAGCCTGCATCCATAACGAGATGTAGTCTGCGAAACTGCGGCGTACAATAATATCGTAGCTGTTTTCGCTGTTGTGCTTCATGAACACCTGCGCTTTGGCAAACGTGGTGCCGACACATTTCCCAACCGGGAAGTAGCCATCATCCACATCGTAAGGCACTGATTTCTTCAACACATCTTTCGCGTGAGAGCCCGTCAACGTGACCAGTGTTTGCCCGCCAGTGACATCCGTTACCGAGTAATGACCTTGCAGCTTTTCACGCAGTGCCGCTTCAGTTTCCGACGCCGATTGAGTGGCACTTAAAATTAACCATTCATCGGGAGCTAGCCACCATATATGACGATTATCAGTGACTGACGAGCTCGACGCAGCAACAGGCAACGGTTGGCCAAGCGCCGCTTCAACCGAAGACGCAAACTCAACGGTTGGTTCACCCCTCAAAATCACATGGCTAGCATCCTTGTGTTCAAACAAATGAACGCCCGGTGCTTGCGTGCCAGTGTTTGAACCCAGATGGTGTAGCGGTGATTCAAAACGCGCGCTGTTTTGTGGCACCATCAACGTCGATGCAGGCGTTTCCGGATCTGCACCTGCGGCTTTTTCATTTTTCGGATCGTAGAAAATCGAGCTACAGATTTCAGCCTTTAGCACTGTTCCATCCGCCAATGGGAAGTAAACGTGTTCGCCCATTCTATTCAAGCCATCTTTGATCAACCCAAAGGCAATGGAATAACCCAAGTTTGCACTGAAATACGATGAGCTAACATGGCCTACCATGGTCATTGGAATAGGCTCATCGGGATCATTCACCGCTTGTGCCCCTTCAGGAATCACCTTGTAAGGTTCAGTGCACTTTAAGCCCACCAACTGTTTGCGATCGGTACGGATTGTGTCTTCACGCGCCCAAGAGCGACGACCAATAAAACTGTAGGTTTTCTGTTTGCCCGTGATCCAACCCATGTTGAGATCTTGCGGCGTCACAGAGCCATCCGTGTCTTGCCCAACAATGATGAAGCCCTTTTCTGCCCGCAAAATGTGCATGGTTTCAGTGCCATAAGGCGTAATACCAAAGGGTTCTCCCGCTCGCATCACTTGCTCCCACACGAACAGACCGTGGTTCGCACTCACATTGATTTCGAATGAAAGCTCACCCGTGAAGCTGATTCGGAACACGCGGGCCTCAACGCCTGCCACTTTCATGGTTTTCCAACTCATGAATGGCATGGTGTCTTCCGAAATATCTTCGTCGCCAACCAGTTGCTGCAACACATTGCGGCTGTGGGGCCCCGAAATAGTCATGGTCGCCCAGTGATCTGTCACACTGGTGAAGAACACTTCCAGCTCAGGCCATTCGGTTTGATGCCACAGCTCTAGCCAACGTAACACGCCTGCTGCACCGCCAGAGGTGGTGGTCATGATAAAGTGATCATCACTAATGCAAGACGTTACCCCATCATCAAACACCATGCCGTCTTCATGACACATAAAGCCATAACGACAACGACCAGGAGCCAGTTTGTCCCAGCCATTGGTGTAAATACGATTGAGGAAAGTACGCGCATCTTTGCCTTGAATATCAATTTTGCCCAAGGTCGATGCATCAAGAATGCCCACACCTTCACGGGTCGCCTTGCATTCGCGCGCTAACGTCTGTTCCATGGTTTCATTCCCTTTCGGGAAATACCAAGGACGTTTCCATTGGCCAACATCCTCAAATTTTGCACCATGCTCGACATGCCAAGCATGCATCGCCGTGTAGCGGCATGGATCGAACAAGTGCCCAGCATCTTGCCCTGCTAACGCGCCAAACGTGACAGGGGTGTACATCGGGCGGAAGATTGTCGTGCCTGTTTCGGCAATGGTTTTTCCCATCGCATTGGCGGCAATCGCCATGCCATTGATGTTGCCTGTCTTACCTTGATCCGTGCCAAAACCCATCGCGGTATAACGCTTAATGTGCTCGATGGATTCATAGCCTTCACGAACCGCAAGCTCAATACCTGCCGCCGTGACATCATTCTGGAAATCAACAAACTGCTTAGGCGCTCGGCTCACTGGCAATCGATGCGGCACTAAATACATCGCCATGGCTGGCGCAGTAAGAAAGTCTTCAACGACAGGTAAAGATGCATCTTCAAGGTGCACATTCAAACTTTCTGAAATGCGCATTGCCGCACCCGCACCACTTAAAATGGCATGAGACAAGGTACCATCACCGTCGACAGCGCCTGCGTACTCCATTCCTTTGACATAATCTGATGGCACAAACGCCGCAATATCATCACGCCAGACAGGGCGGCCACCAATGTGGCAGCTAAGGTGCAACGCAGGGCTCCATCCGCCGCTCGACGCCACGGTGTCGCAAGGAATGACTTCCATGACGCCTGTGACGGTTTTGCCTTCTTTGTCGATAGGCACCACTTCCGCCGCGGTGATTCCCGAACTGCCTTGAAGGTTCGCGATACCATGACCAAAAATCACTCTGATCCCGAGGGCTTTCGCCTGCGCAATACGATCGCCTTCGGCATACGCACGGGTATCTATGATCGCTGCTACGGTGCGTCCACTTTCATGCCAATCCAATGCGGCGTTATATCCCTCGTCGTTCGAGGTCATCACTAGCAAGGTATCGCCCGGCGCGACGCCATAGCGACGCAAGTAAATCGACACCGCAGATGTCAGCATGCTGCCCGGTAAGTCGTTATTACCAAACACCAGTGGACGTTCAATCGCCCCTGTTGCCAACAACACATGCTCTGCACGAATGTGGTGAATACGCTGACGAACACCGCCTTGTTGCTCGCCAAGATGATCCGTTTTGCGCTCGATTACACCGACAAAATTATGGTCGTAGTAACCAAACGCCGTGCTTCTTGATAACAGCATGCAATGGTGATCAGCCTTGAGTACCTCAAGGGTTTCATCAAGCCATTCAGTTGCAGGTTTGCCGTCAATCATCTCTCGGCAATGCAGCAAGCTACCGCCCATTTCCGACTGTTCATCCACTAAAATAACGCGCAAACCTTGACCCACCAGCCTGCGCGCCGCCATTAAGCCTGCGGCACCCGCACCGACGATCAATACTTCGCAGTGTTGCTGCATTTTGTCGTACTTGTCAGGGTCATTCCCACGTGGAATTTCACCTAAACCTGCCGCATTTCGAATGTGCTTTTCGTACGTTGGCCAGAGCGATTCGGGGTACATAAAGGTTTTATAATAGAAACCGGCAGGCATCATTGACCCCCCCAGCTTTCCTAGCATCGACAGCGCATCATTTTCCAAGCTCGGCCACGCATTCACCACCTTCGCATCGAGCCCATCATAAAGCTCAGTTTGAGTGGCGCGTTGGTTGGGTAATTCCGCGTCGGGCGTTGAACCAATCTGCAAGATCGCATTCGGCTCTTCTGCACCCGCGCCTAAAATGCCGCGAGGTCGATGGTATTTAAAGCTTCGCCCCACGACTTTGATGCCGTTTGCCAACATCGCAGAGGCCAAAGTGTCACCTTGATGACCTTGAAAGGTTTTGCCGTTAAAGGTAAACGTCAGCGACGTATTGCGATCAATACGTCCGCCGTCAGAGAGGCGATTTTTCTGGCTCATGCGCGTGCCTCCCCATTCGTTGTATTTGTCTCGTTGTCATCACTTGGCGGTTTTTCACCAATTTTGTACACAGCGTCGATATCGTACGTCACGGTGTTGCGCTGCATGTTGAAGTACTTTCGACAGCCCGCGGTGTGCTGCCACATTTCACGGTGGCTGCCTTTGATGTTCTTGCGGTGGAAAAGATAGCGACCCCATTCGTCGTCTGACAGGGCATCAGGATCTAACGGCCTGATGATGTGCGCTTCGCCGCTATACGTAAATTCTGGTTCTTCCCTGAGCTCTTCACAGTAAGGGCAATAAATCCTTAGCATGTCTTTTCCTTTCTCAACAAAGCGTCTTCATCAACACGCGTTTTATACAACTTGATGTGTTTAACGCGGTGCGTATTGTTTGATCAAACTTGTGAGCACTAATCAGTGCGCCACGCCTGCCGCACCATGTTCATCAATTAAATGGCCGCTGATAAAACGATTGAGCTTAAACGGTGCGGCCAATGGATGCGGGCTATCTTTCGCAATAGTGTGGGCAAATACATGGCCTGAACCCGGCGTCGCTTTAAAGCCACCCGTGCCCCAACCACAGTTGAAATACAAACCTTCCACATCTGTCTTGCTAATGATCGGACACGCATCTGGTGTGGTATCCACGATGCCGCCCCAATGGCGATTCATGCGCACGCGACTGAGGAAGGGGAACATCTCAACAATGGCGGAAATCGTGTGTTCGATAATCGGGAAAGAACCACGCTGTCCGAAGCCGTTATAGCTGTCGATACCCGCGCCGATCACCAAATCGCCTTTGTCAGATTGACTGATATACCCGTGTACTTGATTCGACATGATCACCGTATCAATACAGGGTTTAAGTGGCTCAGACACCATGGCCTGAAGAGGATGAGATTCAATCGGTAGCGTCATGTTTGCCATGCGTGCTAACTCGCCCGAGTTACCCGCAACAACACAACCCACCTTACCTGCGCCAATGAACCCATTCGGGGTTTCAACGCCTTTAATTTTGCCGCCTTCGATGCGAAGACCGGTGACTTCTGTTTGTTGTAGCATGTCTACGCCGAGTTGATCAGCCGCGCGTGCAAAACCCCACGCAACCGCATCATGGCGGGCAACACCCCCACGAGGTTGCCAACTCGCGCCCATCACGGGATAACGCGCACGCTCAGAACAATCGAGTAGCGGCACCAAATCTTGAACGCCCGCGGTGTCGAGCACTTCACTGTCAATGCCATTCAAACGGTTGGCACTGACGCGGCGCTCAATATCGCGCATGTCTTGCAATGTGTGCCCAAGGTTTAGCACGCCACGTTGGCTAAACATCAGGTTAAAATTGAGTTCCTGTGAGAGCCCTTCCCACAGTTTAAGGGAGTGTTCGTACAATTGTGCCGCTTCATCCCACAGATAATTAGAACGCACAATTGTGGTGTTTCGTGCCGTGTTCCCACCGCCGAGCCACCCTTTTTCAACCACGGCGACATTCTTTACGCCACACTCTTTGGCCAAGTAATACGCCGTCGCCAGCCCATGTCCGCCGCCACCAATAATGATCACGTCGTAATACGGTTTTGGCGTAGGGTTACGCCATGCGCGCTGCCAGTTTTCGTGAAACGTGAGCGCATGTTTAAACAACCCAAACCCTGAATAATTTGTCATTCCATTGTCCTGAATCGCTGATGAATCAAACGCGTTCCCGATGCATGCGGGTTGCCTAAAAAAGTGTAGCTATTTCATTGCTCTCACGCGCAAAAACGCTGACCTTATCTCAAACATGGTAATGCGCGACCTGTAGGGTAAAGTGCGGTTTTGCGCCTGAGTTTGACGTTATTGCGACACTGCGTGAGCTCGCTTTTTAGTACCAATAAAAGGCATGGCATTCTGCCAAACGCTATTATGGGAAGAAGGGAACGTATGAAATGCTCGTCAGGAAGAGAACATCACGATATGCAGAAAAAAAAAGCGTTCAGAGAAATCCCGCAACTAGAGAGTGATACTGCCCTCGCGCCGCACTCGCTGCACCACTACATCAGCAGCCAAGACGCTTCGACCTGCTTTTCCACTTTACCGACCGAAACGCCGCTGGCCATTAGCTTCAATGGCGTCAGCCATGCCGTGATGATGACGACGCCACAAGATATTGACGACTTCATCTACGGTTTCTCACTGACTGAGCGCATCATCAATGATTGCAGCGAGATCCACGAGATCAGCCTCGATCAGGAAAACGACGCCATTATTGCTGATGTTCAACTCGCGAATCGTGCTAATGCGCGTTTAACGCAAGCAAAACGACACTTAGCAGGACGAACCGGGTGCGGCATTTGTGGTGCGGAGTCTCTCAGCCAAGCCATCCCTGATTTATCGCCAATGAACGGCGAAAAACCGCTCGATGACGACAAGATCTTGGCGCTAAGAGAAACCCTTCGTCAATGGCAATCACTTGGGCACATCAGCGGCGCGATCCACGCTGCAATGCTTATTGATCATCAGGGAGAGATTTTATTGTGTCGTGAAGACATCGGCAGACACAACGCCGTTGATAAAACGCTGGGTGCCGCGATGCGAAACAGAGTGTTGCAACCAACACACACCTTGTTGGTTACGAGCCGTTGCAGTATTGAATTGGTGCAAAAAGCCGTGATGGCAGGGGTCAGTTCGCTAATCACACTCGGCACACCCACATCACTTGCTGTGAACGCAGCAATCGCCGCGAATCTTAACCTTGTGCACCTACCCCGCCAAGATGCGCCTCGATTTTATAATCGCATGACGGCTTAGCGGTTCACGCCCAAAGCCTCATGCTTCTCGTTGAACAGAGTTTCATGAAGACGCTACGTCCTGCGTCATTTACACCGCAAAAAGAAAACGCGCGCTGAAAGATCCCACCAATAAGCCAACATCCCTTTTTCATCAGTGGTTTAATAGACAAAAAAGAGGCAAATGCCCACCTCGTCAGAATCTATTGGTTAAACAAGGACGTCATCATGTTGTACACAAACGAAAAGCCACGCCCGCAAGACACGCCCCAAAAAGCACCAGACTTCTTGCAAGTCTCGCTGGCCTTGTGCCTATGCTCCGTATTGATAGGCGTTATATTTTTCATCGTTGAAGACACATTCGGGTTTGAAGTACCAAGCGCAGGCGTTATTTCTACAGCACTGCCCGCCATTCTCACCGGTATCTATTTTGGTAATAAGACTGAAACCTTGATGTCTGCAAAAACACGCTGGCTCGCGATTTTAATCTGGACAAGCGCAAGTTATTTTTATGCGCTAGCCGCCTTTCAATATCATGGATTGTCTTTGTCAGATCTTTTCGAGGAGTTTGGCAGCTTTGGGTGGGTATTTGCGGGTTTCACTGCGTTGATGGCTTTACTGAGTTATTTCGTGATCAAATCAGGCGAAAAGACGGGCATAAAGAACAAGGCAAAAGTACGAGAGAAGCAAGCCAAAGGGGTTTGATAAGTTTGGGGACACAAACAAAAAAAGCCAGTCCGTCTTTCAGGCACTGGCTTTTTTGTGTCTTGCGTTAAGCAATCAGTCTTTCGCGATTTTCACACGAATAGCGTTGCCCGCCACACTGCTCATGTTCAAGCTTGAGATCGCTTTTTTCGCTTCATCATCATTTGCCATTTCTACAAATGCGAAGCCTTTAGACAGGCCAGTTTCTTGGTCTAATACCAGCGAGCACTGACCAACAGAGCCGTGAGCAGAAAACAGAACACGGATTTCATGTTCAGTGGTAGTGCGAGCAAGGTTACGAACGAGAAGTTTCATAGGAGACCATTCAGGTATAAGGAAATCGGGCGGATTGTCTCAGGTTATGCGATCTATACCAAGGAATTAATGCTTCCCTCCACGCATCGGCACTGCGAAAGGTTTCAGTAGTAAGCCAAACGGGATGCGGGATCAACGTCAGAACGCCGATGAATAACAAGAAATTTAGTATCTACTCAAAACTAAATCGGTCGCAATTTTCCATCTCTTAATGCCAAATCGCTCTCCTCATGATTACCCTGCTCTTTTGCCAAAGAATAAGGACATTCTTAGCGATGCGCAGCGAAGACAAATTTCACACATGGAAACACCGCCGAAAGCAGGGCATGTTCGTGTACGTTCTCCGTCTCTTCTTACTGGTTTCTTGTCCCACCCTGATTGGCGCATTCCTTGGCCTTTTCTTCTATGCCGAACCTTCGTTCATTCACGTCTTCTTCCTTGATCTCCCCCTATACTTACTCACACTCTTTTTCGTCGTCATGACCTGCAGTGTGCTCGTTTGGTATGTCAAAGAGGCACGCTTTAAACGTCGATTGAGACAACGAATCGCACTATCTTGCAACCTTTGAGATCACCAAAATGATAAACATCGTCGCCATTGACCACCTCGTGCTAAGAACCACTCATCTTGACGATATGCTCGCGTTTTATGTCCATATTCTGGGCTGTTCAATAGAGCGAGAAACCGCTGAACAAACGGGCCTTACCCAATTGCGTGCTGGCAATGCATTGATTGATATCGTCACGGTCGACAGCGAACTTGGCGCTATGGGTGGCGGTGCACCGACGGCTTCAAACAACAACCTTGATCATTTTTGCCTGCAAATAGCGCCTCAATCCGAAGACGACATTATTAAACACCTCAATCAGCACGGCATAGACACACCCGCATTTACAAGACGGTATGGCGCAGAGGGCTACGGAAACTCGCTGTACATCAAAGACCCTGAAGGCAACACCGTCGAGCTTCGCTGCACGCTCTCCTAAAAATACGAGTTATCGCGTGAAATGTGACTTAATCGCGTATTAGTACGACGCAATGACTCTTCATTGATTGGTATATCAACATCCACCAAGTGCAACTATGCGCGCAACATCTTGAATGAATAGATATCCCTCGCCCGAAGTATTGTTTTCAGTACACATTTCTCACTAACCGCAGATGTACAGTAAACCTGCACTTTTTAGGTTCCTGTGGCTGCTCATTAAAGACAGAAACAAACTCTCAAAAAAGCGCGACAAATCAGGGTTAGTAAAAAATACAATAAAAAGGAATGTGTAATGAATAAATGTCAGTGGTTGATTTGCCTATCTCTCGCCGCAGCACCAGCAGCAGCGAACGTGGTAAATCAGGACATCTATCTCGCTGCCAGCATTGGTGCGCATGAGTTCGCGGACGAAGCAGGTGGAAAATTCGGTATCCATTTTGGTGGGAAAAACATCTTCGAAAGAGGCTTTATGCTCGGGGGCGAGTTGGAGTTTTCAAAAATCACCAACGACGACTTTGAGAAGCGATACTCGGGAGATAAAGAGGATTACTCTCTTGCCGCCAACGTGCCTATCGGGAAACGTTTTGAGCTTGGTGGTGAAAATGCGATTGATGCGTATGGCCTTATCGGGTACTCGTCACTTCGCGTCTATTCTGATACCGCCAGTGAGCGTCTTGACGGCGTTCGTTGGGGAGCGGGTGTGGATGGAAACTTCTCGAACTTCCTTGTCGGTCTTCGCTACACACAAGGTAAGTTAGACAGTGATCTTGTAGGCGACTATACAGAGAAGAACCTTAGCTTGCAGTTTGGCTATCGTTTTCAGCTCTAGAACGACAACATCGTGATGAAACAATCCGAAACGGCGCTCACGATGAGCGCCGTTTTCCATTTCAAGCTTAGGTATTACTTTGCTTTGCTAACTAGCAGAGTAAGGAGATACAGACCGGATTGCCCGTCGCGAATTCATACCCAGACGGTGACAGTAAGCCTGTTGTTTTATCAACGCGGTAACTCGCGAGATTACTGGTATTTTGGTTTGCTACCACCAGCCATTCGCCATCACGAGAGAGATTGAAATCTCTCGGGTTAATCCCATTCGTGCTTACTGTTTGTTGTAAGGCCAGCGTGTGGTTGTTTTCTATTTTAAGCACGCAAATGACATTTTGCTGACGGCCAGATACATACAAATATTCTTCGTCATTAGAAAGACGGATCGCAGCTGCAGCGCCGCCTTCATTGTGTTTTTCAAAGGGCGAAAACGCTTGAACGATCGTCCAAACACCATTCGCCTCTCTCTCAAGCACGGTCACTTCTTCGGATAACTCACACAGTACATAGGCGAGCGTTTCTTGCTGATTAAATACCAAATGACGCGGACCACTGCCGGGAGGGAAAACCACATGCTGCGCATTCTCTCGCTCAAGGTGCGCGTCAGAGACAGGGTAAAAGCTCACGCGATCGGTGCCCAGATCGACGGTAACTAAAGTGTTCGAGGTTTCCAGAAACTGTGCGAAGTGGGCGTGTGGTGCTTCTTGTCGATCGCGGTTTGCCCCTACGCCAGTGTGCTGCACAGTATCAAAGTGTGTTAGAGACCCTTGTTCAAGGCGATATACGCTAAAACTGCCAGAACCGTAGTTTGATGCCACCACCAGATTCTGTGCTGCATTCACTGCAACGTGGCACGGATAATCGCCTTCAATCGCGACCGATGAGACTTCATTGATAATGCCATCGCGATGCGTCAACAAACCGATGCTTGCGCCTTGTTGCCGCGCGAATTCAGTCACCGCGAATACATGTTCGCCAGCAACGGTTACATAGGAGGGGTTCTCACAGCGCGACACGAGATTCGGTGCAGAAAACGCGCCTGTTTGGGCATCAAGGTCAACGGCAAGAATACCTTCACCCTCACCATCAATGCTGCCCATCGGTTGGGTGTAGCTACCAATCAATAATCTGTGTGTCACCGCCATCTGCTGCGCCTTTCCTTATCACATTTAGAGGGAGAGATACTAACAGAGACCGCCATCAAATCAGCACGCTAAAGTGTTGAAATACGATGAGCAACAGCTTACTTTCAATGTGACGATTAATGACGACTCTCCAATCACTTATTACTTATTACTTATTACCTAGAAGCGAACGCATGTCATCCATTCCTCAATCAAAAGATGCATTAGAACAGGCGATCCGCGATGCCCACGCTAAATTAATGTCGGACTACCGCGCTGTGCCTGAACACATGACGCGAAAACTTAGTTTGGAAGGCAACGTAAAAGGCACGCAAATCAGTGTCTGCGATACCGTGGCGTACCTGATCGGTTGGGGTCAGTTGGTGTTAAAGTGGCACACATTGACGTCGCAAGACCTGCCTGTTGATTTTCCCGACACGGGGTTTAAATGGAATCAACTGGGTTTGCTCGCCCAACACTTCCAACGCGAATATAATGAATGGCAATACGCAGCATTGCTGGACGAGCTCGATACAACGACCGCGCAAATTCTGGCGCTCATTGCCCACCTCAGCGATGATCAACTTTATGGCGAGTCCTGGTACGAAGCGTGGACGTTGGGACGAATGATTCAATTCAACACCTCTTCGCCAATGAAAAACATACGAACAAAAGTACGACGCTTTAAAAAGGGAAAGGGGTTACGTTAAAGTGCCATTGAGCACTGACTCTGATTCGTATATGGGCGGTGGTTACGCTTTCTACATGACACTGTTACGCAAAGGAAATGCATGATGCAATGGGACACTTTTTTCCTCTATGCCACGGTCTCGTTTTTCTATATCACTAGCCCAGGCCCTGCGATTTTACTCGCGATTCGAAATGGATTAACCGGAAAACTGACGGTGGTGGCCACATCAAGTTTGGCGAACATTATTGGCTTGTTTGTGTTGTCCGCAGTGTCAATGCTAGGGCTGGGTGCGTTGCTATCAACGTCCTCGGTATTGTTTACGCTTTTTAAAGCCGTTGGTGCCTGCTATTTGATTTACCTTGGCATCAAAATTATTGCTTCAAGCAACCGAAATCCATTGGAAAAAGGGATAGAACCAAAATCAACAAAAACCTATCGGGCATACTTTTTCGAGAGCCTTTTGCTTTCGGTGACAAACCCAAAGCCCATTATTTTCTTTGCTTCCTTTTTCCCACAATTTTTAAACACTGAAGTCGCCATTGCACCCCAGTTTTTCATCATGACGATCACCTTCATGACAATGTCATTTGGCTCTCTCATGTTTTACGGTGCAACAGCCAACGCACTGAAAAAGACGCTTTCCAAAAATGTGGTTTCTCTTTGGTTTAATCGCATCACTGGCGGAATTTTTGTTGGGCTGGGGGCGAAGTTAGCACTAACACAACGTATGTAATTCAAGATTGCCCATTCGGCCTCAAAAATGCTCGGCATCTGCCCTATCAAACTAAAACGCCGCGATAGCCATCCAGCTTCGCGGCGTTTTATTTTAATTTGTCGGAGCAATGACTACGGCGTCAGTTCCTGTAAAAGTTGCTTTAACGTTTCGACGGGTTGAGCACCAGACACTGCGCTTTCTCGATTGAAAACAAAAGTGGGTACAGAAGAAACACCAAGCTCTTTCCAATACGCATTTTCCGCGTCAAAGGCTTGCTGTGCCTCTTGGTCATCGAGTTGTGCCATGGCTTTTTCGGCGTCAATGCCTACCTCAATGAGTAAGCCTGAAAGCACAGTGCGGTCGGAAATGTCTTGCTGTTCTTTAAAATACGCATCAAATAAGCGTGTTTTCAGGGCAGTTTGCTTTTCTACCGACTTCGCAAACGCAAGAAGGATGTGCGCATCCCGTGTGTTCAATGTTTTCATTTCTTCAAAGAAATTGAACTCATAGCCAGATTGCAAACCAAGCTTAATAAGTTGTTGACGGTTGCGATCGCTATCCATCTTCAACATGCCATATTTTTTCATCAAATGCTGATGAAGGTTCACCCCTTCTGTTGGTACATTCGGGTTCAACTGGAATGGCTGCCACTCAATCTCAATGTTATCTGAGATGCCGAGTTCATCGATTGCCGCTTGAAGGCGCTGATACCCAAGAATGCACCACGGGCATACCACATCAGAGACAATATCAATTTTGATTTTTTCGGCCATGTTGTCGCTTCCTTTCCTCATTTCTTCGTTTGTATTATGACCACAACGTCATCGCGGTCAGTCCATTACGTATTCACTATCAACTCTTAGTGCGTTGTTACGACTAAGTTTTTTGGTATAACGAGGTTCGTTGGCAGAACTCGATACATTGGTAGAACTAGGTACGCTGATATAACTAGGATAGTTCGCCAACATCACTCGCCGCGATTATCGGAGAGAGAGACAACTCAAACATTTGTTCAGTCACACAATGTCCCCAGTGCTCAGCATAAAAACAGGCATGAAGCTCGGCCACTCGCCCTATCACACCTGGAACATAACCTCGTGTAATCGTTACGGTATCCTTTGCCACGGAATCGCTCCTTTTTCTATCACGCTGCTTTTTAGGTTATCGATTTATGATTAGAAAATCTGTGTAGTATTTGAGTATGGCTTTGATAAGTTGACCAAATAACACGATCGTTGAAATGCGCGGGCCAACTGTCGGGTCTTTGTGTATATCGGAGAATTGACGATGTGGATGTAGGTACGACGAATGAAAAAGTTAATGCTAATGGCGGCGGCCATTCCTTTCGCGAGTGTAGGTCAAACGTGGGTTAATGCCGACGCACCCGCTACCGTTGTTGAGCTCTACACCTCTGAAGGCTGCAGCAGTTGCCCTCCTGCAGAAGCTACCCTCAATGCCCTCGAACGTAGCGCTGACTTATGGAACAAAGTCATCCCCCTCGCCTTTCATGTCGATTACTGGAACTACATTGGCTGGGACGACACATTTGCTGATGCCGCTTATAGTCAGCGTCAAAGAGACAAGGTCAATCAGGGGCAATCCAGTGGCGTGTACACTCCCGGATGGTTCATTAATGACCAAGAATGGCGAGGGTTTTTCGCTCGACAGGCCATTCCTTATGCCAATGGCCCAAAAGCGCCAACATTGACCGCGACGCTGGCAAACAAAACGCTTCGACTCGACTATGAAGGCACACAAACCTTGGTCGCAAACATTGCGCTTGTGGCGATGAATCAAACGACTGAGGTCAAACGTGGCGAAAATCGAGGAAGAACGTTAGATCATGACTTCATCGTGGTGGATTTTGCTAAGAAAGCGGGGAAAAACCATTGGGAATATACGCTACCAAGCTCGCTCGACATTTCCGCCGATGCGATTGCGGTCTGGCTAACACCACCCCAAGGCGGTGATCCGGTTCAAACCGTTGCTGGTTGGCTAGATAACCCTTACCCGAATTAAGAGAAGAGAGCCTCACTGCCTCATTGTTTGGGGAAGTGAGACAAGCGAAAGGGAGTACAGGTACGTCGTCGCTAAATCGAATAATCCTCAGATTTCCCATTGGTGACTTCACTGGTATCTGGGACCACAATTTCTTTGTTTTCCTCAAGGAATGCTTTAAAGCCTTCAAGGGGGAGTGGTCGACTTAAATAATAGCCCTGCGCCAAATCGCAGCCTTTCGATTTCAGCATTTCAAATTGTTCGGCAGTTTCAACGCCTTCTGCCACCGTTTTGATTCGTAGCCCTTTCGCCATTGCAATCACGGCAGTCGCAAGCGTTTCATTCAGCTCAACATCCGTAATACCGTCGACAAACGAACGGTCGATTTTCAGCGCATCGAATGGGAATTGCAGCAAATAACTTAACGAAGAGTACCCGGTTCCAAAGTCATCCATCGACAGCATCACACCCATGTCGTGCAACTGTGAAATCATTTCTTTGACCTGGCACTGCTTGGTCAGCAGCAAGCCCTCTGTCACTTCCAACTCTAACCGGCAAGGGTCAAAACCATCGTGATCTAAATGCTTTTCTAGGTCGCCGATAAAATTGGGTTGGCGGATTTGCTGCGGTGAAATGTTAACCGCCAAATGCAGTAATTCACCCGATGAGTTTTTCAACTTGGCAAAGTCTCTAATGGTCGTTCTGAGTACAAAGTTACCGATTTCATAAATCAGATTAGATTGCTCTGCGATGGCAATGAACTTGTCGGGCGGTACAGAACCTAGCTCTTCATTGTTCCAACGAAGTAAGGCTTCCGCCGCCACCACTTTGTTGGTTTGCATGTCTATCAGAGGTTGATAAACCAACGAGAATTCATTTTTCGATAGCGCCCACACAAGGTGGTATTCCATGCGCACGCGCTCATGAACACTGTCGTTCATTTCTGAGGTAAATAGGCGATAGCAGTCTTTTCCACCACTTTTGGCTTGCTGTTTCGCAACATCAGCATTGGCAAATAATCGCTTAAAGTCATCGGAATCCAACGGCGAAATCGAAATACCGATACTGGCGGTAACATGCACTTCACCATCACCGTTAATTGAAATGGGTTTATTGATGGTCTTCCTAAGTTTGCTGGCAATTTGGCAGGCATTTTCGGTTTTGTGCAAACCAGGGAGCACAATCAGGAACTCATCGCTGCTCACTCGCCCCACGGTATCAATTTCTCGCACAACTTTGGTGATGCGCTTTGAAAGCTCCACCAACACTTGATCACCCACATCATGGCTTAAGGTGTCATTAATCAGCTTAAAACCGTCGATGTCGACGAGCATCACGCCGGTAAGTTGCCCACGGCGTAAGTCATGTGTGATGGCATAGCGCAAACGATCAAGTGTCAGGTTGCGGTTTGCCAACCCTGTCAGGGAATCATAAAGTGCGCGCTGCAATATTAACTCTTCATTACGACGCAGCCGGAGCTGGTTATATATACGCAGTTTCACTTCTGCTGGCGAAACAGGCTTGCTGATGTAATCAGCACAACCGATTTTCATGCCCATTTCTCGCCCTTCATCTTCTTGAGATTCAGTGATCAAGATGAGGGGGATGTCGCGTGTGCTGATGTCATTTTTAAATTTCTGACAAAGCTCAAAACCGTCAATATCAGGCAGATCCACGTCCATCAGGATCAAGCGGGGTTTTTCAGATTTCGCTAACACACTGGCGGTTTTGCCCGTGGTTGAAAAGATGACGCGGTACTCTTCTCCCAAGATGGCATTGAGTATGCGAATGCTGTTCGGAGAAGGGTCGATCAGCAGTATGGTGTCTTTATCGAATGCATCCTGACTAACGTTTATCATTCGCACCTCCCACCATTTCAACCTGCGGTTTTCCGTTCATTTCTTCATCCAGATAGGCGTTTAAAGCTACCATGGCTTCGGTATATTCCAGGTTAATCAGCTTGTCACCAATGGGTTTGAGCTTGGGGGCAACGTCGCAGTAATCCACCAACAACTGGTAATAGGTATCGATGGCCATTAAATCTTGTGCCATCACCTGATTTTTGAAATGCATCATCCTGTTCATAAATGCATTCGCTTCGCTGTTATCCATCGTCCCTGTATTGTTTTGTGTCACTTCGCCTTGGCGTTTAGGATCAATGGCTGTGCCACCGCGTTTGAGCAAAATCTGGCCGATTTCTTTGATGGCATTATCAACGTCACGCTTGAACTGGCTCAACGCGGCATCATGATCACCTAACGCCATCAGGACATTTTGTAACTGCTTCGCCGATTTTCTAAGCGCAATCACCGACAAATTCCCTGCGCTACCAGCAATGGTATGGGCATGTTCAGCCGCTTGCTTTAACTGCCCTGATTCGATGTGTTGATAAAGCATGTTTTCTTGCACGCGTGCCTGATGCACAAAATCACTGAGCAGTTTGAAGTAGAGAGTGTCGTTGCCCATTACGCGCTTAATGCCTTCTTCGGTATCGACATAGTCATACTCGTCTTCCTCTTCTTCCGCCTCAGAAACCAGCAAATCTGTGGTCGTAACAGCAAGCCCAAGGTGAACCGCCAATTTCTGTAGCAAAGATTCTGCTTCAATCGGTTTCGCCACATGGTCATTCATGCCTGCATCGCTACAACGCTGTCGGTCACGTTCCATGGTATGCGCGGTCACGGCCAGAATCGGTAAGTGTTCGGGGTCTGCGGTTTCCCGAATAATGCGCGTGGCTTCTAAGCCGTTCATTTCCGGCATTTCCAAGTCCATTAAGATCGCGTCATACAGTTCAGGCGCTGGACACACTTTCATCACCGCTTCTTTGCCTGTCTGCGCGATATCGACTTGGAAGTCATTACTGATCAGGATTTCCTGCGCGATTTGTTGATTGATAGGCATGTCATCTACCACCAAAATGCGTCTACCTGCCCCATTAACAGACACGCCCGATAATCGGTTCTGCGCATCTAACACGCGGCGGTGCGTTTTCGGTAAATTTTGTCCCATGACATCCATAATGGTGTCGAACATGACAGAGGCGGAAATCGGTTTGTGCAGGTAACCATTGATTTTCCCTTTGCCTTTTTCTTTTTCAATGTGTGCTTTGTCAAAGGCGCTGATCACGATCACCAAGGGAATTTTGTCTTTCGGCATGTCTGCCTGAAGTTTGTCGAGCAAGTGGTAACCTTTTTTGCCCGGCATGTGCCAATCAAGCAGCACGAGATCAAACGGTTCGCCTTCTAAATCAAGGTGGCCTTCTTCTATCGCGCTAAAGGCTTCATCCACGCTGCTCACCGCTTCGCAGTCAAAACCCAATGATGTAATGATCGCGGAATGCACAGCAATCGACGAAGGGTTGTCATCCACCACTAAGATGCGGAGCTCTCGCAAATCGACAGGCACTGCAAAGCTCTTGTCTGACGCAACAGAAGAGACTTGCATGTCGAGGCTAAAATGGATCCCCGTAGTGCTCTCTTCGTCGTCCATCAAGACGCGTCCACCCATCGAATCGATCAGGTAGCTAGCGATGAGTAGGTGAATAGATTCGTCCACTTCAGACATCGCCATCATGGCACGTTCCGCAAGCTCTTCGAGGTGATCCGATGGCTCGTCGTGCTCAGCGATATTCTCTTGAATCGACACGCGCAACGTCACTGAATGTTCAGAAAGATTGTCGGCGTTAATGCTCAATACAATCGGGCACCCTTCACCAATCAAAATCGCTTCAGAAATCAGATTGAGAAGAATACGACGCATTCTGTCGGGGTCACCGACCAAGGAGCGCGGCACATCGAGTGGGACATTGAACAACAACTCAACTTCTCGGCTTTCGGCTTCGCCCAATAAATAGTCACGTAAGCTTTCAAGCAATTGGTCGAGGTCAAAAGGCGTGTTCTCCAACGTCAGAAACTGGGTTGAAAGCTCTTCAAAATCTTGAAGGTTGTCGCTCAATACCGTGGCGCGCTTCATGGCACGATGTAGGCTCTCTACATACACCGCTTGTTTGTTACTGAGCGATGTTTTCTTCAACATTTGTGCGCAACTCGCCGCCGTCGCCAATAAGGGGTACAAGGACATATTGGTTTCCGCTAACACATTAAAACTGCGGCTCAGTGCACTCGGAATGCCTTTGCGTGCCCCGGCAATTAAATGCATCCCCATTTTCAGAAACAATTCGTCTGGCGCGATGGGATACACCATGTAATCACTGGCTCCGGTGCGATACGCCAGTTGTTTTTGTTCGGCAGAGAATCGGTTGGTCGTGAGAAGAATGCGAGTGTCTGTGCACGTTGGAATTTGGCGGATTTTGCGGATCTCTTGTTGCAGTGACTCTCCATCGGCGAAATGAAAGTCCATGTTCAACACAAGAATGTTAACGGGATGCTGTTCGAGAATGGTGTTAAGTTTCTCAGGTGTGGCAACAGAACGGAGCCAAAAGCCATTTTCGCTGAGCACTTGTTGATAGAAATCGATGTGAGAAAGATCTTCATCAGCAAGTACGATGACGGGCTCATTTTTCACCAAACCTTTCATTAGACATTCCTTTCGATGTTGTTCGCTAAGCGCAGTCGCTTAACGTCCCGTAAAGGCAGAGTAAGAGAAACGTTGTAAGTAAAACGGACAATCAATGACAAATAGCTCCAGTCATTCCGCGTAATCAACGCACTTGTGGCGCACATGCCCTTCTCTCTGTCGCACTTTAGATGCATATATTTATCTAATAAAACTAGTGGCTTTTTTGCCTACCTGCCAATTCCACTTGCCCACTGATCATCAATTACTTAGTTTCACTGTGACGTGCTGTTTGCTATGCAACATTAAAAGCCTGCCTCCTTTACTGTTATTCAATATCTTATTTACTGGGCAAATCAGCCAAAAACGTCCTCATTAAATGCCACTAGTCTCATATATGAAACACATATTAATCATTATCTTGGAGATAGCTTGATCGTTTTCTCAGCTTCGATTGTTCTGTACTAAGTTTATACAGCGAGTTGATTGTGAGACACACATTCCATAATTAAAACGGAAGCGTTCGGGAGAAGGATATGGCCGTCACTTTAGTGCTTAGCCAGGTAGCGGGTCAGGCGTTTGTGGTTGATAAGAATGGGGAAGTAAGCCCTGCTCAACCAAACATGCAGCTGAACACTGGCGATGTAATTTCTGTGCCAAAGGGAAAAAATGCTTGGCTTGTTACAGAAGACCAAGAACAAATTGATGTTCTCGACGACGCCTTACTGGTCGGCGAAGACGGCGTCGAAAGCCTAAATCTACCTTCTGATGTGATGGATATCATTGCCGCTATTGAAGAAGGGCAAGATCCGGGGCAAGTCGAAGATGCTGAAACAGCTGCTGGCGAAGAGGTCTCCGATTCAAGCTGGGGCGCGCAGGTTGTTATCGAAAGCAATCAATTTGATAGCAGTGAAGAGGGAGGCATCCCACGCTTCATCAGCACTATGTTAGCGGAAGCCGGTTTATCCCCCCTACAGATCGATGCCATCAGTAATTCCCGTTATGCCTTGCTCGCGAATCAAGACACGGATGAAACCAACACGTCTGGTTCAACAGGATCTGGCGCCGACTCTTCTAATCCTGACTCGACGGTTGACCAACCAGCAACCGTTTCTGGCGATACACAAGCTGAGCTCGAAGACAACGATGGTGATGGCCCGATCACTGTGTCTGGTTCAATTGACGTGTCCGACCCCGACTCAAACAATCAAACAACGATTCCGAACACCACTGTCGAAAGCGAATACGGCACATTGGTGCTGGTCGATGGCAATTGGGTGTATACCTTAGACCCCGATAAAGCGAAGCCGCTTGCCGAAGGCGAAGAAGCGACCGATGTTATCACCCTCACCGCCACTGATGGCTCATCGCATCAAGTGACAATCACCGTCACAGGCAAAGATGATGCTGCAGAAGTGTCTGGTGATGTCACTGCGAACGTCACTGACGGCGAATCCGTCACGTCGGCATCCGGCTCCATTACAGTGACCGATCCCGATAACGGAGAAACGGCCACTATCGAAAACACGCGTGTTGAAGGCGAATATGGCACCTTCGAACTCATCGATGGCAATTGGACATATGTGCTTGATCCTGAGAAAGCCGAGCGTCTAGCCGAAGGCGAGGAGGCCATTGATTCCATCACTCTCACGGCTTCTGATGGTTCACAACACACTATCGATATCACCGTCACAGGCACCGATGATGCAGCCGTGGTAACGGGTGACACAACAGCAAGTGTTCAAGATTCTACTGACGGTGCAGCAACAGCGACAGGCTCTATTACTGTTACCGACCCTGACAGCGGCGAAACCGCTTCGATTGACAACACCAGTATCGAAGGGCAGTACGGCACCTTTGAGCTTGTGGATGGGAATTGGACTTACACCGTCGATCGCGAGAAAACCCAATCTCTCGCAGAGGGTGAAGAAGCCACCGACACCATCACACTTACCGCATCGGATGGCTCACAACACACTATCGAGATCACGGTAACAGGCACAAACGATGCTGCCGTGGTAACGGGAGACACGACCGCAGCCGTTCAAGATTCCACCGAAGGCGCAGCAACAGCGACTGGCTCTATTACTGTTACCGACCCTGACAGCGGCGAAACAGCCACGATTGACAACACCAGTATCGAAGGGCAATACGGTACCTTTGACCTTGTGGATGGCAATTGGACTTACACCGTCGATCGCGAGAAAACCCAACCTCTCGCAGAGGGTGAAGAAGCCACTGACACTATCACGCTTACAGCATCTGATGGCTCACAACACACTATCGAGATCGCGGTAACAGGCACTGACGATGCTGCCGTGGTAACGGGTGACACGACCGCAGCGGTTCAAGATTCAACAGAAGGTGCCGCAACAGCGACAGGGTCGATCACCGTGACCGATCCTGACAGCGGTGAAACAGCCACCATCGACAACACCAGTATCGACGGGCAATACGGCACCTTTGAGCTTGTGGATGGCAATTGGACCTACACGGTCGACCGCGAGAAAACTCAATCGCTTGGGGAAGGCGAAGAACGAGCAGACACCATCACACTTACCGCATCTGACGGCTCACAGCATCAGATCACGATCAACGTGACAGGCACTGATGATGTTGCTGAAATCACGGGCGACACCACTTCAACCGTTCAAGACAACACAAACGGAAATGCAGTTGCGACGGGCAGCATTAGCGTCTCCGATCCAGATGCAAACGACAACACCACCATCGCCAACACATCCGTTCAGGGGAGTTACGGCACCCTAGTCTTGGTGAATGGAAACTGGACGTACACCGTCGATAAAGAGGCCGCCGCGCCACTTGCCGAAGGTGAACAAGCCGTTGACGTCATCACCTTGGTCGACAGCAACGGCGATGAACATCAAATCGTCATGAACATCACTGGAACCAACGACCCTGCAGAAGTGGCAGGTGAAGTGTCCAGTACCATTGTCGGCACAGAAGGTGGCTTGACCGCAACAGGACAGCTTTCTTCCACGGATATAGACGGACAAAACAACGCCTTTGTTGCTGAAACCGTATCTACCCTGCGCGGTGAACTCACTATTGACGCAGCAGGCAACTGGACGTACGAATCTACCGACCCAACAGGCGTGATCAAATCCCTTGGTGAGGGCGATACCCTCACAGAAGTCGTGACGGTTCGTGCAGCAGACGGTACAGAACAACAAATTGAAATCACCTTCCAAGGGGTGAACGACGAAGCTGTATTCTCAGCCATCAGCACAGGCACAATCACTGAAGGTCAAGACGGATTATCTGCCGCGGGATCGATCAACGTGGTGGATGCTGATGCGGGTCAATCTTTCATGCAAGCCGGCGATATTGATGGCCAATACGGCGTACTCACGATTGATGCAGCGGGTAACTGGAGCTATGCAACGAACGACAGTAGCTTGTCGACCATCAATTCGCTCACAGACGGCGAGCATATTACTGACACCATCACCGTTTACTCTCTTGATGGTTCTGAAACCCAAATTACTATCACCATCAATGGCTCAAATGATGATGCCGTGATTGATGGTGATGTCACCGCAACCGTCGTGGATAACGGCGGTACATTATCAACGTCTGGCGAACTCTCTTCACAGGATGTCGACGGCAATGACAATGTCTTCGTTGCAGAAACCGTATCCACACCACGCGGCGAATTCACCATCAATGCTGAAGGTGCATGGACATATACCTCCACCGATCCGACTGGCGCAATTGAACGCCTAGGTGAAGGCGATACTCTGACCGAAGTCGTGACGGTTCGTGCAGAAGACGGCACAGAGCAACAGATCGTGATCACCCTTGAAGGTGTGAATGACGCGCCCGTTTTCTCCGGTATTTCAACCCGAGATGTTTACGAGACCAACGATGTAATTAGCGTATCCGGCTCAATCAACACGGTTGACCCAGATTACGGTGAATCTTTCATGTTGGCGGGCACCTATCTCAGTGACTTTGGTTCAGTCAGCATTGATCGCGCCGGTAACTGGACATACACGTCTGATCCAAACCAAAGCTCTGCACTTGATGCACTAGCAGAAGGGGAAATCTTAGTCGAGTCGATCACAGTGCGCTCTGTGGACGGAACCGAGACAGAACTGCTTGTCACCATTATCGGCACTAACGATCCCGCTGAAATTGCCGGTGACATTACCGGTACTGTCATTGAATCAGATGGCACCATGTCTACCACTGGCTCATTAACGTCTACCGATGTTGATGGCACTGATGGTGCGTTTACGGCGCAAACCATTGAAGGTCGATGGGGTGAATTGACCATTGCCGAAGATGGTTCTTGGACATATAGCACCACAGATGAAAAAGGCGCGATTGATCGCCTAAGCGAAGGTGATCACCTTACTGATACCATCACAGTGCGTGCCGAAGATGGCACCACGCAAAGCATCACCATCACCATTGATGGCACAAACGATGTTGCGACGTTTGGTGGCATGCAATCTGCCACCATCAACGAAGCGGATGGTCAACTTTCTACGTCTGGTCGCGCCACGGTATCGGACGCGGATTACGGCGAATACTTCTTCAACGTGGGCACCTATACGGGCACATACGGTGAAGTCACTATCGACAAAGCGGGGAATTGGACATACACCACAGATCCGTCTCACACCGACATGCTCAATGGTCTAGATGCGGGAGACCCGCTGGCAGACACCGTCACAGTGTATTCGCTTGATGGCACACCTTTAGACATCGTGATCAACATTGTTGGCACTGACGACCTTCCTGTTGTAAGCGGTGAAGTAACGGGTGACCTCACAGACACAACGTCCGGCGAAACCCTTACTGTCAGCGGCGAAATCGGCATTTCTGACGTTGATGCCGATGATGCGCCGAGCTTTGAAAACACCCGCATCGAAGGCGAGTACGGGGCATTGGAGTTGGTGGATGGGGCATGGACGTACACCCTCTATAAAAACGCTGCCTCAGAAATTCCTGAGGGCGATACCGACACCGATACCATCACGCTGACAGCAACCGATGGTACAACGCAAAGTATCGTTATCACCATCACAGGCACGGACGATGCGCCAGAACTTCGCGGTCACACGACGGGCGATTTAGATGATGGAGGCGATCTGACGACCAGCGGCACGATTGAGATTGTCGACCCTGATTCAGATGATAACCCTACCCTGCCAGATGCCACGGTAGACGGCACGTTTGGTTCGCTAGACCTTGTTGATGGCGAGTGGACCTACACCCTCAATCCAGACAGCGTTGCGTCACTGAACGAAGGCGACATTACGACCGACACCATCACGATTGAAGCGTCTGACGGTTCAACCCATGACATCGTCATTACCATTACCGGCACGGATCAAGAGCCTGTATTGCAAGGCAGCACAACCGGCACCGTCGCTGAAGGCGGCCTACTCACTGCTACGGGTACAGTAGACCTCGTCGATCCAGATTCGAACGATAATCCAACCCTGCCAAACGGCACAATCCACGGCCAATACGGTTCGCTAGAAATGGTGGATGGCGCATGGAGTTACACGCTAGATCCTGAGTTAGCGCAATACCTAGACGAAGGTGAATCCACCACAGATACCATCAGCATCACAGCATCTGATGGCACAGTTCACGACATTGAAATCACGATCACGGGTAGCGAAAGTGCCGCCGAGTTAAGTGGCGATCTCGTTGGCAACGTGGCAGACGATGATGCGTCTCTCGTCGCCAACGGAAGCCTATCTATTGACGACCCAGACACCAGTGACAACCCAACGCTACCTGACACCACACAAAGCGGCCAATATGGCACCTTCGACATGGTTGATGGCGATTGGACATATACCCTTGACCCTGAGCTTGCTGAGTCTCTCGATGGCGGTGTCACTGTTGCTGACACGATCACTATCACTGATTCTGAAGGCGGTGAACACACGCTCGTCATCAATGTAATGGGGACGGATGATGCTGCTGTCCTCACAGGTGAAACCACGGGAACCCTGACGGAGGGCTCAGGTGTCGTTGCACCAAGCGCGTCAGGCACCATTGAACTTGTCGACCCTGACACGGGCGATACGCCAACCATTGAAAACACCAAGGTGGACGGTGAATTCGGTAGCTTAACCCTCACTGATGGTGAATGGACATACACCCTCAATCCTGGTGCAGGTCAGTCCTTAGCTGAAGGAGAAAGCACCACAGACACCCTCACTCTGACTGACAGCGAAGGAAACACGCATGACATCGTGATTACCATCGAAGGTACTGACGATGCTGCTGTGGTGACAGGTGATACCACCGGCAACACCACAGACCAAGGCACCATAGTGTCGGGCTCTATCAGCATCAGTGACGTGGATAACGGTGAAAACCCAACCATCGGTAACACCACCATCGAAGGGGAATACGGCAGCCTCACACTGACTGACGGCGAGTGGACGTACACGGTTAACGCCGAGAACGCACAAACCCTGCCAGACGGGGAATCGGCAAACGACACCTTCACCTTAACGGCGTCTGATGGCTCCACCCATCAAATCACGGTGACGGTTGAAGGCACCGATGATGCCGCAGTTGTCACGGGCGACTTGAGCGCGTCTGTTGCTGAAGGCGGCGATGCATCTGTCTCTGGCTCTATCAACATCAGCGACCCCGATGCGGCGGTACAACCGACCCTTGAAAACGGCACGGTGGAAGGTGAATACGGTAGCCTGACACTGACGGACGGCGAATGGACGTACACGGTTAACCCTGACAATGCACAGTCTCTGGGTGATGGTGATGCTGCGACAGACACCATCACAGTGACTGCATCGGATGGCTCTGAGCACCAAATTACAGTGACGGTAACAGGCAGCGATGATGCCTCTGTGGTCACGGGTGTGACCTCCGGCGGCATTGATTTGGGTGCGGATACACCAGAAACCAGTGTCTCTGGTACGCTATCGATTTCTGACGTGGATGACGGCGACACACCAAGCTTTGACAATGTCTCTATCGACGGTGATTACGGTACCTTCACACTCACTGACGGTAACTGGACCTACACGGTCGATCCGTCTAAAGCAGAATCATTAAACGATGACCAAACCGAGCAAGAAGTGTTCACCCTGACGGCGTCGGACGGCACGGTGCAACAAATTACCGTCGATGTCACGGGCGCAGATGATGCGGCGGTTATCACGGGTGATAGCACAGCAAGCATTACCGAAGATGCCGGCGCACAAACAGCCTCTGGCACCATCACGATCACCGATGCAGACACCGGCGATACACCAACCATTCCGAATGGCACCTTGGCGGGTGAGTACGGTTCGTTGACCTTGGTTGACGGCGCATGGACGTACACCGCTGACAGCGCGTCGATCCAATCGCTGGCTGACGGCGATACCGCGACGGATACCATCACGGTGACAGCCTCCGATGGTACTACTCAAGATATTGTCATCACCATTACAGGCACGGATGATGCCGCTGTAGTGACGGGCGATACGACGGGCAACACCACGGACCAAGGCACCACAGTGTCGGGCTCTATCAGCATCAGTGATGTAGATAACGGTGAAAACCCAACCATCAGTAACACCACGATTGAAGGTGAATACGGTAGCCTTACACTCACTGACGGTGAGTGGACGTACACGGTTGACCCTGACAGTGCACAAACCCTGCCAGACGGGGAATCGGCAAACGACACCTTCACCTTAACGGCATCTGATGGATCCACCCATCAAATCACAGTGACGGTTGAGGGCACTGATGATGCCGCAGTTGTCACGGGCGACTTGAGCGCGTCTGTTGCTGAAGGCGGCGATGCATCAGTCTCTGGCTCTATCAACATCAGCGACCCCGATGCGGCGGTACAACCAACCCTTGAAAACGGCACAGTCGAAGGCGAATACGGCAGCCTAACGCTGACGGACGGCGAATGGACCTACACGGTTAACCCTGACAATGCACAGTCTCTGGGTGATGGCGATGCTGCGACAGACACCATCACAGTGACTGCATCGGATGGCTCTGAGCACCAAATTACAGTGACGGTAACAGGCAGCGATGATGCCTCTGTGGTCACGGGCGTGACCTCGGGCGGCATTGATTTAGGCGCGGACACACCAGAAACCAGTGTCTCTGGCACGCTATCGATTTCTGACGT